>CAJTRL010000062.1 GCA_910578715.1 uncultured Lachnospiraceae bacterium | reverse complement strand
GTTTGTTGTCAGCAGCCCGTTTCACGGTCTGCGTGTAGTTCCTTGTAAACTGACCTAAAATGATAACTAAAAAACAATTGTTGACAATCGTACGAAATCGTACTATAATTGCACATGGTACGATTTCGTACTATGTAAAATTATATTATAAAATCATACGATATGAAATCGCAGCAAAAAAAATATTTGAACAGGAGAAAGTGCGATGGGCGAAACTGTCAGGAAAAAGAAAACGGACAGCAGTGTTTCCAAAGTCATGAAACGGTATAATTATCTATTCGGGGAGATGGATGCGGTCTATCACGAGATGGCAGTAAAGATGGGATTATCCGACAGTGCGATGCAGATTCTGTATACTATCTGCGATAACGGGGAGAGCTGTCTGCTACGGGATATCTGCCGTTACTGCGGTCTGAGCAAGCAGACGATTAATTCCGCGCTCCGGAAGCTGGAAGCGGAAGGGGTCCTGTATCTGGAAGCGGCCGGGAACAAAAACAAAAAAGTCTGTCTGACGGAAGCGGGAAAACGGCTGGCAGCGCGCACGGCCGGACGGATATATGCCATCGAGAACGAAATTCTCGCATCCTGGACCGGGGAAGATGTGCAAAAGTATCTGGAACTGACGGAACGGTTTCTCCGCGCACTGCAGGACAGGGCAAAAAGGGAGGATTTTGTGGATGATTCAGTTATCGGACCATTTTGATTATAAGCATTTACTGCGTTATACCTTTCCATCCATGATAATGCTCGTATTTACGTCAATATACGGTGTGGTGGACGGTTTTTTTGTATCGAACTTTGCGGGAAAGACGCCTTTTGCGGCGGTCAATTTTATCATGCCTTTGCTGATGATACTGGGGTGTGTCGGTTTTATGTTCGGAACGGGCGGCGGTGCGCTGATTGCGATTACGATGGGAGCGGGCAGGACGGAGAAGGCGAATGAGCTTTTCTCGCTGATTATTTATGTATCTGCGGGATGCGGTGTCCTGCTTGCGGTTCTCGGATTCCTTTTTCTGCGTCCTATTGCGTCGCTGATGGGGGCGGAGGGGCAGCTTTTGGAAGACTGTCTTACTTACGGATATATTATTCTGGCGGCAATTCCTTTTTATGTGCTGCAATATGAATTTCAATGTCTGTTCGCGACCGCCGGAAAGCCGAAACTCGGCCTTTATGTGACAATGGCGGCGGGCATTGCCAATATATTGTTGGACGCGCTGTTTGTGGCGGGATTTCACTGGGGAATAGAGGGCGCAGCCGCGGCGACGGCTGTCAGCCAGTTCGTGGGAGGCGTTTTGCCGATTCTCTATTTCGGGCGTAAAAATGACAGTGCGCTGCGGCTTGTCAGGTGCGGTTTTGACGGCGGCGCGCTGTTAAAGGTCTGCGTGAACGGTTCTTCCGAGCTGATGAGCAATATTTCCATGTCGCTTGTCAGCATGATTTATAATGTACAGCTCATGAAATATGCGGGAGAGGACGGCGTTGCCGCTTATGGCGTGCTGATGTATGTGGGAATGATTTTTCAGGCGGTCTTCATCGGATATTCCGTCGGAAGCGCTCCGGTTGTCGGCTATCATTACGGGGCCCGGAACCTTGAAGAGCTCAGGGGACTGTTAAAAAAGAGCATCGTGCTCGTCAGTGTTTTTGCGGCATTGATGTTTATTTTGGGGCAGCTGTTTTCTGTGCCGCTTTCCCGGCTGTTTGTCGGGTACGATGAAGGGCTGTGCGAAATGACGACCCATGCTTTTGTAATTTTTTCGTTTTCCTTTTTGTTTTCCGGGTTTGCCATTTTCGGTTCTTCCTTTTTTACGGCGCTCGGCGACGGCCTCGTATCGGCTTTGATTTCGTTCCTCAGAACGCTGGTGTTCCAATGCCTGTCCGTGCTGATTTTCCCGGTATTCTGGCAGCTCGACGGCATCTGGTTTTCCATCGTTGCGGCGGAAATCATGGCGGTGGGAGTGACGGTTCTGTTTTTGCTCGGTAAGCGGAAAAAGTATCAGTATTAAAAAGAGTGTCGGTAACAAAAGAGTGTCGGTAACAAAAGAAGTGCGGGGAAAAGAAAGAATCGTAGGGAAAAGAAACGTTAGGAAAAGAAAGAATCGTAGGGAATAAAAAGAATCGTAAGGAAAAAAAGAAGCGTAGGAAAAAAAGAAGCGTAGGAAAAAAAGAAGCGCATAAAAACCGGCACGGGGTCGAAATTTCAGAATTTCGGGCACCGTGCCGGTTTTTTGTATGAAAGGAAATTGCTGTCATCGCAGCGGGATTTCTGTTAAAAGGAATAAATGTCTGTTTTATGTAATGGAAACCGCTCAGCTTTCTTTATAATTAACAATTTCGTCGAGCAGACTCGCCAGCTTCGCATCCATCTCTTCATCGCCAAACTGACAGGTTCCGACTGCCTTATGGCCGCCGCCGCCGTATTTTAACATCAGGCTTCCGACGTTTACATTGGAAGTTCTGTTCAGGACGCTGTACCCGACAGCCGCCGAACAGCCTTTTCCGCCCTTGCCGTTTACAATCCATACCGAGATGTTCTGCTCAGGGTACATGCTGTAAATCAGGAAACGGTTGCCCGAATAAATCGGGTCTACGCCGCGAAGGTCGGAGATGATAACGTCTTTTTCCACACGGGTATGCGCTTTCACCATTTCTTTGAATTTGGCATCCTGTTCATGATAAACGTCAATACGTTCTCTGACGTCCGGGAGCGCAAGAATTTCTTCCGTATTCATGGTGCGGCAGCATTCCATCAGTTTTTCCATCAGCTGATAGTTGGAAATGGTGAAATTCCGCCATCTGCCGAGTCCCGTTCTGGGGTCCATCAGAAAGCCGACCAGAATCCATCCGGTCGGATTCTGTATTTCATCGATTGTCAGGTTCCCGGAATCGACTTTGTCAACGGCTGCCATCATATCGTCGAAGTGGGCAAAACGTTCCTGACCGCCGTAATATTCGTAAATGATGCGCGCACAGGAAGGGGTGATGCGGCTTTCTCCTTTATATTTTCCGGCAAGTTCGTTGCGTTCGTGTTCGCTGGAATGATGGTCGAACCACAGTCCGCAGCCTTCCACAAAAGGAACATTGGCGAGCACGTCGTTTTCCGTAATTTCTACAAGACCATCCTGTAAATCTTTGGGATGAGCGAATTTCCAGCTGTCAATCAGGCCGACTTCTTTTAAAAGGGCGCCGCACGCCAGACCGTCAAAGTCGGAACGGGTAACTAATCTCATAATGATGTCTCCTTTGCTATTCTGATATATTTGTATGTTGAAGAATCGTCTAGTAAAATTATATAAGAAAGTAAGGAGTTTTTCAAGATGATTTCTGTGATTGGTGGGAAAACCGGGAGCGTGCCACCAAAGAGAACATGCTGCCCCAGGCCGCGGCGCGCTCCCGGACGCCGAGTTTTCTAATAGCACCGCCGCCCCGTTGACTTGCGCCCTGAAAAAGAATAAGATACATTAGAAAGCATGTAACATGAAATTTTGACAGGGGATAAGGACGTTATGGAATTTATCGGGAAAAAAACGGGAGAGAAAAAGACGGCGCATGTGCTGGATATGACGGAAGGGAATCCGTATTCCCTGATGCTCCGGTTTACGATGCCCGTTTTGTTAAGCCAGGTTTTTCAGCAGCTGTATAATACGGCTGATGCCTTTATCGTGGGCAGATATCTGGGGACGAACGCGCTGGCGGCGGTCACGTCTTCGGGGAATCTGATTTTTCTGATGGTCAGCTTTTTCATGGGGCTTGGGATGGGCGGCGGCGTAGTGATTTCCCGGTATTTCGGGGCAAAAGATGAAAAACAGGTGTCCCGTTCCGTGCATACGATGATGGCGTTCGGGCTTGTCTTCGGGCTGCTTCTTACGGTTATCGGCGTAGCGTTTACACCGACTTTTCTGGTCTGGATGCGGACCGACCCGGAAGTGATGCCGGAGGCGGTCGCCTATTTCCGCTATTATTTTCTTGGCGCGCTGGCAGTCGTCATGTATAATGTATGCTGTAGTATCATGAATGCGGTCGGCAACAGCAAGCGTCCCCTGTACTATCTGATTTTTTCTTCGCTTGTGAATATTGTTCTGGATTTGCTGTTTATCGGCGGATTCGGATGGGGCGTCTGGGCGGCGGCTGTGGCGACGGTTATTTCCCAGGCGGTGAGCGTTGTGCTCTGTATGATATATTTGCTGCGGGAAGGAAATATTTATACGGTGGAGCTTCAAAAAATCCGCTTTCACCGGGATATTCTGCGGGAAGTCATAAGCTACGGACTGCCTTCCGGCGTGCAAAATTCGGTTATCGCTTTTGCGAATGTCATCGTGCAGTCACAGATTAATTCCTTTGGCAGACTGGCGATGGCCGGGTACGGCGTTCACGCCAAAATAGAAGGCTTTGTGTTCCTTCCCGTCAACAGTTTTAATATGGCGGCGACCACTTTTGTCAGTCAGAATCTGGGCGCAAGACAATACGGACGGGCTAAAAAGGGCGCGCGCTTTTCCATTCTCGTTACCGTGCTGATGGCGGAAGCAATCGGGGCTCTTTATTATGTCCTTGCGCCGCAGTTTATCGGACTGTTCGATAAAACGCCGGGCGTGATAGAATACGGCGTGATGCAGGCGAGAATTGTTTCTTTATTTTATTTTCTGCTTGCCTTTTCCCATTCGGTGGCGGCTGTCTGCCGCGGCGCGGGAAAAGCATTTGTGCCGATGCTCGTCATGCTGATTGTCTGGTGCGGGATTCGGATTGGCTATATTATGATTGTGATGCGTCTTTTTCAGGAAATTCGTTATGTGTTCTGGGCTTATCCGCTGACCTGGAGCATCAGTTCGGTCATTTATCTGCTTTATTACTTGTTTTCCGACTGGGTGCATGGGTTTGAAAAGAAGACGGCGTAGACATAAGATTTTAACAGGGAGCAATATAAGATGAAACTTTCCGATTTAACAGCATATAATCCGATTACGATTCAGTGCCACGATAACCCGGATGCCGACGCGCTGGCTTCCGGTTACGCGCTGTATACTTATTTTAAGGACGCCGGGAAGGATGTCCGGTTTCTGTATTCTGGCCGGAATGCGGTACAAAAGCCGAATCTGCTTCTGATGCTCCGGCACCTTGCAATTCCCGTAGAGTATGTGGACAGGGCGGAGGATTTGCTGCGGGACCTGTCCGGGTACAGACTTCCCGGACTGCTGATTACGGTGGACTGTCAGTATGGGGCGGGAAATGTGACGAAAATTCCGGCGGAACATGTGGCGGTCATCGACCACCATCGGGTAGAGGTGCAGGATATGGAGATGAGCGAAATCAACCCGGAGCTGGGAAGCTGTTCGACGCTGGTCTGGGATATGCTGCGGAAAGAACAGTTCGAGATTTGCGATATGAAACTCGGAACGGCTCTTTATTACGGGCTTTATTCCGATACGAACCAGTTTTCGGAAGTTTATAATCCGCTGGATAATGATATGCGGGATGCGCTGCCCTGTAAAAAATCGCTGATTAAGCTGTTCCGAAATTCCAATTTATCGCTGCATGAGCTGGAAATCGCCGGAGTGGCGCTAATCCGCCATATCTATAATGACGATTACCACTACGCCATTATCCGCTCACAGCCCTGTGACCCGAATATTCTGGGGCTTATCAGCGACTTTCTGTTACAGGTGGCGGAAGTCTATACCTGTGTGGTATATAATGAGTGGGAGGAAGGCTATAAGTTTTCGGTCAGAAGCTGTATCCGGGAGGTACAGGCGAACGAGCTGGCGGCTTTTTTGTCGGAGGGCATCGGTTCCGGCGGCGGTCATCATGAAAAAGCCGGGGGATTTATCAGTAAGCTGCGCTATGAGGAAGTCTATCCGACGCTGCATTCGGAAGCCTTTTTCAGCGAACGGCTGAACGATTATTTTGACAATACGCAGATTATCACTGCCGGAGAATATGAGCCCGACGTTTCTAAGATGCAGTCCTATGTCAAAAAAAGGCTTCCCCTCGGTTATGTGCGGGCGACGGATGTTCTTCCCGCCGGAACGCCGATTACGATTCGGACGCTCGAGGGCGATGTGGATATGACGGTGGAGCCGGAGCTTGTCATTATGATAGGCGTCAAGGGAGAAGTATATCCGAATAAAAAGAGCAGTTTTGAGAAAAATTATGAACTGACGGAAGAACCCTATCGGATGGCGGACTGTGCGGTAAAAACAGTCTATCAGCCGACTCTCCATAACCGCAGGGACGGTTCGGTATTACATCTTTCCGATTATGCGAAGGTCTGCATTGCCAACGGTGAGACGCATATTCATGCAAAAGAGCTGACCGGAAGAGTCAAAGTATTTACCGCCTGGGACAAGGAAAAATATACGGTGGGAAAGCCGGGGGATTATCTTGCGGTACGCTGTGACGACAGAAACGACGTTTATGTTGTGGAGCGGGATGTTTTTGCTAAAACTTATGATAAACTGCCGGGCTTGGTGCTTTAAAAGCGCGGAGGTGAAAATTCGTAACAGCTCAGCCGCCGCCCGGACAGAGCCGTTACGAATTTTCTTACGGGATAAGAATTTTTACTTTCTATTTCGGTTGGTCTATGATAAAATGGTTAAAGATATGTTTTGTGACTTAGGAGGCAGCAATGGAAGTCGTTTCCAAAAATTTTATTGAGCAGATTATCGAGAAAGATTTGTCGGAAGGCGTTTATGATACCGTACACACGAGATTTCCGCCCGAACCGAACGGCTATCTCCATATCGGACATGCGAAAAGCATTCTTTTAAACTATGGGCTTGCGGAGAAGTATCACGGAAAATTCAATATGCGTTTTGACGATACGAATCCGACGAAAGAGAAAAACGAATTTGTCGAGTCCATTAAGGCCGATGTGGAATGGCTTGGCGCGGATTATGAGGACAGACTGTTTTTTGCATCCAATTATTTCGATGAGATGTATGAATGCGCGGTCAGACTGATTCAGAAAGGCAAGGCTTATGTATCGGAGCTTACCGCGGAAGAAATGCGGGAATACCGGGGGACGCTGACTGAGCCGGGCAAAGAGGACCCGAACCGTAATCGGAGCATAGAGGAAAATCTGACTTTATTCGAAGAAATGAAGAACGGAAAGTATCGGGATGGAGAGAAGACGCTTCGTGCCAAAATCGACATGTCTTCTCCGAATATCAATATGCGGGACCCGATTTTATACCGGGTGGCGCATTTATCCCATCACAATACAGGGGATAAGTGGTGTATCTATCCGATGTATGATTTTGCGCATCCGATTGAGGACGCCATCGAAGGCATCACGCATTCTATCTGTACGCTGGAGTTTGAGGACCACAGACCCCTTTACAACTGGGTAGTGGAGGAACTGGAATATCCGCATCCGCCCAAACAGATTGAGTTTGCCAAGATGTACCTGACCAATGTGGTAACAGGCAAGCGGTATATCAAGAAACTGGTGGAAGAAGGCATCGTGGACGGATGGGATGACCCGAGGCTTGTATCTATCGCGGCGCTCAGAAGAAGAGGGTTTACCCCGGAGTCCATCCGGCGTTTCGTGGATTTGTGCGGCGTCTCGAAAGCCAATTCTTCCGCGGAATATTCCATGCTGGAATATTGCATCAGAGAAGACCTGAAATTAAAAAGGCCGCGCGTCATGGCGGCGCTTGACCCGATAAAACTGGTGATTGACAATTACCCGGAAGGGCAGACGGAAACTCTTACCATAGCGAATAATCTGGAAAACGAGAGTCTCGGAACGAGGGAAATCCCGTTTGAAAGAGAATTGTATATCGACAGGGACGATTTCATGGAGGAACCGCCGCGGAAATATTTCCGGCTTTTCCCCGGAAATGAAGTCCGGCTGATGCACGCTTATTTTGTTACCTGTACAGGATTTGAGAAAGATGAGGACGGCAGCGTGACGGTCGTTCACTGTACTTACGACCCGGCATCCAAAGGGGGCAACAGCCCGGACGGCCGTAAGGTAAAAGGGACGATTCACTGGGTTCCGGCTTCTTCTTCGGTGAAAGCACAGGTCAGATTATATGAAAATATTGTAGACGAGGAAAAAGGGGTATATAATGAGGATGGAAGTCTGAATCTGAATCCCAATTCCCTGACGGTGCTCAGGGATTGCCGTTTGGAGCCTTCCGTCGGCAATGCGAAAGCCTATGACAGCTTCCAGTTTGTCAGACAGGGATTTTTCTGTGTGGACTGTAAGGATTCAAAGCCGGGAGAACTGGTGTTCAACCGCATCGTATCGCTGAAAAGTTCCTTTGTTTTACCCAAAAACTAACAAGCAGTTTCAACTATATTTATTAAAATGAATGGGGAGGATAATAACAATGTCAGATTTATTGTCAGGATTGGAGCAGTTCGGACTGGGCAATTTAAAAAATATGAACCTGTATGACGAGCCGGCCAAAAAGACCGATGAAAACGGAGAAAAAGCTGCTGCGCCGGTGATGCAGGAACAGGATTATCTGTTTGATAAGTCCTATAACTGTCCGATATGCGATAAGGAATTTAAAGCGAGGACCGTCAGGGTCGGCAAGGTAAAGCTGGCGGGCACGGATTTGGATTTGCGCCCGAAATATGACCAGGTGGATTTGCTGAAATATGATATCATTATGTGTCCGCACTGCGGCTATGCGGCGCTCAGCAGATTTTTCAAATTTGTGACGTCTCCACAGGCGAAAAATATCAAAGCGACTATTTCCGCTTCTTTTAAACCGCAGACGGAGGTCAAAGAAACATACAGCTACGACGACGCGCTGGAACGCTATAAACTGACGCTGGCGAATGCAATCGTAAAACAGGCGAAGCCGAGCGAAAAAGCATATGTCTGCCTCAAAACGGCATGGCTTATCAGAGGAAAGGCAGAACATCTGGACACGGCCGCTGCAGATTATGAGGCGGAAAAGAAAAAACTGGAAGAGGAAGAGACTGAGTATTTACATAATGCGCTGGAAGGATTCCTTGCCGCAAGACAGACGGAGAATTTCCCGATGTGCGGTATGGATGAGCCGACCGTGGATTATCTGATTTCGGTGCTTTCCATGCGTTTTGAACAGTACGACGTGGCGACCAGACTGGTATCGGGTATTCTGACCAATCCGTCCGCAAATCCCCGTATGAAGGATAAGGCGAGAATGGTTAAAGAAATGTTAGTCAAGAAAATCAAAGAAAGAAACGCCGCTAAAAAATAGGCGGTATGATGGCTGTAACAAATGAAAGAACTGCCCGTTCAGATACAACTGAATCCGAATGACAAGAAGCATCTGTATGAGCAGATTTACGAATACATCCGGGGAGAAATCCGGTCGGGGAATCTGCTGAAGGGCGAGAAACTGCCGTCCGCCAGGTATCTTGCGGATTCTTTACAGATTTCCAGGACGACGGTGGATATGGCATACGGACAGCTCGTGTCGGAAGGATATCTGGAAGCAAAGCCAAAGAGAGGATATTTTGTCTGCCCGATGGAAGGGCTTTATGATTTTCCGGTGTCGGATGAAGGGGCCAAACTGCTTCCGGGAGAGGAAACGCCGGCCGGAAAGAAGGGATTTTCCGGAGAGGAAGCGTCGGCCGGAAAGAAGGGATTTTCCGGAGAGGAAACGTCGGCCGGAAAGAGGTTTTTTTCCGGAAAGGAAACATACTCCGGCGGAACGGCTTTTTCGAGTGGAATGCTTGCGGAAGATGCCCTTCGCTACGATTTTTCTCCTAATGCGATTGACATGTCTTTGTTTCCGTATGCGACATGGAAAAAAATAACAAAAAATATTCTGGTAGATGCAAGGAGCGGTCTGTTTGCACTTGGCGAGCCACAGGGCGACCTGGCGCTACGAGTCACGATAAGCCGTTATCTTCACGCATCGCGCGGGGTAAACTGCGGACCGGAACAAATCATTATTGGAGCAGGGAATGATTACCTGCTTCTTTTGCTTGAAAAAATATTAGGACGCCATATTCCGGTGGCGATGGAAAATCCCACTTATAAAAGGGCATGCCGGATTTTTCAGTCTTTTGCATATCCCGTTTCTTTCATTCCGATGGATGAGAGCGGCATGCAGCCCGGCGCGCTCCGGGAAAGCGGCGCGCAGCTCGCGTATGTGATGCCCGCCCACCAGTTTCCGACCGGAATCGTCATGCCGATAGGCAGAAGGATGGAGCTGTTAAAATGGGCTTCCGAAAAGGAAGAACGCTATCTCATCGAAGACGATTACGACAGTGAGTTCCGTTACCGGAGCAAACCGATTCCATCCCTCAAAGCGTCGGACCAAAACGACAAAGTAATTTATATCGGCACTTTTTCCAAAGCAATCGCGCCCGCAATCCGTATCAGTTATATGGCGCTTCCGGTAAGACTGTTGGAGAAATACCGGAAAAACTGCGGCTTTTATGCTTCCACAGTGTCCAGAATCGACCAGACGATTTTAAATGAATTTATTCAGGACGGATATTTTGAGCGGTATCTGAACAAAATGCGCAAATATTATCATTTCAAACATGATTTGATGCTGGGCGAATTGAAAGAGCTGGAGAAAGACTTTCTGATTTCCGGAGAAAACGCCGGACTTCATATTCTGCTGACGGATAAAAGAGGGCGTGAGGAATCGGAACTGAGAGAGCGCGCGGCGGAGGCGGGGGTCAGGGTATATCCGATGTCGGAGTTTTACATGGAAACGCCGCCCTCCATGGAAAGAAAGGCGGCGGTCATTCTCGGTTATGGGGCACTCTCAACGGAGGATATCGCGGAAGGGCTCCGGCTGTTGAAAAAGGCTTACCATTAATGGTAAGCCAGTTTTTTTAACATCATCAGATAGCTGACCGTCTCTTCATACAGCATTTCCGGCTGGAAGGAGGCATCCTGAAAATGTTCCGTCATCAGCCCTTTGATAGTATATTCCAGCATGGCGTCCAGTTTGGCAAGGTCAATATTATCCGCAAACAGGCTGGTGTTTGCGCGCGACATGATATCCGCATAAACTTCCGGCAGTACATTCCGCTGTTCTTCGATGGCTAAAAGCGCCTCTTTGACATTTTCGGTTTTGGAGCGGTCAAGAAACTGCTGCATATAAGGATAGTTTTTCAGAACCTGCATTTTGGCAAATTCAATCTGTTTGCGAAGCTCAAAATAGTCGGTTGTGTTACCCGCATCTATGACTCCTCTGGTCAGTTCCAGTTTCATAAATTTGACACTGTAATCATAAAGAAATGTATAAAGCCCCCGTTTGCTACCGAAATAGTGGAACAACAGCCCTTTGCTGATACCCGCTTCGGTGACAATATCGTCAGTACTGGCGTGCTTATAGCCGTTTAAGGCAAAAAACTTCAGAGAAGCATTAATCATCCGGTCCTGTTTTTCTTTGTTCAAATCAAAAAATTTCTCGTTCATTACATAGTCCTTTCGGTAAAAAAAGTGTGGTCTGGCATTTCGGATGATGAATCTCCGGAGATATGAAAAGCGACTTAAATCGACTTCAAAAATGACAGATATTGACTTTATGGGTCGAACTTTAATATAACATAAATGAAACACATATTCAATGATTTAGAAAAACTAGTTCATACTTTTTTAAGAGGTACAAGATGTTGTGGGGCCGTTGCTTAATCGTTATCGTCCGGCGCCGTGTACCGCGCCTCCAAAGAGAACCATGCCGCGGGACACGGCGCCGGGCGATAGCGGCTTCATCATTTTTTATAGATATTTTATACATATTCTCTTTTCATTTTCACAAAATAGTATTAATATATAAATAAAAGGAACGGTGAAAGGAGACTTCCACATGGCGAAAAAATTTGGTAAATTTCTCATGACGACAGCGGCTCTGGGCGCGATTGCCGCAAGCGCATACTATTTTTTAAGGAAAAAGGATGCGGAAATGGAGGACAATTTTGAGGAGGAAGATGATTTCGACGACTTCGACGAGGACCTGGACGAAGACGACGCTTCCAAATCAGAAGCTGACCGCAAATATGTTGATTTGGATTTGACAAAAGCGGCGGAAACGGCGGCAGAGAAGGCTGAAGAAGGCGCGGAAGCATTTAAAGAAGGCCTGAATGCAGTAAAAGCAGAGACGACGGATAAAGTTGTCGGAGCGGTGGAGCAGGCTGAGAAAGCGGCCGGCGAGGCAGCAGCAAAGGTAGAAGAGTTTTTTGATGATGAAGATAATTCTATGGATGCCATCTGATATCGGGGTTTCGTAAAAAAGCGCAAGCTGAAACAGCCTGCGCTTATTTTATGTCGTAGGAAACGTAACAGTTCAGCCTCCGTCAGAGAACGATGCGCTGTCCGGGCGGAGGCTGAACTGTTACCGGGAAATAGCATATCCGCCCTATTTGTTCATTTTATAGGGGGCGTCTGCCGGATAGCCGCCCTTCAATTTCTGCATGCCGCGCTGGATGGCGTCTTTGGAATTTTTCCAGTCGGCGTCTTTGTTGCGGTAATCGAATTTTTCCACCAGCCAGGAGACGTCTTCCGCGAGCCGTTCCATGTTCGTTTCCATGAGCTGAAAGCACATTTCAAAAAATGCGGCTTTTTCCTTGTCGTTCAGGCGGCTTTCCGCCGCTTCACATAAATCGCCGAAGTGGTGTAGGCAGAATCCTTTGCTGTTTTTTACTTTTTCCCGAAATTCCTCGTCTTTTTTATACATGACAAAAAAGGTGTCCATATACCGCTCGTATGTATCGCGGAAACGATTGCATATATAGCATGATTTTTCTTTCTCGGCCACCCAGACGCCAATCGGATTGGTGCGTTCGGTCTGCTTTTTCAGTTTGTCCCTGAGAGAAGTTTTGCCCGGCTTATAGCTTGCAAACTGCGCTTTCATTTCCCGGTTCATCTGAACATAGTGGGTTTTCAGAATCCAGGCGTTTCCAAGCGTATTGCCGTAATCGAACATTTTTTTGAAATGGGCTCTGCAGAATCCGGCCTTGTCGGTCGCTTCCCGGACGTCGCTTTCCATATAGGAAGAGCCAGAGCCGAGCGTAAAGTCCAGCAAATCCTGTTCCACGTTTCTTTCGATAAAACAGAACGGGCATTCGTCGCCCGCATTCATGGCGTCATTGAGCGGAATGGTGTATAGTTTTTCTTTCATAATGATAGGTCTCCTGTAGTATGTTTCCTGTAATATGCTTCCTGTTCCTGTGCCGGAAAAACGGTCCCAAAGCCGGGGAAACGGAAGGCACCAGCTTTTGCATTTATTTTAGCATATTTGATTCGAATTCCGCAAGACTGGATGCTTTTGCGGCGTATTTGAGCCACATACCCAAGAGTTCGAGGTTAGTTTCCTGGCGGAGACGTATCATAACGTTCTGGGGAATTTTCCCAAAATCTTTTAACAGTTCCAGAATATCTTCAATTTTCCCTTCAATTTTTCCTTCAATCTTTCCTTCGCGCCTGATTCTGTCCGCTATTTCACACATAATCGCTACTCCTTCCTGATTCGTTTTGATAAATCTGACCCGTTCTGCAATTCGTGGAAAACTGTTCGTTTTATAAAATGGCTCCGAATTTTTGAAATATCTGAGCAGTTCATTCACGCGCATGTCCTCCGTAGGATATTCCAGATTATAGTACTTTTCATGCAGACCGTTTTCTAAGCACATTGTTACATCCTGGCCTCCGGGTTTTCGATATATTTCATAATAGCCCCTTTTCCCTCCGATAAAGTCTGTTTTTGTCAGATAGATAACTGTTACATCGGGCAAATGTTCATACGGTTTGCCTTTTTCCAGAATGCTCATATCGATGCCGGACTGGTAATATCGGCTTCGTCGAAAGGGAGCCTTCTCCGGGTACATCTGGATTTCTATGTCAATCAGATTTCCGGAAATATCCTCTGCCAGAATATCCAGTTCCATCGAATGGGTTTCCAGGCTGCGGATAACATACTGGGTTCTGACGCTGCGAAGCGTGATGCTGTCATTCTGCATCAGTATTCTGCACAATTCCTGTGCTGCGTCCAAATCCTCAAATATTTTCCCGGCAAATAAATCGCTGGTCAGGTTGTATTCCGCGACATGCTTTTTCTGTTTTTCAAAAGTTTCCATTGCCGTTTCTTTTTTCAATCGCTTTCTCCTTTTCTTTTCGTACAGGAAAGCGTCGAAAAAAGGATAAACGGTCATCGAATCCGTAAACTGCTCTGTAAGAATAGCAAATCCAGAATCAGCGTTGATTCGATTGATTTTTATATCCACTTTAAGGCTGCAATCCTGCCAAACAAACGAGAATCTCTGGCAGAACTGCCGGAATAGGTACCCGATAAGCGGTTTGTTCCATAGAAAACCTCCGCTTTATCCATGTACATGTACAGGTACATACATGTATATGTCCCTATATGGACGGGTACATAATATCAGAATCAAGATTTGTTTATAACGGTATTGTACCATGAACAGGCCAGCACGGCAATATCAAATACAGAAAATATAAAACGAAATTTCGATTATCATATCAGGGGCATGGATTTTGGATGTCTGGTTTTCGGAAGTTTTCAGAAGACGGCGTTATTTCAGTTGTCAACATAAGCCCATCTATGGTACTCTTAACGTAGACTGGAAATAGCTGTATCGGATATATGCAGCGTCTGGCACAGAAGGAGAACTGTTTATGGGAAAAATCATTACAGGAGAGAATAAAATTCAGTTTATAAGGCGCGACGAGCTGACTGTCGTGGAGGCTTACGGAAAAGACTGCATCCGCTGCCGCTCCACGAGAAACGGAAAACTTTCGGAAGAAAGCTGGACACTGCTGCCGGCAAAAGAGCGGCCGGACTGTGTTATCACGGAGGAAGAAGGAAAAGCAACGCTTACGAATGGCCGGATATCGGTGACGGTGGAAGCGGGAAACGTCTGGTGCGGTGGAATTATCAGCTATTATCGGGACGGGAAGCGCATTTTACACACCAAATTTGAAGGAGATTATGTGACGAGGACACTTCACACGGAAGGAAATCATTATCAGACCAAAATGATTTTCGACGCCAATCCTGGTGAGCATTTTTACGGGCTTGGACAGGAGCAGGAGGATATTTTTGACCGGAAGGGAAGTACCTCTAACCTGTTACACTACAATACAAAATCGGCGGTTCCTGTCGTATATTCTTCGCTCGGATACGGATTTTTCTGGAACAATCCGGCGCCGGGGCGCTGTGAGACGACGAAAAATCATACGATGTGGACGGCCGACAGCGCTTATCAGGCGGACTATCTTGTTTATGTGGGAGAAACGCCGTCGGAGGTTCTGCAAAAGTACTGTGAGCTGACCGGATATGCGCCTGCATTTCCGGAATGGGCTGCGGGGTTCTGGCAGAGTAAACTGCGCTATGAGAGCCAGGATGAAGTGCTTCGGGTTGCGGAAGAATACCGGAAAAGAGGAGTGCCGCTTTCCGCCATCGTCATCGACTTTTTTCACTGGACGGAACAGGGCGAGTGGAAATTTGACCCGAAATACTGGCCTGACCCGGAGGGCATGTGCAGAACGTTAAAGGAGATGGGGATTCAGCCGGTAGTGTCAGTCTGGCCGACAATCAATCCGAAGAGCGAGAACTGGGAAGAAATGAACGAGCGGAATCTGCTGGTGCGGACGGAAAACGGCCAGTACGGAACGTTTGACTTTTATGGTCAACAGACATTCATCGACGTGACACACCCGGAGACAGGCCCTTTTGTATGGGATAAGATAAAGAAGCATTATTATGACTTGGGATTTCACAATTTCTGGCTGGATGAGGCGGAGCCGGAAGTGCATCCGCAGCAGTACTCTAATTTGAAACTGTATGCGGGGAACGGCGCGCAGACGGCGATGCTCTATCCGTATTATTATAGTAAGCTCTTTTATGAGGGCCTGAAAAAAGAGGGCGAAGAAGAAATCATTCTGCTGACGAGGGCGGCTTATCCGGGCATTCAGAAATTCGGCGCGCTGGTATGGAACGGCGATATTCCATCGACTTTTGAGGCGCTCCGCATGAGTGTGAAAACCGGGCTTTCCATGTCCATGAGCGGCATTCCCTGGTGGAACAGCGATATCGGCGGTTTTCATTCAGGGGATATCGAAAGCGATTATTTCAAAGAACTGATTGTCCGCTGGATGCAGTTTGGTCTGTTCTGTCCGGTCATGCGCCTTCACGGTTCCAGACTCAGGACAAAAGACCAGGAACAGCGGCATCCGGGCATTATTGAGCCGAGCGGGGGAGATAATGAAATCTGGAGCTTTGGGGAAGAAAATTATGAGATTCTGAAAAAACTGATTCTTCTGCGGGAAAAATTAAGACCTTATATCTGCCATTATATGGAGATAGCTTCCAGAGAAGGAAAGCCGGTTATGCGGCCGATGTTTTTTGATTTTTATAAGGATGAAATCTGTTATACGCTGGAAGACCAGTATATGTTCGGAGAAGAGATTCTGTTTGCTCCCGTTACGGAACAGGGGCAGCGGGAACGCCGGGTGTATTTGCCGGAGGGACGCTGGCTGGATGTGAATACCGGCAAAGTGTATGATGGAAAAGGCTTTGTGGACTGCCAGGTGCCGTTGGATAAGTTCGCGGCTTTTGTGAAAGAGGGCAGCCGGGTGACGGAAGTGTTTGGGCGGTAGTGGAAAGGATATATAGGAATTATTAAAAAGGAATCGAGGCGCTATATGAGTTTATCAACGAAGATAATTCCTGAAGTCAATCAGGACAAAGAGCATATTCTGGAAAAAATCCGCTGTTTTGCACTGGATATGGACGGCACCATCTATCTGGGCGAAAAGTGGCTCGACGGCGCGAAAGACTTCCTGAACCGAATAGAGGAATCGGGGCGCAGCTATGTTTTTCTGACGAATAATTCCTCCAAAAACGCGGAGGCTTATGTGGAGAAACTGCACCGGATGGGATGGAAAATCGGGCCGGAGAAAATCGTCACGTCGGGGCAGGCGACCATCTCTTATCTGAAAAAATATTTTGCCGGGAAAAAGGTCTTTCTGTTGGGCAACCCGCTTTTACAGGAGGAATTTATTCAGGCGGGCATTGTGCTGGAGGAGCGGTCGCCGGAAGTGGTCGTCACGGCTTTTGACACTTCGCTGGATTATCAGAAAATGTGTAAAGTATGTGATTTTGTCCGGGCGGGATTGCCCTATCTGGCGACGCACCCGGACTACAACTGCCCCACCGAGACGGGCTTTATCCCCGACGCCGGGGCCATACAGGCGTTCATCCACGCGTCGGCCTTCCGCTATCCCGACCGGGTTATCGGAAAACCAAACAGGGATATCATCGACTATCTGGAAGAACGGGCCGGGGTGGAAAAAGAATTTGTCGCGATGGTGGGAGACCGTTTGTATACGGACATTGCGGCCGGAAAAAATAACGGGTTAAAGAGTGTTCTCGTGCTGAGCGGGGAGGCGTCGCTTGCGGACGTGCCCGAATCCGATGTGACGCCGCATTTGATTTTTGAGTCGGTGCGGGAGATGATACCGTTTCTGTAGAAATGTCCCGGAGGCGGTCTTACAGAGCGAAATCTTTCAAACTTGAGGGGGGCAAATGAACCTGCAGGCATGTCCGCTTGACCCATGGAGGAAGAATTGACTATGGAAGGCGTTATCTTTCTGGATATAGACGGCGTATTGAATTCTAATTTCCGGAACGAAACACATCATAAGGATATCAGCGACGGAACATTGGTCGAGGAAGAAAAAATAGCGCTGCTTGCCGTTCTGGTAAAAAGAACGAATGCAGGGATTATTCTTCATTCCGGGTGGCGTTTCTGGTTTGATGAAGAATTGAAGCCAATCCGCCCGGAGGCGGAGCATCTTGTCAGGATGCTGGGAAAAGAAGGATTGAACATAGACGGACTGACGCCTGACTTGACGACGGAAGAAATTCGAAGAACCAGAAAATTCAGCATGGTAAAAGCCGATGAAATTCTTTTGTGGTTGAAATTGCACGATGATGTTACAAAGTGGGTAGTGCTTGACGACCTTGATTTACACAATGACCGGACTGGACAACATCAGGTAAGGACGGACCCGGCGGCCGGGCTGACGCCGGAAGATATCAAAAGGGCGGAAGAGATATTAAAACATTCAAATACAAGGAGGTCTCACATGAGCAGTCAGAATGAAGCATTTGTAATCGAAGATTATGGCAGAAAATCCACCTTTGCCAGCTTTTTGCCAGGAATCGCCGGGGTAAAAGGGATTCCGAGCTGGTGCTATTATGTAAACCGGGGACAGTGTGTGTCCTGTTTCGGTGTGGAGAACAAAGACCATGCGATTATGGAATTTTTTCCGGCGCATCAGTCTTACCAGAATGTAAAACGGACCGGGTTCCGCACCTTTTTGAAAAAGGATGGCGCGTATTTTGAGGCGTTTGCGGATGAAAGCGAGAAACACAGGATGTTCATATATCAGAACGGCCTGGAAATCGAAGAGGATAACGCGGCCAATCAGATTCGCACGCATGTTACTTATTTTACACTGCCGGAGGAAAAGGCCGGGGCCCTTGTGCGGAAAGTCGTTGTGGAAAATCTTTCCGGAAAAGCGGCGGAAGTGGAAATTTTGGACGGCATGCCCGCGTGCATTCCCTACGGGGTCAGCAACGATGATTTAAAGACCATGGGAAGCCTCGTGAAAGCATGGATGCAGGTCGAACATGTGGAGACAGGAGTTCCTTTTTACCGGGTGCGGGCGAGCATTGTCGATACGGCTTCGGTGACGGAAGTGGTCGGCGGGAACTTTTCGTTCGGCATACTGGAGGACGGGACAAAGCTCCCGGCCATCGTAGACCCGGATATCGTATTTTCCTACGACACGGCTCTGACCAATGCGGTCAATTTTGAAAAAGAAGGCATCGAGGCGTTACAGAGTATGGAACAGGTGACGCAGAATCAGTTCCCGTGCAGTTTCTACGGAACGAAAAAGACGCTGGCGCCTTCGGAATCGCTGACCATCTATGAAATGACTGGACAGGTGGAGAGTTACGAGGTTTTGCAGAAATTTACCGCAAAGAAGATGGACGGGGCGTATTTTGAGGCGAAACTGCGCCGGACAAGGGAACTGGTGGATGACTTATGCGGTCATATCGATACCCATACGGCTTCACCGGCATTTGACGCTTACTGTCGTTATACTTATATGGACAATGTTCTGCGCGGCGGCTATCCGATTCTGCTGGGCAGAAATAAAATTTTTTATGTTTATTCCAGAAAACACGGCGATTTGGAACGGGAATACAATTATTTCAGCATGCTGCCGGAATTTTATTCCCAGGGCAACGGAAGTTACCGGGACGTCAACCAGAACAGAAGATGCGATAATTTCTTTACGCCCTATGTGGGAACGGAAAACATCCGGACTTTTTACAATCTGATTCAGCTGGACGGCTACAACCCGCTTTCCATTGAAAAAGTGACGTATGTATTGGACAAGGAAGCGGGCGGGCGCATTTTTGCATCCCTTCCCACAGAACAGAAAGAAAAATTCGTTGAGACCTTGCAGAAGCCTTTCACGCCGGGGGCGTTTTTCCGGCTTGCAGATGGCATGGAAGAAGCGGAGGCGCAGTCTTATTTTGAACAGGTAATGACCGAAGCGGTCAGCCAGATGAACGGGAATTTTGGAGAGGGCTACTGGTCGGACCACTGGACTTACAACCTGGATTTAATCGAGAGCTATCTGAAAATTTACCCGGAAAAGGAAAAAGAGCTTTTGTCGGAAGAAAACTATACCTGGTTTCTGTCCCAGGCGGCCGTTAATCCGCGAAGGAAGCGTTATGTGAAAACGGAAAACGGCATCCGCCAGTATCACGCGCTGAACGAGGAAAGCCGCCGGAATACGCCTGAAAAGCTGGTGCGGGGCGCTTATGGAAAAGGGGAAATTGTCCGTTCCACACTGCTTGAAAAACTGCTGACGCTCTGTGTGACAAAGTTCGCGGCGCTGGACGCTTACGGCATGGGCGTGGAGATGGAGGGCGGCAAGCCGGGCTGGTACGATGCGCTGAACGGACTTCCGGGTCTGCTCGGCTCTTCGATGGCGGAGACCTATGAGCTTGGACGGATGCTTCACTATGTGATTTCCGTATTGGAAAAATATCCCGGGACTTGTGAAATGCTCGAAGAGACGGCGGATTTCATGGATAATATGGCGGCCGTTGTGACGGAGGAGAAGCCTGTTCTGTTACGGGAAAAAGAAGTGGCCGGATACTGGAACAGGGTAAACGATATCAAAGAGGCGTACTGGGGAAAAGTCTACGACGGCGTTTCCGGAAGGAAAGCGGCGAAAGACAGCGGGGAACTGATTCAGACGCTTGCGCTGCTCCTTGAAATCGTGAAAACAGGCATCGACAAAGCCTGTGCGATGGAAGGGACGGGCATCTGTCCCACTTATTTCAGTTTTGAAGTAACGGACTATACGGAAGACGAAGAGGGGATTTGTCCGAAGCATTTTGCGATAAAACAAGTTCCGCTTTTCCTGGAAGGGCCTGTTCGTTTTCTGAAACTGGACAAGTCAGTGGAAGAAAAAAAGAAACTGTACGACGCAGTGAAGAACAGCGATTTATACGACACGAAGCTGTCCATGTATAAAGTCAACGCTTCCCTGAAAGACGCTTCCTACGAAATCGGCCGCGCGAAAGCCTTTACGCCCGGCTGGCTGGAAAATGAATCCATCTGGCTTCACATGGAATATAAATATCTGCTGGAAATTTTGAAATCCGGAATGTACCGGGAATTTGCAGACGATTTCCATAAGGCGGCGGTTCCGTTCCTCGACCCGGAAGTGTATGGAAGAAGCATTTACGAAAATTCTTCCTTTATCGCCAGCAGTAAGAATCCGAACGCACATTATCACGGGAAGGGATTCGTAGCAAGGCTGAGCGGCTCGACGGTGGAATTTATCCATATGTGGTCGTTAATGATGTTTGGTCTGCAGCCTTTTGTCGTACGGGACGGAAAACTGACGCTGACCTTCGCTCCGGCGCTTCCGGCGTATCTGATTGGAGAAGGCAGACAGGTGGAAGCGGTATTTCTCGGAAAGATTCCGGTCTGCTATCATCTGGCGGAGCAGAAGGACTATCTGCCTGGCGGCTATGAGGTGAAAGAAATCGCGCTGACCCGCGGGGACGGCGCGCAGACAAAAGTCGAGGGCGGCGTTTTGCCGGAGGAATGGGCAAAAGCGGTCAGAGACGGAGAAGTTTCACGGATTGATGTGACGGTTTCGTAGTATGATTGCATATAACTGCGTTTTTTATCTTGATACTTTCAGAGGAACATAGTAAAATAATAAAAAATATTCGTAAATTTTCGATCGCGGCGGCGGACAGACAGGGGAAATGTCAGCTAAAGCGGACAGAGGGGGAACAATCAATGAGAAAAAGCGGTGTGTTATTACCGGTTTCCAGCATTCCGTCCAAATACGGAATCGGAACCTTTTCCAGACAGGCATATGAGTTTATCGATATGCTGGCACAGGCGGGCCAGCGCTACTGGCAGATACTGCCGCTTGGCCCTACCGGTTACGGCGATTCGCCTTATCAGTCCTTTTCCACTTTTGCGGGAAATCCTTACTATATTGATTTGGAAACGCTGGTCGAAGAAGGCCTTCTGACAAAAGAAGACTGCGATAAGTATGATTTCGGCGGCGATATAGAATCGATTGACTATGAAAAAATCTATCTGTCCCGTTTTAAAGTGCTGCGCACCGCGTTTGAGAACAGCCATATTGAACAGGACGAAAAATTCCGGGAATTTGTCCGGGAAAACCGTTACTGGCTGGATGATTACGCCCTTTATATGGCGGTCAAAAATTCCTTCGACGGCGTGAGCTTCATCGAATGGGACGAGGATATCAAGCTCCGCAAAAGTGAAGCATTGGATGCTTATCGCGAAAAATACCGGGAAGAGATTGCCTTTTATCAGTTTCATCAGTATCTGTTTGCAAAACAGTGGTTTGCGTTAAAGACCTATGCAAATGAAAAAGAAATTCAGATTATCGGCGATATTCCGATTTATGTTGCCTTTGACAGCGCGGACACCTGGGCGAACCCGGAACTGTTTCAGCTGGAGGAGGACCTGACGCCGTCGGCGGTCGCGGGATGTCCGCCGGATTCCTTTTCCGCAACGGGCCAGCTCTGGGGCAATCCGTTATATCGGTGGGATTACCACAAAGAAACGGATTACGAATGGTGGATGAAACGAATCGCGTACTGCTTTACACTGTATGACGTGGTAAGAATCGACCATTTCCGGGGATTCGACGAATATTACTCCATTCCTTACGGAGATGCGACCGCGGAGTTCGGCCATTGGGAAAAAGGGCCGGGCTACGACATTTTCCGGACGATGAAGGCGGAACTTGGGAAAAAAGCGGTTATTGCGGAAGATTTGGGCTTTTTGACCGATTCGGTTCTGAAACTGGTAAAAAAGACAGGATATCCGGGCATGAAAATATTGCAGTTCGCTTTCGATTCCAGAGAGGAAAGCGATTATCTGCCGCATAATTATACTGCCAACAGCGTCGTCTATACGGGGACGCACGATAACGACACGGTGCTCGGCTGGCTCGAATCTTTGAACAGGCACGATAAGGCTTTTGCAAAACGGTATCTGCATATCCGCTCCAATAAGGAAATTCAGTGGGAATTTATCCGGGCGGCGATGTCCAGCGTTTCCGATACCTGTATCATTCCGATGCAGGACTATCTCGGACTCGGCGCGGAGGCGAGAATCAATGTGCCCTCCACCCTCGGAACAAACTGGAAGTGGCGGATGCTGCCGGGCGCATTTGACGAGGAGCTGGCGCACCGCATCAGACGGATGACAAAATTATATGGAAGGATTTCCTGAAAAACTGTTGGCAGTGATTTCATAGAAATGCGACAGTACCTCCCGTTCATCGTACAAATCCTGATAAAGCCGGGTATCGGTCAGCCGGAACCCGGCTTTTTCCAGCGTTTTACAGGAAGCGTTGTTATCCGTCCTGGCTGTGGCAATGAACTGGCTGACCTGTCCGTTTGTCAGAAAATATGTTACGAGTACGCGTAGGGCTTCGGCGGCATATCCTTTGCCCCGGAACCTTGCACCGATGAAATATGTGACGCCGACTTTCTGAAAATCTTCATAAAAAGAAGTTCCGACGGAACCGACGACAGAATGGCTTTCCTTTTCCTCTATGGCATAAGCCAGATATTCTCTGTGGGGATTGTTTTCCAAATCTAACCGCATTGCTTCCCTGATAAAATCCCCCATCCATTTATCGCACTCGCTGCAGTCTCCGAAAATTTCCGTAAGACTCCCGTCGGAAGCCATTTCAATGAAAGGTTTTTCGTCGGTTAATTGAATGCTGCGGACGAGCAGCCGCCTGGTTTCCAGATACATGATGCGTTAATCTCCCGTAGAAAATGTTATATTTTTTTCCGGCTTAAATTGGAATTATGGTAAGCCGGGTCATTTGTCACGTCTTTATCAAACCAGTCAACAGGACAGAAAGCCGCCGCCATTTCCTCGTCGGGAAATTCCACCTCTGCGATGACGAGGTTTTCAAAAGGCGCGTCAAAAATATCCAGCTCTATCGTCAGACTTATCTGGTCAATCTGAAAAGAATAATCTGACGAAAATGTCGGGTGCTCAATCGGTATGAGATATCGTTTTTTTGCGATAATATTTCCGTCAGCCTTTTCCCGGAGATGATAATAAGCATTCTTATTTAAAGGGAGGTTGTACTCTTCCCGCGCCATCAGACCCTTTCCTTTATAGGTCAGGTAATACTCATCATCCTGTTTCCTAATTCTGACAACTGGGTCAGTGTTCAGATAAGCCTGTTCGATTTGATGGAAAGGGTATTGACTCAGTTGTTCGGGCAGTGCCCTGACCGTAAATTTTCGTTCAATTTCCATGATGATAAGCTCCTTTGGATTTTCGTGGCAGTTCAGCCTCCGCCCGGACAGAGCATCATCTCTTTGGAGGCACGCTTGCGCTC
>CAJTRL010000061.1 GCA_910578715.1 uncultured Lachnospiraceae bacterium | reverse complement strand
GTGCAGCGAAAGCGTGCCCTACGGTGATTGTCTATTTTGTACAACGGAAACTTTTTAAAACATAGTTTTGCAATTACATAAAATCCCCAAACAATATGAAAGGAGACCCCCATATGTTTGATGTAAAATTAACCGTTCCAGAGGCGCCGCTCCACAGGATGGAGTTCGAGCACGATAACTGCGGCATCGGCGCCTGTGTGAATATCAAAGGCAAAAAGAGCCGTGCGACGGTGGAAAACGCTCTGAAAATCGTGGAAAATCTGGAGCACCGGGCCGGAAAGGACGCGGAAGGAAAAACCGGAGACGGCGTCGGAATCCTGACGCAGATTCCTCATAAATTTATGGTAAAAGCGGCTTCCGGGCTCGGTATTTCGCTCGGTGGAGAAAGAGAATACGGCGTCGGCGTTTTTTTCTTCCCGCAAGATGAGCTACAGCGCAATCAGGCCAAAAAGATGTTCGAAATTATCGTGGAGAAAGAAGGACTTACGTTTCTGGGCTGGCGGAGCGTTCCGACCGTTCCGGCCGTGCTCGGCCATAAGGCGGTGGAGTGCATGCCCTGTATCATGCAGGCTTTTGTGGAAAAACCCGCAAGTCTCGCAAAGGGGCTGGAATTTGACCGGAAACTGTATATTTTAAGGAGGACCTTTGAACAGTCAACGGATGTGACCTATGTGGTGTCTTTGTCCAGCAGAACGATTGTCTATAAAGGGATGTTTCTGGTCGGGCAGCTGCGCACCTTTTTCCCGGATTTACAGGATAAAGATTTTGAGTCGGCGCTCGCGATTGTGCATTCCCGTTTTTCCACGAATACCAATCCGAGCTGGGAGCGCGCCCACCCGAACCGCTTTATCGTGCACAACGGCGAAATCAATACCATCCGCGGCAATGCGGATAAAATGCTGGCCCGCGAGGAAACGATGGAATCCGAGCACTTGGCGGGGCAGCTTCACAAGGTGCTTCCGGCCATCAGCGCGTCGGGCTCCGATTCCGCGATGTTGGATAATACGCTGGAATTTCTCGTGATGAGCGGGATGCCGCTGCCGCTTGCAGTGATGATTACGATTCCCGAACCCTGGGAGAACAATAAGACCATGTCCCGGAAAAGGAAGGACTTTTACCAGTATTATGCGACGATGATGGAGCCCTGGGACGGCCCCGCTTCCATTCTTTTTTCCGACGGCGATATCATGGGGGCGGTGCTTGACCGGAACGGTCTACGGCCTTCCCGGTATATGATAACGGATGACGATACACTGATTCTTTCTTCCGAAGTGGGCGTTCTGGATATCGAGCCGGGCAGAATCGTGATGAAGGAGCGTCTGCATCCGGGCAAAATGCTGCTCGTGGATATGGTTCAGGGACGTGTCATCGACGATGACGAGCTGAAAGAAAAATATGCCTCGGCACAGCCCTACGGCGAATGGCTGGACACTCATCTTGTCGCGCTGAAAGAGCTGAAAATACCGAATCAGCGCGTGCCGGAGTTTACGGAAGAGGAAAGAAAGCGGATGCAGAAGGCGTTCGGCTATACCTATGAAGAATTAAAGAACAGCATTCTGCCGATGGCGAAGAACGGCTCCGAGGCGATTGCGGCGATGGGCGTCGATACGCCGCTTCCGGTGCTTTCCAAAGCGCACCATCCGTTGTTCCACTATTTTAAGCAGCTTTTTGCACAGGTGACGAATCCGCCCATCGACGCGATTCGGGAAGAGGTCGTTACTTCCACGACCGTTTATCTGGGCAAGGACGGCAACCTGCTGGAAGAAAAGCCGGAAAACTGCAATATGCTAAAGGTGCGGAATCCGATTCTGACCAATACGGATTTGCTCAAAATCAAGAGCATGAAATCGGAAGGCTTCAAGGTGGAAGTCGTGCCGATTACTTACTATAAAAATACCAGTCTGGAAAAGGCGATTGACCGGCTGTTTGTGGAAGTTGACAGGGCGTTCCGGGGCGGCGTCAGCATCCTGATATTGTCCGACAGGGGCGTGGATGAGAACCGTGTGGCGATTCCTTCTCTGCTGGCGGTATCGGCGCTGCAGCAGCATCTTGTCAATACGAAGAAAAGAACGAGCGTTGCCATTGTCTTAGAATCGGCGGAGCCGCGGGAAGTGCATCATTTCGCGACGCTGCTGGGCTTCGGGGCTTCCGCAATCAATCCTTACCTGGCCCAGGAGAGCATCCGGGAACTGATTGATAATCATATGCTGGATAAAGATTATTATGCGGCGGTCAACGACTATAACGACGCAATATTACATGGGATTGTCAAAATTGCTTCCAAGATGGGGATTTCCACGATACAGTCCTACCAGGGTTCCAAAATTTTTGAGGCAATCGGCATTGACAAAGAGGTTATCAATAAATATTTTACCAATACGGTATGCCGCGTCGGGGGCATTACCCTGAAAGATATCGAAAAAGAAGTGGACGCGCTTCATTCGATGGCTTTTGACCCACTCGGTCTATCAACGGACCTGGCGCTGGATAACCCGGGACATCACCAAATGCGCAGCGGAGCGGACGAACATCTTTATAATCCCGAGACGATTCATTTACTCCAGGAGTCTACGAGACGCGGCGATTATGAATTGTTCAAGCAGTATACCAAAGCGGTCAATAACGAGGAGAGCATTAAGACACTCAGAGGACTGATGGATTTCAATTATGCGAAGAATCCCGTGCCGTTAGAGGAAATAGAGAGTGTTGACACGATTGTCACAAGGTTTAAAACAGGTGCAATGTCCTATGGCTCCATTTCCAAAGAAGCCCATGAGACGATGGCAATTGCGATGAACCGTCTGCACGGTAAATCCAATTCCGGCGAAGGCGGGGAGGATAAAGAAAGGCTGACTGTCGGCGCGGACGGCCTGAACCGGTGTTCTGCGATTAAACAGGTGGCGAGCGGACGTTTCGGCGTCACCAGCGAATACTTAAACAGCGCCCAGGAAATTCAGATTAAAATGGCACAGGGCGCGAAACCGGGAGAAGGGGGGCATCTGCCCGGCGGAAAAGTATATCCCTGGATTGCGAAAACAAGGCATTCCACGGCGGGCGTAAGCCTGATTTCTCCGCCGCCTCATCATGATATTTATTCGATTGAGGATTTGGCACAGCTGATATATGACCTGAAAAATGCCAACAAGCGGGCGAGAATTTCCGTCAAGCTCGTTTCAGAAGCGGGCGTGGGTACCGTAGCGGCGGGCGTTGCCAAAGCGGGCGCACAGGTGATTCTCGTATCGGGCTATGACGGCGGCACGGGCGCGGCGCCCAGAAGTTCCATTCATAACGCGGGTCTTCCCTGGGAGCTTGGACTGGCGGAGACGCATCAGACGCTGATTCAGAACGGCCTGCGCAACAAAGTGCGCATCGAGACGGATGGCAAGCTGATGAGCGGAAGAGACGTGGCAGTTGCGGCAATTCTCGGTGCGGAAGAGTTCGGTTTTGCGACGGCGCCCCTCGTAACGATGGGCTGTGTCATGATGCGCGTCTGCAATCTGGATACCTGCCCGGTGGGCGTGGCGACGCAGAACCCGGAGCTGCGGAAGAATTTCCGGGGAAAACCGGAATATGTGGAAAACTTCATGCGCTTCATCGCTCAGGAACTGCGGGAATATATGTCCTTACTGGGCGTGCGGACCGTGGATGAACTGGTGGGCCGGACGGATTTGCTGAAAGTGAAAGAAAATCTGCCAGAAAAACAGCAGAAAATCGATTTGAGCATGATTTTATCCAATCCCTATGAAAAGAGCGGACAAAAGGTGATTTTTGACCCGAAACAGGTTTATGATTTCGGTCTGGAAAAGACGCTGGATGAGAAAGTGCTGTTAAAACAGCTGGCAAAAGCGATGGAGAGCGGCGCGAAACGCAGTCTGGAAGTGGATGTTTCCAATACCGACCGTACTTTCGGAACGATTCTCGGCTCCGAGATTACGAGAAGATTCGGGGACGCGCTGGAGGAAGACACTTACCGGATTCTGTGCAACGGCTCCGGCGGCCAGAGCTTCGGCGCTTTTATTCCGAAAGGGCTGACCCTGGAACTGGTGGGAGATTCCAACGATTATTTCGGGAAAGGGCTTTCCGGCGGCAAGCTGATTGTTTATCCTCCCCAGGGTTCCCGCTTCAAACAGGATGAAAACATCATCATCGGCAATGTGGCTCTTTACGGCGCGACTTCCGGCAAGGCGTTTATTAACGGTGTGGCGGGCGAGCGGTTCTGCGTGCGCAACTCCGGCGCGCTGGCGGTTGTGGAAGGCGTGGGAGACCACGGCTGTGAATATATGACCGGAGGCCGGGTGGTTGTGCTCGGCTCCATCGGCAAGAATTTTGCGGCGGGCATGAGCGGCGGCATCGCCTATGTCCTGGATGAAAACAACGATTTGTACACAAAGGTCAATAAGGAGATGGTATCTTCCTATGAAATGACTTCCAAATATGACGTTCTGGAACTGAAAGAAATGATTAAGGAACATGTTGCCTATACCAATTCGGTCAAAGGAAAAGAAATTCTGGAGCATTTCGGAGAATATCTGCCGAAGTTCAAGAAAATCATTCCCCATGACTATGAGCGCATGCTGAAGTTAATCGTTCAGATGGAGGAAAAAGGCCTCAGCGCGGAACAGGCCCAGATAGAGGCTTTTTATGAGCGATAATATGGAATGAAGAGTTTCTATGGCGCCATAGGACGGCACCTGGGAAACTCAAAATCATTCCTTGCAGAATGTCTTTGAAGAGCCATTCTGCGAAAGAGAGGTTGTCAAGAGAATGGAGGAGAATATCATGGGAAAACCTACGGGATTTTTGGAATATGAGCGTAAAGTTTCAACGGATGTAAGCCCGAAACAGCGGATTAAAAATTTTAACGAGTTTCACGAACACCTTTCCAGGGAGGAGCAGCAGTTACAGGGGGCGCGGTGTATGGACTGCGGCGTTCCGTTCTGCCAGTCGGGCATGACATTGTGCGGAATGACATCGGGCTGTCCGCTGCACAATCTGGTTCCCGAATGGAACGACCTGGTTTATACGGGAAACTGGGAACAGGCCTATAACCGCCTGAAAAAAACGAATAATTTCCCGGAATTTACATCCAGAGTGTGCCCGGCGCTGTGCGAGGCGGCATGTACCTGTAACCTGACCGGGGAGCCTGTCGCTACCAAAGAAAACGAATATGCGATAATTGAGAATGCCTATGAAAAAGGCTATGCGGCGGCAAATCCGCCGGAAACGAGGACGGGTAAAAAAGTGGCGGTCGTGGGAAGCGGGCCTTCCGGTCTCGCGGTGGCCGACCAGCTGAACCGGAGAGGACATCTGGTAACGGTATTCGAGCGTTCCGACCGGGTCGGCGGTCTTCTGATGTACGGCATTCCGAATATGAAACTGGAAAAACACATCATCGAGCGGAAAATCAAAATCATGGAAGAGGAAGGCGTGACTTTTGTCACGAACGCGGATATCGGCAAAAATATGAAAGCCGAAAAACTGTTAAAAGAGTTTGACCGCGTCGTGCTCGCCTGCGGTTCATCCAATCCCCGCGATATCGACGCGCCCGGACGGGATGCGAAAGGAATTTATTTCGCGGTTGACTTTCTGGGTCAAAATACGAAAAGCCTGTTGGATTCTGCATTTAAAGATAAAAAATATGTGGACACGAAAAATAAACATGTGGTTATCATCGGCGGCGGTGATACAGGAAATGACTGTGTCGGTACGGCTATCCGGCATGGCGCAAAATCGGTAACACAGATAGAAATGATGCCCAAAGCGCCGGATGCGCGGGCGCAGAACAATCCCTGGCCGGAATGGCCCAAAATCTGCAAGACCGATTACGGCCAGGAAGAGGCGATTGCGCTATACGGTCATGACCCGCGCATCTATGAATCCACCGTCAAGGAGTTCCTCAAGGATAAAGAAGGAAATCTGAAAGGCGTGAAAATCGTCGGGCTTTCCTGGGAAAAGGACAGCGCCACAGGCCGCATGACAATGAAAGAAAAGGCCGGCTCCGAGAAAACGCTGGAAGCCGATATCGTCCTGATTGCGGCCGGATTCCTCGGAAGTCAGAAATATGTGACGGACGCTTTTAAGGTAGAATTGGACGGACGCACCAACGTCAAAACGGCACCGGGCGCTTTTTTGACCAGTGTGGACAATGTTTTCACAGCGGGCGATATGCACACCGGACAGTCCCTTGTGGTCAAAGCCATCCGACAGGGCAGAGAGTGTGCAAGAGAAGTGGACGAAAGTCTGATGGGATATTCGAATCTGTATATTCAGTAATAGGCATGCGTTTGTCTGTGATATTTGAGCCTGATGCTGAACGCGTACCGGTAATATTATTTTCGTAGCGTGCAAAAACCCCCGTGACTGCTTTAACAGCGCGGGGGTTTTGACACTTCCGGTTCGCGGAGTTTCTTATATTATTTAGCATAATATTATTCTTTTAATAATTATTAAACATAATTTTTTTATAACAGCTGTATTCCATGGGCCAGCGCTTCTTTTGTGACTTCTTCCGGCCAAAGGGAAGACTGTACCTCGCCGATATGCGCTTTTCTAAGGAAGAACATACAGATACGGGACTGCCCGATGCCGCCGCCGACAGTCAGCGGAACTTCGTCGTTTAACACCGCTTTCTGGAAAGGAAGTTCCGCTCTTTCCGGACAACCCGCCTTTTCCAGCTGGCTGAGCAAAGAATCCCTGTCAACGCGGATGCCCATGGAGGAAAGCTCCAGCGCGATATCCAGAACAGGATAGTATACGACAATATCCGCGTTTAACGCCCAGTCGTCATAGTCCGGCGCGCGGCCGTCGTGCTTTTCGCCGGACGAGAGTAAATCGCCTATCTGCATGATGCAGACGGCTCCTTTTTCCTTCGTAATATAATACTCCCGCTGTTTCGGGGAAACGTCCGGGTAAAGGTCCTCCAGCTCCTGGGTCGTGATAAAGAAAATATCATGAGGCAGAATTTCCTCTATGTAATCGTAACGAATCGCCATATATTTTTCCGTCTTGCGCAGCACCTTGTATACGGCGCGCACCGTCTCTTTCAGAAAATCCAGCGTGCGCTCCTCTCTGGAAATGATTTTTTCCCAGTCCCACTGGTCTACATAGATGGAATGAATGTTGTCGGTCTGCTCGTCGCGGCGGATGGCGCTCATATCCGTATAGAGACCCTCTCCATAGGAAAAACCGTATTTCTGCAAGGCAAACCGCTTCCATTTCGCCAGAGAATGCACGATTTCCGCCGGGGAGTCGTTCTGTTCTTTGATACCGAAAACGACCGGACGTTCCACACCGTTTAAGTTGTCGTTCAGACCGGAAGCCGGGTCAACGAAGAGCGGCGCGGAGACGCGCAACAGGTGCAGACGCTCTGCCAGTAAGTTCTGAAAAAAGTCTTTTACCGTCTTGATGCCAATCTGGGTATCGTGCAGATTCAGCGCGGAGCGGTAGTTTTCCGGGATGATTAAGTTATTCATAATATCCTCCATTCTTGCTTATCTTATTCCGATTCCTATTCATTTTATGATTTCTATATATATGCGGTATACAGGCATACATTGCAGATAATCTATTCTGTATTATATGCAAGGGGGAAGGGTTCGTCAATAAAGAATTAGCAGTTCAGCCTCTGTGAGGAAAGAGATGATGCTCTTTCCTCACGAAGGCTGGACGGATACAGATGACAGAACAAATGTTCACAAAATGGTTGCATTTCGGGAAAAGATATGATAAGATAAAATTCCAATAAGAACACACGTTCTAAATTAAGGGCCGATGGGAAGATTAAGAATGGAAATGCGGATTGCACCGACGATGTCGATAATGGATAAACTGAATATTCTGGCGGACGCGGCCAAGTATGACGTTTCGTGCTCTTCCAGCGGCTCGTCCAGGAGCGGGGACGGGAAGGGCATCGGCAATACAGTAGCATCCGGACTATGCCATAGCTTTGCGGCGGACGGAAGGTGCATTTCGCTCCTGAAAATTTTGTTTACGAACGAGTGCATCTTCGACTGCAAATACTGCATGAACCGATGCTCAAATGACGTGCCGCGTGCTTCTTTTACACCGGATGAAGTCTGCGAGCTGACGATGGAATTTTACCGCCGCAATTATATAGAAGGTCTGTTTTTAAGTTCCGGCATCTTATACAGCCCGGACTATACGATGGAGCTTATCTGTCAGACCATTTATAAGCTGCGGACAGTCCATAACTTCCAGGGATATATTCATGTCAAGGCCATTCCGGGGGCGGATGCCGCGCTGATACAGCGGGCGGGATTTCTGGCGGACCGGATGAGCGTCAATCTGGAGCTTCCTACGGCGGAGAGCTTACGGAAACTGGCGCCGAACAAGCACCGGAAAACGATTTTAAGACCGATGAAACTGATACAGAACGGCATTGTCCAGAGCCGCAATGAACTGGTCTTATACGACCATGCGCCGCGTTTCTGCGAAGCCGGACAGTCCACACAGATGATTGTCGGCGCCACACCGGAAAGCGATTATCAGGTCATGGCGGTGGCGGAAAGCCTGTATCAGAAATTTTCCTTAAAAAGGGTCTATTATTCGGCTTTCGTCAATGTGAATCAGGATAAAGACCTTCCGGCGCTGCCCGGCGGTCCGCCGCTCCTTCGGGAACACAGGCTGTATCAGGCGGACTGGCTGCTGCGGTATTATGATTTTACCGTGGATGAACTGCTGACGGAGGAACGGCCTAATTTCAATATGATGATAGACCCGAAGGCGGACTGGGCGGTCCGGCACCTGGAACAGTTTCCGGTGGAGATTAACCGGGCGGAGTATCGTCTGCTGCTCCGTGTACCCGGCATAGGCGTAAAAAGCGCCAGGCGTATTGTTGCCGCCAGGAGGTTCGGCAGACTGAACTTTGAAGATTTGAAGAAAATCGGCGTCGTTTTGAAGCGCGCCCTGTATTTTATCACCTGTAACGGAAAAATGATGTATCCGACCAAAATAGAAGAAAACTATATCGTCAGGAACCTGACCTATCAGAACCTTGCGAACCGGAAGGAAAGGCAGCTTTTTTCACAGGACGGGATGCAGTATGAGCAGATGAGTTTGTTTTCATAGAACGATGTGGAGAATTTCTGACTTGCGAAGCAAGTCATTTGCGAAGGAAGTCATTTGCAAAGCAGGTCATTTGTATGGTGATAAGGAGGCTGCCATGGCGGAAGAAAAATATTTAATCTGTGAAGATTCCATCGAGGGCGTTTTTACAGGGATTTATGATGCCTATGCTTTCAGGGAGGGGCATGAGCATCTTCATATTCAAATCGGCGAAGAAGAAAATCTTCGTTTATTTGCGTCCTATCTGTATATTACACCGGATTCGGTCAAAACTAAAAAAGTAGCGGAAACCATCCAGAAACGTCTGGGAACAGATACCTACATGAGTATCTGCAGGGCGCTTGCGACGGAAGAATCCGAAAAAGGCCAGGCGGTCTATCAGACAGTGGTGGACGGCATCACGAACGGAAGAGGCAGACGTGTTATGGAAAACTCCATGAATCCTTATGTTGATATGGTATTTCGATTGTCCAGATGTGCAGCAAACGAAATTCACCGCCTGTTGGAGTTTATTCGTTTCCAGGAGCTGCAACAGGGGATTTTATATTCCAAAATCGGGGCTAAATGCAATGTCGTTTCCTTTTTGATGCCGCATTTTGCAGACAGACTTCCTCTGGAAAATTTCATCATTTATGATGAAAAACGGGAGCTGTACGGCGTGCATCCGGCCGGAAAAGAGTGGTATCTGGTATCGGGAATGGAACGAAAGGCGGATGAGGAGCTTATGATGTCTGAGAAGGAAGAGCAGTATCAGGAGCTTTTTACCATGTTCTGCCAGACAATTGCCATCAAAGAGCGCAAAAATTTAAAACTTCAACAGCAAATGCTTCCTCTGAGGTTCCAAGAATATATGGTTGAATTTGTCAAAAAGTGAAAAAAATGCGCTTTCTTCCGATAAAGCCGTGAATGAATAATTGACATAATCGACAAAGAAAAAAGTGCCGGTGGGCGCATATTTGGCAGAATGTCAAATTGAAGAAATTGTCGAACCTTTAAAGACAATAATTCGTGCTTTACAAATGGAATGAATGGAGTATAATCATCTCAACAAGTGAAAGGAAAACGATTTCCTACCGGATTGCAGCAAAGAAAACCAAAAAAGGAGGGTGTTTATGATGATGCAACACAGAATTAAGTTAAGACCGGATGAAGTAAGAGAATTTGTATCAGCAGCTACCAAGTGTATGTTCGATGTAGATATTTCCTACAACAGTTTCATAGTAGATGCCAAATCCATACTTGGTGTATTCGGGCTGAACTTCGACCAGATTCTGACGGTAACCTGTAACGGTTACGACAGAGAATTTGACCAGTACCTTCAGAAATTTGCAGTAGCATGCTAAAGACGCGCGGAACGGTCATGCGGACTGTGTAAAGAGGAATACTAAGCGGATGCTTTTATTGACTCCCTATTTAAGATAGCGTACTATCTTAGTAGGGAGTTTTTTGTTTAAATAATGTGCTGGTATGGGATTGCCGCGCCACCCGCAGCAGCATGTTTCTCTTTGGTGGCACGCTCCCGCTCCGCGAAAGGCAGCAGCGGTACTAAGTTCAAAAGGCGCAGAGCGCCTTTTTCACTAAGGACCGGCGCCTTTCCAGGGCCACCGCCAGAGAAATCATGCTGCTGTGGGTGGCGCGGCAATCCCACATCGTAATGATAGAGAAAGAAAGGAAACGCTTTTTATGGAAATTCGGATTTCGGTCAGAAGTCTGGTGGAATTTATTCTGCGCTCCGGCGATATCGATAACAGACGGGCTTCTTCACCGGACGCCATGCAGGCGGGCGGCCGTATTCATCGGATGATACAGCGGAAAATGGGCGCGGATTATCATGCGGAAGTCAGTCTGCGTTACCGGTATGAAACGGAGAAGTATGACGTCCTCATCGAAGGCCGGGCGGACGGTATTATTATAGCAGAAAATACTATTATAGAAGAAAAAGAGATGACAGAAGAAAAAGGAACCGATTCTGCATCGGATTCTGCACCTGATTCTGTATCGAAGCGCGTTTCCGTGACGATTGACGAAATCAAAGGCACCTATCATGACCTGGCAAAGATGAAAGAAGCCGTTCCGGTACATCTCGCACAGGCAAAATGCTATGCCTATATTTATGCGGTGCAGAACGGACTGCAGTCCATTGGCGTCAGAATGACTTACTGCCAGCTGGAAATGGCCGATATGGCAGATTTGAGCGGCGCAGAACTTCGTTATTTCCACTATAACTATACGCTTGAAGAGTTACAGGCATGGTTTGACAGCGTGATGGAGCAGTACAAAAAATGGACGGACTACCGTTTTGCATGGGAAGAAGTCAGACAGGCTTCCATCAAGGCATTGTCATTTCCCTTTGAATACCGGGAAGGACAGAAGGAACTGGCTTCCTATGTGTACCGGACGATTTATCATAAACGGAAGCTGTTTATCGAAGCGCCGACAGGTGTCGGAAAGACGATTTCCACGGTTTTTCCGGCGGTAAAGGCGGTCGGAGAGGGACTTTTGGAGAAAATTTTTTATCTGACGGCCAAAACGATAACGAGAACGGTCGCGGAGGACACGTTTCAGCTATTGCGGAATCATGGGCTTCAGTTTAAAACGGTGATTCTGACGGCAAAGGAGAAAATCTGTTTTCAGGAAGAGATGGAATGTAATCCGGAAGCCTGTCCCTATGCCAAAGGACACTATGACCGAATCAACGAGGCCATGTATGCGCTTCTGACGCAGTCCGACAGTTTCCACAGGGAAAAGATAGAGGAATTTGCGCTCAAATACCGGGTCTGTCCTTTTGAAATGTGCCTTGATATGAGTCTTTTTTCGGATGCGGTTATCTGCGATTATAATTATGTATTTGACCCGCATGTGTATTTACAGCGTTTTTTTGCGGAAGGGAACAGCGGGGAATATCTGTTTCTGATTGATGAGGCGCATAATCTGGTGGAGCGGGGCCGGGAGATGTACAGCGCGGTTCTGCGCAAGGAAGATTTTTTACAGCTGAAAAAGGAAGTGAAGGAACAGGCTCCCGCATTGGTGAAGCAGCTCGAGCGGTGCAATAAGGAAATGCTTGCGTTAAAAAAGGAATGCGAAGGGTACCGGGTGGAGACCTCCATTTCTTCTTTTGCGCTGGCGCTCGGCCGGCTGAACAGCGCCATGGAGGATTATCTGGAAGATAACGAAGAAAGCCCGGTGCGGAAGGCGGTTCTGGAATTTTACTTCGAGGTGTCTCATTTTTTAAGCATATATGAGCTTGTGGATGAAAATTATGTGACTTATTCCGAGATGGAATCGGACGGGAGCTTTATTTTGAAGCTGTTCTGCGTCAACCCTTCGAAGAATTTACAGGAATGTATGATGCGTGGACGCAGTACGATTCTTTTTTCCGCCACGCTTCTGCCGATTCAGTATTACAAGACGCTGCTGGGTGCGGAAGAAGGAGATTATGAGGTCTATGCGAAGTCCGTTTTCAGGCCGGAAAAAAGAGGACTCTATATCGGGAGCGATGTGACGAGCAAATACACGAGACGGAGCGAAATGGAATATTACAATATCGCCTCCTATATCCATGAAATCGTAAAAAACAGGCATGGAAATTATATGGTTTTTTTCCCTTCCCACGCCTTTTTAAGACAGGTGTATAACTGCTTCATGGAATATTTTGCTACCGGGCAGATGGAGTGCATTCTCCAGGAAGATTATATGAACGAGCGCTCCAGGGAAGAGTTTCTTGGGCGCTTTATCGGAAATGAGGACTTTGACTTATCGGAAGTGATTCATATGGATATCGAGGAAGAGGATGAAAAGATTCTGATTGGCTTCTGTGTGATGGGCGGTATTTTCAGCGAAGGGATTGATTTGAAGAAGGACAGTCTGATTGGTGCGATTATCGTCGGAACCGGTCTGCCCCAGGTTTGTAACGAGAGAGAAATTCTGAAAAAGTATTTTGACGGATGGGGTGAGAACGGCTTCGACTATGCCTATCGCTATCCGGGCATGAATAAAGTATTACAGGCGGCGGGGCGCGTTATCCGCACGATGGATGACGTGGGTATCGTTGCCCTGCTTGACGAGCGTTTCCTGAACGCCTCCTATCAGCGGCTTTTCCCGCGTGAATGGAGCAATTATGAGGTGATTACGATATCCCAGGCGGCAAAAAGGGTGGAGCGGTTCTGGGATGAGTGGCTGTGAAAGATATAATGCGCTGAAGACGTAAAGGGTGTGGCGCATGTATTCCAACGTCGCCGCGCTTTCGCTCCACTACAGATAATTTACGAAGTAAATTTTCTGTTGATGCTATCGGTACTAGGCTCAAAAATACTTCGCCAAGTACCGGCATTCTCGAAGGGGCTCCTTTTGGAATACATGCGCCACACCCTTACAGAGACTTTACACGAATGTAATCGTTTATGTTCTGCATACCTCCATGCCCTCCGGCCGCCGCTTTCAGCAGAAAAATAACCTACCGCAGCATCTGAATTTCCTCTTTGTAGGGCGGGACTTTTTTGGCCGCATCTTCGGGGGACGGTATGTAGGGCGTTTCGAGAATCTTCGGGAGGTCGGGGAAAGCGGGATGGTGTACGGCATAACGGAGGGCGGGAAGGCCGATTGTTCCCTGACCGATGTTGGCATGGCGGTCTTTGGCCGCGCCGCATTCATTTTTGCTGTCGTTGACGTGAATGACCGCCGCGTTTTGCTTTCCAAGTAATTTATCAAACCGGTCAATGACACCGTCGAAATCGTTTTTTACATCATATCCGGCGTCATTTAAGTGGCATAAATCCAGACATACGCGCAGTTTTCCATTATGGGTTACCTTATCGTAAATGGCGGCAAGCTCTTCAAAGCTGCGCCCGATTTCAGAGCCTTTTCCGGCCATTGTTTCCAACGCAATATAACAGGAGTCGGCTGTCAGCACTTCGTTCAGCCCTTGAGCGATTCGGTCAATACCGACCTTTACGCCGGCGCCCACATGGGAACCGGGATGGAGAATCAGAACCTGACTGCCCATCGCTTTGGTGCGCTCTATTTCCAAAGCGAGAAACTCTACCGCAAGCTGCCATGTTTCAGGATTGACCGAGTTGGCCAAATTGATAATGTAAGGCGCATGAACGACAAATTCCTGTATGTGATGGCTCTTCATATAGGCCCAGGCCGACTCTGTCATCAGGGCGGAGATGTCTTTCCGTTTCGTGTTCTGAGGCGCTCCGGTGTAGACCATGAAGGTATCGGCGCCGTAAGAAACCGCCTCTTTTGCGGATGCGAGCAGCATTTCTCTGCCGCTCATGCTGACATGGGAACCGAGTTTTATCATGGGTGTTACCTTCCTTTCTTTCATCTTTATACGATGTTCTTCCAACACTTTCTTCTTATTATTTTATACTATTTCGGAGTGGAATGTATAGAATATTTTACTGTTTTGATGGAATTGTCTAACTATGAAGGATGAGTCATAAATGGATGACACACATGTCATATGTGGATAACTCTGTGGATTTTGGGGATTTCTCTCTCTTTTTCGCAGCTTTTCCTACAAAATCGTCAGAAAAGCTGTGGATAAGTCGGTCAACCAAATATTTTGGAAAAAAAGAATACTGGTCTGGTCAATAAATCTTTTTATTCCTATTTGTATCATAATGTGCTATACTTTTCCCGTGGCAAATTAGAAAAAGACAAATCAGAAAATGTGAAAAGAGGAAAAAAGAATGTGGGCTTATGAAAGTGTTTTTTATCAAATATATCCGCTGGGATTCTGTGGAGCGCCTTTTGAGAATGACGGCGTATTGGAATCCCGGATACAGAAGGTGAACGAATGGATTCCGCATATGAAGCAGCTGGGAATCAACGCGGTTTATTTTTCCCCGGTATTTGAGTCCGATACGCATGGCTATAATACGAGGGACTATCATAAGATAGACTGCCGTCTCGGAACGAATGAAGATTTTGCGCAAGTCTGCCAAAATCTGCATGAGAATGGCATCAAAGTGGTTCTGGACGGCGTATTCAATCATGTGGGAAGAGGATTCTGGGCTTTTCAGGACGTTTTACAGAAGCGGTGGGATTCTCCTTACAAAGACTGGTTTCATATCAGTTTTGACGGCAATTCCAATTATAACGACGGCCTGTGGTATGAAGGATGGGAAGGCAACTACGATTTGGTGAAACTGAATCTGCGCCATGAGGACGTTATCAGCCATATTTTCGACAGCATAAAGGGCTGGGTGGAGGAGTTTGATATCGACGGGCTGAGACTGGACGTGGCGTACTGCCTCGATAAAGATTTTCTGCGCAGACTGCGCGGCTTTTGCAACGGCCTGAAACCGGATTTCTTTCTGCTTGGGGAAACGCTGCACGGCGATTATAATCAGTGGATGAACGATGACATGCTGCATTCCGTTACGAATTATGAATGCTATAAAGGGCTGTTTTCCAGCTTTAACAGCATGAATATGTTTGAAATCATCCATTCGCTGCTGCGGCAGTTCGGTCCGGAGAACTGGACATTGTACCGTGGAAAGCATATGTTTTCCTTTGTGGATAACCATGATGTGACGAGAATCGCGAGCATTCTGACCAATGAGAAGCATCTGCCGCTGATTTATGCGCTCTGCTTCGGCATGCCGGGGATTCCCTGTGTATATTATGGCAGTGAGTGGGGAGCGAAGGCACATAAGAGCGAAGGCGACCCGGCGTTACGGGCCTGCTTTGCGGAGCCGGAGTGGAATGAGCTGTGTGACTTTATTCATGCGCTGGCGGAGGCAAAAAAGGAATCGGAGGCTTTAAACTACGGCGCATTCCGTTCCGTTGTCCTGACCAATAAACAGTGCATTTTTGAAAGAAAATCGGAAAACGAGCGCGTCCTCGTTGCCATCAATGCGGACAGCGAAAGCTATACGGCGCATTTTGACGCGGGATGCGGCATGGCGGTTGACTTAATCAGCGGGGAAAAACATGACTTTGGCGGAGGAAGCGAACTTAAGCCGTACAGCGCGGCTTTCTGGAAGATGGAGAAATAAAGAAAAGCGGGGCGAGGTGCGGTATGGGAGGGGCGTGCCATGTATTCCAACGGCACCGCGCTTTCGCTCCACTTCGGGCGTTGCGGTACTAGGCTCAAAAGGACTTCGCCAAGTACCGACATCCTCATAGGGGTGCCTTATGGAATACATGGCACGCCCCTCCCATACCGCACCTCGCCCCAGTTGAAACAATTTTTTGTTTTTTGGAAAAGAGTGGTTGACTTTTCCATCATAATCCTTTATGATAGCAAGTACGTTGCAGATAAACAAGATTTTTAGAATTTTAGGAAAGGAGGTCATGAGTATGTTTACACGTTTTGAGTTAGAGCGGATAAAAGAGTCCGGATTCGGATTCAGTGCAAAACAGAACAAAGTGGGAAATCATGAAATGGCCTCCGTATTTTATTCGGATTGTCCATCGGTTTTCGTGAACCGGTAAAGGCGAATGCCTGAAAAGACGAAAATGTCTGGAAAGGTAAAAATGCCGGGGAAGCGGGAACGGACGGAACCGGATAATAGATAATGAGAATGCGTATGAAACGAACAGTCGCGGCTATTTCAGCAGCGGCTGTTTTTTGCGTTGTGGAACAAAGACTAAAAAGGAGACATCATAAGGGAATGAAAAAAATATCAACTTATATCTGGGAAAATAAAATACCATATCTGCTGGCGGTCGTTTCGCTTCTGATTGCGGTAACGCTCGACATGATGGCGCCGCGGCTGACGAAGTCCGTTGTGGATGACGTTATCGTTGGCGGAAATATGGGAAAACTAAAATATCTGCTGCTCGGATTTCTTGGCATCGGTCTGGGAAGATGCACGTTCCAGTATGTGAAAGAATTTACCTTTGACCGGGTGGGTTCCAAAATTTCGGCCCAGATGCGCCGGGATTTGTTCATACATATTCAGTCGCTGAGCGCGGATTTTTTTGACCGGACCAACACGGGAGAACTGATGGCCCGCGTCAAAGAGGATATCGACATCATATGGGATGCGCTGGGATTCGTGGGGATGCTGTTAATTGAAGTATTTTATCATACGGGCATTGTGCTCGTCTGCATGTATATGCTGAACTGGAAGCTGGCATTAATACCGACGGCGGCAATGATTTTCTGCGGAACGATTGCGGTCATTATGGAGAAAAAGCTGGGCACGGTCTATGAGGAAATCAGCGAGGAGAACGCGGCCCTGAATACGGTGGCGGAAGAAAATCTGGCGGGCGTGCGGACGGTCAAGGCTTTTGCGAGAGAAAAGTTTGAAATCGGGAAGTTTCTTTCGCACAATCAGAGATATTATGATTTGAACATGAAGCAGTCGAAACTGTTTGTGAAATATGACCCATATTTTTCGGTCGTGTCAAAGCTGCTGCCGATATTGACTATACTGGTCGGCGGTCGGTTTGTCATCGCGGGAGAGATGTCATTGGGAGAAATGACGGCGTTTGTAGAGTATTCCAACAATATCGTATGGCCGATGGAAATGCTCGGCTGGCTGACGAACAGCTTTTCCTCGGCGGTTGCTTCCAATAAGAAAATCAAAAAAATATATCAGGAAAAGCCGAGCATCCGGGAAGCCGAAAATCCGGTCGTTCTGGAAAAAGTTCAGGGGAAGGTGTGTTTCGACAGGGTTTCTTTTCACAAAGCGGATATGTACGAAATTCTGCATGATATCTCCTTTACGCTGGAGCCGGGGAAAACGCTGGGCATCATGGGGGCGACCGGAGCGGGCAAAACTTCTATCGTGCAGCTTTTGCAGCGTATGTATGACGCGACGGGCGGCACAATCTCCATCGACGGCGTGGACATCAGGCAGCTTTCACTGGAACAGCTGCGGACGAATATCAGCAGCGTGACACAGGATGTATTCCTATTTTCCGATACGATTAACGAAAATATTAAGCTGGGTAAAAAGAGCACGACGGATTATCCGGCGGTGCGGAAGGCATCGACGGACGCCCAGGCGAGCGGTTTTATCGAGCGGATGGAAGGACAGTACGATACGGTCATCGGGGAGCGGGGCGTCGGACTTTCCGGCGGTCAGAAGCAGCGCATCAGCATTGCGCGGGCGTTAGCCAAGAAAGACCCGATTCTGATTCTGGACGATTCCACTTCCGCGCTGGATATGGAAACGGAGCATCTGATACAGGAAACGTTGAAAACGCTGACGGGCACAACGAAAATCATCATTGCCCACCGTATCAGCGCGGTGCGCAGTGCGGATGAAATTCTGGTACTTCAGGACGGCAGCATCGCGGAGCGGGGAACGCATGAGAGCCTGCTCGCCGGGAAGGGCCTGTATTATGAGACATATCAGGCCCAGTATGGGGATGTTCTGGAAAGAAAGGAGGCGTAGACTATGGCGGTCAATTCCTATAAAGACGATGAAAAAAGTGTGGAACGAAGCAAAATAAGCACATTGAAGCGGCTTTTTTCCTATCTGCTCGCTTATCGGTGGCAGATTATCTGTGTTTTGCTGATTATGGGCTACGGCGTTGTAGTCAGCCTGTTAAATCCGCTGATTATGGAAGCGGCCATTGACGAGCACATCGCGGTGGGAGATGTGCATGGACTGTACCGGCTTTTGCTTGTGGCGCTCGTGCTGAATCTTCTGCTTGTGGTGGTTATCAAACTGCGGATGTACATTATGGCGAAGGTTTGCAACCGGATTCTTCTGACGATACGACAGGAGCTGTACACGCATATTCAGAAGCTGGATTTCCAGTTTTTTGACAGCCGGCCCACCGGAAAAATCCTGTCAAGAATCATCGGGGATATCAATTCCCTGAAAAATGTGTTGTCCAACTGCGTCACAACGCTGATACCGGACGGTTTTACGATTGTTGCGGTGGTGGCAATTATGATTTATAAGAATCCGAAACTTGCGCTCGCTTCCATGCTTTCGCTGCCCCTGATGGCGGCGGGGATGATTTTTATCGAAATAAAAGCGCACCCGCGCTGGCAGACTTTCCGAAAAAAGTCCGCGAACCTGAATGCTTTTATTCACGAGGACATGGCGGGCATCCGGGTCATTCAGAGCTTTCATGCACAGGAAGAGACAAGAGAAACCTTTGACGAACTGATTGGAGAGCACAGAGGTGCATTTATCGATGCGGTCAGGCTGAGCGATGCCTTTGGCTCCGTTATCGATTTTTCCTGGGGACTTGGGTGTATTCTTCTGTATTTTACGGGAATCGTGATTCTGGGCGTGGATGAGGTATCGGTCGGTACGTTTATCGCATTCAGCACCTATTTGTCGATGTTCTGGCATCCGATTCAGAATATCAGCAATTTTTATAACCAGCTCGTTACCAATATCGCCGGAGCGGAACGGATTTTTGAGATTCTCGATACGCCGCCGGCCATTGCGGACGGGGCTGACGTAGAAGAAATGCCGGAAATCACAGGGGAAGTGACCTTCGAGCATGTGAGTTTTTCCTATGACGATAAGGTAAAGGTGCTGGACGACGTGAGCTTTCGGATTCGGCCGGGGGAGACTATCGCGCTGGTAGGGCCCACGGGGGCCGGGAAATCCACAATCGTCAACCTTATCAGCCGCTTTTACGATGTTCAGGAGGGGAAAGTGCTGGTCGATGGGCGGGATGTGAAAAAAGTGTCCATCGAAAGTCTGCGCAGACAGATGGGCATCATGACCCAGGACAATTTTCTGTTTTCCGGCACAATAAAAGATAACATACGTTATGGAAAGCTGGACGCGACGGATGAAGAAATCATCGCGGCGGCGAAGGCCGTCAACGCCCATGAGTTTATTATGAAGCTGGAAAAAGGGTACGATACGGAGCTTTCGGAGCGGGGCGGCGGCCTTTCCATCGGACAGAAGCAGCTGCTCGCCTTTGCACGGACGATGGTTTCCATGCCGAAAATTCTCGTGCTGGACGAGGCAACTTCCAGTATTGATACGAAAACGGAAATCCTGGTGCAGCGCGGTATCGAGAACCTTTTGAAAGGAAGGACTTCCTTCGTCATCGCCCACAGGCTTTCCACGATTCAGCACGCCGACCGTATTTTCGTGGTAGACGACGGCCATATCGTGGAAGAAGGAAACGCCAAGGAACTGCTGGCGAAAAAAGGCGTTTATTACCAGCTTTATATGGCGCAGTTTTCGGCGTAGCCTCTTGACAGAATCTTTTTACAGGCATAGACTTTATTTTTAACGGGGGAAAAAGGAGAGGAAAGGCCTGGATATGGGAAAGACGAAAGAACAGCCTGGAGATGAGCATTCCGGGACTTATCAGAAAGAGAAAAGACGGGAGAGCGAAAAGCACGATAAAAACGGCTCCCAGTACGGTCTGCACCCGGACACCGATTTGGACGAGACGGAGCAGAAGCTCCTGGAAACTTTTAAACGGAATAAAAATCATTCTTTAAGAACGCTGATAGGCATTTATAAAGGACATTATCTGGAACTTTTTCTGTCGGTGTTCTTTTTTGCCATCAAACATTCTCCGGCCTGGGTTCTGCCGATTGTGACGGCGAACATTGTCAATATCGCGACGGGCCGGGGAGAGGATGCGGCGCAGAAAATTGCGGTTCAGGTGGGCATTATGGTCGTGCTCATCGCGCAGAATGTCCTGACGAATTATTTTTATACATTATTTTATGCGAGGGCCATCCGGAATGTGGAGCGCGATTTGCGCTGTTCCCTTGTACGGCGCCTGCAGCAGTTATCCATCAGCTATCATACCGAGATGCAGTCGGGAAGATTACAGTCCAAAATCATGCGGGACGTGGAACAGATAGAAACCTTATCGAAGCAGACGTTTATTTCGCTGTTGAGCATCATCATGAACATCGCCGTTTCTTTCGGCGTCGTGGTGGCAAAAAGCATGACCGTGTTTTTCTTTTTCCTTGCGACCATACCGGTAGCGGTCTGCATTATGGCGGCGTTTAAGGGCAGAATCAAACGGTATAACCGGGTGTTTCGGAAAGATATGGAAGAGACGTCCGTGCATGTGATGGAAATGATAGAGATGATTCCCGTTACGAGGGCGCATGCGCTGGAGGAAAAAGAGACCCATAAGATGGCGCATCAGCTTTATCATGTGGCAAGTTCCGGTCTGTGTCTCGATATGGTGCAGTCCTATTTTTCGTCCATCAGCTGGGCTGCTTTTCAGATTTTTCAGGTATTGTGTCTTGGATTTACAGGTTTCCTGGCCAGCCAGGGCAAAATCAGCGTGGGAGAAGTGGTTATGTACCAGACGTATTTTGCATCCATCGTGGCACAGGTTTCTTCCATTATTACGCTGCTTCCGACCATCGCCAAAGGACTCGAATCGGTGGATTCCATCGGCGACGTGATGCTCTGCCACGATGTGGAGGACTATCATAATAAGAAGAAACTGCCTTCCGTCCGGGGCGAGATAACGTTTGAAGATACCGGATTCCAATATCCGAATGCGGAAAAACCGGTGTTTGAGCATCTGAACCTGAAAATCAAAGCGGGAGAGACGGTGGCGTTCGTCGGAGAGTCCGGCGCGGGCAAAACGACCATTCTGAATATGTTAATCGGCTTTCTGCATGCCACCAGAGGCCGGGTACTGATTGACGGCCAGGACATGGAGAATATCAATCTGAAAAGTTTCCGCACAAACATTGCGGTCGTGCCGCAGACGCCGATTCTTTTTTCCGGCACAATCCGGGAAAATATTACATACGGAAAAGACGATATTTCCGAGGAACGGCTGATGGAAATCATCCGCGCGGCAAATCTGGAAGAAGTCATTGAAAAGATGCCGGAAGGCGTGGAAACGCGGGTGACGGAACGGGGCGGCAACCTGTCCGGCGGACAGAGGCAGCGGGTCTCCATCGCACGCGCCTTTATCAGAGACCCGAAAGTGCTGATTCTGGACGAAGCCACTTCGGCGCTCGACAGCATTTCCGAGGAAAAAATTCAGACGGCGACGGAGCGGCTCGTCAAAGACCGGACGACGCTCATCGTGGCACACCGCCTTTCCACGATTAAGAACGCCGACCATATCGCGGTCATCGGCAAGGGCGGTTTACAGGAATACGGAACTTATGAAGAGCTGATGGAGAAAAAGGGCGAGTTTTATAAATTGCGGCAGCTGCAGATGTAGGGGATTTGCACTGTCCGGGCTTATTAGATATAATGAAAATAAATTATCAGGAGAAGAAAGGACATGGAGATTCGATGGTAGAAGAAATCAGGAAAAATCTGACGGACTGCATTATTCCGTTCTGGAAGTCAATGCGGGATGAGGAATCCGGCGGCTATTACGGTTACATGGATTATGATTTGAAGGTGGATAAAAAGGCGGTGAAGGGCTGCATTCTCAACAGCCGGATTACATGGTTTTTTGCAAACGCCTATCTTTTGTTAAAAGACGAAAGTCTGTTAGACGAGGCGAGACATGGCTATGCGTTTATGCAGAAATATTGTCTGGACAGGGAAAAGGGCGGCGTTTACTGGTCGGTGAAGTACGACGGCACGCCGGAAGATACGACGAAACATACCTATAATCAGGCTTTTTCCATTTACGCCCTGGCTTCTTATTATGACGCTTCCGGCGACGAAGAAGCGCTGAATACGGCAATGGACCTGTTCCATATCATCGAAAACCGCTGTATGGACGAAATCGGCTATAAAGAGGCGTTCGACAGGGATTTTGTGGAGATAGAGAACGACAAACTTTCCGAAAACGGTGTGATTGCGGATAAAACGATGAATACGTTGCTGCATGTATTCGAGGCTTACACGGAGCTGTACCGCGTCAGCCATGCGGAAGCGGTGAAAAAAAGACTGGAATGGATTCTCGATACCTTTGCGGAGAAAGTCTATAACCCAAAGCTGCACAGGCAGGAGGTCTTTTTTGACGGCCAGATGCGCTCCATACTGGATTTGCATTCGTATGGACACGATATCGAGACAGCCTGGCTGCTCCGGCGTGGAACGGACGTTCTCGGAGAGCAGAAGTATACGGATAAAATGCTGCCGATTATTCTGGATTTGACCGGACAGGTCTACCGGACGGCGTTCGACGGGCATTCCCTCGCCAATGAATGCGAAAAGGGCGTTGTCGATACGAACCGCATCTGGTGGGTACAGGCGGAAACGATTGTCGGTTTTTTGAATGGCTACGAGCTGGCACCGGAAAAAAAGGAATACCTGGAGGCGGCGAAATCGGAATGGAACTTTATCAAAGAGCATATCATTGATAAGAGGCCCGGTTCCGAGTGGTTCTGGGATGTGACGAAAGAAGGTAAGTCCGTGAGCGGCAAGCCGATTGTGGAGCCCTGGAAATGCCCTTACCATAACGGAAGAATGTGCATCGAAGTTATCAGGAGAAGCGAAAGAATTTGTTGGTAAAAAGGAGTGGATGATTGGTATGGAAAGAAAACTGGAAATCAGAAAAGAGAACTGCCCGCAGAACCATAAATGTCCTGCGGTGAAGGCCTGTCCGGTCGGCGCGCTGAGCCAGAAGGATTTTGAAGCGCCCGTGATAGACTATGAGAAATGTATTGCATGCGGGAAATGCGCGTCCGTCTGCCCGAAAAAGGCGCTGGTGATTTAACGGAGAAAATATTTCATGGAAATGTAATTTTCTGTAATTAACAGGAAGGCGGAGGCTATGATGCGCTCTCCTTCCTGGGCAATAAAGGGGAAGAAGTCGAGTCCCAGATGTCTTTTAAAGTATGGAGGAAGCAGTTCCTCCATTTTTCTTTGTTCTTCTTCGGTAATACGACCGATGTCTTCTTTTAAATATTTTATTCTTATGTCAACCAGTTCCATGTGAATGTTGGCTTTCTGTTATTTATTTTGTTATTGAAGATCAGCCTTAGTCCATGGATGATTGCTTTAATGTGTTCTTGGATTTGGTTAGCGAGAATTTTATTGAGGATTTTTGCGTCGATATTCATAAGTGAAATTTTGAAAAATACAGCAACAAGAAGACGCTCAGGCAGTATTACAAATGATATGGCAATTGTGATGGAGCATGTGAGCAAGGCGTATACAG
>CAJTRL010000060.1 GCA_910578715.1 uncultured Lachnospiraceae bacterium | reverse complement strand
ACAGCTTACAAGCCTGTTTTCATAAGATATGGGCGGCATTATTCAAAGAATCGCTGACTTTATAAAGGATATGCTTAAAGGCTGGATTCTGTCAAATTTCGATACGATGTTTACCGACGTGAATAATAAGGTCGGTACGATTGCGGGGGAAGTCAGCCGGACGCCGAGCGCATGGAATGCGGGGATTTTTAACATGGTGCGGACACTGTCCGAAAACGTGATAATTCCCATAGCGGGCATGGTAATCAGTTTCGTGCTGATTTATGAGCTGATTACGATGGTCATCGACAAGAACAATATGCACGATTTTGACACGGGATTGTTTTTCCGGTTCCTGTTCAAAGCGTGTGTCGCGGTCATGCTGCTTTCGAGGACATTTGATATTGTCATGGCAGTATTCGATGTGGGGAGCCATGTTGTGTCACAGGCGTCGGCTTCCATATCAGGCTCGACCAGCCTGGACGTACAGGCAGCGCTTGTTTCCCTGTTCAACAGCCAGATAGATACGATGGGAATCGGGGAGCTTATCGGCCTCGGTCTGGAAACGATGATTGTGAGCCTTTGCATGAAAATCATGTCCGTGCTTATCACCGTCATTCTGTACGGGCGCATGATTGAAATATACCTTTATGTGTCAGTTGCCCCAATCCCGGCAGCGACAGTTACCAACCGGGAGTGGGGGACAATCGGAACGAATTATTTAAAAGGACTTATCGCCCTTGCTTTTCAGGGATTTTTCATTATGGTATGCGTGGCAATCTATGCTGTGCTCGTATCCGGCGTTGCGGTGGCGGCAGATTTACATTCCGCCCTGTGGTCGGTGGGCGCATATACCGTAATATTGTGCTTCAGCCTGTTCAAGACAGGCTCCATATCAAAATCAATTTTCCATGCGCATTAGAAAAAAGATTTTTCAGCGCATGAAAAAAGAAGCAAAAATAGCGGAAAAGACGGAAGAATTAGAAAGGGGCGTGAGATTGTAAAGATAAAACCTGAATGTTATAATTTATCTGAAAGCAGAAGTTTATAAGCTGGTATTATTTTCGGAAGTCAAATATGAAAAGGTGATACGGATGGGAAGAAACAGGAAAACGGACAGGGAATTAAAAAATACGTTGGATGCGATGAAAGAGGGCACTCAGCGGATTGCGGAGAATACGGGATGTACGAACGAGAAGCTGGATGGTATGAAGGATGATATCAGTGCAGTCAGGGAAATCAGCCAGACTGTGGCAGTGAACACAGAGCGCACTAACGAAAAGTTAGAGGATATGGGAAGCAATGTGAATGAGATTAAAAAAAGCACGTCATCCAAACTGCCCATAATCATAGCTATTATCACACTGCTTGTTGCAGTCAGCGGCATATCCGTTGCCGGGGTGATAGACAGATTAAAAGCAGAACAGGATTCAGATTTGGAAACTGTTACAAATATGCCTGAGTCCGAACCTGAGCGGGAAGCTGAACCAGAACCTGTATACGAGATATATTTATATCCGGAGTACAGCACTTTTAGTATCGGCACGGAAATTGATATGACTGCCACACTGAATTTTGAAACGGATGCCGTCAGCATTACCGCGCATCTTGCGTCCGGTAAAGAGGACACATTGGAATTGTTCAGAAAAAATACAACAGAATGGCAGAAAAAGGTTGAATTTAATGAAACGGGCGTTCATGAGATTGTCGTTACCGCGGTAGCGCCAGACGGCGAAGTGGTAGAAAACAGCGTGGAAGTAGAAGTTACTCCCATCAGCATAGACATGGATATCGATATGGATATTATAAATCAGCTTATCAATCCATGAAACGCCTTTTGATGTAACAATACCAGCAGAAAATTGAATAAAGTAACAGCGTCAGGGCGTATAGGAAAATCTATGCGCCTTTTTTGATGCGCACCGGGCAGGGAGAAAATTTTTCCCGCCCGGTGATGAGGCCAGTCCGTGAAACGTGCTGGCCGCTATATTGCGAAAGGAGCAGTTTATGTCAATTTCAGTAGCAGTACCAAAGAATTTAAGCGGCATCAAGACCAAAGTCGCGCTCAACTTAACCAAAAGGCAGATTATCTGTTTTGGCGCGGCGGCGCTTACCGGGATTCCGCTGTATTTTTTTGCCAAAGGAGCCATAGGGACACAGGCGGCAGCGCTTATCATGGTCGGCGTGATGCTGCCTTTCTTCTTTCTTGGCACATATGAAAAGGACGGGTTCCCGGCGGAAAAGATTCTGTACTTCATGGTAAGGCAGAAGTTCCTGACGCCGGGCATCAGGCCCTATCAGTCGGAAAATTTGTACAGGAAGTTAGAGGAAAAAGAGAAGATGAAAAAGGAGGTGCGTTATCTTGAAGCAAAAGCAGGAAGCGGCAGAAAAAAAGCGGGCAGTAAGAAAGCAGGAGCCAGATAAAAAAGGACTGACTTTTTCCGAAAAAAAGCGGCTCATGGAGCTGCGGCGGACGCTTTCCGGGAAAGAAAAAGAAAAACCGGACACCGCGCAGAAAACAATTACGTTTGAAAAGATGTACCGCGACGGCATCTGCCAGGTTACGCGGACGTATTTTACAAAGATGGTGGAGTTTTATGATATCAATTATGATTTGCTGGAAACGGAGGACAGGGGATATATCCTCGAAGAGTACAGCAGGCTGATTAATTATTTTGCCCCGTCCATAAAGTTCCAGTTATTCCTTTTTAACAGACAGGTCAATGAGAAAGAACTTTCGGACAGGTTCAGCGTTCCGGGACAGAATGATGATTTTGACGATATCCGCATGGAATATGAACAGATGCTGAAAAAACAGTCCGGAAAGGGAACAAACGGCGTGATAAAGTCAAAATATATCATTTTCGGTACGGAGTGCGCAGGATATAAGGAAGCCAAAGAAAAGTTAGGAAACATTGAAAAAGATGTTCTCCGCAACTTAAATAATATCGGTGCCAATGCAAAGGCGCTGGACGGAAAGGAAAGGCTCCGCATTTTACACGAGTATTTCAATCAGGGGGCAAAAGAGCCTTTCCGTTTTTCTTTTAAAGAATTATCGGAGTCCGGCAAGTCGGTAAAGGATTACATTGCGCCGCCGGGTTTCGATTTCCGTTACCCAAGCCGCTTCCGTTCGGGCAGTATGTACGGATGCGTGTCCTATCTGGATATGATTGCGCCGCGCTTTAGCGATGAACTGGTGAAAAGGCTTCTGGATATTGATGATAACCTTACGCTTGCCATGCATATGCAGACTTATGACCCGGTTAAGGCAGTCAAGATGTTAAAGGGCGCGCTCACCAATATCCAGAAGATGAAGATTGAAGAGCAGAAAAAAGCGGTCAGGAGCGGTTATGACATGGATATTCTTCCTACTGACATTTTGACATATGAAAAGGACACGCTGGAACTGCTCGACGATTTAAACACCAGCAACCAGAAAATCATAAAAATGACGTTCCTGATTACCTGTTTCGGGAAGACGAAAAAGGAACTGGAAGCAATCTCACAGCGCGTATCGGGCATTATCCAGCAGGCAAACTGCAATCTGCGCCCGCTCCAGTATTTACAGGAAAGAGGACTTATGGCAAGCGCGCCGATTGGCTGTAACGATACGGAAATAGAGCGGGTGCTGACGACAAAAAGCGCGGCGGTCCTCGTGCCGTTCTGCACACAGGAACTGTTTATGTCCGCGCCGTCGGTTTATTACGGCTTAAATGCCCTCTCCAACAACATGATTATGGCGGACAGGAAAAGGCTGCGCACACCAAACGGCGTTATCCTCGGTACGCCCGGAAGCGGCAAGTCGTTCAGTGCAAAGCGTGAGATTATGTCCTGTTTCCTGACAACAAGGGATGAGATTGTCATCTGCGACCCGGAAGGGGAATATTTTGCGCTGGTGGAGGCTCTGCACGGACAGGTCGTCAAACTTGCGACAAATTCCAAAGATTATCTGAACCCGATGGACATCCAGCTAAACCACAGGGACGATAAAGATGCGCTGAAACTAAAAAGCGATTTCCTGATTACGCTCTGCGACATGATTGCCGGAGGGAAAAGCGGCCTTGAGAACGACGAAAAGGGCATCATCGACGACTGTATCAAAAATATTTATGATAAGTATTTTGCAAATCCGATACCGGAAAATATGCCCGTCTTAGAGGATTTGTACAATGCCCTGATAAGGTATGACCCGAAAAACGTGGCGCCAGAACTGGCGATGGAGGCAAAGGCAAAAGCAGTCCGGATTGCAAACAGCCTTGTGTTGTATGTGCATGGTTCGCAGAATTATTTCAACCACCGTACAAACGTGGATTCCCAGAACCGTATCATCTGTTTTGATATCCGGGATTTGGGCAGCCAGTTAAAGGAGATTGGAATGCTGGTCGTACAGGACGCGGTCTGGAACAGGGTATCTAAAAACAGGGAACGGAAGATTGCAACGAGATATTACTGCGATGAGTTCCATCTTTTGTTAAAGGAAAAACAGACAGCGCTTTATTCGGTGGAAATCTGGAAACGTTTCAGAAAGTGGCACGGGATTCCGACGGCGCTGACGCAGAATGTCGGCGATTTCTTAAAATCGGAAGAAATCGAGGGCATTTTAGGCAACAGTGATTTTGTCTATCTGCTGAACCAGAATGCCAAAGACCAGAGCATCCTTGCGGACAAGCTCGGACTTTCGGAAAAGCAGCTTTCGTATGTCACGAATGCGGAGCCGGGAAGCGGCCTGATTTTATTCGATAACATCGTCATCCCGTTCGTGGACAAATATCCGGCGGATACAAAATCGTATGCAGTCATGAATACCAGGCCGGAAGAAAACGCGGGGGCAGACGACGGAAAGGGGAATGGCGCTGTTGTGCAATAGGATATTTTGTATGGACTGTCTGGAACTGCTCGGAAAAATGCCGGAACAATCGGTTTCCCTGATACTGACGGACCCGCCCTATGGGATTTCCTACCGCAATCACTTTACAAGCAGGAAACATCCGGTACTGGACGGGGACTGCGGCATAGATTATGAGAGATTTGCGCATGAGAGTTACCGTGTTCTGGAAGAGAACGCCCATGCGTATTTTTTTACCCGTTTTGACTGTTATCCGTATCATTATGAATGTCTGACGCGGGCGGGATTTACCGTAAAGAACTGTATGGTAATTGAGAAAGGGACAGTAGGCGGTATAGGTGATTTGGGGGGAAGTTTTGCCAATAATGCGGAGTGGGTTATTTTCTGCCAGAAAGGGCGGCGCACTTTTAACCATACCACGCTGATGAGGAACAGGAAGAAAGAGGGAATGAAATTCCATGCAGGAAGAGCGTTAAGTAAAAGATATAAAACAAGGTTCAATGCCTGCTGGTTTGGAGCGGAGTACCCGAAAGCGACTTACAATTCCGCATGGCAGAAGCAGAATGAGGTATATCATCCTACCATAAAGAATGTAGAGTTCCTCTCGTGGCTGGTTCAGATATCGAGTAATCCGAAAGAAGTGGTATTCGACGGCTTTATGGGAACAGGAAGCACCGCATTGGCGGCAATACTGACCGGAAGGCGGTATTTAGGAGCGGAAATCAACCCGGAGTATTTTGAGATATCCCGGAAAAGGATTCAGGAGTGCGAAAGAAGGGAGGGATAGAAGATGGCGTTCCCAAAAAGAAAACCGACACAGCCGGGAAATGCAGATGCCGGGAAAAAACAGGCAAAGAAAAAAGCAGAATACCGTAAACGGCAGATGCGAAAGGAAAACCGGAAGAACGAAAAAGCCGGGGCGGAAGAGAATCCTTTCGCGGAAGATGTTTTTGGCGAAGATATGGGAACCGTGTTTCAGGAAGAGGAAACTTCCGGCTTTACAGGCAGTAAAAAGCTCAAAAGAAAAGAAAAACAGGCAAAGAAAGCCGGACGGAGGCTGCAGAAGGCAAAGGAAAAGCTGCCCGTGGAAAAAGAGTATGCCATACAGAGGGTTTTCGATGAAAAAAAGGGAAAAGGGAGATACAGAATCGTTTCCCTGGAAAAGGAAAAGCCTGATAAAAAAGACGGTATACCAAAAACAGCAATACGCCGGATGCAGGCTGCGGGAAGAAATTTTATCCATAACAAAGTAGCCGAAGAAGAAAAAGACAATTCCGCCGTCGAGGGCGCCCATAAGACGGAGCAAAAAGCCGAGGATGCGTACCGTTTCATAAAAAGCCATGAAAAGCGGAAAGGACAGAAGCGGCGGGATAAGGCGGAAAAACTGGAAAAGAAGTATTTCCAAAAAGAAGCGGATTTCCAGTACCAAAAGTTTCTGGAAGAAAACCCGAAGATGCAGAAAAAGGCATTGCAGAAACGCATCCAGAAGCAGCGCATCAAAAGGGAGTATGTTAAGGCAAAGCAGAACAAAAACGCGGCAAAACCCGCAAGGGAAGCGGTTGGGAGAAGCGGCAGCGCGGTAACAGAAACGGCAAAAAAGTTACAGGAAATTGCGCGGAAAAATGCGGGCGTACTGGCAACGACAGGAATTGCGGCAGTTTTATTAATTACAGTCATGATGTCCGTATCTTCCTGCGGCGCGATGTTTGCCGATATGCAATCCACGATTCTTGCGGCGGCTTATTTAAGCGAACCGTCGGAGATTGACAAAACGGACTTACAGTTTTCCCGTCTGGAACTGGATTTGCAGAATGAAATTGAGCGCATTGAAACGGATTATCCGGGTTATGATGAATATGACTATAACCTTGCCCCGATAGGGCATGACCCTTTTGCGCTGATTGGCTATCTGTCTGCGGTGCATACCGAATTTACGGCGGAGGAAGTGGAAAGCGAAGTATCGCTGCTTTTTGATGAGATGTATACGCTTACTTTAGAACCCGATACGGAAACAAGGACAAGGGAGGTTCCGGCTATTGATGATGCGGGAAATCCTTTGTATGACGAAAGCGGGAATCCGGTCATGGAAGAGGAGGAGTACGAAGTCAGCATTCTCCGGGTAACGCTTACCGCAAAGCCGCTGGAAACAGTAATCAGAGGAAAGATGGATGCGGAACGGGCAGAACTCTATGGGATGTATGGGGAAACAAAAGGCCTGCTCCAGGCATTCGATTCCCCGGTGGATTTATACTGGTATCAGTACGTCAGCAGTTATTACGGCTACCGGAAAGATGTGGGAAGCCAGACGGAAGAATTTCACCGGGGCGTGGATATCGCGGTGCCAGTGGGAACAGCCGTTTATGCCGCCCATGACGGGACGGTAACGGCCGCCGCCTATGATAGCTATTACGGGAATTATGTGGTGATTGAAAAAGACGGCTATGTGACAAAGTATGCGCATATGGACAGTCTGGACGTAAACGCCGGACAGAGCATAAAAAGAGGGGAGGCGATTGGGAAAAGCGGGAATACGGGGAGCAGCACGGGAAGCCATCTGCATATCGAATGTTTGTACAACGGAGAATACTATAATCCGTTGTTTTATTTTTGCGCGGGCATGAAAACGATTTACGGCGAAGGAACCGGCGGAGCCGGAAACGTCCTGCCGCCGGATTCTCTCGATGACGCGTCGGTGCGCTCTTTACTGGAAGAGGCCGCAAGGTATCTCGGAAAGCCTTATGTGTGGGGCGGTTCGAGTCCGGAAACGGGTTTTGACTGTTCCGGCTTCGTCTGCCATGTGTATACGAACAGCGGCACATACAGTCTGCCCCGGACAACGGCACAGGGGATATATAACCAGTGTGCGCCTGTTTCTTCGGCGGATGCAGAACCGGGGGATATTGTCTTTTTCACTGGCACTTATCAGTCGGGAACGCCTGTCACTCATGTAGGCATCTATTGTGGCGGCGGCGTTATGATTCACTGCGGCGACCCGGTAGGTTACGCTTCCATCAGCACACCTTACTGGCAGAGCCATTTCTACGGATTCGGGCGGCTGAATTAGAGCAGGAAAAGGGAAGGAGGGTTGAAAGGTTTGACAAAGGAAAGAATCGGGAAAGAGCTTGCAAAAGTCCGAAAGCAGCTTGCGGATTTGCAGGCAAAAGAAAAGGATTTGGATGCGCAAAGACAGATGGCGGAGGATGCCGAATCCATGAAGATTATCAAAAAATATAAGATTTCCCCTGAAAAGCTGGCGCTTCTTAACAAGGTCAGCGAAAGGGAGATGTTACAGATTTTAGAAAAAAGAGAAAAGGAGTCAAGAGAAGATGAAGAAAAAAGCAACAGTTAAAGTGTTCATGTCGTTTCTGTTTCTGGCGGCATTGTTCTGTACCCTTTTGGGGGAATTTCTGATAAACGGGGCGGCTATGGCGTCCGTCCATGCACAGGAGATTGATATTCCGACGGAAAAAAGCGGAGCGGAGGAAGCTGGCAAAACAGATAGTACGGACGGAGCGGATAATGCAGATGAAACGGATGGTACAGGCGGAGTGGACAGTACGGTTAAAACCGATGGCATGGGAGGAACAGTTTCCGGCAATACGGTTCCGGAGCCGGAATGTATCTGCACGGAAAAGTGTTCACAGTCCGGCCACAATGCAGACTGCGCCGTCTGTAATGCGGATTACAGCCTCTGTGCGTATGTGAATCCCGATGTGAAAATCACAATCGCGACGCCGACCGGATGGTACAGCAACACCACACAGGTACATATTTCGGTCGAAGATATCGCAAAATCCGGGAATTTTGCGGTCAAATCCGTACAGGCGAAAGTATCGCTAAGCGGAAGCTGGACGGAGATAACGGACGATATGGCCGTAGAGATTTCCGAAGACAGTCCCGTTTATGTGCGCGTTACCGACCAGAAAGGGAATGTGTACGAAAAGAGCCGCCATATCCGTTGTTTTGATTTTACCGCCCCGACGTTAAATGCGGCGGTAAGCGACGGACTGCTGAACGTCAGGGCGCATGATACGGATTCCGGCGTAAAATCCATCTATGTGAACGGCTATGAATTTATGGATGTGGTAAACGGTACGCTGAATGTGCGCTTACAGCAGTTTGACGCGGGATATGAATATTTTACGATTTATGCGATGGACAATGCGGGGAATATGTCGGAAGTCTATAAGACGCGCAACCCTTACTATCAGAGCCCGGAAAACGCGGACGGTAACGAAAAGAACCCGGCGGGGCAGCTTCCGGTGAATGCACAGGCCACCAAGCCTGTGTCCGCGTCGGCACAGGTCACGGAGCATACCGTCACGGACGGCGATGGGAACACGGTTTCGGAAATGAGCCTTGCGGAACAGAAAAAAGCCGCCATGCGGGAAGCCGCTTTAGAAGAAAAAAAGGAAGAAAATAAAGAGGAAAAGGCAGAAGAAGCGGGAAAAGCGGAAAAGGGCAAAGAATTTTATACCATCCGGACGGAAAACGAAAAAGTATTCTATCTGGTCATCGACAGGGACGGGGAGGAAGAAACGGTCTATTTCCTGACGGAAATCAGCGAGAACGATTTGCTCAATGTAACAACAGACAACAGCGAAACGCTCCCGCAAAATTCAGCGGCCTTAGAATCGGCAATTCCGGTATCGGAGGGAGCTTTACCGGACAGTGCGGGGCATGGAAACGGTGAGGAAAAAGAGGAAGAGGAAAACACGGCGGAGCATACGGCACAAGAGCCTGAAACGGACGAAACGGCGGAAGATGACGGAGCGGAAAACGAGAACCAGACGGCGACCTATATCATTCTGGGAATCGTGGCCGCGGGCGTTATTGGCGTAGCGTATTATTTTAAGGTTTTCCGTAAAAAAGAAGAGGATTTTCTGGATGAAGAGGATGAGGAAGACGAAGAAGAGGAATATCCGGACGATTCAGAAGAGGATGATGCGGATTCTGATTCGGAAGAAGATTTTTTTGAGGATAAGGAGGATGAGGAAGCATGAAATTAGTGATTGCGGAAAAGCCGAGCGTTGCAAAGAGCATTGCGGACGTCATCGGCGCGGCAAAACGAAAAGATGGATATCTGGAGGGAAACGGTTATCTTGTTTCCTGGTGTGTTGGGCATCTGGCAGAACCGGCGCCGCCGGAAAGCTATGATGAAACTTACCGAAAATGGACGCGCGAGAGCCTCCCGATTCTGCCAGATAAATGGCAGTATGAACTGAAAGCGGAAACAGAAGCGCAGTATATCGTGTTGGAAAACCTTATGCACGATAACCGGGTTGCCTCCATTATATGTGCCACAGACGCCGGAAGAGAGGGAGAACTTATCTTCCGGCTCGTTTATGAGATGGCGTGTTGTAATAAGCCGACAGAGCGGCTCTGGATATCCTCGATGGAAGAGAGCGCTATCCGAGAGGGTTTTCAGAATTTAAGGCCGGGGAGTGATTACGATAATCTTTACCAGTCCGCGCTCTGCAGACAACAGGCGGACTGGCTCGTGGGGATAAACGGCACAAGGTTTTTTACAACGCTGTACGGCGGCAGGGTTTTAAAAGTCGGCAGGGTGCAGACGCCGACACTGGCTATGCTTGTTGACAGGGAAGAAAAAATCCGGAATTTTCAAAAAGAAAAGTATTATACGGCGCATATTTTTATGGATGGCATGGATGCCGCCACCGGACGCATGGATGAAAAGGAGAAAGCTAAAAAAACTGCGGGAGCCTGTACGAACGGACAGGCTCTTGTCACGTCCGTAATCAGGGAAGAAAAATCGTCAGCGCCGCCAAAACTCTATGACCTTACCACGCTTCAGCGGGATGCGAACCGTTTATTTGGATTTACTGCAAAGCAGACTCTGGAATATCTCCAGAGCCTGTATGAGAAAAAGCTGGCCACTTATCCGAGAACGGACAGCCAGTTTTTATCGGACGACATGGAGCAGACTGCAAAGGATGTGGTAAGGGCGGTATTTAACTTTCTTATGTTCGAGGATGGCGGTGCGTTTGCGCCGGATATCAAAAAAGTGCTGGACAGTAAAAAGGTGACAGACCATCATGCCATCATCCCGACAATGGAAATCGCAAGGGAAGACCTTTCGGCGCTCCCGGAAGCAGAACGCAAAGTTCTGTCTCTGATTGCGAACCGCCTCTTATGCGCTGTGGCAGAAAAGCATTCCTATGAAACGGTCAGGGCGGAATTTTCCTGTAACGGGCAGACTTTTACGGTTTCCGGGAAGTCAGTTACGAAAAACGGTTGGAAGTTTTTTGAGAACAGTTTCCGGCATTCCTTTCAAATGGCCGGGAATCAGGAAGATGCGGAAAAGAAACTGCCGCCGCTGTGCGAGGGGCAGCGTTTTCCCATCATCAAAACAGCGGTAAACGAGCATTATACCTCACCGCCGGGACATTTTACGGAAGATTCTTTATTGGCGGCAATGGAAAAGGCCGGGAACGAGGATACTGCGGCGGATGCGGAACGGAAAGGACTCGGCACACCCGCGACAAGGGCGGACATCATAGAAAAATTAGTGAAGGACGGTTTTGTCAGGCGGGAAAAACGGAAGCTGATACCGACAGAAGACGGCATCAGGCTGACAGCGGCGCTTCCGGACATGATAAAGTCCCCGAAACTGACGGCGGATTGGGAAAACGCGCTTGTCCGTATTGCCAGAGGGGAATTGGGTCAGTTAGATTTTATGGCGGATATCAGGATGCTGGTGTCCGCCATGATAAACGCTCCTTATGAAGTGAGCGATGAGCAGAGGGCGATGTTTGCGCCTGTAAAGGAATCGCTTGGTATCTGCCCGCACTGCGGAGGAAATATGGTAAAAGGGAAATTCGGCGCCTATTGCGATAAAAAGTGCGGGATGAGCGTTGCCAGGTATTATACGACATACTTTACGGATGAGCAGATAAAAAGCCTTTTGGCCGGGGAAAAAATCCTGTTAAAAGGTTTAAAAGGGAAAGGTGGCAAGCCTTATGACGCTTATCTTATCCCGGACGGAACGGAAGAATATCATTATTCCAAAGACGGAAAAGAAAAAAGCGGGGTACAGTTTAAATTCCGTATGGAATTTCCGAAGAAGAAGTTTCCGGGCGGGACAAAGAAAAAGTAGAATGGTTTTTGTGATTGTGGTATGATGGCAGTGGTATCAATGGGAATCCGGAGGAATCGAACGAATGAAAAAGATGGCGGGAATTATTTTAGCGGTAATCGGAATCATAGTGACAGCATCCGCGCTGATTCTGAAGATAAAAGGGCATATGTCAGTGTCAGTCATTGGCGGGGCGGATGGCCCGACTTCTATCTTTCTTGCGGGCAAGGTTGGGGGGCTTCGGCGGTAACAGGGATTATTGCCGGCATTGTATTGTTTGTGGCCGGTATCGTTATCCTTGTAAGAAAAAAATAAATTTCAGGGAGGTTTGCTATGGAATTAAACATTAATTCTCCCGCCTATTTTAAAGAACACTACGGCGTGGATGATGACGTATATCGGTTCTGCCGGAAAGCATATTTATTTTTTAAAGACAGGGAATACAGCAATATATTGCATATCATCGGCATTGTGCCAGTCGTGGCTCCACAGGAAGTATATGACAAAGGAGCATGGAAAGAATGCGTAAGATTTCTTGACAATAAGAATGTTGCCAGCATAGTAATCAGGATGGATTTTGAAGACTATTATCATGCGGACAGCATGGGAAAACTGGAGCAGACAAAAGAGATGGTTTTAACTGCGATTAAGCGGATAAAATCCAAAGGGAAATTTGATTATGAAAAATTCAGGGAGGATTTTTTGTCTTTAAAGTAATGCGGCTTTCCATCCGTCGGTCGGCAATTACTACAATCATAACAAAATATTTTACACAGCGTCAGAGCGTATAGAAAAGTCTATGCGCTCTTTTTTCGTGGGCAAGGAGAAAATCTTTCCTGCCCGATTGCAAAAAACATGGAGGGATAAAAGATATGAGAAAGAGAAAAGAAAAATGCCGGAGGCTTCTTGTGGCGATGCTTGCGGCAGTCTGTATGTTTGGTGCGGTACCATATACATCGCTTAGTGTAAACGCCAGTGACAGTACCGGCATAGAAACGGAAGATAAGGGGATTTTGGAAACGGAACAAAGTCCGGGAACGGAGCGGGCGGACACAGAGGAAATAGAAAAGCTGGAAACAGGGCCGACGGACACATTGGAAACGGAAAATACCGCAGAAGATAGCGGAAAGACAGAAGATACGGAAGAGCCGGATGCGGAGGATGCCGGGAAGACAGAAGATGGGAAAGAGCTGGACGCCGGGCAGACAAAAGAGCCGGAAGAATCAGAAACGGAAGATGCGGAGCAGACCGGAGAACAGGAAACAGGGGAAACGGAAAAGACAGAGAATCCGGAGGAAGCAGACGAAACAAAAGATTCAGAAAACAGAGAAACGGAAGAGAAAGAAAAAACGGAAACGGAAGAATCCGCAACAGAAGAAGCCGATTTGCCGGATGAAACGGAGTCTGGGGATGTAGGAGAGGCAGAAGCGGAAGAAGAAAATTTAGAAGAATCCCTTATGCTGCTTGCGGAAGAAGCAGAGGAAAGCGGGGAAGAAACGGTTACGGACGGTACTTATACGGATGAGAACGGCATCGTTTATCATTATCATGTTTGCGATGACGGTACTGCCAATATATATGAGCTGGAATCTTATAAAGCGGCATATCCAGATGGAAAAGAAATAAATATTCCGGCATACATGGACGGGCATACCGTAACGCAGCTTACGTTTACAATGTCGGATTCCACAAGGTTCCCATCAGTAACCATACCGGAAACAATTACTTATATGGGGAGCGATGCCTTTAAATTCGCAACCATCGACGAATTGTATTATAATGCGGAAGCTGCCAGAACAGATGCCTTTGAGGATAATGGAGGAAGTTTTACCAGGGCGGTTATCAAAGGACTGTATATTGGCGAGAATGTAAAGGTGATTCCGGATGCGCTTTTTTCCTGGGCGGAAATTAATCTTGACGAACTGGTGTTAAATGTGGAGTCTATCGGGGAATATGCGTTTTACAGATATACAACCGTTACAGACCTGGTTATCGGGGAAAATGTCAAAGAGATTGGTATGTATGCTTTTGCGTCTGATAAGATAACGAATTTGCATTATCATGCGGTAAACGCCTCGCTTAAAAATAACGGGTCAAGCGGGCCATTCTTCCTTGATACGTTATCCAGCATTACCTTTGGCGGCGAGGTGGAATCGCTTCCCAATCATTTGTTTTACGGCGTAACTTATTCGGCGGATGCTTTGGATTTCCCTGAGAGCCTAAGGGAAATCGGCGAGTATACTTTTGGAAGTTCCGGTATTAATATCGGGGAAGTGACAATCGGGGAAAATATCACTTCAATGAAATGGAGAAGTTTTTTCGGCTGCAGAATCGGTATTTTAAATTATAATGCCATAGAGGCTGATACGCCGGGAATGACGATAAATTATCATCACTGGAATCCTTTTAATACAACGCGCGTTCAGGAACTAAGGATAGGGGAGAAGGTCAGGAAGCTGCCGGAAGGACTTTTTTATTGTGTAAGCCTGGCACAGGATGAGCTGGTCATTCCGGAGAGCGTCACATTCATAGGCGGGGATGTGCTCTCATGCAGAGGATATGCCTATAACTCTACCATTTCCATCAGAAAGCTGGTTATCAGTGAAAATGTGGAAAGTATGGAGCGGGGCGCCTTTGGGCAGATTGCCTATGATGAGGTAATCGTTTATGCGGTAGGAAAAGAGGAACTTGAAGAAAATTATCTGCCCTATAAACCAGTCTGCGGCAAGGTTACAATTCATGGGAAATCCGCTTATTATGATTATTTTACGACAAAAACGGAAGCGGACAATATCACTCTTTTGTGCGAAGCGTTTGAAACGACATACGGGGAGGAATATTATGACGAGGAAAAAGGCGTTTTTGTGACGCCCGTAACGGACAGTTGTGTGGTATGCGGCTATGAGAAAACAAGTGAGGAAGAAAAAGAGGCCTTTACGGTCATTTTTCAGGATTTCGATGGACGGGAATTATCCAGACAGTATGTGGCTGCCGGGAACGGGGCGGATGCGCCGGAGGTTCCCGGACGCACAGGCTATGATTTTACCGGATGGGATAAAAGTTTTACAGACGTCACGATGGATATCATTGTCAAGGCACAGTACAAAATCAAAACCTTTTCCGTCGTCTTCAAAGACGGCAGCGATATCATAAACGAACAGGAAATAGCGTATGCGCATGACGCAGAGGTTCCTGAAAACCCAACGCGGCCGGAAGAGGTATGGGGAACATGGAAATTTACCGGATGGGACGGCAACTATCAGAATATTATCCGGGATGAGGTTCTTCAGGCGCGGTTTGAAAAAGTATTCAATGTATATGAAGTCCTTTTTTATGATGCAAAGGGAAATGTCCTGAGCAGACAGAACGTAGCGCATGGAGAAAATGCGGAAGTTCCCGACGTGCCGGAAAAGGAAGCGACGGCGCAGTACAGCTATACTTTTACCGGATGGGATGGCGATACGGAGGGCATTACAGGAGATACCAGTTTTTACCCAGTCTATAAAGCGGTGACGCGTTCCTATACGGTAACGTTCGTAAACGGTGAAGAAACAGTAAGCATACAGCGCATAGCATATGGCGGGGCGGCACAAACACCGGAAGGAATCCCGGAAAAGACAGGCTATGATTTTATGGGATGGGATAAAGACTATACGAAAGTCGTATCGGATATGACGGTTTCGGCGCTCTACCAGATAAAAAGTTTCTATGTTGCTTTCAAAGATAAGGAAACAATTATCAGCAAGCAGAAAGTAGAGTACGGAAGCGACGCTATACTGCCCCAAAATCCAATCCGTCCAGAAGAGGAATGGGGAACATGGAAGTTCACCGGATGGGACGGCAACTATCAGAATGTTATGCAGGATGAGGTTCTTCAGGCACGATTTGAAAAAGTATTCAATGTATACGAAGTCCTTTTTTATGATGCAAAGGGAAATGTCCTGAGCAGACAGAGAATAACGCATGGAGAGGATGCGGAAGCTCCCGGCGCGCCGGAAAAGGAAGCGACGGCGCAGTACAGTTACACATTTACCGGATGGAACGGCAGTACGGAGAATATCACAGGAAATACTGCTTTTCATCCCGTTTATGATACACAAATACGCTTTTATATCGTTACGTTCATGAACGGCGATACCGTACTGGATAAGCAGACAGTACGGTATCGCGAATCTGCAGAGGCTCCGGAAAACCCGGAAAGAGCGGCGGAAGAGTGGGGAACATGGAAGTTTGCCGGATGGACTGGCGACTATACGAATATCACAAAAGATACGACAATCCACGCGCGGTTTGAAAAAATCTTTTACGAATACGAAGTCCTTTTCTACGATGAGGATGGAACTGTTTTAAGCAGACAGGTTGTGGCATACGGCCAGGCGGCAAAAGTCCCTGAAGCGCCGGAAAAAGAACCCACAAAGCAGTACTGCTATCCTTTTACCGGATGGAACGGCGATACAACGAAGATTACACACGATACAGAGTTCTATCCGGTTTATGGGAAAGAAAACCGTACCTATACGGTGACATTTTTAAACGGCAATGCCGTGTTTGATACGCAGAAAGTAGAATATGGCGCATCGGCGCATACGCCCGTGGAACCGAAAAAAGAGGCGGATGCAAAATACAGTTATTACTTTACCGGGTGGGATGGCGATTACAGTTTCATCACCGGAGATATGTTCCTCCATGCGCTGTATGAACGGAAAGAAATCCCCCCGAAAGAACCGGAAAAAGAGGAGAATGCGGGGAAAAAAGAGGAGGAATCCGGGGAAAAGGAGAACGGAGGCAATGGCGGCGGAACGGAACCTGTTCCCGATGATGAGAAAGAAAATCCGGATGCTGAAACAGAAAACGACAGTGGGGAAACTACTGTTCCCGAACCGGAAGCAAAATACACGGAACATCTTGATACCAGTCCGGACAGTCTTGCTAAAGGGCAGATATCTGGCACAGAAACGTCCAGCGAAAGGACAGAGGGGGAATCTGTTTCAGATACGGATTCTGAAACGGAAGTATTGATAAAAATGCCGGAAGAGGCGTTTCAGGACGGAGATGCCGAAGAGATGGAAGATACGGAAACGGCACAGGAAGAAGTCACAGGGGATGCTGCAAAAGAGAACCGGGGCATACCGTTTTTATACTGGATTATCTTTTTGACAGGTATCCTGACGTCAGGATTCCTTTTTATCCGCTTTCTTTTCCTGTATTTCGCGAAAAGAAAAGTCTGTGGGATGATACTGGACGAATCCAGCTGCGCCTTATGCGGCATACAGCTTACGCTGTCCGGAAAGGATATCATGGAAGCGGAACCGGATGAGGACGGATATTATTGCTTTGGCGGTCTGCAAAGAGATGATTACAGATTCAATGTTTATGATGTGGACGGCAGCCAAATCTTCTCGGCGGATATCCGCATGGAGAACGGAAACAGAGAAGAGGTATTTATTATCCTATCATCTGACTGCCATCATGTGGAAACAAACGAAAGAAGAGGGAAATACGAAGTAAACTTAACAGTCTGAACAGGCAGAAAGGCATATCGGGAAGGGCGCATGATAAGATTTCATGCGTCTTTTTTTCCTGTGCCGGAAAGGAGGATTTATGGCATCGACCTATGAATATATATCCGCGCTGGCGGATGATACGGCGTCCGCCGTGGTAAAAGGGGAAAAAGAATGGAAACAGTATCTGACGAGTGCCGCAAGGCTCTATAAATACCCGTTCAAGGAGCAGCTTTTAATCTATGCGCAGCGCCCGGATGCATCCGCCTGTGCATCGATTGAAGTGTGGAATGAAAAAATGCACTCCTGGGTGTACAGAGGTTCCAAAGGGATTGCGCTGATTGATGAAGAACATGGGCGCGGCGGGAAACTGAAATATGTATTCGACGTTTCCGACGTATACAAATTAAGAAGAAACGGGCTCGACCCGAACCTGTGGGTTTTGCGGGAAGAGCATAAGGAAGCGGTATTAAAGCGTCTGGAAAATCTCTATGGGAAAACCGACGCGGGTATGCCGTTCGAGCGCAGGCTGATAGCGATAGCAGACCGGATAGCGGAAGAATCTTACAGGGAACGGCTTTCGGATTTGCTGTATCTGGCAGAGGACAGCTATCTGGAAGGACTGGATGAGCAGAACATGGGCGTCCGGTTCCGGGATATGCTTTCTTCAGGCATCGGATATATGCTCCTGTCACGCTGCGGCGCGGATATGGAAGCATGGGGAGATGAATTTGATTTTGCATTTATCCATGAGTTCAATATGAAAGATACGCTGACCGTTCTGGGGGAGAGCACATCGGATATGGCAAGGGATGTGCTTGTGGAAATCAGAAAAGCGGTCCGGGCGTATGAGAGAGAAAAGGCGCATCGACTGACACGGGACATGGGAAAAGATGATATACGAAATAACGAACATAAAAAGAGAAATAAAAGTGTTGAAAATGATGACGGACTACACTATAATGATTTAAAGCGCAAAAGAACGGGGACAGAAAACGAACAGACGGAAAAAGGAGGAAAAATTGATGAATATAACTTACGAGAAGAATGGGGATTATCTGATACCGAACCTGAAAGCGGACGAGCAGCCACAGGGAACCGTGACGAAGTACGGGATGCTGCGGGAAACATTCTTAAAGGAACACCACAAAGGAGTCTATTCGGCGTTCCTTTTGGGCGGCAGGCTCAAGGCCCATCTGCTGGAAGTGCAGGAACAGGCGGAAATACAAGTAGAGAGCATAACGAAGCGGATGGCGAAAGAACAGGGCGTGGACGAGAAACTAAAAGCCAAAGACCAGATGCTTTGGGTAAGGAAGATGAACAGCATCCGGGCATCGGCGGAGGAAATCGTGCTGAAAGAACTGGTATACAGTCTGTAAAGCAGAAAGAACCGGAGATTGTCTACGAACAACTGAGCCTTTTTCCGAGCATTGAGGAACAGCTAGGCACAATCATAACAGAGCAGGCGGGCATGAGATACAAATTGCCCGCCGCTTTTTCTTTTGAAAAAGAAAAGATAGAAGAGATACTGCGTACCGGGGGCGGGAGGGAAAACAGCAGAAATCGTATCTATGCGAAATACGCCGCCGGGAAATCACCGGAAGAAATGGCACTGTTCTTAAAAAAAGAATACGGCGTTACCGGAAAGGGGTTTCATTTTGGCGATGTCCCGGTATCGGTCTGGTTCGATGAAAAGGGGATGCAAATCGGTTATGGCACATCGGCAAAGGAGAATCCCGTTCATGCCTCCGGATGGGAAGAGATTGAAAACATTATCCGTACCATGATAGAAAACGGAAACTATATAAGCACGGGCGAGGCATTCTTTGCAAATGAGGAAGAATATGAGCGTGTGGCGGCCGACCTTTATTTTTTCTTCAGAGATGGCATAGGCGAGTTCCCGGAAGAAATGGCGGACAATTTTAATTTTCCCAAATGGCAGGCGCGTACACAGGAAATGCTTGCTGATAAAGAGAGTCTTTACCGGATAAGGGAAGAGCTGGAAGCAATAAAAGCAGAGTTAGACAGCGGGAACCGGAAATTGAAGAGACGTTATGTAAGGAAGCCGGAAGCGCTTATCGGGGAACTGGATGATTTGGGCGCGGTAAAAATCAACTACCCACTGCAAAATAAAGTAGAAATTTTGCAAGAGGATTTCATTACACAGGATGAAATTGATTATGGACTGTCGCGCGGCTCAAATATGCGGGATGGTAAATTCCGCATTTACGAGTTTTTCATGGAGAATCACACCCATAAGGAAAATATGGATTTCCTGAAAAATGAATATGGAACAGGCGGACGCTCCGGCGCCCTGCCGGGAAATGACCGCTCTTATCAGATGAATGATTATAAAGGAATCTTGCTGGAAAAAGGGGATAAAGGTTTTCTGGATAATTCAGGCGTAAAAATTCTGCTGAGCTGGAAGAACGTGGAAAAGCGCCTGTGCGGATTAATCTATCAGAACAAATATTTATCTCCCAAAGAAAAAGAACAGTATCAGGAATATAAGCGGATAAAAGGCCAAAAAGAAGCGGAAAGACAGGAAAGACCTGAAAATGCGGAAAGACTACCGGAGCCGGGAAACACAGCGGCAACGGAAAGGCTGCCGGGACAGGCCGGAACGAAAGAAACATTGGAGCTTGCCGGACTGGAAGAGGGTAGCTGGATAAGCATGGAGGGGATGCCAACGCCTTTTGACGTGGAAGAAAATTCGGAAAAGAAATTCAACCCGGAAAAACTTCCCGCCAGTCCGGTTCCCGATAAAAGCAGAGCTTCAAACTTCCGTATCACAGAATATGAACCGCCAAAAGAAAACTCGAAAGAACATTTCCGCCGCAATGTCAGCGCCATTAAACTTCTGCGCCGTATTGAGGAGGAAAACCGTTATGCTACACCGGAGGAACAGGAGATTTTGTCACGATATACAGGATGGGGCGGACTTTCGGATGCATTCGACGATACGAAAGAAAACTGGTCGGAAGAATATCATGAGCTGAAAGGACTCTTATCAGAGGAAGAGTATGCTTCCGCAAGGGAAAGCACGTTGAGCGCCTATTATACGCCGCCCGTTGTTATCAGAAGCATTTATCAGACGTTAGGCAGAATGGGATTTGAAAAAGGAAATCTGTTAGAGCCGTCTGCCGGAACCGGGAAATTTTTCGGGATGCTGCCGGATGAAATGAGGGAGAGCAGGCTTTACGGCGTGGAGCTGGACGGCATTACCGGACGGATTGCGAAGAAACTCTATCCCCATGCGGATATCCGGATACAAGGTTTTGAGAAAACAGACTATCCGGATGATTTTTTTGATGCAGTTGTCGGGAATGTGCCGTTCGGGAGCTATAAGGCGGCAGATAAAAGATATGACAGGCATAACTTCCTCATCCACGATTATTTCCTTGCAAAGAGCATCGACAAGGCGCGTCAGGGCGGCGTCATTGCCCTGGTCACATCGAATGCGCTTGGCGGCGGCACAATGGATAAAAAAGATGACAAGGCCAGACGCTATTTTGCGCAAAGATGCGATTTATTGGGGGCGGTGCGGCTTCCACGGGGAACCTTTTCCGATACGGACATCACGACGGATATTCTGTTTTTTCAGAAAAGAGATGCGCTCAGGGATTTAAGCATTGATATGCCAGAATGGGTGCAGACCACGATTGTCCATGAGAGCAGCCATACAAAAGAGGATGGAAGCACAGTCCACAATACGCTTCGCATGAACAATTATTTCCTGAACCATCCGGAAATGGTGCTTGGAAAGCCGGAAGTGATAAGCGGGCCTTTCGGTCCGCAGATGGTGTGCATGGCGACGGAGGGAAGCCTTTCCGATAAACTGGAAAATGCACTTGGAAATATTAAAGGGCATATCGAAATGCCGGAACCAGAAGAACTGGAGGAGATTGACGGTGGGGCAGATGCCGTCATGCCAGCAGACCCGGATATCAGGAATTTCAGCTTTGCTGCCATAGGGGATGATATCTATTACCGGGAAAATTCCCTGATGAAGCGCATGGACATTTCCGGCACGGCAAAGAGGCGCATTATGGGAATGGTGGATATCCGTATCTGCACACAGGAACTGATAGAAATGCAGCTTGGGAATTCTTCTGAAGAGGCCATCCGGGGCAAACAGAAAGAACTGAACCGTTTATATGACAAGTTTACGGAAAAATACGGTTATCTTAATTCCAGGGCAAATCAACAGGCATTTGCCCTGGATTCCGGTTATTATCTGCTATGCTCTTTAGAGAATATGGATGATGAGGGAAACGTAACCGGAAAGGCGGATATGTTCAGCAGACGCACCATTAAAAAGGCGGAAGCGGTGACGAGCGTGGATACTGCGGGGGAAGCACTGGCCGTGTCCATGTCCGAAAAGGCGTGTGTGGATTTGGATTATATGGCGGGACTTGCCGGAAAGACAAAAGAAGCCGTCATAGAGGAACTGCGGGGCGTTATCTTCAAAAACCCGCTTACGGAAGCATGGGAAATTGCCGACGAATATTTAAGCGGCAAAGTCCGGGAGAAACTTTCCATCGCAGAAGAATATGCCAAAAGTAACCCGGAATACGCCATAAACGTACAGGCTCTCACAAAGATACAGCCGAAAGAACTGGATGCCAGTGAGATTGAAGTCCGCCTCGGCGCCACATGGATTAATACGAAATATATAGAAAATTTCATGCGTGAAACTTTTGAAACACCGGAATCCTATTTTGAAAAAGGACTGTCCGGTGTTTTGTATTCCGGGGTAACGGGTGAATGGCGCATAAAAGGGAAAAGCAGCGATGTGGGAAACACACTTGTAAATGTGACTTACGGAACGGGCAGGGCAAACGCCTATAAGATTCTGGAAGACTCTTTGAACCTGCGGGAGAGCCGTGTATATGACGTGATAGAAGAGGATGGTAAGGAAAAGCGCGTCCTGAATAAAAAGGAAACGATGATAGCCAGTCAGAAACAGGAAGCCATCAAAGAAGCGTTCAGAGAATGGATATTCCGCGATACGGAGCGCAGACAGGCGCTTGTGGGAAAATATAACAGGCTGTTTAATTCTACGAGGGCGAGGGAATATGACGGCTCGCACCTGAAATTCCCCGGTATGTCACCGGAAATCGAACTGCAGCAGCACCAGAAAAACGCGGTGGCGCATATTCTTTACGGTAATAATACGCTGCTGGCCCACTGTGTCGGTGCGGGCAAGACTTACGAAATGACGGCGGCGGCAATGGAAAGCAGGCGGCTCGGACTGTGCCGGAAAAGCCTTTTTGTCGTGCCAAACCACTTAACAGAGCAGTGGGCGGGCGAGTTTCTGCGCCTTTATCCGGGGGCAAAAATCCTTGCGGCAAGGAAAAAGGATTTTGAGCCGGCAAACCGTAAGAAGTTCTGCTCCCGCATTGCCACAGGGGATTATGACGCAATCATTATCGGGCATACACAGTTTGAGAAAATACCGTTATCATGGGAGCGCCAGGCAGCGGTCATAGAAAAACAGATAGACGAGATAGAAAGAGGGATTACAGCGTTAAAAGCGCAAAAAGGCGAGCATTACACCATCAAACAGATGGAAAAATCCAGAAAGGCGTTACACACAAGGCTGGAACGCTTAAACGACAGAAGCCGGAAAGATAACGTCGTGACATTTGAGCAGTTAGGCGTGGACAGGCTGTTTGTGGATGAGAGCCATTACTATAAAAATCTTTTTTTACATACGAAAATGCGCAACGTGGCGGGCATCGCGCAGACGGAAGCGCAGAAATCTTCCGATATGTTTGCCAAGTGCCAGTATCTCGATGATGTGATATGTTGTGAACTGTAGATGTAAACATTTCCGACAAACGCAGTATTTTAGCGGAAATGGACATCTGCTAAAATACAACATATGCGTCTGGCTCATTTGTGGTGAATGAAAAATTGCAGATGTTGTAATACAAGGAAGAAGGTGATAATCCTTTTATTCGTATCTGTAAACAGTTTAGCACAAAGAAAGGCGGTTGTATATGGAGATTACTTACCATTGGGAAGGAGATTATCTGATTCCCGATCTCAAACTTTCGGATACAACGGAATATCAGATTGGGAAGTATGGACGGATGAGAAAGCGTTTTTTAGAAGAAAATCATAGAGGCGTTTATTCGCATATGCTTTTGTCGGAAACCTTATGGAAACATCTTGCGGAAATTGATGAAGAATGCAATGAGATGATGGACAGGCTTGTGGGGCAGATGGCAAAAAATGAGAGTGTGACAGAACAGCTAAAAGCTGAGGACTGGCTCTGCTGGCTTCAGAAGATCAACAGCATCAGAAGCAGGGCAGAAGAAGTTGTGCTGCATGATTTGATATATTCACTTTAGTATTTATATTACAGTTCGTTTAAGGTAATTAAGGGCGGTGGCATAAAATGCTCCGCCCTTAAACCATTTTAACATAGATTGAATGTCAAGGTCAGGTAGTATTTTCTACGAAAATCTCCACCTTTCTCTTGACATTAGAGCAAAGCGTTGACGGACGCTATGGGATATATTTGAGAAGGACGAAAAAAGTGTGAGTTTTTGAAAAGACCACCTTTTCCCAAGTTGAATACAGCTTGATTATAGCGAGAAAAGGAGAAATTTACAATAACGAACAGCGTAAAGATTACCGCCCTCAACGAAAGATTGTCGCGAGATGATGAACAACAGTCTAAATAATATCTGTATTATTAGATTGCGAAAATCGAAATTCTTGTAGTTTGGATAATCGGTATATGTACAGTCTGATTTATATTTGTTGTCGGTAAATAATCCTTGAATTGTTGTCGGTAATCAATTATAATAAGAGTACCGGCAAGGAAAGGGGGTGTATATGCCGACTAAAAAGCGAGGGCGACCAGTTGAAGAAAATCCGAAAAATATCCGTTTGGATATTCGGGTAACAAAAGAGGAATTACAAATCCTTGATGATTACTGCGAGCGCAAGAACGTTAAACGCCCACAGGGATTGCGTGACGGGATAAAAGCCCTTGAAAACTTATAGAGGAA
>CAJTRL010000059.1 GCA_910578715.1 uncultured Lachnospiraceae bacterium | reverse complement strand
TAAGACAGGGAGAGTTTGTGACTATCATCGGCAAATCAGGCAGCGGAAAATCTACCCTGCTGCATCTGCTTGGCGGGCTGGATAATCCGACAGCCGGAGAAGTGTGGATAGACGGGAAAAACATTGCGGGCTATTCGGGCGAACAGCTGGCGTCGCTGCGCCGGCAGAAGATTGGCTTTATTTTTCAGGCGTATAATCTTGTTCCGTCGTTAAACGTATGGGAAAATGTCGTGCTTCCCATCGGTCTGGATGACAGGAAGGTGGATGAGGCATTTGTAAAAGATATTTTGAAGACGCTTGGGATGGAAGAAAAACTCAGGAATCTGCCAAATACGTTGTCGGGAGGGCAGCAGCAGAGAACGGCAATCGCGAGGGCCATTGCATCGAAGCCTTCCGTAATTCTGGCGGATGAACCCACCGGAAATCTGGATTCCAAAACCGGGGATGAGGTCATGTCTTTATTGAAGCTGTCCGCCAGAAAATACGGACAGACGCTTGTTGTCATTACTCATAATGAAGAGATTGCACAGATGGGGGACCGGACGATTGTAATTGCGGACGGCCAAATCGCGGACTGAGCGGGAACGGAGGTGCAGAATGGGTAAAATGAATAAAAAAGGAACAGCGAGTGCGAAAGATGCAAAGAATGTAAAAGGCGCAGCGAGTACAAAAGATACAAAGCGTACAAATGGCACAATGAATGCAAGTGGTACAAAGGGAACCATCCGGGCCCTTGCCATAAGCCGCATCCGGTACAACAGGAGCCGTTCGATTCTGACGGCCGTTGCGATTATGCTGACGACGACGCTGCTTATGGGGATTGGAACCTGTGCGGTGGGACTGCTTGATATGACGAGACAGGAGGCTGTCAGCGAGAGCAACATTCATGCTTCCTTTGCGGAACTTTCCCAGGAACAGGTGAACAGGCTGAAAAACCATATGGATGTGGAAGCGCTTGAAATCAGCGAAACCTTTGCAAGTGTCGAATACGACAGGATGAACGGAGTTTTGAATTTTTCTACGCTCTTAAAGGGAGATATTTATCACGGAACGGGAAACCTGACGGAGGGCCGCGAGCCTGTTTCGGCGGATGAAATCTGCGGGCCTCCGGCTTTCTTTGAAAGAATGGGCGCAGACCCTGTTATCGGAAATACGATAGAAATTTCCTTCCGGCCTCACGGAGAAGGAATGGCAGAAACGAGGCAGTTTGTTATCTGCGGACTTGTGACACAGGTTGACATGTCAAAACTTGACGTCAGCGATTCCCGCATCTCATACAGCGCGGATATATCCGAAGCGTTGGTAGAGGAATATTTCGGGCCGGAGGAAAGAAGTTACAATGCGGCTGTCCGGATATTGGGAGAAGAAGAACTGACTTATGATGAAATCGTGGAAAAAATCGGGAAAGTTGCGGAAGATATAGGTTACGATGCGGAAAAAGTCAGCCTCAATAAGGGATATCTGTATACCATGACAGAATCCGGAGCCGAAATGATGCCGGTTGTGGGAGGCGTTACACTGCTGGTCATTCTTTTTGCGGGACTGGTCATTTACAGTATTTATTACGTCAGCGTTATCACGGACATTCAGGAAATCGGAAGGCTGAAAGCGCTTGGCGCATCGGATAAACAGATAAAAAAGGCGCTGCTTGCGGAAAGCATGTGTCTGGCGGTCTTTGCAATTCCCGCAGGACTTCTGCTCGGTTATCTGATTCCGTTTCTGGGACTGCCGGTGGTGGTCGGCATGGTAAGGAAAAACAGCATAATGCAGATGGAAATCGGAAAGCTGCATATGTTTTCCCCCTATATTTTACTGCTTGTCGCTGTGGCGGTGCTGGTTATTATTCGTCTGTCGCTGCGCAGACCGATGAAAATAGCGGCGAAGATTTCTCCGGTGGAAGCCTTGCGCTATCAGGAGAGCAGCGGGAAAGCAAAGTTTCGGAAAGGCAGAAAAAGCATCAATTTATTCGGACTGAGTGCGGCCAATCTGCTGCGGAATAAGAAGCGTACCATTGTGACGATTGTAACGATGGGACTAAGCTGTGTACTTTTCATGTCGCTTGCGGGCGCTTTGGGCAGCATGCGTGCGGAAAATGTAGCGAGGAGAGAAATCAGAACGGGGGATTTCAGGCTGCGTATGGAGTATTCGTTTAACGACAAGGCATATCCCGAAAGGAATCTGAAGTCTTTACAACAGCGTAATTTTTTTGATGAGGCATTGCGACAGCGGATTCTTAGTCTGGACGGCGTAAAAGGAATTGAAAGCGACGAATTCGTCTGGGTTGAATCCGATTTCCCGTCGGTGCTGTTTACGGAATGGGAAACGGCCAGGCTTTCTTATCTGGACAGAGAAGAGGCGGAAGCGTACCGGAAAATTCTGGAACAGGGGGAGATTGATTACGATGCGATGGCGGCCGGGAACGGCGCGGTGTTTACGACAAATTATTTTATGGAAGAACTGGGCCTTTCCGTCGGGGATGAAATTACGCTGACCGTCCATGACGGGAACCGGGAGATTCCGCTCACCGTTACGCTTACCGCGGCGATAGATACGGAAAGCACCGCTTTTCTTGTGACAAAAGAAGTCTGGGATAACCTGGGAATGCAGTTTGACGCCACAACGGCCTGGTATATCAGTGTGGAGCCGGAACAGTACGATAATGTGAAAGCGGCTCTGCAGGAAATAGAGGCGGAAAACGAATATTTCAGACTCTATTCTATGGATGAAGAGATGGAAATCGGAAGGCAGGGCGTCATGCTGATAAAATATTCGATGTACGGAGTTATGGGCATGATTGCGGTTATCAGCTTTATGAATCTGATTAATACAATGGTTACGAGTATCGCCACCAGAAAAAAGGAACTCGGTATTTTGCAGTCCATCGGCCTGTCCGACAGGCAGCTGACGAAGATGCTTGCGGGAGAGGGAATGGTTTATACGGCCGGAACGCTGCTTGCGTCGTTAAGCGTCGGGAATCTTTTCGGATATCTGATTTTTGTATGGGCAAAGAAAAACCATTTCGTGGGCCTTAATACATATCATTATCCGCTGATGGAAACGATTCTGCTTTCAGCGGTACTGATACTGGGACAGCTTGGCATTACGTTGTTCATTTCAAGGCTCGTGCGCAGGGAAAGCCTGATTGAGCGGATAAGGAGCGGGGAATAAAGAATTTTAAGAATGCCTGTGATATCTGGGCGGCATACATCTCCTGTATCAGCACGCTCCCGCTCCGTGAAAGGAAGCAGCGGTACTAAGTTCAAAAGCGGCAAAGCCGCATTTTCAAAAAAGTACATGACTACTTTCAGTAGTCAGCACCTTTCAAGGGCCGATACAGGAGATGTATGCCACCCAGATATTGAGGGTATATTCTATACTGATTTCCAGGAAAGTAACAGTTCAGCTTCCGGCCTCCGTCAGAGAACAATGCTCTGTCCGGGCGGAGGCTGCACCGTGGCAAATGCACTATAAACGCACAGGAAAAAATTTCTTTGCTTATTCGACTAGACAAGACGACCTTCTTGTGATATGATAGTCACGATGATGTAATAATTTTGTAACATATGCACCCGTAGTCTAACGGATAGAACGTAGGCCTCCGACGCCTTTGATGCAGGTTCGATTCCTGTCGGGTGCATTTGCATCATCGCTTAATAAAGAAAGGTTGTAGATTATGAAAACGTCAAATAATGGTTTAGGGGATATTCTTTTGGCGAAGTTCGACAGTTTTGGAAACTGGCTTGTCAAACATGCTAAAATTGTAATGCCTGTTGTTTTGGCGGCCTGCGTAATCATTACTGTTGTTATTTCTGTCAGAGCGAATAAGAAAGAAACGGAGCAGCAGGAAAATATAGCTGCGAACAGTACATTAGAGGAAACAATGGAAGCGGCAGAGTATGTCGTTCCGGAGGTTGCATTACAGCAGAATACGAATCCGGAGATTACGGAACTCGTGAATACTTATTATACGGCGCAGGCGGCCGGCGATATCGATACCATCCGTTCCCTGGTAAATACGATTGATGATTCGGAAGTTCTTCGGATTGAAGAAACGAGCAAGTACATTGATTCTTATCCGACGCTTGATATTTATACGAAAGTCGGACCGGTTGAAAATTCTTATATTGTGTATGTCTGTTCCGAATTAAAATTTTCAGACTATGAAGACCTGTTTCCCGGCATGAAAGTATTTTATGTCTGCATGAACGAGAGCGGAGACTATTATATCAACGAGAGCGAAGAGGGCAGCGACAATGAACTGACCTATATCAGGGAAGTTACATTGCAGGATGATGTCATCGACCTGAACAACAAGGTTGCGGCTGCTTATAATGATATGGTTGCGGAGAATCCGGATTTGGCGCAGTTTATCCTGGATTTGAACGATGAAATCAAGAAAAATGTAGGCGGTGCGCTGGCAGAAGATACGGAAAGCGATGAGACGGAGGCCGTTTCCGAGACAGCGGATGCGCAGACAGGAACGGAAGAAAATGCGGAAGGCGGCCCGGAGGTCGTTGTTACGAAGGTGAAGGCTACAGACGTTGTAAATATCCGGTCTTCCGACAGCGAGACGGCTGATAAGCTGGGCAAGGCGGCTGTCGGCGATGAGTTTAAGCTGCTGGAGAAAATCGGAAACGGATGGAGCAAAATCGAATACGAGGGCGGAGAAGCCTATATCAAGAGCGAGTTTCTGGAAGACATCGAGACAGAGCTTGTAGACAACGACGACGCGGCAGAAACGGAAACGCCGGAAGAGAATACCGAAACGGAAGTTGAAACAAACGGAACGGTAACGGTGATTGAAAATGTCAGAATCAGAAGCTCTGCCAGCGAGAACAGCGAAAAACTGGGAACGGCTTATGCGGGTGAAAAGCTGGAACTTGTTATGAAACAGGCGGACGGCTGGACCAAGATTAAATACAACGGCAAAACAGCCTATGTCAAATCCGATTATGTGAAGTAAAACGGATAGCGAAGGCCGGATTAAAGCGGAGAAAATATGGCAATAGTAAAGAGTATAGATGGAATCTATACTCTTTTTCTTTGAGGCACAGGGGCGCATATGGAAGTTTGCTGCTGGCGCAGCATGCGCCCCGCGCAGCGGGTAGGGAGAAAATCTTCCCTGCCCGATTATTATTTTATGACAGGAGGCGGCTATGAAACAGGATGATATTACGATTTTACGGGAGATTCAGCGAAATACCCAGATGGCGATGACAACCATCGATACGCTTCTCGATAAAACGGAGGATGACGAATTTACCCTGAAACTCTCCAGACAGTCCATCGGTTACGCCAAAATCCATAACGATGCGGTAGAAAGACTGATTGAGGGACAGAGCGGTACTTACAGAAGCAACCAGATTGCGGATATAATGCTCCGGGGAAGCGTTCATATGGGCACGATGCTGAATGTCAGTACGAGCCATATGGCGGAAATGATGATTCAGGGAAGCAGCCGGGGAATGACCAGTATGTACAAGACGGTCAAACACAATGCCCTTGCCCAGGACCGTTCCGTGGAACTTGCCCAGGAACTGATGGATTTTGAGGCGGAGAGCATTGAACAGCTGAAAGAGTACCTGTAAGGAAAGCAGAAATAAAAGGGGACTGCACGGAATAACCGTATAGAGAAGTATATGTTTTTCATTTGGCTAATTGTATACAATTATACTTTAATAACTGTATCATTGTACAATTTGTATAAAAAACCGAATAAAATTTCTATGCTTTTCCACAGAAAATATGGTTGTGGATTTTTGGCGGGCATACTATAATGTAAAATGATAAGCAAGTACGGAAAAGGAGGACATGTAAGATGTCATATGTTGATGAAGTCTATGAGTTGGTAGTAGCAAAGAATCCCGCACAGCCGGAATTCCATCAGGCAGTAAAAGAGGTATTGGAGTCTCTCCGTGTTGTAATCGAAGCGGATGAAGAAGCATATAGAAAAGATGCTCTGCTGGAGAGACTGACTGTTCCGGAGAGAATCATCCAGTTCCGCGTTCCGTGGGTGGACGATAAGGGACAGGTTCAGGTAAATAACGGTTTCCGCGTGCAGTTTAACAGCGCAATCGGACCTTATAAGGGCGGTTTAAGATTCCATCCTTCCGTAAATCTCGGTATTATCAAATTCCTGGGATTTGAACAGATATTCAAGAATTCCCTGACAGGCCTTCCGATTGGCGGCGGCAAGGGCGGTTCCGATTTTGACCCGAAAGGAAAATCTGATAGAGAAGTCATGGCATTCTGCCAGAGCTTTATGACAGAGCTTTGCAAACATATCGGCGCCGACACGGATGTACCGGCGGGTGATATCGGCGTAGGCGGACGTGAAATCGGCTTTATGTATGGACAGTATAAGAGAATCCGCAACGTTTATGAAGGCGTTTTAACCGGAAAAGGTCTTACTTACGGCGGTTCTCTCGCAAGGACGGAAGCGACGGGCTATGGCCTGTTATACCTGACGGCGGAAATGTTAAAATGCAATGGAAAAGACATTGCGGGCAAAACGATTGCCGTTTCCGGCGCGGGCAATGTTGCGATTTATGCAATTCAGAAAGCACAGCAGTTAGGCGGAAAGCCTGTTACCTGTTCCGACTCCACGGGATGGATTTATGATAAGGAAGGCATCGACGTTGCGCTTTTGAAAGAAGTAAAAGAAGTAAAACGCGCGCGTCTTACAGAATATGCGGCGGCAAGACCGAGCGCAGAGTACCATGAAGGCAAAGGCGTATGGAGCGTAAAATGCGATATTGCACTTCCTTGTGCAACACAGAATGAGCTGAACCTGGAAGATGCGAAAGCGCTCGTTGCAAACGGATGCTTCGCAGTGGCGGAAGGCGCGAATATGCCTACCACAATGGACGCAACCGAGTATTTCCAGAAGAACGGCGTTCTGTTCTGTCCCGGAAAGGCTTCCAACGCGGGCGGCGTTGCGACATCCGCACTGGAAATGAGCCAGAACTCCGAAAGACTTTCCTGGACTTTCGAAGAGGTTGATTCCAAATTACAGGGAATTATGGTAAACATCTTCCACAACCTGGATGAGGCTTCCAAGAAATACGGCATGGAAGGCAACTATGTAGCCGGCGCGAATATCGCAGGCTTCTTAAAGGTAGCCGAGGCGATGAAGGCACAGGGGATTGTGTAAGATAGTTTTATAATATAGTTTATAGAATAAAGTTTTATGGAGAGGCCCCGCAGATTCGGAATGTGCGGGGCTTTTTTTTGAAGATGGACAATGAGCCGGGCGGGAGTGTATGCAATCACTTACATCCGGCGAATGTCGCGTTCAGTGGGCAGTGGAAGACAGCTCTTCCGCTGCCCGATTCCGCTTATGACATTCAAAAGTCCGTTCAGGACAGAAACAAATCCTCATGGACTATCCGGCCGATATATAAGTTGGAAAATCATCTTGGTAGATGACTTTTCATCGCAGCAAGCTGTTCTGACATGGAGGATTAGAAGGAGCAAAGGAGGCATAGGAAGAATGCTTGCAATCGCGGTATGTGATGACGATATCAGGCAGTGCTGTAAAATTGCGGAAAAAATCAGGGAACTTCTGGAAGAAATGAAAACACCGGTCCGGGTGCGTCAGTTTCACAGCGGCCGGGAACTGCTTGCGGCGGCGGAAAAATTCGACATGATTTTTCTGGACATTATGATGCACCCGCCGGATGGCATGAAAACGGCGCAGACATTGCGGGAGCGGGATTCCGACGCGATTCTTATTTTCATATCTTCCAGCAGAAAATATGTGTTTGACGCGTACGACGTGGAGGCATTTCAGTATCTGCTGAAGCCGGTGGAAGAAGAGAAGCTGAAAAAAGTATTGCAGAAAGCCGTCCGCAAGACCGAGAAGCATTCACGGGAATTTATTCTGGTGAACAGAGAGCGGCAGAACCGGAAGTTGTTTCTGGACGATATTTATTATTTTGAAATCTGCGGCAGAACAATTGAAGCGCACGGTTCGGAAGGTATTTTTACCTATTACGGGCAGATTGGCGTTTTGGAGGAAAACCTGCGGGAGAAAGGTTTTTTCCGATGTCATAAAAGTTTTCTCGTCAATTTAAAATATGCCGACGTTTATAACAGGCAGGAGGTCATTCTGGAAAACGGCGAGAAAATCATGATTGCCAGAAGAAGATATGAAGCGTTTGGAAAAGCAATACTGGACTATATGAGAAAGCACTAAGATAAAGAAGGAAGGCATGGCCACAGGTTGAAAAATTAGTAAGAGGCATGGCTATTAGGTTGAGGCTCTGACATGGAGGATTAGCGTGATAATGGAAATCTGTTTTATCATTCTTCACTTTCTGGGATATGCGTGGGCGGCGGGCAGACTCTGCAGAGGCTGCCTGGAAAGCACGAAGAAAAAAGAAATCCTGTTCGTTCTGCTTTTATGGGGCGGATGGTCGGCGGCTTCCGTGGCACGGGCCATTTTGTCGGCGCTGCCTGCGGCACAGACCGCATTGTCATTACTGCCTCTGATACAGATGCTGCTGTTGGCGGTATTGGTTTTCGGGTTGTTCCGGGGCGTCTGGGAAAAGAAAGTTTTAATCGTCGCCGCGCTTTATGCGGTCATTGTACTTGCCGGCAGTTTCTGCAGTTCCGCAATCAGCTGCCTGATATTATTCTGGCTTCATACGGTGGAAAAGATGCCGGAGCCCTTTTTAGGAGAAGAAATGATATGGGCGGTGGAATATTTTGCGGCGGCGGTCGTGGTTCTTTTGCTTTATAGCGCATCGAAACGGTTTGCAGTTCTTTTTAACGGAAAAGAAAGAAGATGGTATATAACGCTGGCGGTGCCGCTGTTTGCGCTGACTTTGGTTATGCTGCTTGTCAACAGGGGCGTGGAACATGGCGTTTTGGTCAGGGCGGCGGAAGGAATGGGGCTTTATTATGACCAGATTTTCAGTCATTTATATGTCATGATTTTGTGCGCCTTGTCAATATTTGGCGCAGTTTCGCTGGCATCGGGTATGAACAGGATTCATCTGGAACAGCAAAAAAGCGGGCAGTATCAGGCGCAGACAGCCGCCTATAAAATGCTGGACGAACAGTATGAACAGGCGGAACGGCTCCGGCATGACATGAAGAATCATCTGATTGTGCTGGGAGGCCTGCTGGAAGAGCAGGAGTTTCAAAAAATGCGCGCGTATCTGGAAAAAATGAAGGAAAGCGGAGGGCTTGAGAATGACCGGGAACTGACGGGAAACCGGGCGGTGGATGCGCTTTTGAACAACAAAAGGAAAAAGGCGGAAGCGGAAGGCATCTCATGGGAGTGTGATGTGCGGATGCCTAAAGTATGTGGTATTGATGAATTTGACTTGTGCGTATTATTCGGAAACATCCTGGACAATGCAATAGAAGCCTGTGAAAGACTGGAAGAAGGGCGAGGGCGTTTCATAGAAGTCCGGGCGGAAATGGTTAAAAGCTGTTTTTTGCTGGAAGTAAAAAACAGTGCGGACGGGGCAAAAATGCAGGAAATGAATGAGAACAGGAGAGAAAGAGGGCGTACGGGAGGAAGCGGTATTTATGGAAACCGTGTCTGTGGAAAAGAACGCGGTATCGGGCTGCTTAACGTAAGCGATATGGTGAAACGGTATCAGGGCGTTATGAACAGGGAAGAGGGAGAGGGCGTTTATACCATTTCCGTACTGCTTCCCTTTGGGAGAAGAGACGGCGGCGGAAACGGAAACAAAAAATAGAAGGGAGTTTTTGTATGAATACCAAAACGATGGATGGTCTGATTGGTGCGAGAATGAATATGGAGATGGTGAACGTTCCCATGCGGGTCTTTAAGGAGGCCCGGCTAAAAGGAGATACGGCAACGATGGAGCGTGCCATGGGATATGTCGGTGAGTTCTCGGAAAAAGCGTGGGAATATGAGGCAAAAGCCGACGAAGGCATGAAAGAGGAAGCGAAGGAAGAACGGGAAAGGGCAAAGGAAAGAGCGAAAGAAGAACTGGCGGAGAAAATCGAAAAACGGAAAGAAGAACAAAAGGCGGAAGCGGAAGAATTACAGGAAAAAATCAGAGAAAAAGGACAGGAGAGCGCTGCGGAAAAAGGAGAAGGAAGCGAAGCGAAAGCGGAAGGAAACAGGCTGGACGGCGCCGGAGACAGGAAACAGACGGAAACAGACGGGCCGGGCGACTGGAAAACGGCGGAGGCGGACGGACCGGACAGGAAGCCTGAGCCGGTCCGGGAACTGCCTCAAACGGGAGCGTCGGATAAAAAGCCTGTTCTGTATTCCAGCACGGGAGAATTAAAAGCGGCGCCTGAACAAAATCTGGGAACAAATATTTCTGTTTCCTTATAAATGCGTATTTTTTTCCGCCAGCCTCAGGACTGAAACGACAGGCATAATCAGAATGCCGCAGAGAAAATTACTGATGCCGTGCATAAAATCCCAGGGCAGACCGGCGATAATCCAGGCAATTGTCCCTTTGAAGCTGAGTCCGAACAGAATTGCCTGTGCCGGCGCATAGAGCGTTCCGAATAAAAAACCGTGGGCCGCGCAGACAGCCATATAGACGAATGGCTGCGCGCCCCGGGGCATTCTCGCGGGAAGAAGCATAACCGCGCCCCAGAGAACGGTCCACAAGTACAGGTATGGAATCCACCACGCCGCGAAGCCGCAGAAAATGCCGTTTAAAATCACATAAATATAGATTGGGTATAACGCTTTTTTTCTGTAAACGACCGTAAAAGCGATTGTAAATACACCGAGCAGATGGATGTTGGGAAGCAGCTCCATGACGAATTTGGAAGCATACATGATGGAGCCGAGCATTCCAAAAACGACCACCTCCCGGATGGTCAGTTTCATGCCTGAACCGGGTTTCTTTCCTGACATATCAGCCTATTCCACATGGAAGGCGTAGCTTTCGCCCTCTGCGATTGGCGTGGAGTCAACGCCGGCCGTTGCATATTCTCCATTGACGTAAAAGGCCCAGTACTTACCGTCCGTATCGTAATCCACGGTGATATTGTTTACCGTTTTGACATAGAGGCCATAGTCGCCTTCCTCTCCGGCAATCAGCTCCAGCTCGGTCAGCGCGTCGCCGACAGTCTCCTTATCGGTGTGGATTTCAAACTGTGTTTCTTTTCCATCCTGGTCTACGACGGTAAAGGAAAAACTGCGGCTGCCTTCGCCGAGAACGGTGCTTTCTGCCTGGGCACTGTCGTCTGCGTTTTCTTTTGTTTCCGTATTCGTTTCCGTAACGGATGTTTTGGGTGTACTGCCATTACAACCTGTTGCAGAGAGTGCCATAGCCACAATCAGCACCATACAAAGGATGAATGACGAAAGTTTTTTGTTTCGGTTCATTTTCATGTATAATCTCCTTTGTGTTTATTTTCCCCGGAACCGGCGCCCGCGGTTATGAAAAGGGAAGCTGTCTGTCCGGATATTTCGACTTGGCATACCGCAGACCGGCCTTCTCGGATTTGACCAATGGCTTGTTCCCGAAAGTGGCTTCGGGTCAGGTACACGGTGTATGAAATATGCCTTACGGCGACGGGCTCGTACAGGATTTGCACCTGTTTCCCCGGACAGTACAGTCTTTATCATAATCTTTTAAAGGAATTTCGTCAACCACTTTACAATATGAAGAAATTGTGTTATCATAATTACAAACATATCTGGGAATCTGAAATTCTGACAGCACATCTGTGACACACGTCAATCGCTCTTGGGGACTCCCTTATATGAAATGAATAAGGGAGGACTTGAACATGGGAAAAACGGACGAATATCAGTATGATTACCTCGATGATAATGACAGATTCGCAGACCAGATAAACGGAGCGTTGTTTCAGGGAAAGCAGCTTGTGAAACCGGAAGACCTGGAGCCGGCAGACGCTCAGGCCGTTTACCTGGGAAAAGAAGCCGGACTGAGGAAAAATGTTCATACCATTATGGATAAGGCGCGTATGTGGAAGGGACGGCTCCTTCATATTGTGGCGGTAGAAAATCAGACTTATGTAGATTATCATATGGTATTACGGAATATGTTATCGGAAAGCCTGGGCTATCATAAACAATGGAAACAGAAGAAAAATGCCCATGACAGGCGAAAAGATTTGCCGTCGGGGACGGATGAGTTCCTTTCAGGCCTGTCGAAGGGTGAAAAATTCGTACCTGTTATTACGCTGGTCGTATACTGCGGAACGGAACATCCGTGGGATGGAGCCAGGTGTCTGCACGACCTTCTGGAAATCGATGAGGAAGACAAGAAGGTAAGCGGGAATATTTTGTACAGCTGGTCTGCAAGAAACTTCAAAAAAACAAGCCGGCCAGTGTGATTGCGGAGGAGCTGGAGGAAGAACTGCCAGAGATTGAGAGGATTCTCGCGGCACAGAAAAAAGTACAGAGTTATGATGTGGAACGGATTTGCGCAGAACTTTTCTGATATGCAATCCGGCGGCTTCCGTCATCGACGTAAATATAGCCGCATTTCTGAAAGCCGTATTTTTTCAGAAGATGCTGCATGATATGATTATCATTGTGGGTATCGATACGGATAGTATTGATTTTTTCCTCACAAAAGGCAAGCGCTTCCGCCAGGATTCCGTGGGCCTGTCCGTTTCCGGCAATCCGGTGTATCGTGCCGTAAGGTGCATCATTTGGCCAGGCGCCGTTTTCGATGATACGATAGGTTGGTTCTGCGCCGATGATGAATGCGAAGACGCCGCAAATCCGTTCTTTTTCAAGGATGACAAAGGACTGTTTTGTGCGGATGTCGTTCCATACTGTTTCGGGAAAGGGTCTGTCCAAACCCCACTGATGCGGGTTTCCGGAAAGGCGCATTTGCTCCCGTGCGTAAGAATAAATATTCATAATGGATTCAAAGTCGTACTGGCTGGCGGGGCGGATAGTCATGGCTGTTTTTTCCCCTTCTATTTTCTTTCACTATTTTAATGCAGTCTGTTGTTATTTGCAACGTATCGTTCTGGATATTATCCATTGAAAAAAATAAGTGAAGCAGCATGAAAGAGCTGTGGTATAAAAGATGGTATGAAAAAATAAAGGCGTTGACAAACATACCAACGGTATGATAATATAAACATACTACCGGTATGTAAAGTTGAAAGAGAATCTTTCGACCTTGATTTGAAGGTCAAATGAGCATGCGAACATGTTCGCATGACCATGAGCCAAAAATAAAAGGTGAAAAACACCTTGTAAACTGATGAACGGAAACGGAGGTTTTTTATGGCGAGGAATAAGCACCCGGAAGAAACGGTCAGCCTGATTTTGGACGTTGCGGCCCGGCTGTTCCTGGAAAAGGGATATGAGCATACTTCGATTCAGGATATCATCGATAATCTGGGAGGACTCAGCAAAGGCGCCATATACCATCATTTCAGGTCGAAAGAAGATATTCTGGTCGCCGTGACGGAGAAAATGACGGGCGAATCCAACCAGCTGCTTGTGGATATCCGTGACCAGAAGAATTTAAGCGGAAAGGAGAAATTGCGGGCGCTTTTAACGAAATCCGTCAACAGGCCCGTACAGGACGAGATTTTTACGGTCGCGCCGAATCTGGGTACGAATCCAAGACTGCTATTCAGCATGATGGGCGAAACGATAACGGATGTCGCTCCCAACTATATCCGTCCGATTCTGGAACAGGGGATGGCGGACGGTACGATTGAAGCGGAATATCCATTGGAACTGGCGGAGCTCATCATGCTCGTTGCGAATTTCTGGATGAATCCGATGGTATTTGACGATTCGGTGGAAAAAGTCCGGAATAAAACCGTTATTTTTCGTCAGCTGATGAAAGGGCTTGGCCTGGATGTCGTGGACGATGAACTGACGGACAGAATGGTAGAGCTGACGGCAATTTACCAAAAAAACAGGTAAAATTCTGCCCTTTACAGGGGCAGATATTTTTTCACACTAATACATACCGTCGCGCGGTATGTAAATGGAATGTAATATGAAATGTTATATGGAAGCGCGTGTACTTTGCGATATTTCATTTTTTCAACCGCGAGTTTGTGCCTGATGGCACAAACATCGCAGACAGAGAAAGGAGCATGGTTATAAGAATGAAACAAAAACTGTTTTCAAAAGATTTTACGCTGGTTATCATCGGCCAGATTATTTCTTTATTCGGCAATGCGGCCATCCGGTTTGCGCTGCCCTTGTATTTGCTGAATCAGACGGGGTCTTCCGCGCTGTATGGGGTGGTGACTGCCTGTGCTTTTCTGCCGGCGGTTCTGCTCTCACCGGTGGGCGGCATCGTTGCGGACCGTGTAAATAAGCGGAATATCATGGTTGCGCTGGATTTTTTTACGGCCTTTCTGGTTTTTTCTTTTTCAATGCTGATGGGAGGAAAAAATCTGGTTCTGCTGCTGACGGTTACGCTGATGCTGTTATACGGAATTGCCGGGGCGTATCAGCCTGCCGTATCGGCAAGCATACCGGCGCTGGTCGTACAGGAACAGCTGATGGCGGCCAATTCCGTCATTAACATGATTGGTTCTCTTGCGGCGCTGCTCGGCCCCGTGCTAGGCGGGATTTTATACAGTGCCTATGGACTGGAGGTTGTGCTGGCCGTCTGCACGGTGTGCTTCCTGTTTTCCGCCGTGATGGAGATTTTTATCCGAATCCCTTTTGTGAAACAGGAAAAGGGCGGCCGTCTTTGGAAAATCGTGGGGAAGGATTTCGGAGAAAGTTTCCGGTTTATCCGGCATGGGAAGCCTGTCATCGGCAAAGCGGTGCTTTTAGCCTGTGGCATCAATTTGTTTATGTCGTCTCTGATTAACGTGGGAATGCCTTATCTGATAACGGAAGTGTTTGCTTTAGAGGCGGAATGGGCCAACAGACTTTATGGCTTTGCACAGGGCGCTTTGGCGGCCGGCGGGCTGGCTGGCGGAATCGGCGCGGGGGTTTTCGCCAAGAAACTTTCCATGCAAAAAGCGGGAAATCTACTGGTTATCAGCGCTCTTTGTCTGCTCCCGGCGGGTGGTGCACTGCTTCTTTGTTCTTCCGGGATGATAAATTATCTGGTGATGACGGCGTGCTGTTTCCTGATTATGGTCTGCTCGACAATTTTTTCCGTACAGGTAATGTCTTTTGTACAGGCGGGAACGCCTCCGGAACTGATTGGGAAGGTCATTGCGCTCATGCTTTCCGTTTCCATGTGCGCAAATCCGCTTGGAAGCGTGTTATACGGCGTATTATTTGAAGTTTGTACGGGATGTGAATATATCGTTGTTTTCTTTGCGGGAATCGTGTCATTTATCATCGCACTGCGCGCACGTCAGATTTTCAAGAACGGAGAATGAGAAAGCAGCGCCTTTCGCTGAAAAAAATCGGAAGGCATAGTCCGATATGGCCGGGCTATGCCTCTTTTGGCGTAATGGCTGACTGCTGTGTGCCGTTCCGGTTATGTGCGTTTTCGCTTACTCGGCCGGCACAAAAATATAGGATTCTATGTCCTGTTCCAGTTTGTTCGTCTGAGAACAGGAGTAGAAGCCGTCTTCTTCCCTGATAATTTCCAGATAAATAGGCTGGTCGTCGTGAGACAGGGAAATCAGACAGCGGTTTTCCTGAAAGAGCTCCGTAATATCCGATTTCTGGTCATAATAGTAAACCCAGACCCGGCCTTCTTCGTCCGCACGGACGTAAGCGGATTTGTTTATGCTTTCCGCTACCTCGCCGGCGCTCAGCCAGGTTTCGGTGCCGTCTTCGCCGATGCTGACACCGCCGCCGCCCACCATTTCGGTTTCCCCATCGTGTTCGTAGGTAAAGGTATATCCTCCGCCTCCGCTGTTTTCCGTTACATCGACCTGTGTTTTTTCCCCGTACAGCCATAAGGAAAGTTTTTCCTGAATGCCGCCGATGTCCGCGGCGTATACGGTTCCGGAACCGCCGATAATGACCGCGCATGCGATTGCGGCGGCGACTGCCATGTTCGTTTTGTGTTTTTTCTGAATCATTGCCATTTCTTCCACCTCCCAGGATAAGCGTCCGGAGGGATGAAGCGCTGAAAATGCCTGTTTGTACCGCTCTTTATTTGTCATCATTCCATTCCTCCTTTAAGGTCTCCCGAAGCAGTCTGCGTCCACGGGACAGCCTGACTTTGATATTGCTTTCGCTTAAATGCAGAATATCCGCCATTTCCCTGACCGAATAATCCTCATAGTAAAATAAATGAATCACAATGCGGTATTTTTCGGGAAGCCGCATGACGGTCTCAAACAGATTTTCAGATTCCGGCGTTTCAAAAGTCAGTGTTTCCATATACTCTTCAAGGGAAACTTTGTTGCGTTTCCAAAAGGTGTGGTTCACGTTTTTGGCTTTGTTGATGGCGACCCTGATAAGCCAGGCGCGTATATGCTGCTCGCTTTCAAACTTATTTTTAGTTGTATAATACTGGAGGAACGTATCCTGGACAATATCCTCTGCGTCCTGTGCATTTTTGCATACGTTAAATGCCGCTGCAAACAGGTTATTCCGGTAGAGCGCCACCAGTTCCTGTACCGACTGCTTCATAAGTGCTCCTTTATGTCGTTGTATTTGAAAGGCCTTTCACTCATAATACAATTAAAGGGATAAGATGGTTACAAAATTTAAAAAATTTTTATGCGTGCCGTCACAGCAGGCCGCTCTGTTATGTAAGTATGATGCAATTATGATGCAAAGATGCTGTAAAGTGAAATATATTACACCCTCGCGGCAGTCGCCAAATTCATGCAAGCATGACTTTGGCTCGTTGCTCGCGGGAATAACAATAATTTAAAGTATAGATTTATGCAGGTACAAGTATCGCGGACAGAGAGAAAGAAAGGCGTGGTCGTGCGTATGTTAAAAAGGGAACGAAAGAGAAAAGAAGGGAAAATACATGGAGACAGAAGCGTGCTGAAAAAACGCGGCGCGATGGCGGCGGTTCTGCTCGCGGCAGCGGCTCTTATAGGGGCGGGAAACCGGGAAAGCGGGAAAATGTGGATGTCGTTAGACGGCGCGGCGGAAGAGCATTTCATGAAAACGCTGGTAATGGCAATCGATGAGGCGGAAGCGGAAAAACGGGAAAAATTGAAAGCGCAGGAAAAAGAACCGGAAGGCAGTTTTCAGGTGGCTTACGGGGGCTATGTATCCGAAAACCCGATTGAACTGGCCCATTGCGACTGCGTGTACGATGCGGAAGGGATTCAGATTTATGCGTACTATCTTTACTGGCTGATGGTGCCGGAGTCTTTTCCGTATAACCAGTATGTGCTTTATGTGCGCACGCCTCAGGAGGAATTTCAGATTTACCCCGTCAAAGATTTCCTTGTGGATAAGCCGCACGGAATCCTGTATACGAAAATTGCGGGAAATGACGGTTTTGAATGCGTGAAAAGTCTGCCTTTTACGAAGAAAGAAGCGCCTCTGCTCATGCTGGAAGAAGAGGTTTTCAATGCGGAAGCGGCGGAGAAAATGCTCTGCGATGCGTATGGCGGAGCGGGAGAAAAGGAAGTCTCCGGCGGGGAAGCTCTTTTTTCCAATATCACGGTGGAGCTGACGGAGATGGATGCGTATGGGGCGGGCATTCTGAACGGAGAAGCGGGCGGTATCGAAAAGTCTACCGGAGAACGATGTTATGTAAACTGGAAAAGCAATCCGAAAAGCGGAAATCTGACGGCGGAAGCCTATATTTTGAAACAGTATGACCCGATAAAAGATAAAGAGGAGCTTGCGGCGTGCAGCCAGGTGTTCGATGAGATAGAACAGGGCGACTGGTCGCATGTTGGGCCGATTGAAAAGCAGTATTTGTGGGGCGTGGGCGCGGAAGAGTGGATTCGGCTGGACGTAAACGGAGACGGCATGCCGGAACTGCTTGGCGGCTGGAGTTTTACGCTCGACGACCTGACGGAGTATGGCAATTATGTGAAAAGACAGATTTCCACGATTTTTACTTATCGGGACGGCATGGCGGAATTGGTTTATGTGGATGACTGCGACGGGATGGAATACTTTTTTGTGACAGAAGACGGAGAGCTTATCTATGAATGGGGCGTATCGGGCTGGCCGTGTACGAGTGTTTTCCGCAAGAGCCGGTTCGACCCGAAATGGAACGTGGAATATCTGGATACAATTGTCAGATATCGGTTTGAAGAATATGAGGAAGAAGAGAGAGCATATTTCCAGGAAGCGTTTCCGGACACTTACGGCGTCGGCGGCTCAGGCGTTTATTACCTGAGAGAGCGTCCGAAAACGGAAGAAGAGCTGAAGCGGAACCAGGATGGGAAATATGTGGTCAGGGAATATCTGACGGAGGAAGCGTTTCTGAAATTATATGAAGACTGGACGGGATGGGATTTTTATAAAGCAGAGTATATGTATTAATGATTGTTTTGAAAAGATTTTTGAAATTTTCCATGCGCCTGAAACTTTTTCCCGGCTTCATTCGTATTAACAGTGAGGGGGCACGATAAGACAGAATATGACAAGACAATTATTCGAGGCATATTTCAGAGAGCAGTATAGTTTCGTGTACCGGGTGGCGTTTATGCAGATGAAGCGGCATGCGGACGCGGAAGATGTGTCGCAGGAAGTGTTCGTAAGACTGCTGAAATACGAGCCGCAGTTTGAGAATAAAGAGCATGAAAAAGCGTGGTTTGTCAAAACCACGGTAAATCTCTGCCGGGATATCATGAAAAGCAAATGGAACAGCACGACTGTCAGCATCGAGAAGATACCGGAACAGGAAAAAGCCTATTTCCGCCTTCCCGATACGAAAGAAGACGAAACGTTATGGGAAGTGCTGGAACTGCCTGAAAAGTACCGGGACTGCCTCTACTTTTTCTATTATGAGGATTATTCCATCAGGGAGATTGCGGGACTGCTCGACATGCCGGAAAATACAGTAAAAACGAATTTGAAGAGGGGAAGGGAAGCCCTGAAAAAAAGGTTGGCGGATTAAGCGGAACAGATTGCCGGAAATTCGGGGAGAGACTGTCGGAAAGCTGGAAAGCAGACAGCCGAAAAGTCCGGGAAAGAAACGGAGAATGTGTATGAATATAAATGGAATCGGAAAACAGCCTTGTTATGAAAGAACGAACGGAGTCGGAAAAAATCACAAAAATCATGTCGGGGGCTTTTCAAAAAGTCTGTCCGAAAATATGAACGGCCGAATGGAAAGTGATTCGGTCAGGGAAGAAAATACGGCGTCCGCCGCGTCAGCGTCTGCGGCAAGTCTTGTTTTCCCGTATCGGAATATGGCGCAGGCAGTGGGGGGCGCAGCAGGGAAGCGGCTGGTCGAAAGCAGTAAAAGCGCTGATAAGTATCAGGATGCCGGGAAAAACGGGGCAGTCAGAAACTGCGAGGTAAAGCATCTGACAAACCAGAAAAGCGACTATACAAAAGCATACGCTGTGGAAGGCTTTTTGCTGATGGCACAGGTGGAAGAGAACAGCCGAAGCGTATATGTCGAGCAGAAGCTGGAGGACGGTGCCGTAAAAGGATATGAAGTGAATATCGATACGCTGGACCCGGATACGGAGGACCCGGTCGAGCGCGTGGCGCTGGAAGCCTGGGAGCAGAAAATGGCCGACGGCGGCGGAGAGCCGGAAACGCTTACGGTGGAAGAAGCATTGCAGCGGTTTTATGAGTTCATCGAGGACAGAATCAAAAACGGGCCGCCCAAGTATATGATTGGCAATTCCGAATTTTCAGTAGAAGAATGGGATAAGCTGCTGGAGGATTTTGATGAGCAGCTGGATGCAATCCGTGAAGAAATGCGGGAGCGCATCGAGAAATTGAAAGAGCAGCAGCTTCTGGCGGAGGCATCCGGAGAGTTACAGGATAAGAGGGATGAGGTTCAGGAGGCATCGGAAGAAAAGACCGAGGAAAAACTGATGACCGCGCTTTTTCAGGATAAGGGAAAATAAGAATATAAGGCAACAGGAGGAAAGGGCTATGGCAGTAACGGGAATCGGACAGGGAAACATGGTATATCAGCCGTATCAGCAAAGAAGAGCTGACAAGAACGGCGAAACGCCGGGATTTGACGAGGCGTACTCTTACGGAAGCAGCGCATATGTGCAGGAAATGACGAAAGAGTTCAGAAATCCCGATATCGCACCGGATTCGGTAGACCCACGGAATGCTTCCTATGAGGAGATTCAGGCGTTGAACGATTATCTGGTGGGGAGGGGATGGCTGAAAGAGGGGGATTTGGATTCCTTCGAACATCCCACAAAGGACGATGCGCAGAAGGCGGATTATCTGGGCGCGCTGCGAAAATGGCGGGATGCGCAGTACCAGGCCGGAAATATGGTCGGTTATAAAAATGCGGCAAAGGTATGCGACGCATGGACAAATGTTATTGCGGAGAAAAACGGAGCGGTGAGCGAAATGAACGGCGTCCGTTTCTTTCAGAAAGAAGGAAGTCTGCATAGCGGCATCATCGGCTTCGGGACATTGGAAGACGGAACGACTTATTCGGCAAGCTATGCCTCTGATTCCACTGTCGGAAATCCTGTGATTGAAATCAGAATGCAGCGGAGAAACGGAAAAGAGGAGCTGTATATGGTCAGTCCCAGAGAGGTAGACCCGAAGAAAGCATCGCAGCTTGAAATGTTTGCATTGTGCGCTTACGCGGATTCCCAGGAGATTCTGGGTTCTCCCACGAGCGGAACTTATCAGAAGCTGCTTTCCTATGCGCAGAACAGCGCTATGGGAGATAAAAGGGCAAAAAGTGCCGATGCCTTTATGTCGGATGAAAAGGACTGGAGCAGTTATGTAACGAACAGCCGTATCGAGAAGTTAAATGAAAGCGGGAAAGTTAAAGAGGCCTGGGGGAAGACCATTCAGAATCTTTTTGACAAGCTGGAGCAGCAAAACGGTGATAAGAAAAGGGTGGAAGGGCGCAGTGAGTCCGAGCTTATCGCGATGGCTTTCGCGGAAGGCATGCCGGAAGATAACGGTGTACCGTATTTCTATATGGCAAAAGACGGTGTTATTGAGTATAACGGTGTCGTATTTTTCTGCGACGAAGAACACAGGGCGATTTGCCTCGGCGATACGAGCGATAAGAGCAAGTGCCTGAATATTCCGTTGTCCGGCGGCGGAAGTCTGATTGTCAACCGGGATAACCTGAGCGGTCTGGCGAAGGCAATCGGCATGTTCTCACCGGAAGATGTAAACCTGATTATGAGAGCCATTGCGGAGGACGCGAAGATACAGCAGATGAAGCAGCAGATAGACGACGAGACATCCGGGCTTGACCTGGCGGAGAAAACAGGCGGAGACGGAGAAGATGGAGAAGAGACGGTCGTGGAAACGCTGGTGGGAGAAGGAATTTCCGGAGAAGGCGTTACCAAAGAGAGCGTTATGGGAGAGAAGACTGCAGAAACGTCGGCGGCGGAAAAGACTGCGGGAATGTCGGCTGCGGAGAAAGCTGCAAAGAAGAAAGAAACTGTGCTGCAAAAAAACGGGACCGGAGAAACAGAGGATGACAGAAACAGGCGATAGGGGACGGCGGAAACAGGAGACAGCAGAAAAGGAATTACATACAGCAACAGCATAGCATCAAAAAATCCTGCGGCATTGTCCGCAGGATTTTTGTTGTATAACAAGAATTTCAGACCGCCTTTTCTTTCCATTTTCCGTGACGGTAGAAGAAAAAGGTAATCAGCGCGCCGAGCAGCCAGGATACGAGAAGGGAAATAAAAATACATTCCTGTCTTCCGTAAGGCAGTTCGGGCGTTCTTGTCAGGAAAGAGATGCCATAGGCGATGGGAACCCGGAAAAAAATAGTCGTTACGATGGAAATCCACATCGGTGTGACCGTATCGCCCGCGCCGCGCATAACGCCGGAAAGACTCTGCGTGACCGCCATCGCAATATAGCCGACGGCGAGGATGCCCATCATATAACGGCTTAATTCTACCAGCTCCGGCGTTTTGGTAAAAATCCCCATGAGCGATTTCCCGAAAATCAGAATCAGACCCGTGATGACGGCGGAGGTTCCCATCGCAATCAGGGTGCCCTGAACGGCGCCCCGGCTTACCCGTTCATGCTGCCTCGCGCCTACATTCTGTCCGGCGTAGGTCGTCATTGCCGTGCCGAAAGAGAAATTCGGCATCATGGCGAAGCCGTCCACGCGCATGATGATGACATTGGCGGCGATGAACATTTCTCCGAAACTGTTGGTAAGCGACTGCACGATAATCATTGCCATAGAAAGAATGGCCTGGGTGATGCCGGAAGGAAGTCCCAGCCGGATTACCTTTGCGGCATACTGGTTTTCCAGTTTCAAATGTTCCGGCCGCAGGGTGAAGAGGTCCTTCATCTTTAACAGCCGGAGCATACAGAGCATGGCGGAAATCAGCTGTGCAATCACGGTGGCCAGCGCAACGCCGTTGACGCCCATGCCGAGCTTTGCTACGAAAAGCAAATCCAGTACGATATTGATTACAGTAGATACAAGTAAGTATGCGAGTGCGGACATGGAATCACCAAGCCCCCGCAAAATTCCGCTTAAAATGTTATAATAGGCAAGGCCGGCCGAGCCGATGAAGAGAATCAGCAGATAGGAATGGCACCAGTCGATGATGGAATCCGGCGTTTTCAATAGCATAAGCAGAGGTCTTGCGATGAACGAAGCCACAATCATGACGAACAGCGTTGCGATTGCGGTCAGCGTGATGCAGTTGCCGATGGTGCGCGACAGTTTTTCCGGTTCTCTCGCGCCGAAATACTGGGATACCATGATGCCGGCGCCGACGCTGATACCGACGAACAGAACAATCAGCAGATTCAAAATAGGTCCGGCGCTTCCTACCGCCGCCAGCGCATTGTCGCCCACATAATTGCCGACAACGACGCTGTCCACTGTATTGTAAAGCTGCTGTGCGATATTTCCAATCAGCATGGGAACGGTGAATAACACGATTTTCTGCCAGGGAGAGCCCTCTGTCATATCCACCGGTTCCATCAGTTTTTTGAATAAGTTCATGGGAATCACGCCTTTCTGTTTGAGGTAGTGTAAAGAATGTCCTGCATTTGGTATTCTCCGGTATGAAGAGCGGTCCGCGACGCGGACCTTTGAAGTTCCTTCTCAATAATTATATAGAAAAAAACAGTTAAGTTCAACCGGATAAATTGTAGTAAAATTAGAGTGCAAATTTTTTCCATATAGATTATAATGGGAAAGGAGGGGATACGGAAGAAAGGGAGAGGCGGGTAATGAGCATTATCAGCAGCAAGGATGTTTATGAAATCATCAGAAAAACGTTAGGCATTATCAACGGCAAAATCATGAACCACGGCGAAATAACAGGGTATATTCTGTACAAGATGCTGGAATGTGAACAAATACATACGGAACAGGAACTCGTGGACTATACGATGCTTGGGATTCTTCATGATATCGGCCTGTATAAGGAAGACAATGTTAAGAATGTCAGCGATTTTGAGACGAAAAACCTGTGGCCGCATTCAATATATGGATTTCTTTTTTTAAAGTATTTATCCCCGATGGATGATAAGGCGGAGATTGTGCTTTACCATCATCTGGATTACAACCGTTACGGGCTGATTCAGAGCCGCTATAAGCATATTATCGAATGCCTGAATCTGGCGGATAAAATGGATACCTTTCTGCATCTGAAGGATGAAAAACTGGAAAAGGACTATTTTAACCGGTACCGGGACATTAAATTTTCCGGCGCGGCATTGGATTTATTTCATCGGGCGGAAGCGCGGTACGGCATTACGGCCAATCTGGTGAGCGGTTCTTATAAGGACGAGCTTACGGAACTGCTTTCCAAAAGGGCTTTTTCGGAGCAATATAAAAAGGGCTTTCTGGAAATGTTAGTATATACCATTGATTTCAGAAGCGAGCATACAGTCGTACATACGCTGGCAACCGTCAATTTTGGGCAGCAAATCGGGCGGCTGATGCGCCTGACCGGAAAAGATTTGCGCGATTTGTATTACGGGGCGCTGCTGCATGACCTGGGAAAAATTGCGATTCCGCTGAATATACTGGAATCCACCGGAAGACTTTCGGATGAGGAAATGAAAGTCATGAAAGCACATGTGCGCATTACGGAAATGATTCTGGAAGGCGTCGTGGATGATGCGGTGCTGCAGATTGCAGTAAGGCATCATGAAAAACTGGATGGAAGCGGTTATCACAGAGGACTGACGGGAGACCAGCTTACTCTGCCGCAGCAGATAGTGGCGGTGGCCGACATTTTGAGTGCGCTATACGGAAAAAGAAGCTATAAAGAGGCTTTCAGCAGCGACCTGATTCAGAAAATCATGACGGGCGATGCGGAAAACAATAAAATCAACAAAGGCGCGGTCGATGTGCTGATGAGAAATTATGATAAAGTCATTTCGGCGTTTGAAAAGGAAAAAGTCGATACAATCGGCCTGTATCTGAAAATCAAGGAACAGTATGCGGTCATGATTGAGAGGTTCCAGGCGTTTAACTGACAGTACGGGAGGCGTGATGGTGAAATTTAAAGGAAGCATCTCTAAAATATGTGAATTGTTGGAATTGGTTGTCGCCTTTCTCGTACTGGTCGGCATTGCCTTTTCCATATGCGGCCTGATAAAAGATTTTGAGATATTCCGTGAAATTTTTAACAATATAGATAATTTTCGGACGTATCTGGACCAGATTTTTAACATTGTCATCGGCATCGAGTTTTTGCAGATGCTGTGCCGGCCCAATTCGGACAACATCATGGAGGTGCTGATTTTCCTCGTCGCAAGGCATATGATTGTCAGCGACACGACGCCGATGGAGGATTTTATTTCCGTTATCAGCATAATTCTGCTCTGTGTTCTGCGGCGGTATCTGCATGTAACGAGAGAGAAGATGAAGGCGGAAGAAAAGTCGGATGGGGAAGTGATAAACGAAGAGATGTAAGCGCGTGGAGCTGTGTGTGAAGCGATGAACAAAGAGATGTAAGCGCGGGGAACTGTGTGAGGCGATGGGAAAGAGCTGGCACCAGACGAAGAGATGTTTCAGTGTCCTTTAAGCGGACGGATAGGAGATAGGTTGAAAAATCAGAGATTTTTCAACTGCGAATTTGTGCCTTTCAGGCCCAA
>CAJTRL010000058.1 GCA_910578715.1 uncultured Lachnospiraceae bacterium | reverse complement strand
TGGAGATTACTCTGTATGCCCTCTTTTCATGTAAAGGAGATTTATGTATATGCCAAAAAATAATGAGAACCAACAGGCACAGGAACGCCGACCGCACTTTGTAAAGACCATAGGCAGAACGACCTACTTTGTGACGTGCCACTTTAGCGAAACAAGCAGAGAAACCTTGCAGGATAAGCTAAAACGCATGATTGTACGGGATATTCAGAGTGGAAATTATTAAATTTCATGTTCACACTTTTTTTGTCTTGACGGCACAGACGATAACTGAAAGGTATGTATGTGGGCCATTCCGCACCAAAAACAAAGGCATTATTTGAAAACCACGATATCATTGTGATTGATGAGGCTTATTCTCTTGTAGGGGACCGTGGAGAGAATGATTCTTTTACAAAAGAAGCGCTGGCCCAGTTAATCATTGAACTGGAGAAACATTCTACCGATAAGCTGGTGATATTTGCCGGTTACGGCGGAAAGAAAGTCAATGATAAAAATAATAAAATGAAAGATTTTTTGGACGCTAATCCGGGAATCAAAAGCCGTATTACTTCTACGATTTATTTTGATTCCTATAACCCTGACGAGATGGTTCAGATTTTTTTCCGCCTTGCCGAAAACGGACATTACTTTCTGGATAAAAATTGTGAGACAATGCTGCGCGCTTATTTTAAAACGCGGGTTCAGGATGATAACTTCGGCAACGGACGTGAAGCGAGAAGCCTTCTTGAAACGGCGGTTATCTATACGGCAGGCCGTGTTCTTGAACAGAATAAGAAGACCTATACCAGAAAAGATATGCAGACTATAACCTGTGAAGATGTCCGGAAAGCGATTAAACGGTCGGAATATGCGGACAGCGTTCAGAATATCCGTCAGACGAAAAAGTCGTTTGGTTTTGCGGCTGTATAGTGTTTCCCGGAAGCAAAAGACATCCCGGTTTTAAGCAGCAGAAAAGTTCTTTCAGCGGCGTCATGCAGCAGAGTATCGGCGTGATTCAGCACCTCCGATAACGGCATTGCGTAATTCAGCGCGGGGACGATTGCCGTGATGCCGCAGTTGTAAAGCGTTCTGGCATCGGGAAGCATTCCGCCGACGATGGCGATTACGGGAATTTCTTTTTCTTTGGCACAGGTTCCGATTCCCCAGAGAACTTTTCCCTGAGCGGACTGCCCATCCACGCGCCCTTCGCCAGTGATAATCAAATCCGCGTTTTCAATGAGGGAATCGAAGCGGACCAGGTCTAACATGGTCTGAATGCCGGAATTCAATTTCCCGTCGAGAAAAGCACAGAATGCGCCGCCCAGCCCGCCGGCGGCCCCGGCGCCGGGAACATCCCTGATATCTTTCCCCAAATCCCGTCTGATGACATCGGCAAAATGCTGCATGCCTTCCTCCAGGAGCGCGAGCGCGTCTTCGGAAGCTCCTTTCTGCGGCCCATAAGTGTAAGTGGCGCCGTCAGGACCGGTGAAGGGATTGCGGACATCGCACATCACGGTAAAAGAAATTTTTTCTTTCAGTTCCGGCAGCGCGCCGGCAGTATCAATACGGGCAACACGAATCAAATTTTCTCCCACAGGCACAACATCCCTGTCGTGATTATCCAGAAAACGAAAACCAAGCGCAGCCATAGCGCCCATTCCGCCGTCGTTGGTAGCGCTTCCTCCTATGGCGGCCGTGATATTGCGGACGCCTTGTTTTAACGCATCCGCAATCAGCTCCCCCGTTCCATAAGAACTCGTTTTCAGCGCGTTTCTTTTGTCAGGCGAAAGCAGCGTAAGACCGGATGCCGAAGCCATTTCAATGAAAGCGGAGGATTCCCCGCCGTTATCTTCAAATATGCCATAGGATGCTTTTGTTTTTTCAAAAAGCGGATTGCAGACCGTTATTTCCCGGACAATGCCGCTCCGCGAGGCGAGTATGGCCTGAAGCGTGCCTTCACCGCCGTCCGCAATGGGAATGCCTGTGATTTTGGCTTCGGGAAAATGAAAGCGCCCTTCGTCGGATATAATTTCTATAATCTGGCTGGATGAAAGGGTTCCCTTAAAGGAATCCGGTGCGATTACGATGTGCATAACTAATTTCCCCCTTATTCTTTAACGTTTGTGCAGGTTGGCAACGGAACTTCGAAACTGCATTTTTGTCGGCAGCATCTGGTCGGTTTCTTTTTTCCCCGATTGAATCATGGAAAACAGCTTGGATGCGGAAATCATGCCCAGTTCATGAATGGGAACGCGTACGGTTGTGAGTGGCGGCGTAAGGAGTGCGGAAAAATCAAAATCGTTATGGCCGAAGACGGAAATATCCTCCGGAATGCGCAAGTTCATGCTGCGTGCCGCTTTATAGATACCGAGCGCCTTGATATCGTCCGTGGCGAAAACAGCGGTAAGCCGTCTGTTGGAGCAGAGGAGATTTAATGCCGCCATGTAGGCTGTTTCGACCGTGTCTCCGCCGTCCACAAAACAATCCTCATCCAAAGGTATTTTATGCGCGCTCAGACAATCTTTCAGGCCCTGTACGCGGTCTACGGCCACATAATGGTTTAAGGGCGCATGAATACATCCGATATGCGTATGTCCCATCTGTAACAGATAATCGCCAATGTCATAGCAGTCCTGATAATTATCGGTATCGACGGAAACGATATAGTCTGACCGGAGGGAAGGGTTATGCTTGCCGATGACCACAATGGGAATTTCAGTGCCGGCAAGAACCTCCAGAAATTTGCTGTTAGTCCGGCTGCTTAATAAAACGATGCCTTTAATCAGCTTGCTGTTAATCATGGAAACGGCTTTTTCAATTTCGTTGTCCTCGTTATTGTTGGAGTGCAGAATCATGTCATAATTATTTTGTTCCGCCACCATTCCGATGGAGCCGATAATATTGCCGAAATAAGGATTATCGGCGGCCTGTGTGGAAGAACGTGTAAAAATAATCAGAATGTTATTGAAGCCGTTGGAGGAAAGTCCTCTGGCAAGCTGATTTGGCGTATAATCCAGCTCTTTCATCACGGATAACACTCTGGAACGGGTTTCAGGCAGTACGGAAGGGTGGTTGTTCATGACCCTCGAGACGGTTGACATGGAAACGCCTGCTTTTTTGGCAACTAATTGAATTGTTGGTTTCATGATTCCTCCTCAATATGAAAACATTTTCACAAATCTGTGAAAATTATATCAAATTAACTTCACGAGCGCAAGAAAAAGATAAAAAAAGATAGAGGCGCGAAACAAAAGAGGTAAAAACAGATGAAAATAAAAGAAATGGAAGAAATTAGAATAATCCGATAAACTATCGGAAAATGTGAGAAAAAGGCTGCTTGATATTAAAAAATCCATACAAAATTAAAAAAATAGCAAAAACTACTTTACAAATTCATTTTCATTGTCTATAATCAAATCATGAAAACGCTTCCACAGAAAAAATAAAAAAAGAAAAGAAAAGAGGCAAAATATAAAAAAAGTGGATAATTATTGCGAAAATAACATACTATTTTACCAATAAAAATATGAAAGCGGTACCAAACAAGCTGCCCAAAATGAGTATATAGAATAAACAGAAAATATTAAAAAGTGCAAAATACAGGGGATAATCGGAAACATAAAGATAAGGAAGAGAGCGGACGAAGCATGAACTGGAAAGAATATTTCATCGAAATTTACGGAAGCGCTGCGGCAGAAGAGTGGCTGCCCAGACTGGAAAAAAGAATTAAAGAGGCCGGCGGAAGGCTGAAAAATGAATTGCCCGGCGGTAAAGAGCAGTATGTCATACTGATTACCTATCCTGACCAGTTTTATGGCGAAGAGGACAAGCTGACGCTGTTTGAGCGGTTTGCGGCAAGGTATCTGGACGGCGTGTTTGATGTGATACATTTTCTTCCGTTCTGCCCCTATTCGTCGGACGATGGCTTTTCTGTCATCGACTATAAAAGTCTGGCGGACGGTCTGGGAGGATGGGAAAATCTGGAAAGGCTCTCGGAGAGGTATACCCTGATGTATGATTTTGTCTGCAATCATGTGTCGGCCAGACACAAATGGTTTTTAAACTGTCTTGCAGGAAATAAAAAGTATGAAAAATTTTTCATAGAAGAAAATCCGAAAGAAGACCTGTCGATGGTGACGAGACCCCGGACGACGCCGCTGCTCACCAGATTTTTGACGGCGGATGGAGAGAAATATTTCTGGACGACGTTCAGCGATGACCAGATTGACCTGAATTATCATAATCCGGCTGTATTCTGGGAAGCGGCGGATGTTTTTCTTACTTATCTGGAGCGTGGCGGAAGGTGGATTCGGCTGGATGCTGTCGGCTTTTTATGGAAAGAGGCCGGGACTTCCTGTATCCATCAGGAAAATACCCACAGGATAGTGAAGATGCTGCGCAGTATGATGGAAGAAATCTGGCCGGATGGCAGAATTGTGACGGAAACAAATGTGCCTCATGCGGATAACGTTTCCTATTTTGGGAACGGATATGATGAGAGCCATATGGTATACCAGTTTCCGCTGCCCATGCTGGTGCTTTACAGCTTTTATAAGAAAGAAGCGTCCGTACTGTCCGAATGGGCGTCGGGTCTGTCGCTTCCTTCGGAAAAGACGAGTTTTTTCAATTTTCTGGCTTCCCACGATGGAATCGGCGTCAATCCGGTCAGGAATATCGTGCCGGAGGAAGAAATTGACGGCCTGATTGCGCATCTTCAGGAAAAATCAGGAGCGCTTGTTTCTTATAAGGAAAATGCAGACGGTTCTAAAAGCGCATATGAAGTGAATGTTTCTTATTTTTCCGCCTTGCAGGAAGATTATGATTTTGAAACGGCAAAACGCAGATATTTGAACGCACACGGAATCCTGTTGGGAATGCAGGGGGATGCGGCGGTTTATATCAATTCGTATCTGGGCATGGAAAACGACAGGGAAGGCGTTGTGAAAACAGGGAGGAACAGAAGCATAAACCGTGAGAAGTCTGTCTATGAGAATATTGTGGAAGAACTTGAACGGCCGGAAAGCAGAAAAGCGCAAATCAGAAAAGAAATGGAAAGACTGATACGAATCAGGAAAGGCTGCGATGCCTTTGACACCCATGCGAAGCAGACGGTTTTCAAGGAGCGGAAAGAGTTGTTTTGTTATCTGAGAACCGGCAGAACGAAAACGGTGCTCTGCCTTCACAATTTTTCGGATAAAACGTTGGAAAAGCCGGGCATTCATGGAATAGACCTGCGGACGGGAGAAGAAGTTATGGGGAGCGTAAAGATTGCGCCTTTCGATTTTAAATGGATTGCTCTTTGAGCTTCATTATATCAACACAAGAAAAAAGAATAAAAGAAGGAAAGGAAGGAAAAGTTATGAAAAAGATGAAAAAAACACTGGCGGTATTTTTGGCGGCGTCGATGGCGTTTGGACTTACGGCATGCGGCGGGAGCAAAACAGAAGAGACACCACAGCCCGATGTACCGGCAACAGAAAGTCCGGCGGCTGAGAACTCCGAACCGGCACCCGATTCTTCCGGGGAAGCGGCTCAGGAAGGAACGGCCGGGGAAGAGACGGCCAAAAATCCGGTTTCCATCCAATTTATGCACAGCATGGTAGAGGAGGAGCGCCAGCAGACGATTCAGGGACTTATCGATAGTTTTGAAGAGGAATATTCCTGGATTAGCGTGGAACAGGTTCCTGTGGACGGTGATTCCGCCTATGATACGAAGCTGACGGCATTTGCCGGAGGAGGCATGCCGGCGGTGATTGAGGTCAACCAGAACCGGGCAAAATGGCTTGTCGGAAATGAACTGGCCGATTTGGATGCCATCCGTGAAGTCATCGAAGCAAAGCCGGGCGAGTATTACGATGCGATTCTGAAAATTAATACGACGGAAGACGGACAGAATTTTATCGGCGTTCCGGTTGGCGGATGGGTACAGGGAATCTGGTACAATAAGACGGCTTTTGATGAGAAGGGACTGGCGGCTCCCGATACATGGGAAAATATTCTTGCCGCAGCGGAAGCGTTTTATGACCCGGCTAATAAGAAGTATGGCATCGCGCTTCCTACGGTAGACGGCTCATTTTCGGAGCAGAGTTTTTCCCAGTTTGCGCTTTCGGCAGGTGCGAATGCACTCAATGCGGATGGCGAAGCGGATTTTAATTCTGAAGAAATGGTAGAAGCGCTGGCCTTCTATAAGGAATTGTATCAGTATTCCATTCAGGGTTCCAACAGCACCACAGAAATCAAAGATGCACTGCTGAACGGTTCCGTACCGATGGGAATCTATTCTACTTATATTTTAAAAGACCTGATTAATGAAGGGATGATGGATGATTTCGGGTTTGCACTGGTAACCAGTAAGACAAGCGCCTCTTATGGCAGCGTCGGCATGCTTTCGATTTCCGACGGTTTAAGCGAAGAGGAACGGGAAGCGGCGGTTCTTTTTGTGAAGTTTCTGGTGGAACCCGAAAACAACATCAGATGGCTTCATATGGCGCCTGGAGGACAGCAGCCGGTTATGCCCGCAGTAGCGGATGACCCTGCGTATCTTGACAATGAAATTATCAAAGGATTTGAAACCCTTTCACCGGAAATATCCGCAGCATTCGGAAGCATTTCCCTTTTCGGAATTGTGGACGGTAAAAACTTTGTCAGCATGGGCGATGTCACGAGCTCTAATGTTATCGGAAGGGCAATCTATGACCTTACGGTAAATGATAAAACGCCGGAGGATGTGGCCGCTGATACGCAGAAGCAGATAGAGGGATTGCTGGCACAATAGCTTTCGCGTAATTTGAAAAATGACACGGGGCTGACCCTGCCGGCTGGTTTGGCCGGCGTCAGCTCCATTTTTTAAGGAGTGAGGCGATGAACAGGAAAAAAGAAAGGATAGCCGGATTTTTACTGATTGCACCCAGTATACTGCTGATTCTGCTGCTGATAGGTTATCCTATGGTTTACAATTTTATAATCAGCTTTCACAAGGTACCCGTCAATCCGAAAAAAGCAATGCAGGCCGTAGGTTTTGCCAATTTTACCAAAACGCTGACGGATTCGTCCTTTTACAGCGCTCTTGGCGTAACGGTATTCTTTACGCTTCTGGTTGTTGTGCTGAGTACGGCGGCCGGACTTGCGGCAGCGATTCTGCTGAACCGTCGTTTTTTTGGAAAAAAGATTGTCAAGGCGCTAATCCTGCTTCCTTATATTGTACCTTCCGTATCTTTGATTTTTGCATGGAAATACATGTTCAATAATACTTACGGCATCGTCAATTACCTGTATGTGGATGTTCTGAAATTATCTGAGCGGGCGCCGCTGTGGTTTGACCGGCCGGCAAGCGCATTTGCGCTGGTTGTGTTATTCAGCGTGTGGAAGTTTTTTCCTTATGCGTTTATGTCCTTTTACGCTATTTTGCAGACCATTGATAAAACATTGTATGAAGCGGCGGATGTGGACGGCGCAAACGGCTGGCAGAAATTTAAAGTGATTACGCTTCAGGAAATCAGGCCGGTGCTCGCAACGGTTGTAACGCTGCGAACGATATGGGTATTTTATATGTATACGGAGATTGCGCTTTTGAGCGGACAGGTAAAGACGATTAGCGTTTATTTGTATGAAAATGCCTTTTCCATGCGGGATATGGGTAAGGCTGCGGCCATTTCCATATTATTGTTTGCGATGATATTCAGCTTTATTATGCTGGTGAGAAAGAAGGTGTTCCGGTATGAGTAAAAAGAAGAAACGAATGGTGAAAGGCATCTTTTTTTATGTGGGGATTCTGTTTCTCATGGCGGTGATTCTGATTCCTTTCTTTTTTATGATTACCGTATCTTTAAAAACGGCCAGGGAGGCGATTCAGGTTCCGCCGACAATCCTTCCGGAAGAACTTACCTTGCAGCATTACAGGGATATTTTTGATACCAGTATTTTTCCTTTTTTGAAATATTTTAAAAACAGCATGTATGTGTCTGTTCTGGCGGCGTCGATTTCTCTTGTTTTCGGAATTATGGCCGGGTATGCGCTTTCCAAGCTCCGGTTTCCGGGAAGAGCGACAATCAGCAATAGTTTTTACTGCGTCTATATGTTTTCAGGCATCCTGCTGATTGTACCGCTGTACAGGCTGCTTTCTTCCGTCGGACTTTATAACCGCAGGGAAGCGCTTATCATCATCATGGTCGTACAGACGCTTCCGACATCAATTTATATGCTGAAAGGTTTTTTTGACACCATTCCCCAGGAAATAGAGGAGGCGGGGAAGATTGACGGGCTGAATTATGTGCAGAGCATTTTTTATATTGTCATTCCCATTTCGGTATCGGGCATTGTATCGGTGTTTGTATACGCGTTTATGATTGCGTGGAATGATTTCCTGTATGCGACGATTTTCTTAAGTTCGGCCGATTATTTTACACTGCCAATCGGACTGAACGCGCTGTTTAACCGGCCGGATTATATCTGGGGACGCATGATGGCGGCGCTTGTTACCTCTGTTCCGGTGGTTGTGATGTATGCGTTCAGCGAATTTCTGATGAAAAAGGGTACGACGGAAGGCGGCGTGAAGGGGTAGTGCGGCCGTATGCCGGATGAAAGTCCTGGCCGGCGGTACGGACGAAAACCGGAGACTGGGACGGTATATTATGGATGAAAAAAAGCGGAGAAAAAAATGTTTGAAGTATAAATAGGGAGGAATGAAAATGGACAGGTTGAGACTGACTTCCATGGAAGACGGAGTCGTATTTTTAAAAAAAGAGGCGGTTGGAGAACCAAAAGACACGGAAGTTACGGTGGAGGTAAAAACTTCCGTCGTGAGTCCCGGAACCGAGCGGGCATTTATTCTGACGCTGGAAAATACGGACCACAATTATCCGCGTATTCTTGGTTACAGCGCGGCAGGCGTCGTGTTAAAGACAGGAAAGAACGTGACGGATTTTAAACCTGGCGACAGAGTGGCGGGCATCATGCCGCATGCCAGCCTTCACAACGTGGAGAGCCGGAATCTGGTGCATATTCCCGATGATGTCAGTTTTGAACAGGCCGCGTTTGTCAGAATCGGCGTGATTTCCATGCAGGCGGTCAGAAAGGCGAGGCTGGAACTGGGAGAGGGGACGCTTGTTCTGGGACTTGGTCTGATTGGACAGATGGCGGCGCAGCTTGCCAAAGCAAACGGCGCGTCTCCCGTTATCGGACTCGATATTGTGGAGAGTAAGCGAAGCCTGGCGAAGGAATTGGGATGCACGTATGTCTGTGATGCAAGGGATGAGAAGATAGAAGAAACGGTAAAGCGTATCGGAAACGGAAAACTGCCACAGGTGGTCATCGAGTCCACCGGCCTGCCCAAACCAATTGAACAGGCGATTCAATTGACAGAAAAGTATGGCAGGGTTATCATTTTAGGAAGCACCAGGGGCAGCACGGAAATAAATTTTTACCGCGATGTGCACAAGAAAGGCATTCAGATTATCGGCGCGCACATTTCCTGTAACCCGGTGGACGTTTCCTATCCCGGATATTGGACTTTTCAGGATAATGCCAACTGTTTCATGCGTCTGTTGTCAGAAGGAAGGGTATGTGTGGACAGACTCGTAAGCCAGCGGGCGGATTATCATGATTATAACGATATTTATGCGAATGTTTTACAGGCAAAAGAAGACTACATTACGTCCATGATTACATGGGAGGGGGTATGACGGCATGGAGAACAAAGTAAATTATGCAATTTTAGGATGCGGCGCCATTTCCAAAACCCATATCAGAGCGCTGACCCAGGTGGAAAAAGCGGTATTGTACGCCGTATGTGATAAAGAAGAAGCGCGGGCAAAAGAGGCGGCTTTGGGAACAGACGCGGTTATTTATACGGATTTGAACCGGATGCTTGACGATAAAAATGTTGACGCGGTAATCATTCTGACGGCAAGCGGGATGCACGGCGATATGGGAATGCGGGCCGCAAGGGCCGGAAAACATGTGATTGTGGAGAAACCCATCGATATATCGGTGGAAAAGGCGAAGCAGCTTATCCGTACCTGTGAGGAGAACCATGTTTCTTTAAGCTGTATTTTCCAGCACCGTTATGATGCGGACACAAAGGCATTAGCGGAAGCGGTCAGGGAAGGACGGCTTGGAACGCTGAATGCGGGCTGCTGTCATACCAAGTGGTACCGGGGACAGGAATATTACGATGAAGTGGACTGGCGCGGAACCAGGCAGTATGACGGCGGCGGGGCACTGATGAATCAGGGGATTCACCAGCTCGATTTGTTTCAGTACATTATGGGCGAAGTGGAGGAAGTGTTCGCCTATTGTGCTACAAGGGCGCATGAGCGAATCGATGTGGAGGATTTGTGCATGGCGGCGTTAAAATTCCGAAACGGCGCGCTTGGCATTCTGGAAGCGAGTACGGTAGCAGCGCCCGGGTTTTATACGAGAATCGATATAAACGGAAGCAGGGGAAGCGTGATTTTGCAGAACAATGCCGTAACGGAATGGAAGATTGAAGGAGAGGAAGCATACCGGACACAGGAAACCGTTCTGCCTCACAGATTACAGCTTGCGGAGATTACGGAAAGTATTTTGGAAGGAAAGCCGTCGCTTGTAAACGGAAGGGAAGCCCTGAAAGTGTTACAGGTAGTGGAAGCTATCTATCGGTCGGCGGGGAGCGGAAAACCCGAAAAGGTATGTTATGAATAATGCCGCATAGCGGCGGAACGGGAGGAAAAGGTAAAAGATGAAATACGAAGGAAATTCATGCCGGGATATTCAGATTTGTTACATCGGAGGGGGTTCCCAGGGATGGGCATGGAAACTGATGAGCGACCTCTATCTGGAGGAAGCGCTTTCGGGTACCATCCGGCTGTATGATATTGACGGAGAGGCGGCCAAAGCCAATGAAATCATAGGAAACCGTCTTTTTGCCGGAGAAGAGGCAAAAAGTAAATGGCAGTTTGTGACGGCATCTTCTCTGGAGGAAGGACTGACAGGCGCAGATTTCGTGATTATTTCCATACTGCCCGCTACGTTCGAGGAGATGCGTTCCGATGTGCATGCCTGCGAAACGTATGGAATTTATCAGTCCGTGGGAGATACGGTGGGGCCGGGCGGGCTGTTCCGCGCTCTGCGGACGGTTCCCATGTATGAGGTGATTGCGGATGCCATCAGGGCATACTGTCCGAAGGCATGGGTTATCAATTATACCAATCCAATGTCCATCTGTACGGGCGCGCTTTATCGGATATTTCCGGACATTAAGGCATTTGGATGCTGCCACGAAGTGTTCGGGGCGCAGAGGCTTCTGCTGATGGCGCTGAAAGAAGAGCTTGGAATTGAAGAAGCCGACAGGCATAAGCTGCGGACAAATGTGGCGGGCATCAATCATTTTACCTGGATTACAGAGGCTTCTTATCAGAATATTGATTTGTTTCCGGTTTATGAACGTTTTGTGGAAAAGCATTATCAGGAAGGAATCTGCGATAAGGTGACCGATTTTCATTTTATGTCGCAGAATAAAGTCAAATTTGATTTGTTCAGAAGATACGGTGCGATTGCGGCGGCGGGAGACCGTCATCTGGCCGAATTTGTGCCGGAATATCTGAAAGACCCGGAGACGGTTAATCTGTGGGGATATGCGCTGACGCCAATCGAGTACCGCATAGAGAATAAAAAGGAGCTGAATGAGAAAAGCAAGGCATATGCTTCAGGCAGAAGCCCGATTCCCATTGAACCTTCCGGGGAAGAAGGCGTGGCGCAGATAAAGGCGCTTCTTGGTCTGGGAGAAATCATTACAAACGTAAATCTTCCCAATAAAGGACAGCTTGAGGCTTCCCACGAGATTGTTGTCGAGACAAACGCGCTTTTTTCTAAAGATTCCGTAAGGCCGGTTATGGCGGGAGCTCTTCCGGACGGCGTGGGGCTTCTGATGGGCAGACATATGCAGAATCAGGAAATGATTTTGAAAGCGGCCCTGGAGCGGGATACGCTCCTTGCATTCCATGCTTTCTTAAATGACCCGATAGCAGCGGGACTTCGTTTAAATGAGGCGAAGGAGCTGTTTGCCCGGATGTTTGAGAATACGAGAAAGTATCTGCCGGATTATCCGCGTCCGCGCTGGTGATTCTGTCTGATACCGATGATATCCCCCTTGTCAGATTTTAACTGATGAGGGGGAATGTATTTTATGCCGGGGCGGTTTTAGATGCGGTTACTTATGGCCGGCGGCTTGCCTTTTTTGCAAAGGAATGGTATGATACATGAAACGCAAATTACTATTTTTTTACAGAACAGGAGGAACAAATGGGTCAGAACAAATATGCGGGAACACAGACCGAAAAAAATTTACAGGCGGCTTTTTCAGGGGAATCGGGAGCCAGAAACAAATATACATATTTTGCTTCCGTTGCGAAAAAAGAAGGGTTTGAACAGATTTCATCCATTTTTCTGAAAACGGCCGAGAATGAGCGCGAGCATGCGAAGATGTGGCTGAAAGAACTGAGCGGCATCGGAAATACCGCGGAGAACCTTGCGGCGGCGGCCGATGGAGAAAACTTCGAGTGGACGGATATGTATGAAGGGTTTGCCAAAACAGCGGAGGAAGAAGGGTTTCCGGAACTGGCGGCCAAATTCCGTCTGGTTGGCGCAATCGAGAAACATCATGAGGAACGTTATCGTGCGCTGCTGCAGAATATAGAGACGGCATCCGTTTTTGCGAAGAGCGAAGTCAAGGTATGGGAATGCCGCAACTGCGGGCATATCGTCGTAGGAACAAATGCGCCGGAAGTCTGTCCAACCTGTGCGCATCCGCAGAGTTATTTTGAAATCAGTGCAGAAAATTATTAAAAGGATTATTGCGGAAATTTTTACCGGAATCTCACAGCGATTACAACATTTCCTATCATCAGAAAGCAGGATTAGGGAAACCGAACTCCTGCTTTTCCTAAGATAAACCGACGGGAAATGTCTGATAACTGTCGGCAGGGCCGAAGTCCCAAAGGAGCGGAAGGAAAAGGTATAATATTGATGGAAAAAATAAAGAACAGGTTGTGGGGAATATTCGGTAACAATTTTTATCAGAAAATCAAAGATTCCTTCTCAGATTATGCAGTTTCACTCATCGCTATTGTGGTTACTTCGGTTTATGCTGCGTTTCTTTTTGCCATGGAGATGGAATTTGATTCGGCGTTTTGGAGCGAGCCGGTTTTTGACACGATAGGCAGAGGACTGGTTTGTTTTTGCTTCGGGGCCGTTTTTGCGGAGACCTTTTTTACAGGGCAGAAAAGAAAAAAGATTTGTGCTCTGCTTGTGGCAGCAGTGCTTGCCGTACCGCTGGCCATTGGAACCGGACTCGATGCGGAAACGCAGATTTTCAATATATCGGGAAGTATTTTAGAAGAGCTGACTTACCGTTTCCTGTACGGTTATATGCTGCTTCTGACGCTCGGAACGGTTTATTTCTGCTTTAAAAAGACGGGGCTTTCGTTTTCAGAGTATGTGCTGAAAGCATTTTCCAACCTGATGAAAACCTTTATCGTATTCTGGATTTTATCTTTCGGCGTGATGTTCATCACAAGTATTGTGGATGAGCTGTTGTTAGATGATTATTCCTATTTTGACATGAGCCTTGAGATTCTGGCTGTCGGCCTGTATCTGGTACCGATGTGTCTGTCCGGGCTTCGGGATATGAAGGATGAGCCAGGCGCTTTTCTGAAAACCGTCGTAAAATATATTCTGCTGCTTTTGTCGGCATGCGGAATGGCAATCGTCTATCTTTATGTGTTAAAGATTCTGATTTTATGGGAAATGCCTTCCAACGAAGTGTTTTCCATCGTATCGGTGCTGTTCTGCTTTGGAATGCCCGTATGGCTTATGACGGAATATTATGCGGATGACACGCGTTATTATAAAGTGTTTTCCAAATTGCCGTATCTGTTTGCGCCGCTGATGATACTGCAGCTTTATTCAATGGTTGTCCGAATCAGTCAATATGGAGTGACACCGGGACGGTATATGGGCATGATGCTGATTCTGTTCGAAGCAGTGACGCTTTTTATCTGGCATTTTGGGAAAAAGAAGCGCGAAATCATGCTGGCATTCTTATGTCTGCTGGTATTCATTGCTTTCTGGATGCCCGGCATCAATATGTACCGGGTTTCCACTTTGTGTCAGCAGTCTTTCCTGAAAAAATATTACCAGGAAGTTCTTGACGGACATGAGATATCCGGTCTTGCCTATGAACGGCTGAAAGGTTCTTATCAATATCTGAAAAGTCAGGAGCAGACGGAAGCCTTTGCAATGCAGTATGATATTAAAGAAGAGAGCTTTGTGGCAATGCTGAAGGAAATAGAAATCAACGACAGTACGCTGACGGAATACGAAACGCATGATATTCATTGCTGCCAGATGGTCGGGGAGCTGGACGTGGAAGGGTATCGGGAAATGAACATGCTGAATCAGTCGGATTTGTATGACAGCAGCACCGATGGGCCGTTTGAGGCCTTTTATCCAAATCAGAACGGCGAGAGAATCACGGTTTCTTATGCGAGCGGCAATCCGCTGGATTTTACGGCTTTCCAGTTTATAAAGCGGGAGACGGGGGAAACAATAACAGTTGATATCAGCGATTTTGCCTGGCGGTGCATGCTTTATGAAGTGGAACACCCGGATGCTGACTCAGACGAAATCAGCGATGCAATGCGGGATGAAAACTGTATTCCTATCGATGAAAATACGGTATTGTACCTGAATCATTTTCAAATTAAATACAAAGTGGGTGTGCAATATGGAGAGCCTTGTTTTGAATGGCGCAAGCCGACTATCAGCGGAATGCTGCTGACGAAAGAGTGAAAAGGACAAAGTCATGGATGATAAACGGTACGGTCTGAATGATATGGTAAAGGCGGGCTGCGGCGACTGCAGGGGCTGTTCCGACTGCTGCCGCGGGATGGGGCAGTCGATACTGCTTGACCCCTATGATATCTGGCAGCTGGAGACAAATCTGGGAGAAACGTTTGGCGGTCTGCTGCGGGAGAAAATAGAACTGCATGTGGAAGAAGGACTGATTCTGCCGAACCTGAAAATGCAGGGCGCGGAGGAATGCTGTGGGTTTTTAAATCAGGAGGGAAGATGCGGCATTCATGCGTTCCGCCCCGGATTATGCAGACTGTTTCCGCTCGGCAGACATTATGAAGGGCAGAATCTGCAATATTTCCTGTTGGAAAATGCCTGTCCTAACAGCGGCACAAAGGTCCGGGTCAGAAAATGGCTGGAAATACAGGATAGCAGAAACTATACGGCTTTTCTGGTAAAATGGCATGATTTGCGCAGACATCTGCAACAGGAGCTTGGGGAGCTGGCAGAAAAAGAGCCTGCGCAGCCGGATAGAATGAAAGAACAAAATATGCGGTTTCTGCATATTTTCTATGAAGAGCCGTATGAAGTGGGGGATTTTTACGGACAATTTGAAGAACGGCTGAGCCGTTTTGAAAGATAGGGAGTAAAAAAGATAAGGGAAAAGGGGAAACGAACGATGAAAAGAATGCAGATTTTACTCTGCGCGGGGCTGTGCCTTTTTTTAACGGCCTGTGCGGAGAACGACACAACAAAAGAAACGGACGGGCATGTTCAGGTAACGGGAGAGCAAGATGCGGGCGATAGCGCCGATGCGCAGAATGCGGAGGAAGCGGGCGGCAGTGCCGATGCGGAGAACGCGTATGAGGCGGGTGATGGTGCGGACGTGCAAAGCGCAGAAGAAACGGATGTTATGGTATCGGAGCCGGAACCTGTGGATGAAGCGGAGCTTTTATATGAAATGACGGAGCCCACGGAAATACTGGTGGAGAATCCGAGTCAGGAATACTATCTGACGGAGGCGGTCGCATCACAGGAAGAGCGGTGGCTGTCCCTCGAACTGCTGGCGGAAGAGGAAAACGAAATTGTCGATACGGAAGAGTGGTTCCGGCAGAATGAGCTGCCGGCCTTTGATTCTTTTCATATGGAAGACGATATCTACCGCTATGAAATCGTAGGGGATAATTACGCCTCCGGCTATCTGGTAAGCATTTACCGGAAAGAAAACGCCATGTTTCTGCAGCGCCTGGATTTTTCAGATTACCGGTATACCGACAATATCAAACCGGGTGACGAGGCGTTTGTGGAACAGCGCGTCTGGTGGGCGCAGTCCGTGGACGATGTGCTCTATGTGGCAGTTTCGCATAATACTTATACGGAGTCCTGTCCCCATACGGGCTATCTGGTGGCAATCGATTTGAATGACGCGCATGTTATCTGGAAAAGCGCGCCCTGTATGACAAACGGAAGTACCTTTGAAATCATAGACGATACCATTGTGTGCGGATATGGCATGACGGCGGAGCCGGACCATCTGAATCTTGTAAGCCGGCTGGACGGAACCCTGCTCGAACAGATTCCGGTGAAATCCATGGTGAATTACATTTACCAAAAGGATGATACGCTGTATGTGAGGACATATGATACCAATTACACGTTCCGGATTCTAAGGGATGCGGAGTGAGTGAAAAGAGATAGATTAAGAGGAAGGGAGGAAATCGGCAGGATGAAAACAGCAATTTTAGGAGTGGGAAGGATTGCCGGAACGCTGGCAGTCACCATGCAGGCGCTTCCGGAGGTGGAATGCTATGCGGTCGCTTCACGCAGTCTGAAAAAAGCACAGGGCTTTGCCAGAGAGCACGGTTTTCAGAAGGCCTATGGTTCTTATGAGGAAATGCTGGCGGATGAAGCGGTGGAGCTTGTCTATATCGCAACGCCCCATTCCCATCATTATGAGCATATGAAATTATGTATTGAAGCCGGTAAACATGTGCTCTGCGAAAAGGCATTTACCGTGACGAGGAAACAGGCGGAAGAGGTATTCCGGCTGGCCGCGGAGCGGAATGTGCTTGCAACGGAGGCCATCTGGACCCGCTATATGCCGTCCAGAAAAATCATCAATGAGCTGCTGGCGGAAGGCGTTATCGGAGAGGTAAAAACACTGACCGCCAACCTGAGTTATACGATTTCCGGCAAAGAGCGGATTATCAGGCCGGAGCTTGCCGGCGGCGCTTTGCTGGATGTGGGCGTTTATACGCTGAATTTTGCGCTGATGCACTTCGGAAACCGCATCGTGCGAAAGCAGTCCGCCGCACAGCTGACCGAAACGGGCGTAGACGGACAGAATGCCATCATGCTGTTCTATGAGGACGGCAGATTTGCGGTTTTAAATTCCGGCATTTACGGAATGTCCGACAGGCAGGGCATTTTCTACGGTTCAAAGGGCTGGATGGCAGTCGATAATATTAACAATCCGCTGGAAGTCAGAATATACAATGAAAAACGTCAACTGTGCAGAACCGTTTCCATGCCGGAGCAGATTAACGGATATGAATACGAAATATTGGAAACAATAGACTGCATACGAAATGGAAAAAGAGAATGCCCTTCCATGAGGCATGAAGATACGCTGGAAGTTATGGAACTGATGGATGCGTTCCGGCGGGAGTGGGGTGTCCGGTATCCGGAAGAAAGTGTGTAACCGGAATAAGGAAATCTGCACTGAAAATTGAAGAAGGATAAGAAAATCTTTTCTGAAAAACCGGAGTGGGATAAGAAAATTTGAGGTAAAATCAAAAAAACAGGAAAAAACAGTATAAAAGAGGAGCATGAAAATGAAAAGAAAAATAACGGCCAGAATCATAACGTATGTTATGATTATGTGTACAATATTAACGACCGGATGTGGAAATGATGCCGCGGGCGGCGGGAGCGGAAAGACTATCGAGGGTGATTTACAGGATGTTATGGCGCAAATATATGAGGGCGTCGATTTGGATGCAGAAACCAAAGAAGCCATGCAGGGATATGTTTCCGACACGCTGACGGCGGAAAATGAACAGGCGATACTCGGTGTGGAAGGCGTTCCCTATACGGAAGGGGTTTATTCTGTTCCAATGATGTCATCGATTGCGTATCAGTGCGTGTTACTCAGGGTAAATCCGGAGGATGTGGATAAAGTAAAAGAGATGTTAAAAGAAAACGCTGACGTCAACAAATGGGTATGCGTCAGCGCGGAAACGGTTCTCGTGGAAAATGTCGGGGACGTGGTACTGTTCATTATGAGCAGTCAGGACGCTGCCTATGCGGTCAGCGCATCTTTTCAGGCTCTGGCAAAGTGACAGCAGGCTACGAGGCATTTCACCCTTGCGGCAGTCGCCAAATTCATGCAAGCATGACTTTGGCTCGTTGCTCGCGGAAATAGTCAGTAGGTTTTTACTTCTTTCCAGAGTTCATTGTACAAAGCATCGCCTTCTTCCCCCAGATAAATGTAGGTTTCCAGGTTATCGTACCGGGAGAGGTCGGGAAAAGCGATGGGAGAGTTTCTTACCGCTTCATCCTCAATCATGGCTTTTGCGGCCTCATTGGGGGTGGAGTAGGTTATGTATTCAAAATTTTTCAGGGCAATGTCGCCACGACACATAAAATCGATGAATCTCTCTGCATTTTCCTTATGGGGCGCATTTTTCAGAATCACCCAGGAATCAATCCAGACATTCGTTCCTTCTTCGGGAATCACATATTCCAGACTGTTGTTTTCATATTGGGTATAAATGGCTTCGCCGGAGTAGATGACGCCGATGGCGGCCTCGCCTCCAATCATTTTATCACGTACCTGGTCAACCACATAGGCCTGTACGAGCGGTTTCTGGCGGATGAGCGCATCTCTGGCCGCCAGAAGTTCCTGTTCGCTGGTGGTATTCATGGAATAGCCGTACAATTTTTCTGCCACCATGAAAGCGTCCCGGACGGAATCCTGCATCAGAATTTCATCCCGGTATTTTTCATCCCAGAGCTGGGCCCAGCTCGTAATCGGCTCCTCTACCATCGTCTTATTATAGAGAATGCCTACGGTTCCCCAGCAATAAGGTACGGAATACCGGTTGCCGGGGTCGAAGCCTTCGGATTGCTGCCAGTACTGTGTGCCGATATTTTGCTGCGCATTGGGAAGATGTTCCATATCGAGTTCCATCAGCATATCCTTCTGAATCATTTTGCTTATCATATAGTCGGAAGGACATACGACGTCGTATTCTGCCGCGCCGGCTTCCACTTTGGGAAACATCGTCTCATTTGTTTCAAATTCATCGTATATGACGCGGATTCCCGTTTCCGCTTCAAACAGTTCGAGAACTTCCGGGTCCACATATTCGCCCCAGTTATAAACGATGACGACGTTATCGTTTTGTTCTCCGGCGCCGCATCCGGCTGCCAGGAAAACAAAGCATATAATGAAAAGGACGAAGCATCTTTTTTTCATTTTTACTCCCATTCCGCCGCGCATGCGGCATTTTAATCAGTCTCGCCCGCCCGCATTGGCAGACGCTCAGATATTTTCTTTCTGTGCTTTTTCCGGCGTGATATTGACGAGAATTAAAAGCACGAGCACCGTTACAAAAATGATGGTGGAAAGCGCATACATTTCAGGTTTGATTCCTTTGCGCACTTCCGTATAGATTTTGGTGGACAGCGTATTGAGGCCGGAACCTTTCGTAAAATGGGTAATGATAAAATCGTCCAGCGACATTGTGAATGCCATCAGAAATCCGGACAGAATGCCCGGCATCAGGTCGGGAAGCGTTACCTTAAAGAAAGCGAATAAAGGCGATGCCCCCAAATCCAGCGCGGCTTCATAGACGCTGGGGTTCAGCTGTTTCATCCGCGGAAGAACGGATAAAATAACATATGGTATATTAAAGGTAATGTGGGAGAGCAGAATCGTTCCGAATCCGAAGCGGAATCCGAGGCTGATAAAAAGCAGCATCAGGGAAATGCCTGTCACAATGTCCGCATTCAACATCGGAATGTTGGTGATTCCCATTAAAACTGCCCGGCTGCGCCTTTTCATGCCTGACATGGCGATACAGGCAATCGTACCGATGACGGCGGCAGTCAGCGCGGAAAGAAAAGCGATGAGCAGCGTTGTGCCGAGGGCGTCCAGAATCGTTTCATCCTGTAAAAGAGAAACATACCATTTCAGCGTGAAGCCGCCCCATTTCGCCCTTGTTTTGCTGGCGTTAAAGGAAAGAACAATCAATGTTACAATCGGCGCATAGAGAAAGATGAAAATGAGCGCAACATATATTTTCTGGGTAATCGTCATTGTTTTGTTTCGTTTCATATCGAATATCCTTTCGCAGTAAACGGCTTATCATTCTTCTTTGTCAAACAGGGCAGTAACGACCATATTTATCAGGATAAAGACCATCAGCACGATGGAAAGGCCGCTGCCTAAATGCCAGTTGCCAGCCTGTGTAAATTCCTGTTCGATAATATTGCCAATCAGGAGGACTTTGCTTCCGCCAAGCAGCGTACTGATGACGAAAGTCGTCAGCGCCGGAACAAATACCATAGTGATGCCGCTGATAATGCCGGGAACTGACAAGGGCAGTATGATGCGGAAGAACGTCTGTATTTTGTTTGCGCCCAGGTCTTTGGCCGCATGGATGACATTTTCATCGATTTTGGACAGGGCGTTATACAAGGGCAGTACCATAAAGGGCAGAAAATTGTAAACCATGCCGAGTACGATGGCGGAAGGCGTATTGATGATTTTCAGGGCGGGAAGGCCAAGAAAAGCCAGTATACTGTTAATAACGCCTGTTTTTTCTAATAAAGTCTGCCAGGCGAGCGTGCGGAGCAGAAAGTTCATCCACATGGGCAGAATAAAAATCAAAATGATAAAACTGCCGTTTCGTCCCTTTTTTCCGGCCAGAATCATTGCCAGCGGATAGGCCAGAAGAAAGCAGACCGCGGTGCTGATAAGGGACAGCCAGACAGAGCGCCAGAGGGAACGGGCGTGCCCCGGAGAGGCGATGGCAAGAAGATTTTCCAGCGTAAAAGAGCCGCTTTTGTCCGTCAGGCCATAATACAAAATCATACCCAGAGGCACGATGATGAAAATGGCTGCCCAGGCCGCATAAGGTGCGGCGAGTAAATGTTTTTTAGAGTTCAAGCGCAACAGCCTCCTCATCTTCGGATTCCGGTTTGTTCATTATCTGGATATTAAAAGGGTCTACTCTAAGGCCAACTTCTTTGCCGACAGGAGAGAGCACGGTAGAGTGGACGAGCCATTCAAAACCGTTCGCCATGACTTCCATTTCATAGTGTACACCCTTGAAAATCAAATGAGTAACAACACCTGTTATGGTTCCGTTTTCGGGTGGTACGAGTTCCACGTCTTCCGGGCGGATTACCACATCCACAGGCTTGCGCGTGCCAAAACCTGTGTCCACACAGGCAAAGCGCGTTCCAAGAATTTCGACGCATTTATCCTCTATCATGGTTGCGGCGATGATATTGCTGTCACCGATGAAATCAGCCACAAAAGCATTTTCCGGCTCGTTATAGATGGATTCGGGAGAGCCAATCTGCTGAATATATCCCTGATTCATAACGACAATCGTATCGGACATCGTAAGCGCTTCTTCCTGGTCGTGGGTAACGTAAACGAAGGTGATTCCCAGTTCGTTCTTCATGCGAATTAGCTCGTACTGCATTTCCTGACGGAGCTTTAAGTCGAGAGCGCCGAGCGGTTCGTCTAATAACAGCACCTTCGGCTCGTTGACGATGGCGCGGGCGATGGCAATCCGCTGCTGCTGGCCGCCGCTTAACGAATCCGGCATCCGGCTGCCGTAGCCTTCCAGATTGACCAGTTTCAGGGCATATTTTATTTTATCATCGATATAACTTTTCGACTTCTTTTTGATTTTCAGACCGAAAGCGATATTTTCGGCAATCGTCATATGGGTGAAGAGCGCGTATTTCTGGAACACGGTATTGAGCTGTCTCTTGTTCGGAGGCATTCCGGTGATATCCCGGGCGTCGAAAATGACCTTGCCCGCGTCGGGCTGCACAAAGCCGCCGAGAATGCGCAGTGTCGTCGTTTTGCCGCAGCCGCTCGGCCCCAGAAGCGTAACAAATTCATTTTCATGAATATTCAGTTCGAGGTCGTCAAGGACCATCTGTCCGTCGAAGGATTTGGAGATATGCTCCAGCCTGATGAGTTCTTTTTGCAAAAATAGTTCCTCCGTTCTCAAAAATTGGGCGGGGTGCTGACCCAGAGGAAGACCGCGCCTGTTTTTTCACCTGCTTTGATATAATGATTGGAATCCGGCCGGAAATAGAACGATTCCCCTTTTCTGGCCCTTATCGTTCTGTCGCCGAGAACGATATAAAGCGTTCCGGACAGCACATAGCCAAATTCTTCCCCCTCGTGCGGAAGGTCCGGATAGGTGGAGCCGCCGGCTTTTAACGTGACCCGGATGGGCTCCATCATGTTTTTCTGCGCATTGGGGATAATCCATTCCACGGTATTGTGAAGTTCTTCGTCCTGTTTTTCAAAATAATCGTTATTTCCAAAAACAATCTGTTCTTCCGTCCGGTCTGTAAAAAAGTCTTTCAGACTGGTTCCGAGACATTGCAGAATATCCACCAGCGTTGCAATGGAAGGAGAGGTCAGGTCATTCTCCAGCTGGCTGATAAAACCTTTCGACAGTTCACAGCGGTCGGCCAGCTCTTCCTGGGTCAGTCCCTTTTTGTTTCGCAAATCCTTCAGCTTATTTCCGATTTCTATTTTACTGGTTGAATCCATAAGAAGTCCTTTCTTCCGGCATTTTGCCGCTTCCGGCAAGGCGTTGTGCCCGACCGCCGCAATTCAGTGATAATAAACTTTGAGTTTACTAACACTAAACAAACGTTACTGCCAATTATACAGATATCGCGGAAAATGTCAATAGACAAAAAAGTATTTAACAAATATCGTGATATATGATAGAATTTACCTGAACAAAGCGGTATCTTTTTATCCGGCAGGATATCGCGGACTGAAAGAAAGGCATGGTACGAATATGGGACAGGAAAAATATGTGGCATATGTTTCCAGCTATACATCCGGGAACAAGGACAATTACGGTATCAGAATCTATGATGTGGATATGGAAAAGGGACGGATGAAAGAGAAAAAGAAGGTGGAAATCACCAATTCTTCCTATATCAGTATTTCCCATAATCAGAAATTCCTGTATTCGATTACGGATTTCGGTGTGGAGGCATACCGTATTCTTCCGGCCGGAGACTTGGAAAAAATCAATGACGGCAGCATTAACGGCATGAGAGGGTGCTATCTTTCTACGGACTATGAAGACAAATTTTTATTTGTCGGCGGTTATCATGACGGCAAAATTACGGGGCTGCGTCTGCGGGAGGACGGCGGCATCGGTGAAATAACGGAAGAAATTTATCATAAAGGGCTTGGCAGCATTGCGGAGCGCAATTTCAGGCCCCATATCAACTGTGTTAAGATGACGCGGGACAATAAATATTTATGCGCCGCGGATTTGGGAATGGACCATGTCAATGTTTACCGTCTGGACCATACGAGCGGAAAGCTGCGCCCAATCGATGTGGTAAGGAGCGAACAGGAGTCCGCGCCGAGGCACCTGAAATTTTCTAAGAACGGTGAATTTATGTATATCGTGCATGAACTGAAAAACTATATCGATGTCTATACTTATCAGGAAGTGCATGGAAATCCGGATTTTCAGAAGATTCAGACGATATCGACGCTGAATGATTATCATGCGGGCGGTTCTGCGGCAAGTGCTCTGAATATTTCCGTGGATTTCAAATATCTGGTGAGCTCAAACGCCGGAGACAACAGCGCGGTCGTTTTTAAAATAGACGAAAAGACGGGCATGCTGACGAAACTGTTTTGTCTGCCTGTCAGCGGCGATTATCCCAAAGACGCCAATCTGTTCCCGGATAACAGACATCTCGTGTCTTTGAACCATGAGACCGATACGATGACGTTTTTTACGGTGGATTTGGAAAAGGGACTGCTTGTTATGAATGGCAAAGAAATTGAAGTGCCGCAGCCCAACTGCATTATTTTCCACCGGCTGGTCCAGGACTGACTGTTTCCCGGAAAGCGGGATATTCAAAAGCAGCATATTCATAAAAAACTTCAGGCAGCGGAGTCATAAATAAAAACCCCTTCTCATACATTGTAATTAAGTACGGAAGGGGTTGTTTTATGGACATTAATAACAGGAATGAATATGCGGTATACAAAGACATACAGGACAGAACAGGGGGAGAGATTTACATAGGCGTTGTGGGCCCTGTAAGGACCGGAAAATCTACTTTTATTAAACGGTTTATGGATTTACTCGTGCTTCCCTATATGGAAAACGAACATGAGAAGGAACGGGCAAAGGATGAACTGCCGCAGAGCGCCGGAGGAAAAACCATTACGACAACGGAGCCGAAATTTATTCCCAAAGAGGCGGCGCAGATAAGGCTCGGAGCGGATATCGACGTCAAGGTTCGTCTGATAGACTGTGTCGGCTATATGGTGGACGGCGCTTCCGGCCACATGGAAGAAGATATGGAACGCATGGTTAAAACGCCCTGGTCGGCGGAAGAGATTCCGTTTACGAAAGCGGCCGAAATCGGAACACGCAAAGTCATCAAAGACCATTCGACGATTGGCGTTGTCATCACCTGTGACGGGAGCTTTGGGGAACTGCCGCGGGATAGTTTCTTAGAGGCGGAGGAACGGACGATTCGGGAATTACAGGAAATTCATAAACCGTTTCTTGTACTGCTAAACTCGGCAAGGCCTTATGCGGAAGAAACGAAACAGACTGCGGATGAGATTCATGAGAAATACAATGTAACGGTGATGCCCGTCAACTGCGAACAGCTGAAACAGGAAGATATCAACCGGATTATGGAGAATATCTTGTATGAATTTCCGCTGACAATGATTGAGTTTTATATGCCTAAATGGGTGGAAATGCTATCTTATGAGCATAAGATGAAACAGGACATTATCTGCCAGATTAAAAAACTGATGAGTGAGCTGAGCAATGTCCGGGATATCACGAAAGCGAATTTCGGACTGGAAAGCGAATATATTAAAAAATGCAAACTGGACGGCGTCAACATGTCGGAAGGCAGCGTCAAGATTGTATTGGATTTGGATGATACGTATTATTATGAAATGATAAGCGATTTGGTGGGAGAGCCTATTACGAGTGAATATCAGATGTTATCCACGCTGAAAGAGATGGCAAAGATGAAAAGGGAATACACAAAAGTACTGCACGCTATGGAATCCGTACGCTACAAAGGATACGGCGTCGTCATGCCGGATAAGGAAGAAATCGTTCTGGAGAAACCGGAGGTTATCAAGCAGGGCAACAAATTCGGCGTAAAAATCAGGGCGGAAAGTCCGAGCATTCATATGATTAAGGCCAGCATCGAAACGGAAATTTCGCCGATTGTGGGAACGGAAGAACAGGCAAAAGACCTGATACAGTACATTTCGGATACCGGTACGAGCGACGACGGCATCTGGGAGACGAATATTTTCGGAAAGACAATTGAGCAGCTTGTAAATGACGGCATTTCCGGCAAAATTGCCATGATAAACGAAGAAAGCCAGGTGAAATTGCAGGAAACCATGCAGAAGATTGTAAACGACAGCAACGGCGGGATGGTGTGCATCATTATATGAACGTCGGCGCATTACAAACAAAGATGACCGGAAAGGGATATCTGAAAAGATATCTCTTTTTTGGATTCCGTATTCCCAATTTTAGGAGAAAATGATATACTAGGCGTAAATGAAAAACAAGCGACGCGAAGCGGCATTTGTTTTTCATACGCC
>CAJTRL010000057.1 GCA_910578715.1 uncultured Lachnospiraceae bacterium | reverse complement strand
TGTTGTATGCTTTTTTATCACGGCGTTATTTGAATGTTTTATCAGACTGGGTTATCAGGCCAGGGAGTTTCAGGGAAATGTTTTGTCCATGGTAAAAAATGATTTTTCCGGCAGTATCCGTTTTATCATGAAAGAGCGGCCGGATATCATGAAGATGCTGCTTCTGGCGGCATTCTCGCGTTTTTTTGTCATGGGGGTTACGCTGGTTGGGCTGCCCTTTCTTGTCCGGGCCGTGCTTGGTCTGGACGCAAAATTTTATGGCGGGGCGGAGAGCGCGCTGGCGGTTGCAACTATCCTGGGAAGTATTGCGGCGGGACTTCTTACGGGGAAGTTAAAATCCGGCAGATTATCGTATGTGCTTGCGGCAATCGGTGTATGTATCGTTCCGGCGGGAGTTATATTTCTTTTCCCATCCGGCGTGATGACAAGATATGCTGTGATTGTTGCTGCCTTCTGCGGTATGCAGGCCGCAATCAGTATTTTTTCTATTTTTGCGGTATCCATGATTCAGCAGAATACGCCGGATGAGCTGATTGGGAAGATTATGGCTTATACATCCGCTGTTACGTTGTGCGCCCAGCCGGCTGGACAGATAGTATATGGATTTTTGTTTGACAAGTTCCAGGGGACTGTGTATTTTGTATTGATTCCTTCGGGAATTGTGGTATGCGCGACTGGTCTGCTTGCCACAGGCTTTTTCAGGAAACTGGAGGAAAAGCAGGGTGGCGAAACAGAGTGATAAAGATGTGTAGAATATTTTACAAGTGTTGTTAGAGAATTTTATCGTTTTTTTCAGAAGAGCCATGCTATAATTAAGAAAGCTGAAAATTTTTTGTCCCTACGTTTGCGGGCTAATATAATCGCAAGGCTGGACAATTGATGATGTCTGAGAGGTAACGATACGAGGGGGAATCAGAATGTTACGGAACAATCAAAGAACCATTTCCATACAATTCGTCTGTCTGCTTTGTCTGCTGGCGGCGGGAACGCTTTCAGCCTGTGCCGGAGAACAGGAGAAAATGGAGGTCGAACCGGTCAAAGTGGAAATCGTCGGCGATACGGAAGGCGGAAAAGAAGCGGCAAACGATGAAAACGACGGAAACGAAAACGGCGGTGCAGAAGGCGGTGGACAGGCGCAAACCCCGTCGGAGAACGCAGAAAATGACGGAGAAATGACTTCCCCGGACAGTGGCGCGGAGGCTGAGGAAAGAACAGCCTCTGAAGATGCGCTGAAAAAACAGTTCGGAAGCGACTGCCTGACAGACCAGATTTTTGAATTTGCGCTTACGGAGAACGGGGAGACTGTTTTATTCGTGCCGCACTATTCACCGGGGGAAAAAGGTTTTTATATGCAGATAGTGAAGGATGACGCCGTTTTATCGACCGTAAGCGGTTATGTTCCGGAAGCCATACAGGGAAAACAGTTTGCCAGCCTGGATGCCGTTTCCTTTTTCGATGTGAATTTCGATGGGATTACGGATATCGTGCTGGTTGAAACGTATGGAGATACGACGTTTGCGATGGTCTACTACGAGGACGGGTTCTTTGCGGAAATGGGTGAACTGTATTTTTTTTCGCAGAGAAGACTGTCGGAACGGCTGACAGAATCGCTGGATGAAGTGACGATACCGAAGATACGGGCATATTTGACAGGCGGGAAAAAGAACGGCGAATTTTCCGGTTATCAGGAAGCCTATGAAGCGGTCGTCCGCCTGCGGGAACTGGAAAATCCGGGGCCGTCGGAATATTCGGACGGAATACAGTATGATTTGATTGATTTTGACGGGGACGATATCCCGGAGCTCGCCTCAGGCAACAACGGCTATCATATGAGCCTTTATACTTACAGCGAGGGCAGTGTTTATGCGCTGATGAACGACTGGGGATATGGCGCAATGGGAAACGCGGGCTATGAATATTCGCCGGGGAATAACAGTCTGCGCAATTATAACGCGGACTACGCGGGACTGATAAATTACCTTACCTATATGACAATCGGGCCGCGTCATTCGCTGGAACAGGTGGTGCAGATTGTGATTTACAATTTTGACGATGCGAACGGGAACGGTATGCCCGATGAAGCGGAAGAGGATTCTTACGGCAATTATGGCGTAAATAAGATAGACGGCAGAGAGGTTACGGATGAAGAATGCGATGTCTATGACGCGGGAAATTATGAATATATTGAGGGAAAAATGAATGCGGACGAACTGCTGGCGGAGTTAAATCGTTAGACGGTCATAGTGAGGAAACGGATTTGAACGGGCAGAGGCACCGGGAACAGATTTAACAAGGCGTTGGGAAAATTTGTCATAGCATTAATAGGAAGCCATTGAAAAACAAGAGAAAAGCATGTAAAATAAAATGAAAATTATTTAGCAGATGAAAAACCATCCCGAAAGGAGTCAGAAAATGACATTGAGTAAAAAACCAGTCACAGGAATGAAGGATATTTTGCCGGAGGAAATGGAAATCCGGGATTACGTTATAAGCGTTATCAAGGAAACCTATGGAGCATTCGGCTTTACCTCCATAGAGACGCCCTGTGTGGAAAATATTGCGAATCTGAACTGCAAAGCGGGCGGTGAAAATGAAAAACTGATTTTTAAGATATTGAAAAGAGGCGATAAACTGCGTCTGGAAGATGCCGAAACCGCGGACGAGCTGGTGGACGGCGGGTTGCGCTATGACCTGACGGTGCCGCTCGTGCGCTATTATTCCAATCATGCGAACGAGCTTCCATCCCCTTTTAAGGCTTTGCAGATGGGGAACGTATGGCGGGCGGACAGACCTCAGAGAGGCCGATACCGCCAGTTTATGCAGTGCGATATCGATATTCTGGGAGAACCTTCCAATCTGGCGGAAATAGAGCTGATTCTTGCGACCACAACGACGCTTGGCAGACTGGGATTTCAAAACTTCCAGATTCGCATCAATGACCGGCAGATTTTGAAAGCGATGGCGGCATACAGCGGTTTTGCTGAAGAAGACTATGACCAGGTATTTATCATTCTGGATAAAATGGATAAAATCGGCATGGACGGCGTGAAAGCAGAACTGCTGGAAGCCGGTTATACGGAGGCACAGACTGAAAAATATCTCGAGCTTTTCCGGGGAATGGAAGAGGCGGAGAACCCCATTTCTTATATTACGGAAATACTGACGGATTTTCTGCCAGAGGGAATTAAGGAAAGTTTTCAGGAAATCATCGACAGCGTGGAAGCCGTGAAGGGAGACTTCTTCGAACTGGTATTTGACCCGACGTTAGTCAGAGGCATGTCTTATTATACGGGAACGATTTTTGAAATCGCAATGCCGGAATTTGGCGGAAGCTGCGGCGGCGGCGGAAGATATGATAAGATGGTGGGAAAATTTACCGGGAACGATGTGCCGGCCTGTGGCTTTTCCATCGGTTTCGAGCGGATTATTCTGCTCCTCTTAGAAAGCGGTTTTCAGGTTCCGGGGAAGGGCAGACGGACGGCGTATCTTCTGGAAAAAGGGCTTCCGGCCGAAATGCTTAATCAGGTGCTCGGACAGGCGCAGAAGGAACGGGAAGCGGGCAATCAGGTGCTTGTCGTGCGGATGAATAAAAATAAGAAATTCCAGAAGGAACAGCTGACGGCACAGGGATATGAAGAATTTCGGGAATTTTATAAAAATCCGCTGAAATAATCCGATAAGCAGAATTGTGAAATAACAAATAAAAGAGATGAAATACAGAAGTTGTACAGTACTTATTATAAATGTAATAAATGAAGCGCAATAAACCAGTGGCTGAGTGAAAGGAACGGTGACGATATGGGATTGCAGAATCCGGCATCCATTTTTCAAATGATGAATCTGTGGAATCAGTTTAAACGAAACCATCCAAAATTTCCGAAGTTTATGACGGCGGTATATCAGAACGGTATCAGAGAAGGAAGCATTATCGAGATGAACGTTACGACGCCGGACGGTCAGAGTCTCAATTCCAACCTGAAAATCAGCGCGGAAGATATGAAGCTGATTGAAGAATTGAAAAATCTGATGATGAACCCCTGAGATTTTTTGGACAGGGAAAGCGGAAACGGAGGCATCATCTATGGTTTTACTCGTTATCGATACGCAGAAGCTGATAACAAACGACAGGCTGTATCGTTTTCCCGTTTTTGTGGAAAACGTCCGGCGTCTGACTGCCTGTGCCAGAGAAAATGATATCGAAGTAATTTATATTCGCCACGATGACGGCGAAGGACAGGCGCTGACCAAAGGAACAGACGGATATGAGATTTATGAAGAATTTGCTCCGGCTCCGGAGGAAAAGATATTTGACAAATGCGCAAACAGTCCGTTTAAAGACACCGGACTGCTTTCGTATCTTTTGGCAAAAGGCGAAAAGCGTCTTATTATCACGGGCTTACAGACGGATTACTGCATCGACGCAGCCGTGAAATGCGGGTTCGAACACGGATTTGAAATCGTTGTGCCCGCATTTGCGAATACTACTGTTGATAACGATTATATGACGGCGGAAAAAACCTATGAATATTATAACCGGTTTCTATGGCCGGAACGATATGCGTCCTGCATTCCGGTGGACGAGGCGGTTGAAATGTTATCGAATTGTAAACTTAAAATAAAAAATGGTTGACAATTAAACAGGCTCCTAATATACTGTATACGGACAGGAACATGCCGGCAGATGACAGACTGCCATCGGCAGTGTCCGGAATCAATACAGTATAGAAGGAGTTTTATTATGGAAGAATCGGTAAAGCAATTGACGAAAACAACGAAAAAACAGGGAGAAAAAGGCGCGAAGATTACGACGAAGGAAGTGGTCAGCGTAGGCATGTTTGCGGCCGTGCTGGCGGTACTTTCCCAGATTTCCATTCCGATGCCGTCGGGGGTGCCTGTCACGCTGCAGACCTTTGCGGTAGCTCTGACAGGCGTGGTGCTTGCCTGGAAAAACGGAACGGCAAGCGTGATTGTGTATATTCTGCTCGGCGCGGTGGGCGCACCTGTTTTTGCGAATTTCAGCGGCGGCGCACAGGTACTTGTCAGTTATACGGGCGGTTTTATCTGGGGTTTTATCGTGATGACGATACTTTGCGGTATCGGCGCACAGAATAAGAATATGGTGTGGGGCGTGCTGACCGGGTTGGCGGGATTGGCGGTCTGCCATATATGCGGTGTGGTACAATTTATGGTGGTGATGAAAATGGGATTGACAGAGTCTTTTCTGCTGTCTTCGGCGCCCTATCTGATTAAGGATGTTCTTTCCGTCATACTCGCTTTTGTAATCGGCGGCCGGCTCAGGACGCGGCTTCTGAAAGCGGGGCTTTTATGATGCGGCTGCGTGTCCATCACCTTTTCTGCAGTGCATTATATGGAGGAAAGGGTTACAGCGAGGCTTTTTGCGCAAACATGCAGAAAGTAGTCCGGCGGCTGTGGGAAGAAGACGACGCGGAACCTGTGGAAAAAGAGCCGTGCCGGGCAGAGCGAACCGGCGCGGAAGCGGACCGTGCCGGGCGGGCAGAAAGAACCGGAGCGGAAGCGGACCATGCCGGGCAGAGGAATGAGAGCAGCGTGGAGCTGACGGCGGAGCCGGACGAGATTTGCGCCGCATGCCCGAATCTGGGAGAGAAAGGCTGTCTGCTGGATGACAATCATGTGGTTTCAAAGGACGAGGCGCTGGCGTGCGCTTTAGGACTGGTAACAGGACAGACCTATGCCGTACCGGAATTGTTACAGACCGTGGAAAGGAATCTTAGGGAGGATATTTTCGAGACATCCTGTAATAACTGCGAGTGGTATGCACAGGGTCTGTGTCATTATGAAGAACTGGTAAAGAAGTACCGGAGCCGGAGGATGTGAGGCGGCGGGAGATGTGCTTCGGCGTTTCGGGCTTGACTTTTGAGCAGAAAATGCTATGTTAGATATAGGTAAATTTGAGAAGGCTTTCGGGAATTTTCCTGAAAGCCTTTTTGCCGCCCGGCTGGAGGTAATGGACATGGCGAAAGAATATTTTTTTGTTTTTTACAGTGCGCTGGCAGTGATACTGCTTCTTGGCGTACAGATGAAAGGGAAGGGCGTCTGGCATGAAGATGCGTTGTCGCTGCCGGTATCGAAGGGGATTCTCGGATTCTGTGCCGTCGGCATTATGCTGCATCATATGTCGCAGACCATCTATTTTGCAGGGGAAGATGCGGGAATCCTGATGTTTATGGTGGATATCGGTGTCTGTTTTGTGGGCGTGTTTTTTTTCTTTTCCGGTTACGGGCTGTACAGCAGTCTCAGGGATAAGCCGGATTATCTGCATGGTTTTTTGTTAAAACGCCTGCCGGTCATCGTGATTCCTTTTTATATGTGCAATTTCGTTTTTATTGCGGGAGCGGCGCTTGGCGGGTATTCGTTTCAGAAAGGGGAGCTGCTTCCGTATCTGACGGGCTATACGCTGATGAATACGCAGATGTGGTATATCGTGGAAATTTTTTTCCTCTACCTGTTGTTTTATCTGGTTTTTAAACTGATAAAAAAGAAGGGAGCGGCGTGCCTGGTTTACGGCATTGCGCTGTGCGCGCTGACGGTCGGAAGTCTGCTGCTCGGACACGATAATAAGACTGTTTCCGGCGGCGCCTGGTTTTATGGGGAATGGTGGTATAATGCCACGATGCTGTTATGGATTGGCATGCTGTTTGCCAGATATGAAAAGCCGATACTTACTTTTTGCAGAAAATATTACGGGTTTGTGCTGACAATCGACGTTCTGCTGACCTGCTTTTTCTATACCAGAACAATGCAGGCGCTTCAGACAAAGGGTTACTGGCGCGAATGGGAAGGCTATCCGGGATATGCCGAGAAGTTCCAGACGCTGGCCGTACAGCTTCCCTTTATTTTCTTCTTCGTATTGTTTTTGATTTTGCTGACACAGAAAATCCAGTTCAAAAACAAAATCCTTTCTTTTTTGGGGGAAATATCGCTGGAGCTGTATCTGGTGCACAATGTTTTTATTATGTATTTACCGGTAAAAAACCGGTTCTGGTTCATTCTGGCGGTCTATGCGGCGGGTATTGCGGCGGCGGCGCTGCTGCATGCGGTTGATAAGAGGCTGATTGGACTTTTGAAAAGATAACATCCGCGTGTCAGGAAAGGAGTATGTTTATAGAGATGGAAGAGAATCCTATTACAGGCGGAAATAAAATGGATAACAGGATGAGGGAGGACGGTATGGCGGATAACGGAAGAATGGACAATGCGAAAGCGGGCGGCCCTAAAATAGATAACAGTCAGCTGGAAGCGCTGATAGAAACCTTTGCGAAGGACAGAACGAATGAAAATTTTGTGAAAGTGATGGAGCAGCTTGAAAAATCGGTTCTTTATGTGCCGGCGCTGATGCCGGAAAATCTGGACAAAGAAGCGCTGGAATGCCTGCGGGAAGGAAAGGGGACAAAACTTTCGGAAAATGCGAAAATCCGTCCCATTCTTCTGCAAAAAAGCAGCGGCGAACAGGCGCTTCCCGTTTTTTCTTCTTTGAAACAGGTTCCGAAGGACAAAAAGAACCCGGCGATGCTGGCGGCGCCTTTTTTTAACTGTGTCGCGATGGCTATGGCCAATCAGGAAAAGGTGCAGATGATTGTTCTGAATCCCTACACGCACAATATCATTCTGCCGCCGAAACTTTTGGAGGTGGCGCAGAAGAGGAGCCGGCAAATACAGGCACAGGCGCAGCCAAAGACCCAGAAAGTGAAGCTGACGGAAAAACAGTTCCACCAGATGGCAAACGGCATCTTCTCCTATACGGTTCTGCCATCATTTTTGTTCGATAAAAAGAAAGAAGGACTGGAACAGCTGCAAAGAGAAGAAGGAAAGTTTCTTTCAGCCCGGTTTGCGGCGGTTTACCCGAAAGAAATCAGGATGCCTTACCGGGAGGAGGATTTTTCCCTGATGACCCTGAATGTAACGGAAGACATGCAGATTACGCGAATCGACATGCCGGAAACGACTCCTGATAAGGAGCTGCCTCCGCTGTGCTGCCGCATTTATGTGGTCTGGAAGCGGGAGACGGAAGAACTCCTGTATTATACGATTGAGCAGACGGGAAACGGCAGTATGATAGGACGCATCGGGCCGGATAAAAAGCATGAAACGCTTGAAGCGGCGCCGGATAACGGAATGGAAATAGAAACGATTATGAAGCTGGCGGAAGGAAATCATTAAAAAGCAGTCAGAGAAAGAGGGGTATGTATTCAAATGATTACAACAATCGTTTTCGATTTGGACGGCACCTTATTAGATACGCTGGAAGATTTGACAGACAGCGTTAATTATGCAATTGGAAAGTTTGGCTTTCCGGAAAGGACGATTGATGAAATCCGGAGTTTCGTCGGAAACGGAATTGCGAAGCTGATTGAGCGCGTCTTGCCGGAGGGGACGGCAAATCCTCATTATGGGGAGGTTTTGAAGGCATTCCGGGAATATTATGCGCTGCACTGTAAAGATAAAACGAAGCCTTATGCGGGAATCCTGGAACTGCTTGATGTTCTGGACGGACAGGGATATCGGATGGCGGTCGTTTCCAATAAATTCGATGCGGCAGTGAAAGAACTATGTGCTTTGTATTTTGGAAAACGTCTCCAGGCAGCTGTGGGCGAGAGCGAAAATGTCAGAAAAAAACCAGCACCCGATGCGGTGTACCGGGTACTGGAAGAATTATCCGTTTCGGCGGACCAGGCCGTTTATGTCGGGGATTCCGATGTGGATATCGCGACGGCGGCAAATGTGCCGATGACCTGTATCAGTGTGACCTGGGGCTTTCGAAGCCGTAAGCAGCTGCTGGATGCCGGAGCGGAAGAGAAACGCATAATCACTGCTCCGATGCAGCTTCCGGCTCTTCTTCAGGCGCTTTCTCGGGAAGCGTAATCAGAACTTTTAAAATGCGGTTTTTGGCGATGCCCTGTGCCTGGAGCAGAATGCCATTTTCCAGCTGAATGGATTCTTTATCGTCCGGAATCCGTTCCAGCTGCTCTATCATCAGGCCGCCGATGGAATCGAAATCCTCCGAACTTAAGTTCGTTTCCAGCGCATCGTTGATATCGTCCAGTTTCATACCCGCCTCTACAAGATACTGGCCGGGCTGAATTTCCTTGATGAGTTCTTCTTCGTCTTCGTCGTATTCGTCGCGGATTTCTCCGACAATTTCCTCAATCAGGTCTTCCATCGTAATTAAACCGACGGTCGTGCCGTATTCGCTGAGCACAAAAGTGATGTTAAAGGATTTTTCCCTCATTTCCATCATCAGGTCGGCAATTTTCTTGTATTCATATGTATAATAAGCGCTTCGCAGTATTTTCTTTATCTGGAATTTTTCCTTGTCTTTTACAAGAATAAAATCCTTGATGTTTACAACGCCGATGATGTTGTCCGGGTCGTCTTCATAGACCGGAAGGCGCGTGAACATGGATGCCTTGAAGGTCGATAATACCTGGTCATAAGTTGAGGCGATGGAGATGCTCGTCATATGGATTCTGGGCACCATGATGTCTTTGGCTACCGCGTCGCCGAAATCAAACACGTTATAAATCATTTCCCGCTCTTCGGACTCGATGGCGCCGCCTTCATGGCTTACGTCCACATAAGTCTTTAATTCATTTTCCGAAATGCTCATATTGCGTCCGCTGCCGTCGATATGCAGAAGATGGAGAATGCCGGCGGACAGTTTATCGACGAGGAAAATGACCGGGGTAAGTATTTTCATCAGGAAAGAGATGATACCGCTGTAAAACAGGGAAATTTTCTCGGAACTGTTCATTGCCCAGGTTTTCGGGATGATTTCGCCGAACAACAGAACGACAAGCGTCAGCGCACCTGTCATGAAACCGACCATATAACTTCCCCATGTCCGGATGGCAAAAGTCGTCGCAACGGAAGAAGCGCTGATATTGACGATGTTATTGCCAATCAGAATCGTACTGAGCATTTTGCTGTATTGTTCAAGGATGGAAAGCACGCGGGCGGCACGTTTGTTGTCTGGTGCCAGTGTACGGAGCCGCACCTGATTGACTGTTGTAAAGGCAGTCTCGGCTGAAGAAAAGAAGGCTGATAACAGAACAAGAATGAACAAAGAAATAAGTTGTATGACACCTGTGGTATCCAATGAAAAACTCACACTCCTTTAATGATATAAATTCTGCATCCGCCCCAAACGGATACAGGGTATAAAAATGATACATGATTGAGAATATTGTGTCAAGTTTTTCCTGTATTCTGAATATATATTTAATATCTTTTTAAGAAAAATAAAAAATTCTGAAAGTCGCTTAAAGGAACTGGAAAAGGAAGGGGAAGGTGTCTGATATGGAGAAAAAAATGGTTGACAGCGGGAAGCTCGTTTTTGTCATGAAATGTATGCTGGCCGCTTATATCCTGACTGCGGGGCTTCTGCTTTTGCTGGCCCTCATGCTGTATCGCTTCGGTCTGTCGGAAAAGACAGTATCTATCTGCATCATTGTAATTTACATCGTTGTTACGTTTCTTGCGGGACTGATTGCCGGAAAAAGAATGGGAGAGAAGAAATTTCTATGGGGGCTTGCGATGGGGTGCCTCTATTTTCTGATTCTGACGGCCGTTTCGCTTATCGTGAACAAAGGAATGGAGGATGCGGCGGGCAATCTGGTCACGGTGCTCATGCTCTGCGGCGGCAGCGGCATGCTGGGCGGGATGATAAGTTGAAAAAAGTGGTGCAGCCTCCGCCCGGACTGTCCCGGACAGAGCATTGTTCTCTTTGGAGGCGCGCTTGCGCTCCGCTAAAAATGTAGCGGTACTAAGCTCAAATGCAGCAGGCTGCCTTTTCGCTAAGTACCGACATTTTTACAGGGCCTCCGACAGAGAACAATGCTCTGTCCGGGACGGTCCGGGCGCAGACTGAACTGTACGAAAAAAGGGCCCCTTTGAAAAAAGGACTTTTCATGCCGGGAAATATATGGTATACTATTCCAAGTTACGAACCGGATAAGAATGGAGGATTAAAATAAGATGAAACATATTAAAACGCTGAACACGAGAGATTTGAAGAAATCCATGAAAAAGGGCGGCTGCGGCGAGTGTCAGACATCCTGCCAGTCCGCATGCAAAACATCCTGCACCGTGGGCAATCAGAGCTGTGAACACACAAAATAGGGATTTTGCGAAATAACCAAACGAGAATGAATAATGTTCTGTAAGCAGCGATTCGCGTCGCTGCTTATTATACGTTGGGAAATTGTGAAACCGGAGTTTTTGAAAAAACATAGTTTCGCAATTACCTGATGATATGTTAAGTAGAAAGGGAGAATGTTTTGATACATCAATATCGGAATAATGGCTACAATATCGTACTGGATGTGAACAGCGGAAGCGTCCACATCGTAGATGATATTGTTTATACGATTCTGCCTGAGATGGAAAAGATTCTGGCGGAAGATATAGCGCGGAAAGCCGGAGAGGTGCATGATGAAGGCATGGCACAGAAAGGCGGCGTAACAGAAGCGGATGCGGAAGCGCTGGTACGGCAGCTGAAAGAGCGTGGAAACTGGGAAGAGCAGTTTACAGAAGAACAGCTTCGGGAAGCCGTGGAGGAAATCCTGGAACTGAAAGACGCCGGGATGCTTTTTACAGAGGATATATATGAGAAGTATATCGCGGATTTCAGCGCGCGGGAAACGGTCGTAAAAGCACTCTGTCTGCACATCGCCCATGACTGTAACCTGGCCTGTCGGTACTGTTTTGCCGAAGAAGGGGAATATCACGGAAGGCGGGCGCTCATGAGCTTTGAAGTCGGGAAGAAGGCGCTGGACTTCCTGATTGCCAATTCCGGCAGCCGGGTGAATCTGGAGGTGGATTTCTTCGGCGGAGAGCCGCTCATGAACTGGGATGTTGTGAAGCAGCTTGTGGAATATGGAAGAAGCGTCGAAAAGGAGCATAATAAACGTTTCCGCTTTACGCTTACGACGAACGGTGTGCTCTTAAACGATGAAATCATGGAATTTGTAAACCGGGAAATGGGAAATATCGTGATGAGCATCGACGGCCGGAAGGAAGTAAATGACCGGATGCGGCCTCACCGGGGCGGACAGGGAAGCTATGATGAAATCGTGCCAAAGTTTCAGAAGGCGGCGAAGAGCAGAGGGCAGAAAGATTATTATGTGCGCGGCACTTATACGAGATATAACCCGGACTTTGCGGAAGACGTGAAGCATCTGGCGGACCTGGGATTTGAACAGATTTCCGTGGAACCCGTCGTTGCGGGGCCGGATGAAGACTATGCGCTGCGGGAAGAGGACGTGCCCGCGCTGCTTGTGGAATATGATAAGCTGGCGCTGGAATATTTAAAAAGAAGAAAAGAAGGAAAGGCTTTCAATTTCTTCCATTTTATGATAGATTTAGAGGGTGGGCCGTGTGTAGCCAAAAGGCTGTCAGGCTGCGGTTCCGGAAACGAATATCTGGCGGTTACGCCCTGGGGTGATTTTTATCCATGCCATCAGTTTGTCGGAAACGAAGAATTTCTGATGGGCAATGTGGAAGAGGGAATTACGAGGCCGGATATCCGGGACAGGTTCAGAAACTGTAACGTGTACACGAAAGAAAAATGCAGAGATTGTTTTGCAAAGTTTTACTGCAGCGGCGGCTGTGCCGCCAATTCTTACCAGTGCCACGGCGATATCAACGATGTATATGACCTGGGGTGTCAGTTACAGAGAAAGCGCATCGAATGTGCGATTATGATAAAAGCGGCGCTGGCCGATGAAGAATGAATGCTCATTCATAGAAAGCGGGCGCTATAATATAAGAAAGGATGAAAAAAATGAAAAAGAACAGAGCCATTATAGGCCTGATTGTCTTTGTGCTTTTGCTGGCCGGTCTGGGATATACGGCGGCATTCGGCATCGGCGCGGACAAATCGGGCTCCGCTTCCAGCATCAAGCTGGGTCTTGACCTGGCCGGAGGCGTCAGTATCACTTATCAGGTAGTGGGGGAAGAAGTGCCGGATAAGGAAGATATGAGCGATACGATTTACAAGTTACAGCAGCGTGTCGAGAATTACAGCACGGAAGCCCAGGTATATCAGGAAGGCGATGACAGAATCAACATCGAGATTCCGGGCGTTTCCGATGCCAATGCCATTCTGGAAGAACTGGGGCAGCCGGGAACACTGTATTTTATTGCGCAGACGGACAGTGCGGGCAATCAGAACTATACTTCTAATTTCGGCATCGATGCGGACGGTAATATTATTGAAGTTTATGAGCTGACCAAAACGCTGGAAGAATTACAGGCGGACGGCTCCATTGTGCTGACGGGTACCGATGTGGCGGGCGCGCAGGCCGGTTCCCAGCAGGACAGCCTGATGAACAACACCCAGTATGTGGTACAGCTGACGCTGACGGACGCGGGAACAGAGGCTTTTGCGAAAGCAACAGAAAAGGCTTATAACGCGGGAGAATCCATCGCCATTTATTATGACGGGGAATTTGTGAGCGTGCCTAATGTACAGGCGGTTATCTCCGACGGCAGTGCGGTCATTACCGGACAGCGCAATTTTGAAGAGGCGGATAAACTCGCTTCCACGATTCGTATCGGCGGACTGAAGCTGGAGCTTCAGGAACTGCGCTCCAGCGTGGTTGGCGCACAGCTCGGCTCCGATGCGATTCGCACCAGTCTGCTGGCGGCGGTCGTTGGTTTCGCCCTGGTCGTTATCTTTATGATTGCAGTCTATTATGTGCCCGGTATCGCGGCCAGCTTATCGCTCGCTTTGTATACCGCGCTGATGATTATTCTGTTGGATGCTTTTGAAGTGACGCTGACGCTGCCCGGTATTGCCGGTATTATTCTTTCAATCGGTATGGCGGTCGATGCAAACGTAATTATTTTTGCCCGTATCAGAGAAGAGCTGGCCACGGGTAAAACAGTACAGTCTTCGATTAAAATCGGTTTTTCCAAAGCGTTGTCCGCGATTCTCGACGGTAATATTACGACGCTGATTGCGGCGGCGGTGCTTGCGCTGAAAGGCACCGGTACAATCAAAGGATTTGCGCAGACGCTGGCGCTCGGTATTATTCTTTCCATGTTCACGGCGCTGCTCGTTACGAAATTTATTTTAAATGCGCTCCATGCACTCGGCGTTCAGAGTCCGAAAGCGTACGGTGTGGCAAAAGAGAAAAAGACACTGCCGGTTTTGTCAAAACAAAAAGTATTCTTTGCGCTTTCAGCAGTTGTCATTATCGCTGGATTTGTCGTGATGGGCATAAACCAGGCATCCGGAAAGGCGGCGTTAAATTACAGTCTGGAATTTGTCGGCGGTACATCCACAACACTTACTTTGAATGAAGATATGCCGATTGAAAAAATCGATTCCGATATCGTCCCGTTAATTGAGAACATTACAGGGGACGGCAACGTACAGACCACGAAAGTAGCCGGTTCCAACCAGATTATTATTAAGACAAGAACGCTGAACGTGGAAGAGCGGGAAGCATTTACCAATGTTATGGTCACAAACTTTGGTGTGGAAGAAAGCTCCATCACGGCGGAAACAATCAGCGCGACGGTCAGCTCGGAAATGAAATCCGACGCGATTATCGCTATCGTTGCGGCGGCAGTCTGTATGCTGGTTTATATCTGGTTCCGGTTTAAAGATATCCGCTTTGGCGCCAGCGCGGTCATTGCCCTTTTGCATGATATTCTGGTTGTGCTCGCGTTTTATGCGGCTGTCAGAGTGCCTGTCGGCAATACCTTTATCGCATGTATGCTGACGATTGTGGGTTATTCCATCAATGCGACCATCGTTATCTTTGACCGTATTCGTGAGAATATGAGAGAAATGGGAAGAAAGGACAATCTGGAAGAAGTGGTAAACAGAAGTATTTCACAGACTCTGTCCAGAAGCGTTTTCACTTCCCTGACAACGTTCTTTATGGTGGCATCGCTGGAAGTATTCGGCGTTTCGTCCATTCGGGAATTTGCGCTTCCGCTGATGGCCGGCATTATCTGCGGTACTTATTCTTCCATCTGCCTTGCGGGTTCCTTATGGCATCTGTTCCGTAAGAAGATGGGGAAAAAGGCGGAGTAAAAAAGAATAAAAAAGAAAAAGAAACCTTCCGGGAATAGGTTCATTTGTTCCCGGAAGGTTTTTATTTTAAAAAATATATTTCATTAATCCACTATTCATTCCCCGATGTATCTGCCATAACCGGATTCCTTTGTGCATCCAGCTTTCGATTATGGCATTTGATTTTCATAAAATCGAGGATATCTTCCTGGTCCCGGTCATCTAACAGCTGGTAGTAGTAGAGAACGAGTTTCTCCTGGCGTTTCAGAAATTTGAATTTTTTACTGTTTTCGGGAATGCTTATATGTTTCAGAAATTCATTTAAGTCATCGCCTTCTGATTTGTTTCCCATAGATTTTTCCGATGATTGCTCCGATTCTTGATGATGATTGATGGAAAGTTCCAAAAAACTGTTTAAAGGAACGTTGTATAATCTGGATAAATTGTAGAGAGAATTTACAGGCGGAGAAATACGTCCCGTTTCGTAGTGTGAGTAAGTCTGCCTTGTGATATTTAATTGTGATGCAACATATTCCTGTGAATAGTTGTAGGATTTGCGAAGCTCTTTTAAATATTTTTCCAATGGTTTTCCTGACATTTCGTTGTCACACTCTCCTTTATTTGTATCTTCATTAGAATGCCCAATCTCCAGAGCCTCATTCGAAAACCTTCCTTTATGAAATCCTTCTATATAAATGACCAAAACGTAAACGACAAAGTAATACAATGAATTGTATTACAAAAAATACTTGAAAATATATTTATAATAGCATATTATGGATATTGTAAGTATATTGAAAATAGCATACTATATTTAGTTGGATTTCTAAAATAGCACGCACAACAATCAATAACAATGGGAAAATGAGTACAACAGGTGGTTACGCGGATGCAGTAATGCTCTGCGACACAAATAAATTTTTTTAAAGGAGGAAGGAGAATGAAAACAAAATTCATTCAGAAACTCATGGCAGGCGCTTTGACGGCGGCTCTTGTAGCGGCACCGTGTATGGGCGTTTTTGCCAGCGAGACACCGGGCGGCAGTGATACGCCGAATACTCCCAGTGTCGAAGAAGAAGTTGTCGAAATCGTCAATAGTTCCGTTGGCGACAGTGACGAAGGCGGTTCTGCTGTAAGCAGCATTGCACAGATTCCGGAAACCAGCTCCGTTGCGGGCGTAAAAACTACTGTAAAGGGCGTATATCTTGCGACAAGCATTAACGGCGCTGCAGTTACGACGAGCGTTGCTACGATTGCAAGCAGCTACAATTTAGGCGCTGGCGAGACGCCTTGTGCGCGCGTTTACAACATGGACGTTAAGAAGAGCCCTCTGGCAGCGGCAGCTATCAATTCCGCAGCAGAAGCGCTTGGCGCTGCAGTAGGCCCTTACATTAATGTAGAGCTTGGCTTTACCAAAGGCGGTAAGTTTGGTCTGCTTCCGGCTGACGGAGCACCGATTACAATGAGCTTTGGTATTCCGAAGTCCTTTGTACAGGCTGGCAAGACCTATGCGGTTATCTGCGTACGTCCCGGCGGAGCTGTAACGGTTCTGCCGAACACAAGCACAAACCCGAATGTTGTAACGTTCAGTACGACAGGTGGACAGGGTGCATATGCGATTATCAAATATTAATTTGATGAAGCGTAAAGCGAAGGCTGGGAGAAGAGATTTCTTCTTCCAGTATCTTCTGCTGTTTATCGTACTTCTTTTCAGTTTTTATCAGTACAGCGTACACCGGTTATACGGGTTTTCCGTTTATCCGGACGAGTTCGGTTACTGGGCGAGTGCGGCACAGTGGACTGGTTATGACTGGTCGGATGTGGCTTCACTCGGATATTACTATTCTTTTGGATATGGTCTGCTGTTAGCGCCGGTATTATGGCTTTTTCGGGACGGTGTCTCCGCGTACCGTGCGGCGGTATTTGTGAATATGGCCTTGCAGTGCGTTTCTGTCGGTATGTTGTGGGGGATTTTCAGACGGATTTCCTGTCCGGTAAAAAGCGGTACGGAAAAATGGACAGAAAATGGAGCGGAAAAGGCGCGCATTGAAAAACAGCAGCTGGTATTTGCCGTTGGAACGGCGGTGTTTTATCCGGCATGGACTTTTTATGTGCAGATGACGCTGGCGGAAGCACTGCTTGCTTTTTTATATGTGTTTATCTGTTATCAGTTTGTTTTATTGTTGGAAAATTGGAAAATAAGAAATGTAATATGCAGAATATTGCTATTGTCAATAGCATTTCTCTATTTACATTTTGTTCATATGCGTACGGTAGGTGCAGCGGCGGCCGCCGTATTGGTACTGTTTTTTTATTTGTGGCAGAAGCCGGTATACAGGAAATGGCTGTTTCTGGCTGGCGTGACCTTAATTGTGGGCGTAATCATTGGATTCCGGGTGAAAGGACTGGTGACGGAAAGTGTTTATGCCGTGGCGGAAGCGGAACATCTGGCGGCAAATGATTATACGGGCAAACTGCGTGCTCTGCTGGATATTTTAACGCCCAAAGGCATGAAACAGTTTTTGCAAAGCTGCGCCGGAAAGCTATACTATCTTGGCATGGCGTCGTTCGGCCTGTTTTATCCGGCAGTATGGGTCTGCCTGAAAAGGACGTTTGCTTTACTGAAGGATATTAAGTGGAGGAAAAAAGAGAGCCGGGAAGAAGCCGGGAAAGAAGAAGTTAGAAAAGAAGATTGGTTTTTCTGTTTTTTGCTGTTTTCCATGATGGGGCAGTTCCTGGTATCTGCAGTTTATATGCGCGGTGCGGGAAGACTGGATGCCATTATTTATGGAAGGTATAACGAGTATATGCTGCCTCTTTTTCTGGGGACAGGCATCCTTGTTTTGCTGAACAGCAAGAATCTCTGGAAAATATGCCTGTGCAATATCGGGATTTCCACCGTGCTTTTTGCCGTTACGATTTGGACGGCTTTGCAAAGCGAATCCGATGTGATGAGAGGTATTTTTGCAACAGGACTCAATTATTTGTCCGAAAGTACTTTTTCCTATCAGGTGGCGCCGGAATTTGTCAAAGCATATTTGTTTGGCATTTTTCTGATGTTTCTCCTGACAGAAAGCGTCTGTATCGGAAGACATTTCCGGCAGACAGACTGCGCGATGGCGGCTGTTCTGATGATGGAGGCATTGCTGACCATCTGCCTGTGCCGGAAATATATATGGACTTACAATGATTCCGATTATTACGATTTAAGAGTTTATGAATATATAGAAGAATACGAGCTGGAAAACGGCGGTATGCCGGTTTCCTATCTGTATGGCGGCGGAACGGCTTATATAGACCTGATTCAGTTTGCCATGCGGGATAAGAAGATTGAGATTATCCGGGAGAGGGATATTGCGGGTAAGGAGAACGGCTGGAATAACAGCCGGGAAAATCAGGAAAGTGATACAGAGAGCTGGCTGGAATTCCTGAAAGAGAATTTGGCGGAGACAGGGTTTTTAATAGTGGATTATAACAGTCAGTATCTGCCGGAGCTTGAAGAACATTACGAGAAATGCGTGGAAAGCAATTCTTTTGTGTTGTTTTTGCGAGAATGATGCTGCGGGGAAGAACTGTGAAGAGCGGTATGCGGGAAGCGTGCTCCGGCTGGTGGGAAACGGTAGGGAAAAGAAAATGCGTCGTAAAAGGATTATAGAAAATAAAGAGAAAAAAGTAAAGTGAAGATAAAGAAAGGAAGTTGAATATGAAACTGATTATTCAGATTCCATGCTATAACGAAGCCGAGACGCTGGAAATTGCATTGAATGCCTTGCCAAAACAAATCGAAGGCATAGATGAAATCGAATATCTTATCATCAATGACGGCAGTCAGGATGATACCGTGGCGGTTGCCAGGAAGTGGGGCGTACACCATGTGGTGAATTTCAAGCAGAATAAAGGCCTGGCAAAAGGATTTATGGCGGGGCTGGACGGATGTCTTAGAAACGGCGCGGATATTATTGTCAATACGGATGCGGATAATCAGTATTGCGGCGACGATATTCAGAAGCTGATACAGCCGATTCTGGAAGGAAAAGCGGATATGGTTATCGGCGCAAGGCCGATTGATGAGACGGAGCATTTTTCTTTTATCAAAAAGAAACTGCAGCATTTCGGAAGCTGGGTTGTGCGGAAAGCGTCCAATACGGATATTCCCGACGCACCAAGCGGCTTCCGGGCGTTCAGCAGAGAAGCGGCGATGCACATCAATGTAGTAAATGACTATACATATACGCTGGAAACGATTGTACAGGCCGGACGGGAAAAAATGGCGATAACAAGCGTTCCTGTCCGTACAAACGGAGAACTGCGGCCTTCCAGGCTTTTTCACAGCATCTGGGGATATGTTAAAAAAAGCATGCTGACGATTCTACGGGCTTATATGATGTATAAACCGTTGAAAAGTTTTACATTTCTGGCGGTTATCCCGACGGTGATTGGTTTGTTAATCGGTTTTCGATTTCTATATTACATGGCGGTCGGGACTGCGGGCGGCCATGTGCAGTCGCTGATTTTAGGCTGTACACTGATTATCATCGGTTTTCTGACGCTTATGATTGGGCTTGTGGCGGATGTGATTGCGGCGAACCGGAAGCTGTTACAGGATACCCAGTATCATGCACGGCGTTCCGAATACGAGGCGATATATATGCAGAAGAAGATGGAAAAAGAAGCTGTCAGGACATACCGCGTCATCAGCAATGACGAGATGGCGACGCTTGCGGAGGCGGGAGAGGTATGATATCAGAATGACAAGGCTTGTGAAACAGACAGAATAAGGACAAGACAGTGATAAAGACAAAATGGTAATAAATCGGTTTCTGTCCGTTCAGGGTTCCCACAGAAAGGTATATGGAAGATTCGTCATGGATGTCAGGTAGTGTGGCAATCGTATGCCAGTAAAAGTGTGTGTTTTAGTGTGTGGTTTCTTTTATCCTGTCGTGCCATATGCCGCTGTGAGGAGCCTGAATGGGCAGAAATGTTCATGAGGCGAGGATGGAAATTGTCCTGAATTAACGGGAAGCTGAACCTTGACAATTTTATACTTTATAACAGGAAAATGTTGTAATACATTCTGAAAAAAGATATACTTGACATAATATCAGAATGTATATGACAGGAGGAATACCGGTATTGCGAAACCTTCCGATAGGAATAGAATTTTATAAAAAAATAGTAGAAGAAGATTATTATTATGTGGATAAGACGCTGTTTATAAAAGAGCTGTTAGATATACAGGGGTATGTAAATCTCTTTACGAGGCCGCGCAGATTTGGCAAGACGCTGGCGCTTGATATGCTGAAAACTTTTTTTGAAAAGGAGCTGGACGGTGAAGGAACGCCGATAGATAACAGCGTATATTTTCAGGATAGAAAAATTATATCTGCAGGAGAAAAATATACGAAGCACATGGGACAGTACCCGGTTATTTAAAATCTGCGAAGCAGCCGGATATGGCTACTGCGGTATGGATGTTAAAGAGACAGATAGCGGAGGAGTATATTCGTCATCGATATGTGCTGTTATCCGACTGTCTGCTGGCGTCTGAAAAAAAACTGTATCGGGAAATTATGTAAATATCCGATGATAACCGGATATATGCGGATGCAATCGCTTTTTTATCAAAATGTCTGGAAAAGTATCACCATCAGACAGTCATTATCTTAATTGATGAATATGACGTGCCGCTGGAAAATGCGTATTTTGCCGGATTTTATGATGAGATGACGGGATTTATCCGTTCTTTGATGGAATCGGCGCTGAAAACGAATGCGGCCATGTTATAAAATATGGTATCTGTTTCTGCAGGAAAAGCTGCCGGGTGAAAGGGAAGGCGGACGAAATTAAGTTAAAAACAGAAATTTAAGATAAGTTAATAAACGGAATAGAGCTGTAAAAGAAAATCCTGATATAAAGTATGAAATTGAGCCGACAGGCGGAGTGGAATGCTTTGTGTCGGGATTTTTTGTATGGAAGGAACAGAAACTATGGTTAAGAAACCAAAGAAAAAACTGTTGGTCACGGCCTCGACTTTTCCCAGGTGGGAAGGCGATACGGAGCCGCGGTTTGTGCTGGATTTGGCATCTCACATGACGAATGAGTTTGATGTTACGGTACTGGTTCCGGCGGCGCCGGGGGCGAAAGAAAAGGAAATTCTGGATGGCATTAAGGTTATCCGGTATCATTATTTTCCGGTTCATAAATGGGAAACGCTTTGCTATCCAGGAGCGATTGTTCCAAGAATTAGGGAAAAGAAAATCAGAGCTTTACTGGTTCCTTTTTTGTTCCTGTCATTATATTTTCATTTATGGAAGATTTCGTCAGATTATGATATTGTTCATGCGCATTGGTTGATTCCACAGGGAATCGTACAGTCATTTTTTAAAACGCCGTATATTGTGACGGGGCATGGCGGAGATGTGGTTTCACTCAACAAAGGTATTATTCGGAGATTAAAAATCAGGTGTCTGAAAAGGGCGGAGCATGTAACCGTGGTTTCGGAATATTCCAGAAAGAAACTTCAGGAGCTGCTTCCTGTAATTCAACCCAGTATTATTTCAATGGGAGTTAATACAAAACAGTTTGGAAAGCAGTATCGCGAACAAGATTACTTTCATCAGGGAAAACGGAAAGTGGTACTTTTTGTTGGAAGACTTGTTGAAATAAAAGGTGTTGCTTATTTAATTGAAGCAATTAAGAAAATTGATGCACTCCTGGTTATCGCAGGTGATGGGCCGCTCAGGAAAGAATTAGAACGGCAGGCGGCGGATATAAAAAACAGGGTACTTTTTTTGGGAGCAAAACCGCATGATGAGTTAAAAACAATCTATGCTTCTTCGGATATTTTTGTAGTTCCTTCCATCACGATAGACAATGGCGTCCAGGAAGGCGTTCCAACGGTTATTATGGAAGCGATGGCTTCCGGATTAGCAGTAGTTGCAAGTGATTCCGGTGGTATTTCAGCGCTTGTTCACGACGGACAAAATGGCTTATTATGCGAGGAAAGGAATAGTCCGAAATTAGCAAAAAATATTAAAAAATTGATAGAAGATGAAAAGTTTTATAATGAAATAACAGATAAAGCACAGACATTTATCAGACAATATGATTATAAAGTTTTGGCTCAAAAATTCATGGAAGTATATAAAGACGTATTATCAGAAGAATGACTGGATAACATGTTCAGAGGAAAAGGGAGCGCTATATGGGAAAAATTCCTAAGGTGATACATTATTGCTGGTTAGGAGGTGAAAAATTTCCGGAGTTAATACAAAAGTGCATTGATTCGTGGAAAGAAAAATTACCTGATTATGAAATAAAATGTTGGAATGAACAAAATTTTGATGTGAATATCTGCCGGTATACCAAAGAGGCATTTCAGGAAAAGAAATATGCCTTTGTAAGTGATTATATAAGATTATATGTTTTATATCATGAAGGAGGAGTTTATTTAGACACAGATGTTGAAGTTTTAAAGAAGTTTGATAACTTACTTGATAATTTGGCATTTACATCCTTTGAGAATAATCATGCAATAGCGACATGGATTTTGGGGAGCGTAAAAGGAAATCCTCTGTTCAGACAGTTTATGGATTATTATATGGACAGGCCGTTTATTCTTCCCAATGGAGAATATGATTTGACACCGAATCCGGTGCCGCTTACAAATATTTGTCAAAAAGAAGGATTGATTTTGAATGGGGTACAACAGAAGCTAAAAAATATCACAATTTATTCGAATCACTATTTTTGTCCATATAATAATGCAAGGGGAAATTCAGATATTACGGAGAATACTTATACAATTCATTATTTTAACGGTTCATGGATTCCAGAGGGGAAACGAAAGATTGTCCTTAAGAGAAAAAGCGTAGTAAAAAAGTATGGAAAAGTAATCGGATATTTATATTACGGTATCAGCATTTGGAAAGAAGAAGGGATAAAGCAGTTTATAAAAGAAGCTGGATTTTTCCTGCATAAATAAAAACAGAAAGGCCTCACATATGAAGATAATTGCATTTTATCTGCCACAGTATCATACTTTTCCGGAGAATGAACAATGGTGGGGACAGGGGTTTACAGAATGGTGTAATGTTAAAAATGCTGCCCCTGTTTTTCAAGGGCATATTCAGCCGCGTATTCCATTAAATAATAATTATTATAATTTGCTTTCGCCGGAAACTGTGAAATGGCAGGTGAAGCTGGCAAAGGAATATGGTATTTATGGATTTTGTTATTATCATTACTGGTTTGATGGAAAAATGCTTATGGAAAAGCCAATGGAACATATGCTGGCAGATAAATCAATAGATTTTCCGTTTTGTATTTCCTGGGCTAATGAGGACTGGACAAGAGCGTGGGCACAGAAAAATAAAGAAGTTTTAATTCAACAGACTTATGGTGATGAAGCAGAATGGAAAAGACATTTTGAATATTTATTACAGTTCTTTAGAGATGAGCGTTATATAAAAAACGAGGGCCGTCCGGTAATCGTGTTGTATAGAGCGGATAAAATTCCCTGTCTGGAAAAAATGCTTTTAAAGTGGAAAGAATATGCAAGGGAGTCTGGATTACCTGGACTGTGTATTATGTATCAGTGTGCATCCTATGACCATCGGAGGGATAAAGCCGGATATCTGTTTGATTATGGAATCGAATATCAGCCGAATACAGTCAGAATTGAACAGAGGAAAACATTACAAATGATATCAAAAAAGGTTTATCATATTGTTTCGGATAAATTACATATTCCGCAGAAATTAAATTCCTCTATATCATATAGTTATGATGATACATGGAAGAGAATACTACAAATGAATCCGAGAGATGAAAAAATGATTCCTGGAGCTTATGTTAATTGGGACAATACTCCTCGTCATAAGCAGCATGGAAGCCTTGATTATGGATATAGCAGTGAAAAATTTAAGAAATATTTATCGGCTCAGATTAGAAGGGCAAAAGAAGTCTACCAAAAGAATTATATTTTTTTGTTCGCCTGGAATGAATGGGGGGAAGGCGGCTATATGGAACCGGACGAACAGGAGGGATATGCCCGGTTAAAAGCGCTAAAAGAGGCACTTGTTGATACGGGAGAATTGGAATGAAAATTTATGTTGCAATACCTGACAATGGAACAAAAGGCGGTGTAGAAAGTTTATATCAGTTTGCATCCGGATGCCGCGATATCGGATATCAGTCTTATGTTTATTATTTTAGGCAAACCAGTAAGGTGTATCAGATACCGGAAAGCATGAGTAGGAAATATAATCTTCACAAGGCCGAAAAGGTAGAAGATAGTGCAGAAAATGTTATTATTTTTCCAGAGATGTATACATATCCTTTGAGAAAATTTCATTATATTAAAAAGTGTATCTGGTTTCTTTCACTGAATTATTATCTGGAATCAGACCCTGTATATAAAGCGAAGGAAAGCCTTAGAAAAAGAAAACTCCCAAAGGTTCTGCTGCCCGCAGCGGTCATTGCGATGGCGGCAATGACAACATCGTCATTTCGAAGGATTCGTATTCATAAAGAAAAAATACCATATTATCTTTATAACTGTGAATACGCGCATAATTTTATTAACAGCGTCTGTAATTATCCTTGTTTTACACATTATCTTTGTGGTCCAATAGATGATATTTATTTTGAATCGTTAAATATTAAAAAAGAGAAAATAGTTTCTTATAATCCTAAAAAATGTACTGAATATACGAATAAAGTAATCGAACTTGTTTCAGATGCCAGACCTGATATTATGTTTATACCAATACAGGCAATGACAATTGAAAAAGTAAGAGAAGTCCTGATGCGTTCATCCGTATATATGGATTTGGGGAAATTTCCGGGGCCGGAACGCATTCCACGGGAAGCAGTGATGATGAATTGCAATATTATTACTTCTATGCTGGGAAGTGCCGGAAATAACGACATCGATGTTCCTATTAAATCAGAGTACAAATTTGAATTAACGGATATCAATCTGGAAAAAATTCAAAACCTGATAATAGATATGATTGATAATTATGAATTGTATGTTAGTTTTTTTGATAAATATCGGCAGAAAGTTATTGAACAAAAGCGGAGACTGCATGCGGATATTCAGGAATTTCTCAGCGCTTGCAGTTCCTGATGGAAAATTAACAAGAGAAGATGGGATGAATATGGTTGGTTAAAAAAAATATAATTTATAATACTATTTTTCAATTTGTTAATATGGCGCTACCTATTATAACAGCGCCTTATTTATCGAGGGTTTTGGGAGCCTCTTCGATAGGAATCAGTTCTTATACATTTACTGTGGCAGGGTATTTTGTGCTTTTTATCATGTTGGGATTAAATAATTATGGAAATCGAAGCATTGCGCTGGTTAAAGAGAATAAAAAGCAATTAAGCAGTACATTCAGCGAAATTTATGAAATTCAAATAACGACAGGGATGATAGCATTAGCCTGTTATTTTATATTTCTTTATTGTAATAAAAGCAGTGATTACTATTTGGCATATAAGTACAGTATGATATATGTTTTTTCAGCAGTATTTGATGTAAACTGGTTTTTTTGGGGGTTGGAAAAATTTAAGCTGACCACAATATGTAATGTACTTGCCAGATTGTTATCAACAGCAGCTATTTTTATTTTTGTTAAATCGGAAACAGGGGTTTATATTTATATCTGTATTCATACAGCATCATATTTATAGATATATAGTAATTACTTTTTCCTAATGAATGCTGAATCTTTTTTAATGCAATATAAGCACCTATAGAATCATCTGATAA
>CAJTRL010000056.1 GCA_910578715.1 uncultured Lachnospiraceae bacterium | reverse complement strand
CTTTCAGCGGACGTTTGCTCGTTAATCCATACAAGAAAAACAAATGTCTGCTTCGCAGCCGCTTGTTTTTCTTTTGCATGTATTATATCATAATTTTTAAATTAGCAGTAGTATTTTGCGTCGAAAAATAGTATATTTACTATGTGGGTAAGTTTGAAAACGGAAAAGGAGAGGGGCATCGAATGGCAAAATTAACATTTTCGGGTGGAATCCATCCGTATGATGGAAAAGATATTTCCAAAGACAAGCCGATAAAGGAAATATTGCCAAAGGGGGATTTGGTCTATCCTTTATCGCAGCATATCGGCGCGCCGGCGAAGGCGATTGTGGCAAAGGGCGACCATGTGCTGACAGGTCAGAAAATCGCGGAAGCCGGGGCTTTTGTATCGGCGCCTATTTACGCGACGGTATCGGGTACGGTGAAAGCGATTGAACCGCGCCGCGTTGTGACCGGTGACAATGTAATGAGCATCGTTATTGAGAACGACGGACTTTATGAAGAAGTGGAATACCCAGCCGTAAAGCCGCTTGAAGAAATGAGCAAGGAAGAAATTGTTGAACGGATAAAAGAGGCGGGCGTCGTCGGAATGGGAGGCGCGGGATTCCCGACCTTTATCAAACTTTCGCCGAAAGAACCGGAGAAAATCGAATATGTTATCGCGAACTGTGCGGAGTGCGAGCCTTATCTGACATCGGATTACAGAAGGATGCTGGAAGAGCCGGAGAAGCTCGTGGAGGGACTGAAAATTTCGCTGCGTCTTTTCGATAATGCAAGGGGCATTCTCGCGGTGGAGGACAACAAGCCTGACTGTATAGAGCTTTTGAAAAATCTGACGAAGGATGAAACGCGTATCAGCGTAAAAGCGTTAAAAACAAAATATCCCCAGGGCGCGGAAAGACAGCTTATCTATGCCGCGACCGGACGGAAAATCAATTCATCCATGCTGCCGGCGGACGCCGGATGTATTGTGGATAATGTAGATACGGTGGTTGCCATTTATCATGCGGTGGTGGAAGGAAAGCCGCTGATGAACCGTATCGTGACGGTGACGGGCGATGCGATTGCGGACCCGCGGAATTTTATTGTCAGAATCGGCACCAATTACCATGAATTAATTGAGGAAGCGGGCGGGTTCAAAAAGGAACCGGCGAAAATTGTTTCCGGCGGGCCGATGATGGGATTTGCTATTTTTAATCTGGATGTGCCGACGACGAAGACGGCTTCGGCGCTTTTGTGCATGACGGAGGATGCCGTATCGGAGACGGAGCCGAGCGCCTGCATTAACTGCGGAAGGTGTGTGGAAGCCTGTCCGAGCCGTATCGTGCCGAGACTGCTTGCGGACTATGCGGAGAATGGCAATGAAGAGGCTTTTCTTTCCCATGACGGAATGGAATGCTGCGAATGCGGCTGCTGCAGTTATGTCTGTCCGGCCAGACGGCAGCTGACCCAGGCAATCAAATCCATGCGCAAGATGCAGCTTGCCAAAAAAAATGCAAAGAAAAAATAGAAAAAGAAAGGAATTAAAATAATGAGCGATTTGATGAAAGTGTCATCCAATCCCCATATCAGGGCAAAATCGTCAACGAGCAGCATCATGATGACGGTCGTAATCGCCCTGCTTCCGGCGGCCGGATTCGGCATCTACAATTTCGGACTGGATGCGCTGATTTTGATTCTGGTGACGGTTCTATCCACTGTCCTGACAGAATATATATTTGAAAAAATTCTTGGCAAAAAAGTCACGATAGGAGATTATTCGGCGGTCGTAACGGGACTGCTTCTGGCGCTGAACCTTCCGGTTTCCGCGCCCTGGTGGATTGGCGTAATCGGCGGCGTTTTTGCGATTCTCGTGGTGAAAATGCTGTTCGGGGGACTCGGACAGAATTTTATGAACCCGGCGCTGGGCGCGAGATGTTTTCTGCTCATTTCTTTCACTTCCATTATGACGAATTTTGACTGCGATGCCTATACGGGAGCCACGCCGCTTGCGGCATTGAAGAACGGAGAAGCGGTTAATATTTTTGATATGGTGGTTGGAAGGACAGCCGGGACGATAGGGGAAACTTCGATGGTAGCAATCGTTATCGGCGCCTGTATTCTGATTATGGCGGGTGTCATTGATTTGAGGATTCCCGGAAGTTACATAGTGAGCTTTGTGATTTTTGTCGCTCTGTTCGGCGGCCGGGGTTTCGATTACGCCTATCTGTCGGCGCATCTTGCGGGCGGCGGCCTGATGCTCGGCGCTTTCTTCATGGCGACCGATTATGTGACGAGACCGATTACGGTGAAAGGACAATATGTATACGGCATTCTGCTTGGCATTCTGACCGGCATTTTCCGTATTTTCGGCCCTTCGTCGGAAGGTGTTTCCTATGCGATTATTCTGGGAAATCTCCTCGTGCCGTTAATTGAAAAAGCGACTCTTCCGACGGCATTCGGGAAAGGAGGAGCAAAGGCATGAGTAATACAGCGAATCAGGAAGTAAAAAAAGGCGCGGACATCGGCGGGATGTTCAAAGATACGGCAATTCTGCTCGTTATCACGCTGGTAGCCGGACTGCTTCTCGGTCTGGTCTATCAGGTGACAAAAGAGCCGATTGCCGTACAGAAAGAAAGGAAGAAACAGGAAGCATGCAAAGAAGTTTTTGCGGATGCGGCTTCTTTTGCGGAGATAGAATTTGTGCAGCCGGATGCACAGGAATGGGCTGCGGCCGGTTTTGCACAGGAAACGATTGATGAAGTGATGGAAGCAAAGGACGCTTCCGGTGCAGTTCTTGGATATGTGATTACCGTGACGACGAAGGAAGGGTACGGCGGCGATATCCGCTTTACCATCGGCATTGCGAAGAACGGAACCGTGAACGGCATCGCCATTCTGGAAATTGCGGAGACGGCCGGGCTCGGTATGCGGGCGGAAGAGGTGCTTGCGCCGCAGTTTGCGGGGAAAAATGTGGAAAAATTCGAGTATTCCAAATCCGGCGCGACGGCTGATTATCAGGTGGACGCCATTTCCGGAGCCACAATCACGACAAATGCGGTGACCAACGGAGTCAACGCCGGATTATATTATTTTCAGACGAATCTGCCGGCGGACGGTCCGGGGAAATGAGGCACGGTTCTGCGGGCCTGGAAAGGAGAATGGTTATAAATGAATGATATCAAAGAACGTCTTGTCAATGGACTGATAAAAGAAAATCCGACCTTTGTCCTGATGCTCGGCATGTGTCCGACGCTTGCCGTTACGACTTCGGCAATGAACGGTCTGGGCATGGGACTGACGACGATGGTCGTGCTGGCGCTTAGCAACGCCTTTATTTCGCTGCTTCGGAATATTATTCCCGACAAAGTCAGAATACCGGCATTCATCGTTATCATTGCGTCTTTTGTGACAATCGTGGAACTTTTGCTGGAAGGTTTTATTCCGTCCTTATACGATGCGCTCGGCATCTATATTCCGTTAATCGTCGTAAACTGTATTATTCTGGGGCGTGCGGAAAGCTATGCGTCGAAAAATCCGGTCATTCCGTCTTTATTTGACGGAATTGGCATGGGGCTCGGCTTTTCTTTCGCGCTGACCTGTATCGGCGCGGTGCGGGAACTGATTGGGGCCGGAACGCTGTTCGGACTGCATATCATGCCGGAAAGCTATATACCATGTACTATTTTCATTATGGCGCCGGGCGCATTCTTCGTGCTGGCGATGCTGACGGCAATTCAGAACAAAATAAAACTGATTGGCGAGAAAAAAGGAAAAGATATGTCAAAGATTCAGTCGGGCTGCGGAAACGACTGCCTGAACTGCTCCGACAGCGGATGTACGAAACGCTTTTATGATGAAAAAGCACAGGAGCCGAAAACACGCAGGATAAAGGGAGAGGAGGAGAAAGAACATGCTTAAAGATTTGCTCATCATTTTAATCAGCTCTTCCCTTGTAAGCAATGTTGTGTTAAGCCAGTTCCTGGGATTGTGCCCGTTTCTGGGTGTGTCCCGGAAAACCAATACGGCAAGCGGCATGGGAGTGGCGGTTATTTTCGTCATTACGCTGGCATCGGCGGTGGCGGGCGTTATATACAAATATGTGCTGGTACCGCTCGATATCACCTATCTTCAGACGATTGTTTTTATCCTCGTTATCGCGGCACTCGTACAGTTTGTGGAAATGTTCTTAAAGAAATTTATGCCGGCTCTTTATGAGGCGCTCGGCGTGTATCTGCCTCTGATTACGACCAACTGCGCGGTGCTCGGCGTTGCGCTTACAAATGTACAGAAGAATTACGGAATCCTGGCGGGCGTAGTGAACGGTTTTGCGACGGCTGTCGGCTTTACCATTTCCATTATCATTCTGGCGGGTATCAGAGAAAAGATGGAGTATAACGATATACCGGAATCCTTTAAAGGAATGCCGATTGTCCTGATTACCGCGGGACTGATGGCAATCGCGTTCTGTGGATTTTCCGGGCTTCTTTAGAGTGAAATCAGAAATCTTATTTAGATTTTGAGAGAAGGCAGGGTATTTGGTTGAAAAATTAGCTTTATAGCTGATTTTTTAACCGGCAATTTGAGTCAGAGCCTCAAATGTGCCTTGGGCGCAGTCGAGAATCTAAAATTCTCGACGCGTGTCTTCGCAGCAAGCTGCTCTGACATGGAGGTTAGATTGGAGGATTATATATGGAAATAACCGGAATCCTGGTTGCAACAATGATTGTCGGAGGCGTTGGCCTGTTCGTCGGCCTGTTTCTGGGCGCGGCGGCGATTAAATTTAAAGTGGAAGTGGATGAAAAAGAAGAGGCTGTGCTTGGCGTACTGCCGGGAAATAACTGCGGTGGCTGCGGCTATGCGGGATGTTCAAATCTGGCGGCGGCAATCGCCAAAGGAGAAGCGCCTGTCAATGCCTGTCCGGTCGGCGGGGAAAAAGTCGGTAAGCTGATTGCAGAAATCATGGGTGTGGAAGCGGGCGACACCGTCAGACAGGTCGCTTTTGTGCAGTGTCAGGGCGATTGCGATAAAGCGAAAAAAGACTATGAATATTCGGGAATCGAAGACTGCAAAATGCTTCCCTATGTGCCGGGCGGCGGGGAAAAATCCTGTGATTACGGCTGCCTGGGTTACGGAAGCTGTGTGAAAGCCTGTCCATTTGACGCCATTCATGTCATAAACGGCGTGGCGGTCGTGGATAAGGAAAAATGTAAGGCATGCGGAAAATGTATTGCGGCCTGTCCGAAAAAACTGATTACGCTGATTCCTTACGATGCAAAACATGCGGTTGCATGCAGTAACCACGATAAGGGGCCGGTAACGATGAAAGCCTGTGAAGTCGGCTGTATCGGCTGCCAGTTATGCAAGCGGAACTGTCCGGCGGATGCAATCGTTATCGATGATTTCAATGCGACCATCGACCAGGAGAAATGCACCGGCTGCGGCACATGTAAGGAGAAATGCCCGAAGAAGGCGATAATTTCATTGTAATGAAAAAACGAAGAAAATGATAATCTGATTGTAAGGAAAAAATCCGAAAAAGGAGATGGTTCCCTTGTACAGAGAGGAGACAGAGAAAGAAATTATTTTTCTGTAAAAGAGAGGAGCGGAAATCATATGGAAACGGTAAGACTTGGTAAAACAGGAATTGTGACGAATAAAAACGGATTCGGCGCGCTGCCGATTCAGAGAATCCCGGATAAAGACGCCGTTTATCTGCTGAAAAAGGCGTATGATAATGGAATTACTTATTTTGATACGGCGAGATGGTATACGGACAGCGAGCATAAACTGGGACTCGCTTTCGAGGGCATACGGGATAAAATATGGATTGCGACCAAAACAGGGGCAAACAATGCGGAGGAGTTCTGGAAGGACCTGGAAACGAGCCTCGAAAATCTGAAAACCGATTATATAGACGTATACCAGTTTCATAATCCGGCATTTTGTCCGAAACCGGGAGACGAAAGCGGATTATATGATGCTATATTAAAGGCGAAAGAACAGGGAAAGGTAAAACATATCGGTATTACCAACCACAGACTGGCGGTTGCGGACGAGGCTGTTGACAGCGGGCTGTATGAGACGCTGCAGTTCCCATTCTGTTATCTTGCCACCGAAAAAGACATTGCGCTGGTGGAAAAGTGTAAGGAAAAGGATATGGGATTTGTTGCGATGAAAGCCTTGTCCGGCGGGCTGATTACCAACTCCGCGGCGGCATACGCATATCTTGCCCAGTACGATAATGTGCTTCCTATCTGGGGTGTACAGCGGGAGAAAGAACTGGATGAGTTCCTTTCCTATATAGAAGCGCCTCCGGCAATGACGGAAGAAATTGCGGCTGTGATTGCGCATGACAGAGAAGAGCTGCTTGGCGATTTTTGCCGGGGATGCGGTTATTGTATGCCTTGTCCGATGGGAATCGAAATCAATAACTGTGCCAGAATGTCTCTGTTACTGCGTCGTTCCCCTTCTGCCGGACATTTAAGCAAAGAAGGGCAGGAAAAGATGATGAAAATCGAAAGCTGCATTCACTGTAACCAGTGCAAGAGCAAATGTCCTTACGGGCTGGACACGCCCGCACTTCTTCAGAAAAATCTGGAAGATTATAAAAATGTGCTTGCGGGGAAGGTGTCTGTGTGACAAAAGACATGACAAAAGGAGCGATGCTCCCCATTATTGTCCGTTTTACCGTTCCGCTGATTCTGGGGAATCTGCTCCAGCTCACCTATAATGCCATCGACGGCATTATTGTCGGACAGTATGTGGGAAAAGAGGCACTGGCGGCCGTCGGAACGGGAAATCCGCTCGTTACGCTGCTGATTCTTTTCTTACAGGGAATCTGTCTTGGCGCGGGCATTCTGATAGGAACGCTTTACGGTGCAAAAGATTATGATACGCTGAAACTTCAGATTAGTACGGCGATGACCGCCGGAATTGGCTTTTCATTGGCGCTTACCGCGATTGTTTTTGCGGCGGCGCCGATGTTTTTGGAAATTTTACAGGTGGACGGGGCAATCCGCATGGAAGCGGCAGTTTACCTTCGAGTCATTGTGTGCGGCCTGGTATTCAATTTTATTTATAATTTTTTTGCGAGTACGCTGCGGGCGATGGGAGACAGTAAATCGCCGCTGTTGTTTCTCGGAATCAGCGCCGTTGTGAACGTTATCGGCGACTTGATTTTTGTCATTGTTTTTTCAATGGGAACGGTGGGCTGTGCGGTCAGCACGGTGTTGAGCGAGGCGTTAAGCTGTCTGTTGTGCTGGTGTTATATCCGAAGAAGAATACCGGTTATGAACCTGGGAAAGCAATGGTTCCGATTTGATAAAAAACTGCTGGGGCAGACCGTCCGGTATGGATTCGTCAGCGCTTTGCAGCAGTCTACGGTTCAGCTTGGAAAACTAAGCATCCAGGGAACCGTCAATACGATGGGCGTAACGGCGACAGCGGCTTTTGCCGCGATTAACCGGATTGATGATTACGCTTATATTCCCGAACAGAATATTGGTCATGCGATGACAAGCGTCATGGCGCAGAACCGGGGCGCCGGAGAAACGAAGCGCGTACAGGCGGTATTCCGGGTGGGCATGTATGTGGAACTGGCCTATGGCGGCATTGCCGGGATTCTGTTACTGTTACTGGCGAATCCGCTGATGCGGCTGTTTACGCGGGATGAAATGACGATTCTGACGGGAGAGCAGTATCTGCACCTGATTGCGTTCATGTATCTGATACCGGCGGTCACCAATGGCGTACAGGGATATTTTCGCGGGATGGGCGACTTGAAGATTACGTTATGGAGCAGTCTGATAAATATGGGCGTCCGGGTGGCAGTATGCCTTCTGCTCGTATTTGGCTGTAAAATGGGAATTACGGCGCTGCCCTGGGCGTATCTGGCGGGGTGGCTTGCCATGATGTTGTATGAGCTTCCGTTTTTATGGCGTCGGCTCCGCTTGCCGGTGGATAAAAAATATGGTTTCTGATGTGGCAAGATTAAATGTTTTTGCCATGAGTGTTTTTGGGAAAAATATTTCAACCGGAACCTGGAAAGGCACGAATGCCTTTGCTCAACCGTTATACAGCGGCATGTACAGAAATAATTCTGCCATGCCGTTTTCTGTTTTCAACTCCATTTCTCCCTGATATCTGGAAACGATTTCCCGCATACTCTGCAGTCCCAGACCGTGGGCGCGCTTGTCCGGCTTGGTGGTTGCGGGGATAGAAGCGTCCCGATGGCGTGAAACGGTTTCTGACAGGCGGGACGCAGTTCCGGAAAGGCGGGAAGCAGTTCCTGACAGGTGAGGAGTGGGTCCTGATGTATGGTAGTTGATTTCATCGCCGGAGATTTCCGTCGGGTTTAGGACTTTCAGGCAAAACAGTCCTTTCTGCGCCTTGCTTTCCAAAATGATTTTTTTGTCGGCTTCCGGTACTTTCTGACAGGCTTCCGCCGCGTTATCGAGCGCGTTCGCAAACAGCGCGCAGATATCGGCGGGGGAAAAGGGAAGTTCTTCCGGGATATCGACGGAACAGGAGAACTGTATGCCATAGCGGGTTATCTGGTTTTCTTTTGTGGCGAGAACGGCGTTGACCGTGGCATCGCCGCAATAGTGAAGGGTCTGCGTAAAAGCGGGATTTTCGAGAAGACCGTCAAAATAGCGCTTTTGTTCCTCGGGCGGAAGTGCCGAAAGAACCTGTAAGTGGTTCGCCATATCGTGTTTGAGGCGCCGGATTTCAAAATACTGTTGTTCCATTGTCTCATAATAATGGCGGTTCATATCCGCAAGAACGCGCTGCTGTTCCAGTTTCTGCTGTCTGGCCAGCACGGTAATGGTCCATAACAGGGCGATGAAAGAAAAGATAGAGACGATGAGCAGAGCGGCGTAGTCCCGGTGAAAACGGTAAGCACGGGATAAAGTGTCCCAGAAAGGAACGTCGTATAGCAGAACCAGGCAGAACACAATGCAAAACGGCGGCATGGTGAGCAGAATAAGCAGTTTCCACATGCTGTCGGAAAGCGTATAATCTTTGTCGGGCGCGAAGTATTTTGTTCCAAGAAACAGGAAAAGAAAGAAGAGCAGACTGCTGGCAGAAGATATCAGTACGCTTTTTTCATATTGCTCGCACAGGGTGAAAGAATTGGTCAGGCAATTGTCCCGCAGCGCATTGAATGATATCGCCGTGCTGAAAAACAGAAGCGCAATGGCAGTTTTTTTGAATACAGTTCCTTCGCAGGAAACATACACGGTAAAAAGAAAAAAGGCAAAGGCGGGCAGAATATTAAAAAAGTCTCCGAAAAAAATCTTCGTTTCGGACAACAGTACACATGCCAGAAACAGCAAGAACTGTCTGGATTTTTTGGAAGAGACGGCGATTAGTTTTGTGATGGCGCCCTGTAAAAGAAAAGCAGTCGGAATATAAACCAGAATAAGCAGCAGTCTTAGAAAAATTGGGGTAGTCGTCATAAAGGCCTCCGGTTTTAAAGTTAATGGATTTTAAATTCAAGGGGTATTAGAATTAACGGATTTTATATTCCGTGAATATCTGTACTTTTTGCCATGATGGAGCGGGCAATCCGGGCGGCAGCCGATTCCCGGTATTTTCTACTGCACGGAAGTTCCCGTTCCGAAAGGAGAACACAGTCTTTTCCAAGCCGTTCCACATGTTCCGGATTGATTAAAAAGCGCTGGTGGATTCTGATAAAGCGCCCTTCCAGACGTTCTTCCACCTTTTCCAGCTTATCGTAAAACGGGTATTCGGCTTTCTTTGTTACGAGAAAGACCAGCCTTTTGTCGGAATAAAAATATAAGATGTCATGCAGGGCAAAACGCCAGAGACCGTCCGCATTTTTTACGAGAAAGACGTTTTTTTCTTCCTGTGCCATTTTCAGGCGGACCCGGTGCAGAAGCTCTAACAGTTTCTGGGTTTTGACGGGTTTCATGAGGTAGTCGAGTGCGCCCGTCCGGTAGCCGTCAAACACGTAATCCGCATAGCCCGTGACGAAAACAATCATCAGATTCTTATCAAATTCCCGGATTTTTTCCGCGCATTCCATGCCGTTTAATCCGTCCATTTCCACATCAAGAAAGAGCAGGTCGATTTCTCCCGGATGCTTTTTCAGCCAGGAGACAGCGTTTGCTCCCGTAGAAAATTCATAGACGATTTCTTCGGTGTTTTCCATCAGAACTTTTTCCAGTTGTATATGAAGTGCGTCTCTTGCCGCCGCTTCGTCATCGCAGATTGCAACGCGCAGCATATGAAAGCCTCCTTTGGGTGACGGATATTGGCAGTCGGATTTTGCAGAATCCGTGTGGTTGATGCCAGATATCAGCAGTCCGATTTTGATGATACCTGTTGACGGAATTGTTTTTATTTTATCATAGTTTGGGCAAAAATACAGTTTTTGTATTCTGCGTCCCTGTCAAACTTTACATGGAAAGCGCCAAACTTTACATTTTTTGCAGAGCCGTGTCAGACTTTACAGAAAAGCGGACGGATATGACATCGCCTTTCATGCCTTCCGGCGATTTATGCTATGGTAGCTGTATCACAAAAAGGAAAGGGGAGGCATTGCGATGTTATATGTCAAAAATCTTTACAAATCTTATGAGACGGGGAAAATCAAATACCCGGTACTAAAGGGAATAGATTTCCATGTGGAAAAGGGAGAGTTCGTCGCGGTCATGGGGCCGTCGGGGTCCGGAAAAACCACACTCTTAAACTGTATTTCCTGTTATATTCCTTTTGAAGAAGGCGAGATTACGCTCGGCGGAAAATCTCTGGCCGGATTAAGCGAGGACGGGCTTGCCAGGATAAGGAACGAAAAACTGGGTTTTGTTTTTCAGGATTTTATGTTGCTGGACGGCCTGACAGTCCGCGAAAATATTCTGGTGCCCCGCATTGTTCAGGGTGAGGTCGGCGTGGATGCGGAAGCGCTTGCGAATGAACTGGTATCGCTGTTTGGCATCGGCCATATCATGAACAAGTACCCCGCAGAAATTTCCGGCGGTGAAAAGCAGAGGGCCGCTGTGGCGAGAAGCCTGATTAACCGTCCGCTGATGATTCTTGCCGACGAGCCTACGGGAAATCTGGATTCCAAATCGAGCCGCGCGGTCATCGAGGCGTTCGGAAGTGCGAGAGAGAAGATGAAGGCGACAATTTTCATGGTGACGCATGACAGTTTTGCGGCGTCCTTCTGTGACCGGGTTATCTTGTTTAAAGACGGAAACATATACCGCCAGCTGGAGCAGACGGGAAACCGCAGAGAATTTCAGGATGAGCTTTTACAGGTTATCAAAGAAATGAGCGACCAGGAGGTGAGCATATGATGCGGGAACATGAAACGCAGGCAGAAATGGAACGGACGGAAACGGAGCATACAGTGGCGGAGCCGGTGCGCACGATGCAGAAAATGGAACAGAAATTACAGCGGGCGGGCAGAAAACAGGCGAAGCTGTATTTATTCTGTAATTTCATGGCGCTGATGATTGTTTCGGGCTATGCGGCCCTGATGTTTTCTCCGACGATTCAGACGGTTTTTCCGCCGGGAGGGGACAGCAGAAAGCAAATGGATATGATTTTCTTCATGACACTGGCTGGGTGCGTGGTTTTTACGCTGTATGCGACAGGGCTGTTTTTCCGGCACAAATCGAGGCAGCTCGGCATTCTGATGGCGCTCGGCGCTTCCAGAAAAAAACTTTTTCCGGGATTGTTCCGGGAGGTATTTCTGCTGAGCAGTCTTTCCAGCATTGCCGGAATCATTGCCGGATTTCCGCTCGTATGGCTGATTTGGAGCGCATTTAGGGTGTTTTTGGTGGACAGCAGTGATATGGTTCTGCGGTTTGATTTGCGGTGCCTTTTCCTGTCGTTCCTGTTCTGGCTGCTGGTGACGGGGTTTGCCTGTATGAGCGCCCGGCGGTATGTGCGAAGAACCAATATTATGGAAGTCATCCGGGAAGAGCATATCAATGAGCCGGTGAAAGAACTGGGGAGATGGTGCGGCCCCGTTGGAGTCGTACTGATTATCATCGGAGCGGCGCTTGGCTACGGCGCGCCCGGCATCTGGATGGACGTGATGAACGCTTACCCTCCGGCCTGGCTCGGCATTCTGTATGTGCCGGTTTTTGTGGGACTTTATATGGTCATGCTGCATGCGGTGGTAAACGGATGGAGAAATCTGCCGGGCATGTCGGGACGGAAGAAAAACTTGTATAAAAACATTATTTCCCGCAGCATGATGAAATTTCAGGGAAAACAGACCGTAAACAATCTGATTATTGTGACGCTTCTGGTAGCCGGCGCCTGTTTTGCCATCTTTTATCTGCCCACAATGACTTCCAGTGCGATGCTCAAATATGCCGAAAGGTCTTTTGATTATTTCTATGAATACCGTTCTGACCAGAACGTTCCGGACAAAGCCACGGTGGAAGCACTGGCGGAGGAGCACGGAATTGCTTTGAAGGATTGGGAAACCTGTGAATATATTACGGTGGGCGCCGGAGGAAATACGATGGTGGAAGAAGCGGACGGAAAACATTTTCATATAGAGTATCAACCGGTCAGCTGTGAAATGGTACTGCTTTCGGAGGACGCATATGCGAGGATGACCGGGGAGACGGTAGATATTGTACCCGGCGCTTATCTGTTTGTTACGGATAAGGAAGAGGCTTCCGTAAATACCAACGAAAGCGCCGGCCACCTGACCAGTATAACGACAGGGAAACAGATAGAAACTGAATTTGCGGGTTATCTGCACGATGACCTGCTTATGGGGATAAGAATGCTCGCCGTGGTAAGCAATGAGGATTACATGCTTTTGGCGGAAGAGCTTTCCGACGAATGGCGGGGCGTTATGGTACGTTTTAATGCCGATGGAAAAGATTCGTATGAATTTGCCAGGGATTTATGGTACCGGTTTGTTTCTTCTTTTGATAAAAGCTGCGAAATTTCCGTTCATTACGACCGTGTGGACAAAGTTATGGCGGATGAAGCGGGAGAAGAATACTGGGCGGATTCGGACCCGTTTATGGAAGTTTCCTATGAGGAAAAGGAATCCTCGAGCTTTAAAATGAACTGGCGGTATCAGCCGAAATTCAGAATTCTGGATATCAACGACTTTCTGGTAACAATGGCGGTATTTTTTATGATGTTCCTTTTTATCTTTATCGTATGTCTCACGACGGCGCTCGTCATCTGCTATACCCGCTGTCAGACCATTGCACTGAATAACCGCTACATTTTTGACGATTTAAAGAAACTCGGAGCATCCCAGGCTTTTCTGGAAAAAGAAGTGCGAAGCCAGTGCGGCAATGTGTTCCGGACGCCGGCGTTTGTCGGGATGGCGGCCATGTATTTATATTATGGCATGATTTTGTATGTCAACGACGGACAGATTGTTTCTTCGGAAATCATCGGGATGGGCGTCTGCCTGGGCGTACTGTTCCTGATTGGACTGCTGTTCTATTTTGTTTACCGGGCAACTGTCAGAACCTTGAAAAAACAGCTGCAAATCGGGTGAGATGATGCCGGCTGGTGAGAGACTGCCGAAAGGCGGATTTGTTGCGTATAAGGTTGAAAATTTATGATAACCGGTTGCGGAATATATGGCTCCTTTGCTATAATTTGATTTAATAAATGATGGAGGAACCTATATGAATCAGTTGTGGTATCGGAAACCGGCCAGGCAGTGGGAGGAAGCGCTTCCGCTTGGAAACGGCAGACTTGGGGCAATGGTATTTGGCGGGATTGACAAAGAGCGCATTCAGGTGAATGAAGAAAGTATGTGGTACGGGGGAAGAGTGGACCGGAATAATCCCGATTTAAAAGCGTATCTGCCGCAAATTCGTGAGCATTTATCTGCCGGTAAGATTCAGGAGGCGGAGCGGTTATTGCTCCTGGCCGGTTCCGGGTGTCCGCAAAGCCAGCATCCTTATCAGACGCTGGGTGAGATTGAAATGGATTATCACTGTCAGGGTGCGGCGGAAGGATATCAGAGAAGTCTTGATTTAGATACCGCAGTTTCCAAAGTTCATTTTTCTCTGGACGGTGTGAATTATGAGAGGGAATTTTTTATTTCCAGACCGAACGGCTGTATGATAATACGCCTGAAATCTTCAGAGCGGGGGAAAATAAATCTGACAGCGTCTCTGTCGAGAGGACGCTTTTATGACGGCGTAGGGAAATGGGGAGAGGACGGCATTCTGCTTTATGGCAATCTGGGACGGGGCGGCGTGGAATTTGCATCCATGCTCCGGGCAAAAGTAAAAGGCGGATGTCTGCGGCTGATTGGCGAAAATCTGTGCGTTGAGGCCGCAGATGAAGCAGTTCTTTATTATGCGGCCGATACGACATATCATTTTGCCCCGGAAGAGAAACATAAATATGTCAGAACCTTTCTTGCAGAAAAGGAATTCCCGGAAGAATTAGAGTACTTTGGATTAGGGGAAATAGAGCAGCAGGAATACCTTTACCAGCTGGCTTTGCAGTCTATGCTCCGGGAACGGCTGTCCGAAAGAATTGATGTATGTATGAATACGGAGTACGAGACCCTTCGGGCGGAACATATACAGGATTACAGACTGCTGTATGACAGAGTACAGTTATCGCTGGATATTCCGGAAGACAGGGAAGCCGGTGCTTTACCGACCGATGAGAGATTATCGAACTCCAGTGGAGATATCGGACTGATGAAACAGCTGTTTGATTATGGAAGATATCTTTTGATATGCAGCAGCAGAGAGGGAGATTTGCCGGCCACGCTTCAGGGAATCTGGAACAAAGATTTTACGCCGCCCTGGGACAGTAAGTATACGATTAACATCAATTTAGAGATGAATTACTGGCCGGCAGAGACATGCAATCTTGCAGAATGTCATGCGACTTTGCTGCCATTGTTAAAGAAGATGCAGATAAACGGAAGAAAGACAGCGAGACAGATGTATGGATGCCGGGGATTCGTCGCCCATCATAATACGGATATTCATGGAGACTGTTCACCACAGGACCTCTGGATTCCGGGCACATACTGGGTCATGGGAGCGGCATGGTTATGCACGCATTTGTGGACACATTTTGAATACACTCAGGATAAAGCATTTTTACGGGAGGCTTTCCCGGTGATGGCAGAGGCGGCATTATTCTTTGTGGATTTTCTGGTGGAGAAGGATGGGTATCTGGTAACGTCTCCGTCTGTTTCGCCGGAAAATACCTATATTCTGCCGAGTGGAGAGCACGGCTCCTGTTGTATTGGAGCAACGATGGACAATCAGATACTGCGGCATCTTCTAAATGGGTGCATAGAAGCCGGCAGGGTGCTGGAACAAGAGGCTGGGGAATTTAAAATAGAAGGGATTGATGACATAAAAGAATTTCTTGCAGAGCTTGCCCGGATAAAGGAACGGCTGATGCCTACCAGAGTGGGGAGTCAGGGAACGATTTTGGAATGGATGGAAGAGTACGAAGAAGCGGAGCCGGGGCACAGGCATATTTCACACTTGTATGGGCTATATCCTTCGGATGAAATTACGATGGACGGAACACCCGAACTGGCAGCCGCCGCGCGGAAAACACTGGAGAGGCGTCTGCAGAATGGCGGAGGACATACCGGATGGAGCAGGGCGTGGATTATGAACCATTATGCAAAGTTATGGGATGGAGAGAAGGCATATGAAAATCTGGAGAAAATGCTGGAAAAATCTACCTATCCGAACTTATTTGACAAACATCCCCCGTTCCAGATAGACGGTAATTTCGGCGCGGCTGCGGCGATTGCCCAGATGTTAGTACAAAGTAATCGGGACAGGGTAATCTTATTACCGGCACTGCCCGGAGCCTGGAACAGCGGAATGGTGAAAGGCCTCCGGCTGGTTGGGAATGCCGAGGTTACCATTGCCTGGAAAGACGGAAGGCTGCAGACCTGTACGATTCGCGCATTTTCCGATTATGATACGACGATAAAGTACCGGGAAAAATCGATTCAAATTACTTTATTGGCGGGAGAGAGCTGTGAAGTACCGTTATCATAATCAGATAAGCGGGCAAGAATATATCCTGTAGAAAATATTTTAATGAAAATGATGCAAGTTTGATGCAAGTCGGTTTTATAATAGTCTGAAAGAAAAAAGAAAGGAATATACTTTATGAAACTTTTCAGACTACTCGGAACCTTCTTTCTGGCACTCTGCATCTTTGGCACCGCCAGACTGGACTGTCTGGCGGTGCAGTTTGATTACGGGCCCGTTGAGACGCTGCCGGATAATGCGGAAGCGTCGGATTATATTGCGCTTGGGACGGAAAGCGAAAGTTATGTGGTGCAGCCCGGCGATACGCTGTGGGGAATTTCCAGACGGTTCTGGGGAACCGGCACAAAATATCAAAGAATTTTACAGGAAAATCAGGATGTGATAGCGGACGTGCATTTGCTGATGCCGGGCGATGTGCTCATGCTTTCGGAAAGCCTTTATATTCCGAAAGACCGGTATGACAGGGGCGGATTAAGGTCCGGGGGAGGATTTCATATCGCGTCGCCGGATATGGTACAGCACAGTTATTTTCTGGGAATCGATATGGATGTGGACGATGTTTTTCCCGACGATATCAGCGTCTACTCGTTACCCGTCACAAACACGATGGGGAAAAATGCGCTGACGGCAACGGAAGAGGACTGGGAAGCGTTCCGGGCGGAAGTCATCCGGTGCAGCGGGGACTGTGGCGGCCGGGTGTCCAATCTGCAGTTTGAAAAATATACGGTGGTGGATGGCTGTGATTTGTGCGGTTATTCCTTTGATTTCGATAAGGGCGGCGCCATCGAGGAATATGTGGTGTTTTACCGGTTTGGTGAGCGGAACATGGTGGAAGTCATCGGAAAACGGGAGCGGAAAAAGGGCGCGGAACAGGATACGCAGCTCATCGACGTGACCCGCTATATTGCGGCCAGTTTCGAGGATTTCGGGGGAAGAGTCGGCATGGGTTATACGAAGATGACCGACAATGTAGGTGCTTACGACTGGAATTATCCCGAACTGCACAATCCCTTTTCTTCGGCGATGAAAAATTATGTGGTCTCTGTTCCGCGGCCGGATAAAAACTATCCCGGAGACCATGAAATCGCGTGGAAGGAGCCGCTGCTGGAGCAGGCCCTCCGCAATGCGCTCATCGAATTGTGGCAGCTGACGGATGCGGAGAAAGAGGCATTTGAAGAACGTCCGGTTATGGCCAGCGACCTGGCCGTGATTACGGAGATTGACTGCATTTTATATGAGCCCGGCAGTCGTCGTGCGTCCAACGACCCGGAAGCGAAAGGCGGTCCCGTATTGTGTGTGGAGTTTAACGGACACATGGAAAAGATTTATCCCGGAACGGACAATTCTTTTTCTTACGAGGATTTCGGAAATTTTGCGGAAGCGGAAACGTTCTCCATATCGGCCCGCGGCCTGGTGGATTATTCTTTCATCTCCAATATGACACATTTGAAATTTCTAAGTCTGACGGCCATCGATACGGTGGAGGATATCGGTTTTCTTGCGGCGCTTACCGAAGTGCGGACATTGCAGCTTTTAGGCGTATACAGTTATGCAAAAGGAGCGCCGGCGGGATTCCTGGAAATAACGGATTTATCCGTGCTGGAAAACTGTAAGGAACTGCGGTATCTGTACTTGCGCACGCCGCTTGTTACGGATTTTTCCTTTTTAAAAGAATGCCCGGAAATCTGCACGCTGGATTTATCGGGAGAATATTCGGGAAAGATTTCCGTCATTCCCGACATGGAACTGCTTACAAATGCAAGATTTCTTGATTTTTACGGGGAAAACTATCGGTTTGAGCCCTGATGCGGGAGAAATGTGCCGGAAATAGGGAAAAATGGTTAGATTCCCCGGACAATAGGCCGCTGGAATAATGAAGGGAGTAGTCTTTGGTGATAAAAACAGCCTCCACACCCTCCAGCGATTCGATGAGCCGCATGCCTTCTTCCGGACCCAGCACAAAACAGGTGGTGGAAAGGGCGTCTCCCGCCGTGGAAGAGTCCGAAAGGATTGTGACGCCTAACAGTTCGTTCTGCACCGGATAGCCGTCTGCGGGATTCAGAATATGATGATACAGCGTATCGTCCTGATAAAAATACCGCTCATAGACGCCGGAGGACACAGCGGACTTATCGGAAACAGGCAGAACGGTAATCGGCGTTCCCTGGGCATCAAAGGGCCTCTGGATGCCGAACTGGAAGGGTGAGCCGTCCGGTTTTGTGCCGAGCGCCAGCAGATTGCCGCCCAGATTGATGATGGCGCTCTCTATATTTTGAGACAATAGATATTCTTTCAGTTTATCCGCGATATAGCCTTTGGCGATAAAACCGAGGCTTATCCGGCTTCCCGGGTCAAGCAGCGTAACCGTGGTGCCTTCTATGAGCAGATTATGATAATCCACATGGCAAAGCGCTTCTGCGATGGCTTCTTCGTCCGGAACCCGGTTTGCGGCGCCTACGGTGTCTGTTTCGGAGCCGCAGCTGGAACTGTCCGGGGAAGTGGTTGTGGAAGAAGATGTTACTGCCGGGTGAAAATCCCACAGAGCGCTGACCGTTTCCATCGTCAGGTCGATGCGCCCTCCGCTCATTTCGCAGTAAGAAAGCGCTGTCTGTAACAATTCCGCCGTTTCATCGGAGACTTGTACGGGCGAGCCGCTGCTGTGGTTGATGTTCCAGATATCGGACCCCTCTACCGTTGGGCTGAGCATTTCCTCGTAGGTTCCGGCCAGTTCCATACAGGCATCGAGACAGTCTTTTTTTCCCACATCATATATGGTTATCTGAATAACCGTATCGAAATAGAACCCGGTTTTTGTAACGGGTTCTGCATTGCGGGCGCATCCGCCCAGAAGAAATACAAGAGAAGCCAGAAGGAGGAAAAAATGTTTTTTGTGCAGCATGGGAATACCTCTTTTTCATAATGATAAATTGTGGATATTTCACACCCCGCCAGCGCGACACTTAGTTTCTCTGGCGGAGGCCCTTGAAAGGCGCCGGCACTTAGTGAAAAAGTCGCTCTGCGGCTTTTGAACTTAGTACCGCTGCTGCCTTTCGCGGAGCGGGAGCGTGCCTCCAAAGAGAACTAAGTGCCGCGCTGGCGGGGGTGTGAAATACAGGGCAAACGGCTTTTATCAAACATTTCCATTCCGACAAAAGTTGTCAACTGCCGTATTTCGTGATAGAATATCTCTGTCCGAGGAGGTGCGGAAAAATTCCGCTTCGGATAGTTACGCATATGATACATTATAATAGAGATGGCATGATTTTTCTATTTTTTCATTGAAAATATTGTGTGAATCGCAGCATGGAATGTGAAAAGAAAAACGAAAAGTCTGGAAGGGAGCAGATGATTTCATGAGATTACCAGGAGATGACGGGAAGCGTTCGAACGGTCATTCCGTTTTTTATATGATACTCGCTGTGTCTGCCTTCGTTGTGGTTGTGCTGTTTACGGTAATGCAGAACAATCAAAAGGAGGAAAAGAAGAAAGAGGCGGCGATAGAAGCCGCCATACAACAGACAGTGGCGGCGGAGACGGAAATTGTTGAACCGGAACCGGAGCCGGAACAGAAACTCCGTGCGGAGGATTTGGATTTCTGGGATATGTACCCGGTAGAGGAAAAGCCGGAAACACAGACGGGAAAACAGGATGTGGAAGCGCCCAAAGAGGACGAGGAAGAGGAAAGCCATGTGGAGAAAAAAGAGGAAGTTGTCCAGGAAGACCCTTCTACGGACGGTAAGCATACGCTGGTGAAGACCTCCGACGGCAAAGAAGAGTGGGTTCTGATAAGTCCGTATCTGACCAAGAATACCTATGATTTTAAAAATCTGTCGGAAAATGCGAATCTGCGTAAATACACGGAGAACGGCAAGAAGATTTCCTATGTGGGGGTCGATATATCCAAACATAACGGCCAGGTTAATTTTAGCAGAATTAAGGCGGCAGGCGTCGATTATGTTATGCTGCGTCTCGGAGCGAGAGGATATAGTACAGGACAAATCTCATTAGATGATAATTTTGTGGAAAACATGGAAGCGGCAATTGAAGCCGGACTGGATATCGGCGTGTATTTTTATTCTCAGGCAATATCCCAGGATGAGGTTTTACAGGAAGTGAATTTCGTTATTCAGAATCTGGAGCCTTACAGGGCGCACATTACTTATCCGGTCGCCTTTGATATGGAAAATGTGCCAAACGACAAAGCGAGAATCGACGGACTTTCGAGAGATGACAGGACGGCGATTGCGACGGCATTTCTGAGCGGCGTGCAGACCGCCGGATATGCGCCGATGATATATGGAAACAAAGAGTGGCTGATTAAAAATGTTGACCTGGCGAAACTTCAGGACTATGATGTATGGCTCGCCCAGGAACAGGATGTTCCCGATTATCCGTATCAGTTCGCGATGTGGCAGTATACGACGACAGGCGTATTGAACGGCGTGTCTGGGGATGCCAGTCTGAATCTTTGTTTTGTCAGTTATTCGGACAGATAGTGTTCGATTTTAGTAGAAATCTGAATAGCGGTATACAGGTCGGCGTAAACGGCAGGCGACATATTTTCCATATAATTTGGAGTATAGGCCTTTTTTACGCCGGCTTTTTTTAACAAATCAATGGCCTTGTTATAGGCAATGGCGGCTTCTTCTTCCGTCCGGTAGACGCCTACGGTATAATCGCCCCGGATATGGATTTTCGTTTTGTAGAAAAGTTCTCCTTTTCTTCGGAAAGCGGATACGCCGTGGTAGGCGTTGAGAATTTCTATATTTTCATAGCGGTAATCATGGGTATTCCCATTGATAAACCGATAATCTCTGTTCAATACAGCATAATTTTTGATGCCGTAACGATTCATAATATTTAACTGCATCCCATAATCCGCAACGAAATAATGGCCGCCCCGGCAGGAAATTTTATGATTGGAATAGTAGAACAAATCATCCCTGTCAAAGATGAAAAAATGAGATGGTGAAAAATAATAATAAAAAAAGGAGGGGCGTATATAAATCGGGTTGGAAAAATAAAGTCCGTTATCCCGGAAATTAATCAGACAGACCCATTTTTCAAATAAAAGAACGGATTCTTTGTGATAACTGCCGATTCCCATCCGGTTATCCTGGAGAATGCGGTTTGCGAGCAGATATGCCTCATGGGCCGCTTCCGGCGTGTCATAACTGCCAAGACTGATATGTTTTGCGCGATAAGTTAAAGAAGAACGGTAATAGAGCGTGCCGTTTTTTCTTTTTGCCTGATAAACACCGGGTAACTGCGGCATTGTAAATCTCCAATCTTTTGAAATATTTCTGAATATTGGCATTAGTATAACATATTTTTCCTGATTTCTGTATAAAATATTACAACAATGTTAAATATCAAAATGAAATTCTAAGATGCCAAAGTATAGTATCTGAGGATTTCTGTGTTTTGACTGAAAGAATAGACAAGTAGTATAGGCGAAATCAGTATGAGAAGGAAAACAGGAGATAATTGTATGTATAAAAAATGCCTGATGAAATTACTTTTAATGAGTATGATTTTTGCGACTTCCTGGATTTGTTTAAAAGAGCTCCAAATCAACCGGATTGCGGCGACCCAGGCATTCCGTATGGAATACCTGACGGCAACGGAAGAGGAGAACAAGAAAAGTTTTCTGGAAGTGGTCGCCTGTGTGGCATCGGGACAGCGGGTTGTGGATTATGAAGTGCTGGAACAGACGAAAAAATATCAGCTGACCGAACAGGATTATGACGCGCTGCTGCGTATTGTGGAAGCGGAAGCCGGAGGAGAGGATGAAGACGGAAAACTTCTTGTGGCAAACGTGGTATTAAACCGTGTCAATAATGAAAATTTCCCGGACACTGTGACGGAAGTCGTTATGCAGAAGGAACAGGGAGTGGCGCAGTTCAGCCCGACAGTGGACGGGCGTTTTCAAAATGTTTCTATCAGCCAGGAAACTTATGAAGCGGTGGAAAGAGCGCTTTACGGAGAAGATATCTCCCAGGGGGCTTTATATTTCTGCGCAAGAAAAAAGGCGGATTCCACGAAAGTGCAATGGTTTGACCAGAAGCTGACAAGACTTTTTTCTTATGGAAATCATGAATTTTTCTTATAAAAATATCTGTGATAAATATCTGTCATAAATCCTTGTTGCCAGTTGCCATCAAAGCCCTGAGGTGTTATAATCTAGCTGTACGCGGGCGGACGGAAGGCTGATGAGCCGCATGTCCGTGCGCAAATATTATGAGGCTAAGGAGATACATAGAAATGAGAGAAGAGACTGCAAAATTTAAAAAATTCGGGAGCTTTTTCTGGCTGTTGTTACTGGGACTGGGCGTTGGAGTGCCGGTTATTATTTCGCTGCTTTTATGCCTGTTTTCGGAAGGGCCGTTCCGTCTGGATGTTTTTATTCCATTTGTTTTTGTCTTTGGTTTTATCATATGGATGGTTCTTCTCATGCTGATTGCTTACGGAAATCTTACCTCCATGTTCGTAAAACGTACCGCACAGAAAATAGAGCAGCTTCCTTACTGCTTTAACAGCTCTTTTACAAGCAGAGGAAATATCTTATATATCGATGTGGAAGGCGGCATGATTGGTTATATTTCCGCATGCAATCCGAAGGAAATCCAGGTATTCAGCGCGTCGAGAATCGATAAGCCGGAGACAATCGCATCGACGATGACAGGCGTTCGTTTTGTATTTTATCTGGACGGAAAGAAAATGACGGTTTATACGCTCGTGAGCAACCGTGCGGTCAATCTGAAATCACAGATGGGCGCGGAAGCGATATCCAAAGCGGATACTTTCGTTGAGCTTCTGAAAGCTGCCAAAAGAAACGCGGAGGGCAGATAAAAATGGCCGGACTGTCTTATTATCTGCCTGTGATAATCATAGCAGTTGTCGTTGTGGCGGCGATTGTTATGGGACGTTCTGTTATCCGGGATTATCGGAGAGTTAAGAAAAACGGTTCTACCTGTATGTATTGTAAGGGGGAGGCAGCCAGAGCGCTGCCTCGCAACTATTTGTTCCTTCTTCCGGTATCTTTTGGCGATACCTATGAGAATGCCGAAAATTATCTGCTTACCCATATGGTTCCGATTATGAGCAGGGAACAGATACCCAGTGGACGGCGGGCCTGTAAGGCGGAGGTTCACAGCTGTTCCAAATGTGGTAAAAAGCAGATAATCATCGAAGATTTTCTGCTGGTGCGGGGAGAAGATTATATGAAAGAGTATTATGTATTTGCGTATGAAAAATTCCGGCCTCTGCTGGATGCCTGGGAAGAAACGGAGCGGAGAGCAGGTCAGGGTTTCTGAGCCGGATAAAAATGCCGCATGCGCGGCGGAATGAGAGGAAGTATGAAAAATACACTGAGAAAGATTCTGGAATTTTTATCTGTTGTTATAGGATTGATAATCGCCGTGCTTGTGGCGAAAGAACTTCCCGTGGAGTCCATGCTCCGGGGAAAGGAAGAACCGGTCACGCTGGCGATGACCGAAGACGGGCTTCCGGAAGATTTTATCGGGATGCCTGCGGCCGATGATATTCCGAGAATCGAAGACGCCCAGACATGGGAAGATACCTGGCAGACAAGTTATGTGACGGTGGAGCCGGAAGCGATTATACCGACAGGAATCGGAACCCGGCATCCGTGGGTGTCCATGTATTCGAGCGGAAGCAGACGGAGCGGCTCAAGGTATCGCGCCGATGTTTCCGACATGGCCTTCGATATTCTGGGAGAATATGGGGAATATTTCCTGATTCAGCTGCCCGACAAGTCTTATATTCTGGCACAGATGTCGATTGACGATGCGAGGGCATTGAAGGCGGGAAAGAAAATAACGCTTCCAGTCGGAAGAAAGGGGCCGGTTCATCAACAGGCGCTCAGTAAACTTGAAGAGTTTGGGAAAGACTATGATGTGAATACGGAAGGCGTATTTTACTGCATCAATGATACATGGAACGAAAGCCACGAAATGATTGTCCTGCTGATTCGTTTCGGCTGCGGTGCGCTGATAACGCTTGTGATTGGCGTTATTCTGATTACGATAGTCGATAAGATTCTGAAAGAAAAGACGGAAGACTGAAAGATATAGAAAGGACATGGTTACGGGAATGGAAGTATTATACAGCAGTACAAGGAATGATAAGAAGAAAGTAACGGCATCACAGGCAATTCTGAAGGGGCTGTCCGAAGACGGCGGTCTGTTCGTGCCGGACCATATTCCGACGCTGGAAAAACCTTTTGGCGACATGGCGGGTATGAGCTATCAGGAAATCGCTTATGAAGTCATGAAGCTGTTTTTAACAGACTTTACGGAAGAAGAACTGAAAAACTGCATCCGTAAGGCTTATGATTCCAAATTTGATACGGAAGAAATTGCGCCGCTTGCGGAAGCGGACGGTGCCTATTATCTGGAGCTGTTCCACGGCGCGACAATCGCTTTCAAGGATATGGCTTTGTCGATTCTGCCGCATCTGATGATTACTTCGGCAAGGAAAAACCGCGTGGAAGAGGAAATCGTTATTCTGACGGCGACTTCGGGCGATACGGGCAAAGCGGCGCTCGCGGGATTTGCGGATGTGAAAGGTACGAAAATTATTGTTTTTTATCCGAAGAACGGCGTCAGCCCGATTCAGGAAAAACAGATGGTAACGCAGAAGGGAAGCAATACCTTTGTCATCGGGATTCATGGAAACTTCGACGATGCGCAGACGGGCGTTAAAAATATTTTTTCCGATAAGGAACTGGAAGAGAAGATGCTGCGGAATGGTTTCCGTTTTTCATCGGCAAATTCCATTAACATCGGCCGTCTTGTGCCTCAGATAGTTTATTACGTATATGCTTATGCCAGACTTTTGCAGAACGAAAAGATAGCCGATGGAGAGGAAATGAATGTAGTCGTTCCGACCGGAAACTTCGGGAATATTCTGGCTGCTTTTTATGCGAAAAATATGGGAGTGCCGATTGCGAAGCTGATTTGCGCTTCCAATGAAAACAAAGTATTGTATGATTTCTTCCGCACCGGGAACTACGACAGGAACAGGGAATTTGTACTGACAAGTTCTCCTTCCATGGATATTCTGATTTCCAGCAATCTGGAGCGGTTAATCTATCGGATTGCCGGTAATGACGCGAAGAAGAACGCGGAGTTCATGGCGGCCCTGTCGCAGAGCGGGCAGTACCGGATTACGGAAGAAATGAGCGGGCAGTTAGCTGATTTTTATGGAAATTATGCGGGAGAGCAGGAGACAGCAGAGAGAATCCGGGCATTGTATGAAAAGACCGGGTATGTCATTGATACCCATACGGCAGTAGCGAGCGCGGTTTACGGAAAATACAGGGAAGAAACCGGGGATATGAGAAAGACGGTCATCGCATCAACGGCAAGTCCCTTTAAGTTTACGAGAAGCGTTATGAATGCGATTGACGCCAAATATGACAGCATGACGGATTTTGAGCTGGTGGATGAACTTTCTAGGATTTCCAATGTGAAAGTACCGAAGGCTATCGAAGAAATCAGGACGGCGGCGGTACTGCACAATACGGTCTGCGATAAAGAAGAAATGAAAGAAACGGTGGAAAAGATTCTCGGAATCTGACAAAGAAGTCCGGCACTGTCCGGGCCTGCAGGTTGAGAAAGAAACAGGTGTCTGCTGAAGCAGACAGATGGGAGTAAACATGTATAATATCATTGATTTACTGTGTGTCATTGGCGGCGGTTATCTTGTATATGCCGGGATTGTTATGAAAACACAGGGGAAAATCGTCAACAACGTAGTGATGAATAAAGGGGCGGACGAGAGTGCGCTGCGTGATAAAGAAGGGTTTATCCAGTATTTGTACGGCAAACTGATTGCGGTCGGCGCCGTAGTTATTCTGGCCGGTGTGGCGAACGTCGTCAATGATATAACGACTCAGTCTGCAATCATATCAGC
>CAJTRL010000055.1 GCA_910578715.1 uncultured Lachnospiraceae bacterium | reverse complement strand
TATCACATGCTTCCATATTTGCTCTACACTCTCCTCTCTAGATAACGCGGACCATAAAATGTTGAGAAAAGCAAAAATAAGACGTGTCATCTCAATCGTTACGGACGGATTTGTGCGAATTTCATCTTCTTTAGACATATTTTCCCTTAAGTCACAAATTTGTTGTGTTAAACTACTCATAAAAATCTCATTCCTAATTGCATGATAGGCAAACTTATGACAAGCCCTATCAAGAAATGCTAATGCATTTAGCATTTCACTGTCTCTATGATAAGTGAGATTTCCCATTATTATATCAGCAAGTTCTTTTTGCAGATTAACCCACATTAAAGCATTCCCTATCTCCAGCTTATTTTTTACCGCCATAAGATATATTCCCAGGCAATCAACCTTAAACTCCCCTAATGTTCTACCATAATAAACTTGCATAAGTTCCTTTAACAGGTTTGCTCGCTCTTCAGGACTTGCATTTTCTATAAGCCTATAATAAGCCATATAGAGAGACGCTGTTCTTCTGTCTGCCCATTTCATACTCTTAATTAACTCTTTGCTGTCAGCATTTTCAAGATATTTCTGATACTTTCTCCTCTGCTCCTCCATTACACCTATCTTCATTCTTTCTACATTATCCTCAATCTCCTTTTTCACCTCTTCCAACATGCTATTTATTTCCTCTTTAAAATGTGAAAGTTGGTCTATATCCAGTTCAACCTCAAAAGAGTTCTGAATCTGGCAGATAATTCGCCCTCTTATGGATTGAAGTATACTTTTTGCAGAAAGAATTGAAATTAATTTTTCAAATTTTTCTTCACACTCAGCTTGTTCTATACTAAAAAATGGCTTTCCCCATTCTTCATTATAATTAATGTCATAAATATCAATACGTTTTCCATTACAAAGAACAATATATTGAACCTGTACTTCAGGATGTATCGCATAAAAATATGCCTGCAAAAAATCACCTACTTCTAAATCCGCATATCCAGGTTTTGCTTCTATAATCCAAAAAGATTTAAGTCTTACTGTCGGTATATAATCTATTCTTATGTTTTTTCTTCCAATTCGTTGAAAAGGTTCTTTTAATTTTAAGGATTTTTCTGTCAGTACATTATTTACTGTATTTTTTCCATATCCTAGAATTTTTAGTAAAGGTGCAATGAAATTTTCCCGGACATCCGTTTCGTTATATGTAGAAAAATCTGTTTTCCTCCACTCACTAATAAATTCCTTTTTATTCATAACAATCAACCCTTATCAAAAAACACTAATATTAAGAAAATCATTAATCTTATCATATATTACTTAGTCTATTACACGAATCAAGGTCACAAACTTCACTCGTCCGCCTAGTGTTATTTCGTCCATAATCCTCCAATAAGTTTTCTCGTTTTCACAATATTCGTCAAATGCCCCTGTGGACAGAACATTTCCTTCATCATTTATCTAAAAACACGTCTATTTGCCTGAAATTCGTGCATTTTGGCCTTTCAGTACAGCATCTTAATAAAATATTACAAGCAAAACCAAATTTTTGTTCTATATCTCTTAATGAGACTATGTTATACCATTATCATAACTCCTTCCCTTCTTTCTCCATCTCCAACAGCAAACGGGCAAAATCACTCTGGTACAATTGGTCCTGTCTTACACGATACTTTTTCAAATTCCGCAATGTCCAAGTAAGCATTTACTATCTTTGCCATCGCAGATGTCCTTAGTTATAATCGTCCCAAAATTTTTGAGCCATTCATCATCCATTGCAAATCCTTTAATGGTGAGCTCTTCTATAATTCCATTTGCCCATTTTCGAAATTGCACTGCCCGTTGTGAATCAGCCTTATTCCTTACGGCTATAATAGCTTTCAAATTGTAATGATTCGTATTATAGTTTTCCCATCCGATGCAGTTATCCGAAATTTACGAATAACTGATATCTCGTCCAATTTCCATCCATATCTCATCTGATACACAAATCCAAACCACAATCCTGTCTCAACCAATGGCAAATCCTAAACCGAACTTGATTATATCATGAATATTACCTTTTGTACATACCGAAATCGAACCTTTGTTCTGATTCTGTTTTCAGATTACTCCAGTCTGAAAAACCCGTTGTTTTTATATTTAAAATTTCTAAAACCACTTGACCTTATACCAACTACACCCCTTATAGTAAATGTGTAAACTATAAGTCAAGGGGGGAAACGGACCATTGAACATCAATGAAATGGAACATCTTTCGGGCGTCACCAGCCAGAACATTCGTTTTTATGAAAAAAAGGGACTGATTTGTCCCACAAGAAATTCCTCAAACAATTACCGCAACTATTCTGACAAGGACCTTACGGCTTTGAAAACCATCAGATTGCTGCGGAAGCTCGGCCTGTCATTGGAAGATATAGGAAAAATCCTATCAGAAGAAATGTCATTGCACACGACTCTTGAACAGCACTTGCATCTATTAGAGAACAGGCAGAAAGAATTAACCGCCAGTATTGGCATATGCAAATCTCTGCTTCATACGGCCCCCGAATCGTTTGATGTGGACGAAACGCTTGCTGAAATGGAAGCCATTGAACAGAATGGAGGTAAATTTATGTCGATTATTCAGGATTATAAAAAATTTGTCGCAGCGGAAAGTAAAAAGCATTTTTCTTTCAAACCGGATAGTATGGTCCTAAACTCTTCAGAATTTGCAGAAGCCTTATACCAGTATGCTGATGAGAATCAGCTGAATCTGGTTATCACCAAACAGGGAATGTATCCCGCTTTTGAACTCGACGGAACAGCCTATACGGCCAGCCGTTCCTTCGACCGCTTCGGCGCCACGATTCATTGTACGCTGGCGGAGCCGGATAATCTGGACAATATTCCCGCCAAAAGGAAACGCATTTTTCGCTTTATACATGGTCCGTATCTCCTTATGATACTGACATTCCTGGTCATGGCAATCAGCCGACAGAGCATCGGCTGGACATTTCTGGTCGCCGTCGTTCTTTTTCCTTATCTATGGTGGATGTTCTCAGGATTCCGCTAATGCGAAAAATCTGCTGGCCAGAAAGACAAAGAAAGTGTTTTAAAATAGCATTATAATCTTTTAGTGTATCAGCCATTATTTCGAAAATATTGACTTTTTTGCGGCCCGGGCATAAACTTTAACCAAATGAAAAGGTGCCCCGGAAACATTCGGGAACAAATATCGCGGACAGAGAAAGGAGCCTTGTTATTATTATGGGAATTTCAGCAGGATTCATGGTACCGCACCCACCGCTCATCATACCCGATGTGGGCAGAGGTGAGGAAAAGAAAATCCAGAAGACTATCGATGCATACCAAAGAGCGGCGGAAACTATCGGCCGTCTTCAGCCGGAAACTATCGTGCTCCTTTCCCCGCACCAGACCATGTATGCGGACTATTTCCACATTTCGCCCGGACAGGGTGCAAGGGGTGACTTCGGGCAGTTTCGTGCCGGACAGGTTTCCGTAGAAGTTTCCTATGACACGGAATTTGTCCGCGTGCTGTGCGAGACTGCAGCGGAATCCGGTTTACAGGCGGGGACATTGGGAGAACGGGAGAAGAAGCTGGAGCATGGCACGATGGTTCCCTTATATTTTGTGAATCAGAGATGGACAGAATACCGTCTGGTCAGGATAGGCATGTCGGGATTGCCGCTGACGGCACACTACCGACTGGGGAAGTGTATCAGAGAAACGGCGCAGTCTCTTGGAAAGAACACGGTAGTAATTGCCAGTGGCGACTTGTCCCATAAGCTGAAAGAGGACGGGCCCTACGGCTACCAGAAAGAGGGGCCTGTCTACGATGCGCGGATTATGGATGTAATGGGCAGGGGCGCGTTTGGGGAACTGCTGGAATTTTCGGAAGATTTCTGTGAGAAGGCCGCGGAATGCGGACATCGTTCTTTTACCATTCTGGCGGGCGCATTTGACCGGACCAATGTGGAAACAGAGCAGCTTTCCTATGAAGGGCCTTTCGGCGTGGGATATGGCATCTGCATCTACCGGCCCTGCGGCGATGACGGGACACGAAATTTTCTGGAGCAGTATGAAGAAAAAGAACGGATAAAGATTCTGGCCCGGCGGGAACGGGAAGATGCGTATGTCAGGCTGGCAAGATACACCATTGAGTCATTCATAGAGACGGGAAAGCTCCCGGAGATGCCCCAGGGACTTCCGGAAGAATTGTATCACAACAGGGCGGGCGCATTTGTATCCCTGAAGGAGGATGGAAGGCTCAGAGGGTGCATCGGAACTATCCAGGCGGTCAGAGGAACTCTGGCGGAAGAAATCATGTACAATGCCGTCAGCGCCTGTTCGGAAGACCCCAGATTTTCTCCTGTGGAAGACTGGGAAGTGGAACGTCTGACGATTAGCGTTGACGTGTTAGGGGAGACGGAGAAAGTTTCCTCACAGGAGGAACTGGATGTGACCCGGTATGGAGTCATTGTGACAAAGGGCGCAAAGCGCGGACTGCTGCTGCCGAATCTGGAAGGCGTGGACACGGTAGAACAACAGATTGCCATAGCGAAGCAGAAAGCGGGAATCAGAGCCCATGAGAGCGTGGAGCTGGAACGATTTGAAGTAATACGGCACCATTGAGGAACAGGAGTTAATTTTCGATGAAAACAATTTGCCAGGTATGTATTCATCATTGCGCGCTGGAGCCCGGACAGACGGGAATGTGCAGAGCGCGAAAAAACGCAGGCGGGGAGATTATCTGTGAAAATTATGGCCGGATTACTTCCCTGGCACTGGACCCCATTGAAAAGAAGCCTCTGTATGATTTTCATCCGGGAAGCACCGTACTGTCCGTGGGAAGCTATGGATGCAACCTCCGGTGCCCTTTCTGCCAGAATCATGAAATTTCCATGATGGATGGAAAGAGCCTTGAGACGGAATATGTCTCTCCGAAACAGCTTGCGGATATGGCTCTGAAATGCAAAGAACAGCAAAAAACAGGGAATATCGGCGTAGCTTATACTTATAATGAACCTTTGGTGGGATGGGAGTTTGTCCGCGATACGGCCCGGCTGGTGAAAGAATACGACATGCTGAATGTTCTGGTGACGAACGGGACTGCCTCGCAGAAGGTGCTTGAAGAGCTGCTGCCCTGGACAGATGCCATGAATATTGACCTGAAAGGCTTTCGCGAGGAATATTATCGGAAACTTGGCGGAGACCTGGAGACGGTTAAAGCCTTTATCGCAAAGGCGGTGGAAAGCTGCCATGTGGAACTGACGACGCTGATAGTTCCTGGGGAAAACGATTCTCCTGAGGATATGGAATCTCAGGCCAGATGGATTGCCAGCCTGTCTCCGACAATCCCGCTTCATATCACCCGCTTTTTTCCGCGGTACCATATGAGGGACAGAGACGCTACGGACGTGGAACAGCTGAACCGCCTTGCCAGAACTGCCGGAAAGTATCTGGAAAAAGTGTATGTGGGAAACGTATGATAAACAAACACTGCTTATAAAGTTTTATGAGAAAAATAACTGCAAAACCATACAATCAGGCCGCCTTTTCATCCTGTCCGATATTACACAGTCCGAAAACTTTGCAAAAATTTTGCATGCCGGCACAGAAAGGAGCATTCTATTATGATAACCCCCAGATTTATTCAGAACCCGCACGGCCCGACCCTGGGAATAAACCAGATTCCCGTTCTGTCGGTGGATGGCCTGTATTTTAAGGATATGGAACGTACCGGGAAATTACTTCCATACGAAGACTGGCGCCTTCCAGCCAGCGAACGGGCCCGGGATTTGGCTTCACGGCTTACCGTGGAAGAAATTGCCGGACTGATGATGTACAGCGCACACCAGATGGTGCCGAGTCTGGCGGGCGGGCCTTTTTCCGCAACTTATCATGGAAAAGTATTTGAAGAAAGCGGCGCGCAGCCGTGGGAAATGACGGATGCCCAGAAAAAATTCCTGGCCGACGACCATGTGCGGCATGTACTGGTAACGGGCATACAGAATGGAAAGGTTGCCGCTAACTGGAATAATGAAATGCAGGCTTTCTGCGAAGCACTGCCCCATGCGCTGCCAGTGAACATCAGCAGCGACCCTCGCCACAGCGCCGCAAAGGCAGCGGCGGAATTTAAGAGCGAGGCGGCAGACACCAGCAAATGGCCGGACGGTCTGGCAATGGCGGCCACATTTGACCCCGAACTTTGTAAGACTTTCGGGCGTGTGGTTGCGGAGGAATATCGTGCCCTGGGAATTGCCACGGCATTAGGGCCACAGGTGGATGTAGGCACGGAACCCAGGTGGATGCGGGTTGAAGATACCTATGGCGCCTGTCCGGAGCTGGTCACGGATATGGCCCGCGCGTATTGCGACGGTCTGCAGACTGACCCGGATGCACCGGAAACCGCCGGAGGATGGGGAAGCAAAAGCGTTTCGGCAATGGTAAAACACTGGCCGGGAGGCGGTCCCTGTGAAGGAGGCCGGGACGCGCATTATCCTTTTGGGAAATTTGCCGTGTACCCCGGACAAAAGCTGGCGGAGCATTTAAAGCCGTTTCTCGAAGGGGCTTTTGCACTAAACGGGCCTACCGGCAAGGCCGCAGCCGTGATGCCTTATTATACTGTCAGCTGGGGCGTAAATCCCAACGGTGAAAACGTGGGAAACAGCTACAGCCGGTACATTATAAATGACCTGCTTCGTGAAAAATATGGGTATGACGGCGTTGTCTGCACCGACTGGGGCATAACGCAGAATCCCGCCCAGGAGATAGATTCTTTCGGAAGCCGCTGCTACGGCTGTGAAAATCTCACCGAGGCGGAACGGCATTTGCGGATTCTGGAAAACGGCGTGGACCAGTTTGGCGGCAACAATAATATCACCCCTATCTTAGAGGCATATCGGCTGGGATGTGAAAAGTATGGTGAAAAGGCGATGCGCGCCCGGTTTGAGCGCAGCGCTTCCCGTCTTTTGTTAAACAGTTTTCGGTGCGGGCTGTTCGAGAATCCCTATCTGAATCCCGATGAAAGCGTTAAAATATTAGGGCGTAAAGAATTTTGTGAAGCGGGATTCGCGGCGCAGTTAAAGTCTGTGGTAATGATTAAGAACAACGGGGCGCTGCCCGTAAGGGCCCGCAAAAAAGTATACATTCCCGGCCGGACAATCCGTACGAGGAAAAATTTTTTCCGCGGGATGACGGATGAGCAGAAGCTGCCCGGCGCCGACCGGCTGGTGGTAGAAGCATTCTACGAATGGGCGGAAACGCCTGAAGAAGCTGATTTCGCATTGTGCTTTATCGAAAGCCCTTTAAGCGACGGCTATTGTGCGGAGAGCGGCTATCGTCCTGTTACGCTCCAGTACCGTCCTTATACGGCCGGCAAAGCGCGGGAAGTCAGCATTGCGGGCGGGGATTTCCGGGAGAATTTTACGAACCGCAGTTATCTTGGCAAAAGCAATACGGCGGCAAACGAGACTGATATCGACCTGGTACTGAATGCCCGTGCATCCATGCCGGACAAACCTGTGATTGTAGTAGTGCGGATGCACAATCCCTGTGTCCTTGCGGAACTGGAAAAAGCTGCGGATGCTATTTTAGTGGATTTTGGCGTACAGGAGCAGGCGGTGCTGCAGATTATCTCCGGAAAGGCACAGCCAGGCGGGTTGCTGCCGGTTCAGCTTCCAGCCGATATGGAGACAGTGGAACGCCACGCGGAAGATGCGCCGTTTGATTATACTCCGTATCGGGACAGTCAGGGAAATGTGTACGATTTTGGATTTGGAATGGACTGGAATGGCGTTATCTTTGATGAGCGCAATGCAAAGTACCGGAATAAAACGGGATAAGATGCTGCTGATAATTTATTTGCCACGGCAGTATCTTGAAGTATCCTGAAAAAGTCTATAAATTTAATACTTTTACGGAGTAAAAGATTGGAAAGTCAGAAGTCGGGCGATGTCTGTCTGGATGGCGGTAAAGCAACAGGATTAAACCGAATATTCCTGTTGCGCCATGTGTTGATAGCAGTTTGAGCTATTCCGTTCCTTAAATCCCTTTCTGGTAAACCCAGACAAGACAACTTATAAAACTATTTATTTTGATTATCGGTTTATTCTGTTAATGATTATCAAAATATTTAAAACACACTACATAAATTATATGACTTAACAAAAAGATTCCTATGGCAATCATACAACCTGCCATATCTGCCTTGCAGATAGCAGAATACAGAGCAAGGACAATAAAACCTATATTTGCAAACTCTGATACAAGGGTATGTGCTTTGCCGCTAATAAGCATGTTTCTTTCGTCCTCATCCATGATTTTAGCGCGTCCAATTTTATGAACAAAGTGTTCAAATAGAAAATCTACAATGCCATAAGCTATTAGTGCACAGCCAACAGAAACAATTAAAGCAACAGGAAATCCCTTTATAAGGCTTAAAGGTAAAACCAAAATACCAATACCAATAAATAAACATGCAAAAATCTTCTTACTCTTTCTCATGTCAATCCTCCCCAAAATTGAATAATTCTTCAATTTTCAATCCAAATATTTTAGCTAACTCATGCGCCAATAAAACGGACGGATTATATTGTCCTTTTTCCAATGAAATGATAGTTCGTGAAGAAACTTTTACTAAATCAGCAAGCTGCTGTTGGGTAAGCTGTTTCTTCATTCGATATTCTCTTATATTGTTTGATAGCAGTGTAGATACTTCTTTTTTCAATTTTTGCCCCTTTATATGAAATAAACTTCATGTGAAATTTATTTCATATTGACACTTATATATACATCTGTCAACAAATTCTTGCTTTTATAGTCAAAAAGCTATGAGCGGTATTTTGCCGTCATCAGCATTGGTGGAAATGTGTAGCTGGCTATGGTTTCCCAGGCAAAGACGCTCTGGAAGATACAGCGCGCGACGGCGGCGGCTTCCTCGTCAATCAACCATTTGCCTTTTTCCTCTTTGATAGTTCCTTCCCCATGGATATGCTAATGAAAAAGGGACTGTCATATCAATATGACAGCCCTCTTTTACATGATTGATTTATTCAAGTTTTGTGCCTCGTACTACGGTTTTGGCCATTTCCTTTTACCGTATCATCCCACTCGTCATCCTCTATCCAGTCGTTCTCCGCGCTTTTTTCTTCCTCGGACCATTCTTTCTCCCTTCGTATATCGATAATGCTCAGATTTGCGAGAGACTTTTTATCCGATTCCGGCTCCGACCAGTCTTCATCCTCTATCCAGTCGTCTTCCTCATCGTCGAAATATTCGTCGTCCTCCATTTTCATACTATGTTTCGGCACGACATTTATTTCATATCCGATGTCGTCTTCCTCGTCAAATTCCTCATCGTCCGCATACACGATATCATCTTCATCATCATATTCCTCATACCCGGCATCTTCTTCATCCTCATCATCAAATTCCCCATACCCGGTATCATCAACATCAAATGTTTCGTAACCGATATCGCTTTCCTCGTCGCCCAATTCTTCGTATTCGATATCGTCCTCTTCATCGTCTAATTCTTCGTATTCGACATCGTCCTCCTCGTCGTCCAATTCTTCGTATTCGATATCGTCCTCTTCATCGTCTAATTCTTCGTATTCGATATCTCTTTCCCTGTCGCCAGGCTCTTCATATGTCAGCCCGTCGTCCTCATCAAGTTCTTCAAACTCAAGGTCCCCGTCTGCGTCGTCCTCCTCTTCCTCTGTATCGTCAGCATCATCGTCCTCCTCTTCCCATTTCCTTTTCAGGAAAAAGTAAATACCATAACCGATAACAACCAGAATCATACAGACAAATACACCGATAATTATCCAGCGCGTCACAGGGTTCTCGGAATCATCCTCAAAAGATACGCCCGCCATAGACTGCCCGCTTACAATAACCAGATAACAGGAAGCATGGTCGAAGCGAAGACTTGCAACACCGTCCGGCCCAATGACCGCATCGCAGATAAATTCCAGCGACTCCTTTTCCGGGTCATAATAGAACAGATTTGCATATTGTCCGCTATATTCTTTCCCTATTGCAATATGTAAGACCGGCTCAAATCCAAACGGTCCCTGATGCGCCAATGTCACTTCCAGGTACTTCCTTCCGTCCAGAATTGCGGAAATTAATTCTTTTGGAATATTTTCGGTTCCGAGTGTAACTCCCATATCCACTTCCGCCAGCTCATTTTCGCCAATGGAATCCACGTCAATGCTCCATGAAACCGCTCCGCCCATATCCAGCAAAAGGTCAAAATTCTGTTCTTTGGCCATCTGTATTTTTTCCGGCGTCAGAATCGTAGTATCTTCCATCTGAATCGTTACCGCCGGTCTGTGATACATTTCTTCTGTCCCGGTGCTTCCTTCGGCACCATCCGCATTGGATGACCCTGTTTCCTCTTTTCTGTCAGCATCACTGCCTTCGGGCACGCTTGTCTGAGTTCCGCCGCCCCCATTTGTCGTTCCCGGCGCATTCTGCCCCGTGCTTTCACCAGCCCCTGTATTATTCGTATTTCCTGACGGCGCTGCCGTTGTTCCGGTTTGCTGCGCACCACTGTCCGGTCCGTTCCCAGATGTCTGACCGCCATTCTGTCCGTCCGAAGAAGTATTTCCGAAACCGTTTTCCGACGGTGCATTATCGGAAGAAGTATTCCCTGACTGGGTATTTCCATCAGAAGCGCTTCCGGACTGCGAACCCGTACCGTTTGCTCCGCCGGACGGCTGTGCGCTTCCACCGGATGTACTTCCCGAACCGCTTCCAGTGTTTCCTGACGCATTTCCATTTCCACCCGATGTATTTCCACTTCCTGATGTACCACCGCTGCCCGATGTATTTCCGCCAGACGTATTTCCTGAACTGCTTCCTGTGTTTCCTGATGCGTTTCCGCCTCCTGATGTACCACCGCTGCCCGATGTATTTCCGCCAGACGTACTTCCCGAACCGCTTCCGATGTTTCCTGACGCGTTTCCGTCTCCACCTGGCTTATTTCCATTTCCACCCGATGTATTTCCACTTTCTGATGTACCACCGCTGCCCGATGTATTTCCGCCAGACGTATTTCCCGAACCGCTTCCAGTGTTTCCTGATGCGTTTCCGCTTCCCGATGTACTCCCGCTTCCCGATGTGCTTCCACCGGACGCATTTCCTGAATCCGTTCCTCCGTTTCCTGATGTGTTTCCGCTTCCCGAACCACTTCCGCTGCCGCCCGTATTTCCCGAACCGCTGCCCGATGTATTGCCGCCGGAAGGTTGTTCAGTTACCGTCTCTTTTACCTGAACAATAATCGGAATATGATTCACCGTATAGTAATTGTTCTCATCCGGGTTATAAGATACATAAAAAGTATACTCTCCGACATTTGTCAGCGCCGTTTCCGTATCGCTTTCCCATGCAAAACCATCCGGAAGCACAATACTTCCCAGCTTCGCACCGCTTTTCACCTCCAGCCCCGTCGGAACCTGGCATGTCGGAATCGCTTTCGTCACCGTAAAACTGATATCTTTGGTGAGCGTATTGTATTTCGTCGTATCTGTCGGCGTATAAACCGCCGCATAGGCCGGAGTACCCACCGCCACCGATACACTGCCGTCCACCCACGCCCACCCGGCGGGGAGGACAATGTCCGCAAGTTTTATTCCTTCCCAGTATGTGACCGGGGACAGAACGGGCGTTGCCACAACAGGTCTGCCTTTTACCACAGTAATCTTACATTCAGCCCGATTGGCCCCGCTTCTGGCACAGCTTATCGTCGCCTCTCCCGGAGAAACAGCCGTGACTTTTCCCTGTGCGTCAACGACCGCAACCGCCGTATTGCTGCTCGTAAACGTCATGTCATTGACATGGTCTACTTTGGAACCGTTCACATAAGGAATCAGCGTGACGCTTTTATCCACTTCAAGACTGCTTACTGTCGTTTTATCCAGTGTAAGAGCGTCCGTTTTTTCGGGCTGTGCGCAGGCAGAAGCCGGCATGTTCTCATATACGGGAATCTTAAATACAAACTTCCTCTCCAGTACCCCCGCTTTGGTATAAGCCCGGTAAATTTTACTGCTTTCGGAATAGGGCGCTTCGATATTCTGCATATACTGATGCGTATAATTAGCGTATTTGCCGCCCGCGACATTAAATTTTTCCAGATAAAGGGTATCCTGCTCACACAAAATATACTGATTGCCAATAATATACGCCCCGCCGCGCAAGGAGGCGTAGCGGCTGTTCCATCCCTCTTTCACGGCTCTTTTTAATCCGTTTACGATTACTTCCTCTATCGTCTTTCCCGACGCACCGACGTTAAAAAAGTTATAATATCCTTCATAACCCGGGCGTGCCCCCGATATCAGCGCGGAAGTGCCCTTGGGCCCCTGTTCCTGTAAGACTCTGGAAGCCAGATGAAAAGGGCTGACGCCAAGCTCCTGGCCAATCGTCGTAAAAGCCTGTGCATAGGTCCGGCCGTCATCCGGAATCGCAGAAGCCATAAAGGAATCTTTCAGCATTTCCTGTACGGCGTCCGATGTATGATAGGAACTGTTATAAACCAGCTGTTCAAATTGAAAAACATAGGGTTCCGCAAGAAAGTTCCTGGGGTCCATATAATATTTTAAAATCCCTTCGGAAGCATAACTCCATCCCTTTTGTGAATGGCTTCCGTTCTGCCAGGAGCCGGAGCGTTTATCCGAAATCAGGCTTTTTTCTCCCATTTCATTAGCAATGACCGTGTTCCAGTCAAGTCCCGTGTCCATTCTGACAAAAGTCCAGTCCGGGTGCTTTTCTTTCAAAGCATAGAGCGCATTCTGATAAGATGCAGGAAACTGGTCGATATCCGGGCACCCCTCCGAAAGCGCCATCGTCATCGGCACTGCTGATAAATCCAGATAGTTTTCTTCCCATTTTACAAAGTCTTCATCCGATGTCGCGAGATAGTTTCTTTCCGCATATCCCGTATAGGCCGTTCCGTTCCGGTACAGGAGCACCTGATACCATATCGCCCCATATTCATCGGATTCCACACCCGTAATCTGCACCGACTGTCCGCTGGACACGTTAAGCACCGTCCCGCCATCACAGGAAGGCCCGTCCTTTATTTCATAAGTATCGCACAGATAAACGGAAGCGAGGACGGTCTTTTCCCCTACGATATTCTGCAGACTGCTCTTTGCCTCCTCAGGATTTCTGATACTGCCGCCCTCCTGTGGCACTTCGACCGCAATCACGGGAATTTCTATATTGTCCGCCGCCGCTTCTGCCAGCGCATACTGTGTCTCATCCCATACCGGGTAAAATAAATAGAGGGGCTGGCTCGTCCCGGTATAGTCCTCTTCGCACTGCCAGGTTACGGCAAGTTCCACAGGCGTTTCGCCATCTTCCAGCCATACCAGAAGCTGTTCCGGGAAAACGCCGAGCAATTCTTCCAGCGTTGGCTTATACATACAGGGATAGTACGTTTCTTCCTCCGCAAGCGCTTCAAATGCCGTAATATATTTCATGGAATCCGTACCGCCGCTTTCCGGCACTTCCCCTTCCGTTCCAGGCAGTCCCGCATTTTCCTCCGACGGTTCCGCCTCCGTTGGAAGTCCCGCGTTTTCCTCCGGCAGTTCCGTATCGGCAGCCGGCAGTCCGCCCGTCACCGCAACGCTGTTGTTCTCCGAAGCCAGAACGCTGCACGGCTGTAAAAACGCCATCAAAGCCGCCATCATATAAGATAAAATCCTGAAACTCCGCCCGGTATACCCGCTTTTTCTCATTCGTCTGTATTTCCTTTCCAAATCATGCCGGCACATTTCCCATACGCGCGGACAAAAAAATTTTTTCTTCCGTCCATCTTTTTCACCCATTCTATCTAAATGTATCATCATATGATGTATTATGTCAACTACATAAAAACGAGCAGGACAGCCGTGCGGACTGCCGCCAGACGCCAAAAGGCGCAGGACAGATGCCCGCGCCTTTTTCACTCTGATAATCATTATCTCGCCATCTTACTTACTTCTTTCACAGCTGCATCCAGCTGGTTATCAAATCCTTCATCATAATAAGCATCCCCGTCAAATTCGCATACAATGTCAGGTTCAATACCGATATTATGAATATTGTTTCCCTTCGGCGTATAATATGCGCTGACCGTCAGTTTGATTGCCGTACCGTCAGTCAGAGGCAGTATCCGCTGTACAATGCCTTTGCCAAAAGTCGTTGTGCCGAGTAAAACGCCCTTGCCATAATCTTTGATGGCGCCCGCCAGAATTTCCGATGCGCTGGCCGAATTGCCGTTTATCAGTACAACTAACGGTATTTGTATTTCATGCGCACCGTCGCAGCTGTATTCCACCCGCTCCCCGCTCCGGTCTTCCGTATATACGATTAATCCTTCCGGCAGAAGCTGTCTTGAAATATCCACAACGGCAGAAAGGCTTCCTCCCGGATTGCTCCGCAAATCAAGAACTAATCCGGCTGCCCCGGCTTTCTGTACCGCCGCCAGCGCTTCTTTGAACTGATTCACCGTCACGTCGTCAAATTCCGTAATCTGTATATACCCGATATTATTTTCCATCATTTCGTAATTGACGGTAGGAGACTCGATTTCTTTTCTGACAACATCCATTTCCAGATAGTCCTTTTCTCCCTCTCTGTAAATAGTCAGATGCACGGTCGTTCCTTCCTCTCCTTTGATTCTCGAAACGATTTCCGTCAAATCCAGCCCCTGTGCGGATTCCCCGTCTATTTTATAAATGATATCGTTTTCCCTGAGCCCCGCGTCCTGTGCCGGCGTGTTCTCAATTACGCCGTTAATTTTTCCAAAACCGGTGGTCTTATCCAGACTGATATAGGCCCCGATGCCATAATAAATTCCCTCGGTTTCCTGCATCATCTCTTTCCATTCTTCGGCCGTATAATATACGGAATAAGGGTCTCCCAAAGACGCTACGACTCCGGCATACATGCCTTCTATCATATCGTCCGTATTGATATCTTCTTCCTGATAATAGTATTTTCCGATGACATCCTCTATGGCTTCCAGTTTGGCCATCGTATCGTCGCTTACGACATTCTCCGCCGGAGCCTGTTCCGTACTCGCCTGTTTTGCCTGGCTGCGCTGCACCATATCGCCAAATCGAATCCCGACGAAAACACAGCATGCTGTCAGTGCACTGACAACAATTCCTGTCAGCAGACCGACGAGGAACATTCCTTTTGTCTGTCCCGATTCCCGTTGCGGCTCATTTGAATACAACTGATTTCCTGCCCCCTGATTCATTTCGTTATTACTACTATATCCATAATTATCCACAATCATTCATCTCCATCTGCGCATAATTTTCTGATTACAGTATATTCGACCGGACTAACCTAAATAATTCCAGGGACTTACATAGCTTCCGTTCAGGCGCACGCTGAAATGCAGGTGCGGTCCCGTCGAGCGGCCGGTGCTTCCGACTGCCGCAATATTCTGTCCTTTATAGACAGAATCCCCTTTCGATACATACAATTCGGAATTGTGCATGTATATTGTATACAGGCCGTTTCCGTGATTAATCATAATATAATTTCCCATTGTCGAACTGTAATCGGCAGCTACCACATCCCCGTCATATGCCGCATACACAGGCGTTCCATAAGGTGCCGCCAAATCGATGCCGTTATGGAATTTTTCAACGCCAAGCGTCGGGTGGATGCGGTTCCCGTAATCATCCGACAGCTTACGGTAGCCCGGGCAGGGATTGGCAAACATACCGCCGTCATAAGACCTGGCGTTGGCGTTTTCCGCCGCAAGCCTCGCCTTCTCTTCCGCAACAGCTTTCTCCAGCGCCATGATTTCCGCATTTTCAGCTGCTATCATATCTTCATATTCTTTGATGGCGGCCTCTTTCGTGGAAATATCCTCCGACACGGAAACAATCTGCGCTTCTTTTTCCGCAATCAGCGTATTGACGGAAACCTCCTCCGCTTCCACCGCAGTCTTTGCCTCGTCCAGCACCTCTTTCTGCGCTTCCAGTTCCGTCTTGCAGAGCGCTATCAGCTCTCTCGTCCTGACATACTCATCCAGCTGTTCCCTGTCATAAGCTGACAGAGCTTCTATGTAATCCGCCTTGTTCATTGTATCGGAAAGGCTTGTAGAAGAAAAAATGAGCTCCATATAAAGAGTATCGCCTTTTTCATACATGAACTTGATACGCTTTTTCATCGCCTCATACTGTTCTTCCTGTTTTGCGATAGCGTCATTCAGTTCCTGTGTGGTAATTTCTATTTCATATTCTTTCTGCGCAATCAGATTATTATATTCGGCAATTTTATCCTGAATGTTTCCAAGCTGCGTATCGAGCTGCTCCACATAGGTGTTCAGGTCTTCTTTAGACTGTTCCAGTTCTTTTTTAACCGCTTCGATGTCCGTCAGATTGGACTTTAAACCTTCCACTTCTTTTCTCGCCGACTCGATTTCCGCTTCTTTTTCTTTGATACTGTCATTGGTGACCGCCTCTGCGGTCTCTGCCGGAAAAACGAAGATGATACCGATACAGACAAAAATACCGAGCATTTTTTTCCAGATTTTCATCCGCGTCTTTCCTCCTTTCGTATATCTCCCATGCCCGCTTTATACTAAACGCGAAGATGTTTTCTTACCGTCGTAATGCTTCCGAAAAATCCAATTCCTACACCGATTCCAAGCGATACCGGAACCAGTACGTTGAAAATCTGTTCCACCGTCAGAAAATTTAACAAATGCGAAAGCATTGCGAACCTTTCCAGTATATATTCCATAACCAGATTGTAGAGCGCATAAATGAGGCCGAGCGGAATCGCCGCGCCAATCAGCCCAATCAGCATACATTCTATTACGAAAGGAGAACGGACAAAGAAATCCGTTGCACCGATATATTTCATAATCGTAATTTCCTCTTTTCGGACGGAAATACCCATAATTACCGTATTGCTAATCAAAAAGACAGATACTGCAAGGAGAATTGCAATAATACCCGCTGAAACATAGGCAATCAGCGCATTAACGCCCGTGAGCGTCGTTGCCGTCACTTCGGAACGGTTGACCTGTCTGATGCCATCCACGGACTCCAGGTAAGTCACCAGCGCGGGCTGCATGGAAACATCATTTAAGTAAATCTGATAGTTGGCGGAATCCGCCAGCGGATTTTCCGTAAATCCGTCCGCATATTCGCCCAGATACTCTGTTTTAAAACTTTCCCATGCTTCTTCCGCCGATACGAAATGAACATTTGAAACCTCGGTCCTTCTCGCAATCATCTCTCCGATTTCCTGTATTCTGCTGTCCTCCAGCCCTTCCTGAAAAAATACGGTAACGGACACGCCCTGTTCCGCATTTTTTACAATGCTCTGAAAGTTGCTGACAATCGCAAAAAGAAGGCCGAACAGAAAAAGGCAGGCGCTGATGGTTGCAATCGAAGCGAGCGTAAACCATTTGTTTCGGAAAAGATTCCGGAAGCCCTGACGAAGGGTATAAAACAACGTATTAATCCTCATCGATATATCCTCCTTTTTCTTCGTCGCTTACGATTACGCCCTTTTTCAGCGTAACAACCCTCTTCTGCATCGCATTGACAATTTCTCTGTTATGCGTAACGACAAGAACGGTCGTTCCGTTTTCATTAATCTGCTCTAACAGCTTCATAATTTCCCAGGAATTTTTGGGGTCCAGATTACCGGTCGGCTCGTCGGCAAGAAGAACCGTCGGTTTGTTGACAAGCGCTCTTGCCAGCGCGACACGCTGCTGCTCGCCTCCGGAGAGCTGCTTCGGTTTTGCCTTGTATTTACCCGCCAGACCTACAATCGCGAGAATACTCGGAACATTTTTCTTAATCTCTTTATTGGATTTCTGGACAATTCTCTGTGCGAACGCCACATTTTCATAGACATTCCTGTCCTTTAACAGACGGAAATCCTGGAATACAATACCGATATTCCGACGAAATTTCGGTATTTTCCGATGCTTGATTTTCGTCAAATCATAGCCCATGACATTGATGCTGCCGCTTGTAACCGTCAATTCCCGCAAAAGTAGCTTAATCAATGTAGATTTTCCTGAACCGCTGTCGCCTACGATAAAAACAAACTCTCCCCTGTTAATATGAAGGTCAACATCCTTTAACGCCGGAGCCCCCGTCGAATATGCCTTGCAGACTTTTGTCATCGAAATAATTTCACCGTTTTCCGCGGCCGGCCGTCTCCGTCTTCCCCTTGCGGGCGCCAGTCTTTCTCCCCTCGTGCTTCCCTTTTTTTCTCCCACTGTATTCACCTCTTAATATTCAAAGTTCTCCATGTATTTCATATACTTAACCACCATCAACGCAATTTTGAAGGTAATCGCATCCTCAAAAACTCTCAAATCCAGCCCCGTACTTTTCTGGAGTTTATCCAGCCGGTAAACGAGCGTATTCCTATGAATAAAAAGCTGTCTGGAAGTTTCCGAAACATTCAGACTGTTCTCAAAAAATTTGTTTATCGTCGTCAGAGTTTCCTCATCGAAATCGTCCGGACTTTTGCCGTCGAAAATTTCTTTGATAAACATCTTGCAGAGCGGAATCGGAAGCTGATAAATGAGACGCCCGATGCCCAGTTCGCTGTATGCGATAACATTCCTTTCACCAAAGAAAATCTTGCCCACATCTAACGCCATTTTCGCTTCTTTATAAGAACGGCTGACCTCTTTGATTTCATTGACAATCGTTCCGTATGCAATTCTTGCGTTCTTCATATGTTCTTTTTCAAGAAACGCCACAATGCCCGCTGCCGCTCTTTCGATTTCTCTGTTACTGTCTCCTTCCAGCAAATCCTTGACAACAATAACATTGTTTTCATCCACCGCCGTAATGAAATCCTTGCTGTTGCTGCTGAAATAAGTCCTCATAATTTCCAGCACATTGCTTTCTTTCGTATTGTCCGTTTCGACAATTATCGCCACCCGTTTCGTATCGGTCTGAATATGTAATTTTTTGGCACGGCTGTAAATATCAACAAGAAGCAGGTTGTCCAGAAGAAGGTTCTTGATAAAGTTATCTTTATCGAACCGTTCTTTGTATGCCACCAGCAGATTCTGTATCTGAAAAGCCGCCAGCTTGCCAATCATATAGACATCTTCGCCAAGTCCTCCGGCAATCAGAATATATTCCAGCTGCTGCTCGTCAAAAATCTTAAAAAACTGATATCCCTGCAGTTCTTGGGAATCCGCCGGAGATTTGGCAAACTCCGCCACGGGTTTGCTGCATTTTTCCATTTCATCGGCTGTCATTGCCACCACTTTCCCGTCAATGTCCATGATACAAAGTTCTACCCTCGTAATAGTCTTCAAACCCTCTATCGTATTTTGTAGAATCTGATTAGAAATCATCGTAATCCTCCCCCGGTATACCGCTGCGAACCCCCGCACCCTATTTAGCAATTTGTACAGTACATAAAACAGTATTATTTATAAAAATCTGCATTTGTTATCCATTTTAATCTATTTTAACAAAAAAATCTACCTCAAATTCTTAATTTTTTGTGTATTTTTTAAACAAACAGCCATTTTTTCCCATAAATATGATTTATACAATCTGTACAAAAAAGTTTTTCGTCCGCCTCCGCCTGTTTTTCTATGGCTTTTTTATTCCGGTTATGCTATACTATACATAAGTCTACACAGACAATGCAGTTGATTTTAAAAAAAGCAGAATGTGCAAAGAAGGGAGAATTATTATGGATATTCCAGGATTATCTATGGCAATGTCTGCAGCCCAGACAAACTCCGCTTTCGGTGTTGCAATGCTTGGCAAGTCGCTGGACGCTATGGAAGTTACCGGTAACCAGATTACCGAAATGATGGATTCCGCAGCAATGGAGCGTTCTGTCAATCCATCCGTTGGCGCTAATTTTGATATGTACATCTAGTGTACTGACATGTTCATATTTTAGTACAATAATCGCTGCAACATAAAAACGTCACTGTTCTCACAGCGGCGTTTTTTTATTCCCGCGAGCAATGAGTCAAGTGCCGTGCTTGCGAGATGCTTTGCATCTCATGAGCATGTTGACGAATGCCGCGAGGGTCGAATACCCCGCAGCCTACTGCGGGGTATTTGACTTTTCTTATTACATTTGGCTGCTCGCATTGAAATATCTTTTCAAATAAACAATGTCATAATCCACTCAAGGCTCATAAAAGCAAGGCAGAGCACAATCGCAATGATAAGCGGTATGCTGACCATCGCTTCCTTTTTCTCCTTGCGCCGCGCACAGATGGAATAAAACTGCGCCTCCCTTTTTTCATTCTTGGAAAGCCAGACCAGAACACAGACCGCCAGCGGCGTCGCGACGGCCGCAATCAGCAGATACGGACCAATCGCCGTAATCAGCAGTTCCTGTGTAAGTTCCACATCCGGCCCGGTCAGCTCCGGCGGCACGAGCTCGGAAAGGTACATTATACATACCTGCCAGGAATTGAATACCATATGCGCGATGACAGACGACCACAGGCTGCCTGTCGCCTCCACCAGCAACGCGAACATAATGCCAAGTGCGATTGCATAAGCGGCCTGGTTGAAGTTTAAGTGCATCAGGCCGAACAGCAGCGCCGACCAGAACACGGACCAGAACACCGGTCCGGAATTTTTATATCCCCGGAAAATAATTCCCCGGAAAACAAACTCCTCGCTAAAGGGGCCGAAAATACCCATCATGAACAGCATGACCGGAAACGGCATCTGCAGAACATCGCCGCTGATAGCATTCACCGTATTGTCCACAAAAAGCATGGAAATCGCATTCAGCGCCGTAGACATCGGCATAAGCAGAAACGTAAAAAGAAGTATCATAAAAAAGGATGATACTTTTATTTTACGAAAGCCGAGCATTTCATTGAACCGGCCGGTCTCCGTCTTTTTTCTGGACGCAAGCATAAACAGAAGCGCCGGAGACAGAATCATCAGCTGGCTTATCAGAAGATTGGTTACAATGCTGACATCAAATATCACGATGCCCTGTAAAGCGCAGACAAACATCAGGGCATACAAAGCCAGATTAATCGAAATCAGGCACAAAAAGACCCAGTTGACTTTTTTACTGTTCATCTAATGTTTAACCTTCCATCATAAATTCCACTAACTTCGCCGTATCTTCCGGCTCATAAGCGATTACTTCCAGCTCTTCAATCGTGCCGTCAGAAAAAATGTTCGCCAAAGATACATACTGGGACAGTTTCGATTTCAGATTCAGTCTGTCGCCCTCTCCCGTTACCAGCTCCACTTTTCCCTTGCAGCTGTCCACTACTTTAAAAAATTTTTCTACATTGTCAATATTCTGGATTTTCATTTTACTCCCTTATACCGTTCTTACGGTATTTTCCTTTCTTTCCTTTATGAATTTGTTTCGTCTATCTAAATTATACTCGATTCTGCAAAAGATGCAAGTTTTCTATAATTTTCGGATTGCTCTTTCTTCTATCGCAATTTTTTTCTCTTTCAGAAGATGTCCGACCGCCCTTTTAAACTCGTTTTTGCTCATCTGCATTTCTCTTTTGATGGTTTCCGGCGATGCTTTGTCCGTAAAAGGCAGCGCACCGTCATAACTGTCTATAACCTTTAATATCTTTTCCGCATCCTTGTCTATCTGAAGATATGCCTTTTCCCGAATGCTCAGGTCCAGTCTGCCATCCTCTTTTACCTCAACGACGCGCGCCGCAACCGGCCCGCCAATTTGAACATCGCCGTACAGTTCCTTTTTGGCGATAAGACCGGAAAAAACATCATCCACGGCTACAAACGCCCCAAAGTTATCGCTGATTTCATAAACGGTACCCGTTACCCGGTCATCCTTCTGATATGGACTGTCCTGCCGCAGATATTTGTAAACATTCATCGTCGCGCACAGTCTGCCGCTTTTATCGATATAGAGGGCCACAAGACAGGATTCTCCTTCTTTTACCCGCTTTTTCTGCTCCTTAAACGGAAGCAGCAGGTCTTTCTCCAGCCCCCAGTCCAGAAAAGCGCCAACCTGTCCCGTCTGCACCACCCGCAGTCTTGCCACCTGTCCAAGCGTAATAAGCGGTCTGGTCGTGGTTGCAATGAGGCGGTCTTTGGAATCCCGGTAAACGAACACTTCCACCTCGCCGCCGATTTCCGCCTCCCGCGGAACCTGTCTGGCCGGAAGCAGAACCTTATCCGGCATTTGCGGCGTCCGTTCCTCCTGTTTTTTATCGGATTTCTGCATGATTTCGGATTCCCGTGACATGCGCCGCTCCCTGTCTGCCAGATAAACGCCAAACTCTACTTTCTTTACAATTTCTAATGTCTGTATTTCTCCCAGTCTAATCATTTTAATCTCCGTTCCGAAGCGTTTTCGCGACGGGGCGACGCAAATATCAGATTTGCGTCTGCCATCAAGGCTTATTTGTGACGCTCCGGCACAAATAGCATGTGATAAAATCAGCTAGTTTGGTCCGCGGTATCCGGTTTTGCGCCGAAAGCGCCCTGACCCATAAATTCGACGATACTGTACGGCTTTCCATCTCTTCCGTTCAGCGAGACCGTATACAGCGTTTTCTCCGCGTTTACCGCCGTGACCGGCGTAATCCGGTCGTCCAGTACCGCCTGTTTCTTATATTCGGCCCGCAGCTGCCGAATTTTCAAATCTGCGGGAATATAATCCATCGCCATCCGCACATACTGCCCGTTGTTGACATGCCCGTTCGTATCGAGATGATGCTGCCTGACCTGGAGCTCTTCCTGGATTTGTCCGTTATCCGGCACCGCAATTTTTCTCGGCGCATAATCCATCGGAAGTTTTTCCGTCAGCTTATAACCCTCCAGCATCTCCACAGGCGGTTTTGCCGGCGTCATTTTCACAGTGTCCATCAGGCTCCAGACAGAATTGGCATAAGCGAGCCGTTCTCCCGCCTCCGTCTCCATCCAGAAATTACGATAGCCGATAAACCCTTTGAACGCATACGGGGCCGTCCCGATAATAACATTTTCGCATAACAATGGATAACGTTCCACAACAATCTGCCAGGAAGAAAGTACCCAGACCATATTTTTTTCCTTTAAATAGCCAACGCCCAGTCCCAGGTCTTCCGAATGAAAAGTGGAAGCGTCCTGAAAATAATCCAACAGAGATTCCAGCGTCAGTCTGCCGTCCGGCCCGACTTCACTGTAACGGATTCTGCTTTGAAATGTATACATATAAAATACCTTCTTTCCGAAATACCTTTTTCCCAAACTGCCTTCCCGCTATCTGCCTCGCGATACAGAAAACCCGGTGAAGCATTCTTCACCGGGTCATTTAACTGGGCTACAAGGATTCGAACCTTGAAATGACGGAGTCAGAGTCCGTTGCCTTACCGTTTGGCGATAGCCCATTAACGTTACAACTTGGAATTATACAGCAAGTTAAATCATTTGGCAAGCCCCAAATTTAATTTTTTAGGAATTTTTTTAAAAAATTTTTTGGAGAAGTTTTTTGGGAAAATTTTCAATTTTCTATTGACATAACAATAAATATGCCCTATATTTATTAAAACCTACTAATACGGTAGGATTTGAAAACATAAAGAAACTTATGACGAAAAAGAAAGGGGAATCTGTTATGTCTCATTACAAATTTGAAACTTTACAACTGCATGTAGGCCAGGAAAACCCGGACCCGGCAAGCGGCGCCCGCGCGGTTCCTATTTATGCAACGACCTCTTATGTCTTCAAAGACTCCGCCCACGCCGCTGCCCGCTTCGGCCTGTCCGACGCCGGGAATATTTACGGGAGGCTGACCAACTCCACCCAGGACGTTCTGGAACAGCGGGTGGCGGCTCTGGAAGGCGGTGTGGCGGCTCTGGCGCTGGCTTCCGGCGCCGCGGCAATTACTTATACGCTGGAGGCCCTCGGGCAAAACGGCGGACATTTTGTTTCCCAGAAAACAATTTACGGAGGAAGCTATAACTTACTGGCGCATACTCTTCCGGCGTTCGGCATTACCGCAAGTTTTGTAGATATTCATAATCTCGAAGAAGTTGAGGCCGCCATTCAGGACAATACCAGAGCCATCTATATCGAAACACTTGGCAATCCGAACAGCGATATCCCGGACATTGACGCTCTTTCTGCGCTCGCACACAAACATGGACTGCCCCTGGTTGTGGACAACACTTTCGGCACGCCTTATCTGATTCGCCCCATCGAGCACGGGGCCGATATCGTCGTACATTCTGCAACGAAGTTTCTCGGCGGCCACGGTACGACACTCGGCGGCATTATCGTCGATTCCGGCAAGTTTGACTGGGCGGCTTCCGGTAAATATGCGGCGATTGCAGAGCCCAATCCGAGTTATCACGGCGTATCGTTTGTAGCGGCGGCCGGCCCGGCAGCATTTGTTACATATATCCGCGCCATTTTACTGCGTGACACCGGCGCGACAATTTCTCCCTTCGCGGCCTTTCTGCTTCTCCAGGGAATCGAAACCCTTTCTCTGCGGCTGGAACGGCATGCGTCCAACACGCAGAAGGTGGTAGCTTTTCTCGCAGACCATCCCCAGGTAGAAAAGGTAAATCACCCGTCCTTGCCTGAGCATCCCGACCATGCGCTGTACCGGAAATATTTTCCCAACGGCGGAGCGTCTATCTTCACCTTCGAGATAAAAGGCGGCGTAAAAGAGGCGCACGAATTTATCGACCACCTCAAAATTTTCTCTCTGCTCGCCAATGTCGCCGATGTAAAAAGCCTGGTCATCCATCCCGCGACCACGACGCACAGCCAGCTTACAGAGGAAGAATTACAGGAACAGGGAATCCGCCCCAATACCATCCGGCTTTCCATCGGTACGGAACATATCGACGATATTCTCGAAGATTTACAGAACGCTTTTGATGCGGTAAAATGAATGGAAATAACTGTTGTCATACAGACACAAGAGCATCAAAAGACATGATTTAGCATCAGGAAATGCGGAGGAAATTCCCCATGATTATCAGCGCGAGCAGAAGAACCGATATTCCGGCTTTTTTCTCCGAATGGTTTTTCGGACGAATAGAAGAAAAATACGCTTACGTCAGAAATCCCATGAACATTCATCAGGTAAGCAAAATCAATCTGTCTCCCGATATCGTTGACTGTATCGTGTTCTGGAGCAAAAATCCCGCTCCCATGCTGTCAAAACTCGGTGTACTGGAAAACTATATGTATTATTTCCAGTACACCCTGAACGCATACGGCCCGGACATCGAGCAGAATCTTCCTCCTCTTGCGGACAGAATCGAAACATTTCAAAAACTGTCAAGAATTATCGGCCGCCAGCGCATGATATGGCGCTACGACCCGGTTATCCTGAACGAACGGTACCCTGTCGAGTGGCATGCCTCCAGATACGCGGATATTGCGGGCAGACTTTCTTCTTATACCGACAAATGTATTATCAGCTTTATTGATTTATATCCGGGAATTTCCGGAAGAATCAAAGGAAAAAGATTTCATGAACTGTCTGCGGAGGAGAAACGAAGCCTCGCCGGAGCATTCTCCCCAGTTGCCCGCGAAAACGGCTTTACAATCGATACCTGTGCGGAAGACATCGATTTATCTGACTTTGGCGTCGGACACGCCCACTGCATCGACGATAAACTGATATCCCGTCTGCTCGACTGCCCCATCAACGCCGCAAAAGATACCGGCCAGCGTCCCGCCTGCGGGTGCGCGGCCAGTATCGACCTCGGCCTTTATAATACATGCCAGAATGGGTGCGTTTACTGCTATGCCAATCACAACGACACGCTGCGCCGCCGGAATCTCCAGGCGTATGATGTCCGCTCCCCGCTGCTTTGCAGTCAGCTCACGGAAGCGGACAAAATTACCGAACGCAGTGTGAAAAGTCTGAGAGAAACCCAGCTTTGCTTACCTTTATAATGCCTCTGACAGGCATTTTATAATTTCCGAACCGGAAAGAACATATATCCTTTTCCCGTCTCCGGGCAGTTAAAATCATGCACTGCTCCGGCAAGCGGCAGAGAGTTTTCCTCCAGATACCGGATAACCTGTGAAAAAGTATCTTCTCTCTCTTTTTCCACATAGACGTATTCATATCCCGGAATCACCCATTTCGTCCAGCCTTCCGGCGCCTCCGCCGTCTCCACACATTCAACGCCGGCCAGATAAAGCCCTTTGGAAAAACCATCTTCCCAGGGACGGAAAGAATGGGAAAAATCCGACATAGCTCCCCATATCCCGGCAATATTTCCGTGTTCGTCTTTTTTGGCTAAATGCGCCACTTCCTGAAAATGAGCATTCGCATCCTCCCATAGCTTCTGAATAAATCCGGCTCCGTCATTTGTGGAGCCTTCCTTTCCGATTACGACGAACGATTCTTTGATGCACTTGTTGATATCCATGATAGTTCTCCCTCGTATTATAAAGTAGTAGTGTTTATAGTCCCTCTCCAAGGACTGTATGCTATACTATTGGAGATACTGTGGATTGGTTTATTTCTCCTACCACCAGATGGTTTTAGAGAGGCTCCAACCACAGTCTCTTTGTATATTTGTTAATCAGTTAGATACCGCATGACGGTTTATTTAGAACGAGGTTACAATCGCAAAGAGTAC
>CAJTRL010000054.1 GCA_910578715.1 uncultured Lachnospiraceae bacterium | reverse complement strand
GCCTGCTGCATTTGAGCTTAGTACCGTTGCCGCCTTTCGTGGAGCGGAAGCGTGCCTCTGAAGAGAACGATACTTCCGGCCCGGCCATATCTGAACCACAGTCTTCTCTTTCTGCATTCTCATACTATCACATCTTCCATTGATTTACAAATCATTTGTGATAAAATAGGCTTTGAAAGTAACCGTTCTGCGGCAAAGAAAGGAATCCCCATGCAGCATACCATTACGATTCCCCATAACGGAACCGAATACTCGCTTCCCTATACAGTTATAAGAAGCAAAAGAAAAACCATGTCCATTTCCATCGACCGGGAGGGAGAAATTGTTTTCCGCGTGCCGCTTCGCACAGCCGAGCGGGAAATCCTGCGCATGGCGGAGGAAAAGAGTCCCTGGCTGATTACCCACTATCTGGAAATCTGTGCCAAAAAAGAAAACAGGCCGGTTTCCAGCCTGTCTGCCATACAGCGCGATGCGCTGGAAAAACGTTATAAAGAAGCGGCCCGTTCCTATATTCCGAAACGGGTCGCCTATTTCCATGCCATGACCGGGGGCGTTTATGAACGGATTACCATCCGCGACCAGAAAACGAGATGGGGAAGCTGCAGCAACAAAGGAACCCTCTCTTTTAACTGGCGGCTGATGCTCGCTCCCCCGGCCGTACTGGATTATGTGGTCGTACACGAGCTCTGCCATCTGACCCATATGGACCACTCGCCCGCCTTCTGGCAGGCCGTCGCTAACGTCTGTCCGGATTACCGGGAGAAACGCCGATGGCTGAAAGAGCACGGGGACGAACTGATTCTCTAATATTTTTCTCCGTTTTTTTTGGTTTTGATACGCAGCATGGCATATCTGCTGTTTCTGTCGGAAACGCTCCGGTCGTAACCTCTGCCGCCTCTGCCCTTTTCCGGCCGGTTCCTGTCCGGGCGCTCTTTTTTACCGCCGTTTCTGTCGAACCGGTCTTTCTCACCTCTTCTTCTGCCCAGGCCGTCCTGTTCGGCTCCGCTTCTTCCGGAACCGCCTCTCCCGAAACCACTCCGTCCGGAGCCGCTCCTGTCCGCTCTTCTGCCGCCGGCTCCCGCTTTATCTCCGCTCCGGCCTCTTCTGCCCTGGGTCACCCATTCAAGCGGAGAGCGCTCCGGTATGATATCTTCTATCTCATCCCCGAGTCTCATTTTCATAAACGCGGCCGCATACTGCAGTGCGCTGTATTCTCCGAGCGCGCACCGCTCTTCTACAAACTGCAGCGCCTTTTGTGTATTCTGTTCTTTGATAACAGCCTCCGCTTCGCTTAAAATTTTATCCGCTTTCCGCTCCGTGATATCCGCCGCGGACGGAATCTTTCTTTCCCGTATTTTTGTGTGACAGATTCGCTCGATTTCACGCAGTTTCTGTATTTCCCGCCGCGTTACCAGCGTAAAGGAACGCCCGGTTTTACCCGCCCGTCCCGTTCTTCCGATGCGGTGCACATAATATTCCGTATCTTCCGGCACGTCAAAATTGAAAACCGCTTCCACGTTATCGACGTCGATTCCTCTTGCCGCAACATCGGTGGCGATAAGAACAGCAGCACGTCCTCCTTTAAAAAGATTCATAACCGTATCGCGCTGGTTCTGGGAAAGGTCGCCGTGCAGTCCCTCCACCTCATAGCCTCTTTCTTTCAGATGTTCCGTCAGTTCATCCACCATCCGCTTTGTATTACAGAAAATCAAAGCGCGGGAAGGGGCATAATAATCCAGCAGACGGCACAGCACTTCTTCTTTATCCTGATGCCGCACCATATAGTACGCCTGTTTGATTAAGGGTATTGTCACTTCTTTCGGCGTCATTTTCAGAAATACCGCATCTTTCTGGTACATCTTCGTAATCTCCAGAATCGGCTTCGGCATGGTGGCGGAAAAAAGAGCCGTCTGCCGTTCCGTCGGCACTTCTTTCAGAATCGTTTCGATATCCTCCCGAAATCCCATATTCAGCATTTCATCGGCCTCATCCAGCACGACCGTATGCACATGTTCCATCTTAATCGTGCGGCGGCGCATATGGTCCATCACACGGCCGGGCGTACCGACAATAATCTGTACGCCGCCTTTCAGATTTTTAATCTGCCTTACAATATCCTGGCCGCCATAAATCGGGAGCACTTTGATTCCGTGAAGATATCTTGCAAACTTGCGCAGTTCGTCCGCCGCCTGCATAGCAAGTTCTCTCGTAGGACACAGCACGACCGCCTGTAAGCTCTTGTTTTCCGGGTCCGTTTTTTCCAGAATCGGAATCCCGAATGCCGCCGTTTTACCCGTTCCGGTCTGCGCCTGTCCGATAACGTCTTTTCCCGACAAAAAAACGGGAATTGCCTGTTCCTGAATCGGCGTCATATGCTCAAATCCCATCTCTTCCACCGCGCGGATAATCCGCTCGTCAATGCCGGATTCCCGATAAGTGAGCCCTGAACCGTTTTCTTCGGGCTTTCCTTCCATGCTGTTTTCTTTTTCCATGTTCCCTGTCATTTCTGTTTCCTTACTCAAATCTTTTACCTTTATCCTTTCTTAATTATAAACGACGTTAAAAATTTCGTTTACCATCAGTACAACAGCCAGCGAAATCCTTTCGCAATCCGCTTCGGCACCTGTTTAAAATGATTTCCCGGATTCATTTCCAGAACCGTACAAATGCCGTCTTCCCGGAACTTTTCCTCAATTTCTTCCGTGCACGCCAAAACAGTCTGCAGGATTCCCCGTGCAGACGACGCTTCCTTATCTCCTAATGAAAAATAGATTTTGTCGGGATAATGTCTGACTGTGTGATTTTTCACATAAGCAGAAAACCCGTTATACCATAACGAGCCCGATACAGAACCGATACCATCAAAAAGAGCAGTATGATAAATGGCGTAAACCGCAAACAATGCGCCCAGCGAATAGCCTGCCAGATACCGTTTTTTCGGGGCCGGCATAAGCGCCTCTTCTACTGCCGGAATAAGCTGCCCGGTCAGTATTTCCAGATAGTCCGCCGCCCCGCCGGCAAAATCTTCTCCTCCGGCAAAAACTTTTTCATGGGGCCAGGGTGACAAATCCCGGTTCCAGTCCAGTCCTTCTATGGATACAAGCACATAATCCCGGTCCGTCAGCTCCCAGACGGCCGCCGCCTCGGAGGCCGCCGTATGTAAATAGACTATCTGCTCCGCATTTTTACCTTCCGGCAAATAGCAGTTCAGCCTGTATTTTCCTTTTGTTATAAGCATATTTTCCTCAAAGTCGAAACTGCCCGGTCCTTTATCAGACATTCTCCGTGCTCTTCCAGATAAAGCAGTTTTTCTTCCGTCGGAGCATGGAGTCTGGCAAACTCGACCGCCTGTGCGCTGATTTTGTTAAAATTTTTCTTCGAAAGACGGTTCTTTTCGATAACCAGATAATACGTATCTTTCAGGCAGTACAAATGACTTCTGACCGACAATTCCGACGGTATGGCCGCACAGTAGCGCATGGCGTGATTCATGGATGCAAAAACCAGAATCCGGCAGGTCTCTTCCAGTTCTTTCGACTCCTCTTTCGCCTTTCCGGCAACCGCTTTTGCCGCTTCCCTGAGACTTTCCGGGTCAAAACCCGACAGAACTTCCTTAATGTGCTCCAGCATATTCTGGAACCCGGCAATCCCTTCATCCGAAAAAGTAATGACCAGGCCTTCGTCCCGAATCGGCGTAATCTGCATCGCGATATTATCCCCGTTCAGCCGGTATCCCACCTCGTCATGAGCGCGCTCCACCACGTCCCGCAGAAAGCCTTCTCCTTTTTCGTTCCGCTCAAAAATATCGGACAGTGTCAGGCCATATTCTTCCATGTCCTCCTCTGAAATAATACATTGAACGGTTGCTTCATTAATCTTCTTATATTTCATTTATCCCCAACTACTTTCTATCGTTTGTTCTGTTAAAAAACGCCGCCTAAAAAAGCATCGGCAGTTGCTTTGCGTACAGTATAACACAGAAAATGAAAATGGGAAAGAGGTTGTTGCGGCAATGTCAGGAATTGGCATCGCGTTAAGTTCCGCTAAAATAGTTTTCATCTCCCCTTTAGAAGATGGCATTAACAGCCGATATCATTTATAATACAGGCAGTATCATCCAGAAAAAGCCGCATGGCGCGGCGGAAAGTAAGGGAAAATTATGAGCGCAGCAATGATATCGGAAATGCAGCAGGTCGTAGATTCCATGGAATACGCGGTCAAAATGCGCAGTCAGGCAAGGGCGGAGCGGAGAGTCGAAGAGGCGGAACAGGAAAAAAAGGCTTTCTTAGAAAAGCTGCGGCTTGCCGAAGCGACCAAAACGGAACTGGATAGTCAGGCTTCCAAAGCAAAGGGCGCACAGGACGCCGTTGTCAGAGACCAGCTGATGGGCCTTATGATGGCCGGGTTTTAAAATCTTGACATATCCTCAGGATGGCGATATACTGTTACAAACAACTGAATAGCTTATTGTCTTCAGGGCAGGGTGACCCTTACCGGTATTTCCGGTAAGCTGGAATTCCCGATCGGCGGTGACAGTCCGCGGGCACGAAAGTGCGGGGACCGGTGAAATTCCGGTACCGACGGTATAGTCCGGATTAAAGAAGGTGTGTTGAAACTGTCAGCTCATGCTGGCGTCTTTTTGCACTCTTTTTTATTCATCCGCTGCTCTGATGACTTTTTCGGCATACCTTAGAAAAAACACCTGAAAGGCGCTTCGCTTTCAGGTGTAATTTATTTTCGGGAGGTATACCAATGAACCAGAAAACAAGAAAACTCACCACTATCGGAATGCTCTGTGCCCTCGCTTACATCGTTGTGGCATTCGTCCGCATTCCTCTCGTACTCTTTTTAAAGTACGAGCCCAAAGACGTCATTATCACAATCGGCGGTCTGCTTTTTGGCCCGTCTGCTTCTTTTGTAATGACGGTTCTCGTCTCTTTCGTCCAGATGCTTACCATCAGCGGCACAGGCCCGCTCGGCTTTCTCATGAACGTTATTTCCAGCTGCTCCTTTGCCTGCACTGCCGCTCTTTTTTACCGGAAACACCGCAGTTTCCCCGGCATGGCGGCCGGACTTCTCGGAGGCTGCCTTGTAATGGCCGCAACGATGCTGCTCTGGAATTATTTCATCGCCCCGCTCTATATGGGAATGCCAAGAGAAGCCGTGGCCAGGCTGCTGCTTCCGGCATTCCTTCCGTTTAACCTCATCAAAGGCGGATTAAATGCGGCAATTACAATGCTGCTGTACAAACCGGTATTTCTGCCGCTGCGGCGCTATCATCCGGAGGAATAGCCGCCTCTTTTTACTCATTCAAACTCCGGCTCGATATATTCTCCGGCTCTGCTGCGTGCAAAGTGAAGATGCGGTCCGGTGGAGCGCCCGGTACTGCCTACCGTGGCGATTTTCTGCCCGGCCGCAACGCTTTCTCCTTCTGCGGCCAGCACATCCTGACATCCGGCATAATAAGTAAATTCTCCGTTCAGCACATGATACAGGACGATATAATTTCCGTATTCCGCATCAAACCCGGTCTGATAAACGTTTCCGTCCGCCGCCGCAACGACATCGGCGCCTTTTTCCGCAGCCAGGTCCACCCCGTTGTGCACCTGACTATCTCCCGTCACCGGATTGGTTCTGGTTCCAAAAGCATCGGAAATCCGCGTATAGGACGGACAGGGGCTTGTATATTGAATTAACACATCATAATGCCCTTCTCCGGCGCCCTCATAGGTAAACGCCGTGGAAAGAACGTCCGTCCCGTCCTGACGCATTTGTGTTTCATTTTTCAGGGCGGCTTCCTCCGGCAGTTTCAGAAACTCATCCAGCGAGCCCGGTCCTCCTGCCCCTTTCGCATTTACATGGCCTGTATCCACCGAAGCCTGTCCCAATTGAAATGTTCTTTCGCCAAATGTTCCACAGGTCACCGGGAAGCTGAGAACCGGCAGCCTGTAATACCAGATTTTTTCCGTCTGCGCCTGTTCAGACCCGCTTAGCAGCAAACCGACCGATGTCATCATCCTGATTTCGTCCGCGCCGCTCCCAAGCTCCCAGGCTATGGCGCTGCCATCCATTATCACATCCTTAACGCTTTTCATCGCCTCCGGGGATGCCTCCACCGGAATATAACCGACCAGTTTATCTTTATCATAAACATAAATCCGGCATTCTTCCGTATGGATTTCAAAGCGGAGCCTTTTCCTCAGTTCTTCTATCATATCTTCGGACCGGAGCGTATACTGTTCAATCGTTCCCGTATCGTAACGGTCGCACACATATAAATCCCATATTTCCGTTTCGGAAGTGTTTTCTGCAAGCGCCTTCCAGGCAAAGGTCCGGGGCATTCCATCCTCCGCCGCTTCATAAAGACGGAGATTTTCTTCCTGGCCGGTAAAATAGGACATACGCCATACCACATCGAAATCGTTTACGTCGTCCCCGATAAGAATTTTGACGCCTTCGCACCCATATTCCTCCGAATACATTCCATATATTTTGATATCGGAGCCGTCGGAACCCTTATGCACTTCCAGAAGATACATGCCCTCATCTAACGCCGTCTCCCCGTTTTCATAATAAGCCTGTATATAATCCGAACAGTTTAAAGCATCCCTTACCGCGTATACGCCCGCTCTGCTTCCGGTTTCCTCAATCTTCCCGTCATAAAAAGCCAGCTTCTGGAGGACGGCGCTTTCTTTCACTTCCGCAACCAGCTCCTGCTCTAAACGCCTAAACTGTTGTTCCGCTTCCTGTTGCTGCTGCAGAGTCTGCTGCTTTTCCTGTTCCAGAGCCCGCAGCTGCTCCAGCTGCTGCGTCAGTGTCTGCTGCTTTTCCTGTTCCAGCTCTGATAACTGTTCCTGTTGCTGCGCTAATGCCTGCTGCTCTTCTGAAAGCTGTTCCTCACTCCATCCATTGCCGGATTCCTCCGATAGGGAGTCCTTCTGTCCGTCCGCCGACATATTTTCCGCTTCCGCGCCCTTTTCTTCTGCCGCTCCCGAAAAAGTAACAAACACCGCTACTGCCGCGAGCAACAGGACAATGCCCGCCGTCGCCGCCATATATTTCGGTTTTCCGGCAATTCTTGAAATTCTTTCCCGGATTCCTTTCTCTCCGCCGCTCATCGTCGAAGCGATTCCCATCCGTCCAAAGTCACAGCCGCTTTCTGCAATCAGCGCCAGCAGTGTCTTTCCGTATGCAAGGCGCTCCTGTTCTCCAAGCAGACGGATTGCCGCCGCATCACAGGCGAGCTCACTGTCCTGTTTGGATGCCCATGCCGCCGCCCATACGAGCGGATGGAACCAGTAGACCGCCACAAGAACGCATCTGACAGATACCCACAGAAAATCAAGATGCCTGTAATGGCAGTATTCATGCGCCAATATATGTTCAAGACGCTTTTCATCCCCGGCCATCTCTTTGGTCAGATAGATACAGTTTCCCGTCAGACAGGGAGAAGGCAAGTTCTTTACCGTATATACGGACAGGCCATTTCTGTATATTTCCCGTCCCACGAGCGGTTTTCTGTTCGCCTGCAGATATTTTTTCCATTTTATCTGATAGAAAAGCATGTAACCGCCGACCGACAGTGCTCCGGCCGCCCAGATAAACAGCGCTGCGCCTTTCAGTGACGGGAAAAATGCCGGACGGACACCGTTTTCTTTTTGCACCGCTCCGATTTCTGTATCTGACAGGCTTCCGGTGCCTCCAATCCTTGCTTCCGACAGGTCTCCGGTGCTTCCAGTTCCTGATTCCGTCAGAACTCCGGCACTTCTCATTCCCGATTCCGTCAGAACTCCGGCATTTCCCATTCCCGATTCCGTCAGAACTCCGGCACTTCCTATTCCCGATTCCGTCAGGTCCCCGGTGCTGTTCTTTCCCCAGTCCTCCCGGTTTCCGCCAGTTTCCATATTTACATTTTCACCCACAGCAAAGATGTCAGCGTATTTTTCCGTTTCCGAAACCGTATCGCTTTGCAATAGACTTTCGGGAATCAGATTCAGAACGCTGAACCGGCTGTCCCACCACGGCACAGGTATCAGAAGCCGCAGCATGACCGGAATCCAGAGTGCATACTGCACTATGGGATTTAACCGGTCTTTCGCAAGATACCGGAGCATTAACACAACGCCTGTTAAAACCGAAGAAGTAATCATAAAATCTCTCATATTCACTCCCCTCTGCCTGCCCTGGCAGGCTCTCATATCCAAAAACCGAATTTATTCAACATTTGAAATTCTTTTCTTTCAGCTTTCCTCTGCTTTTTTCAAAATCTCATAAAGTTCGGCAATTTCGTCCCCGGACAGTGTTTTTTTCTCTATCATTGTGTTCAGCATCAGCCCGAGCCGGCCGTTAAATACCTTGTCCAGAAATTCCTCCGTCTCCTGAAAAGCCGCCTCCTTTTTTTCAATATCGGGATAAAAGAGCTTTGCCCGCGTCCCTTCTTCATAATGAACCGCACCCTTTTCCTCCATGCGGCGCAGGAAAGTCATGACCGTATGCTTGGTCCATCCCGTCGTTTCCTTAAAGTGACCGGTAATCTGCGTAATCGTCTGCGGCGCCTCTTCCCAGAGGAGATTCATCACTTTCCACTCTGCTTCTGACAATTTTATCATCGGATATTCTCCTTCTCTTACTGAATTTTTCATAAGTCACCTGAATAAAAAGGTTGACAAATGACTACCTTTTTATCCATCATACGGTATAGGTAGTCATCTGTCAACCTTTTTTTTAATTTATGGATATTAAAACTGTCCGGACGGCGGCTGAACTGTTACCCGTTACCGGATAAAGTTCGTCGTCACCTTCTGATTCTCCGGAACCAGCACGCCGTTTTCTTTTCCGAGCTCAATACATTTTAGCAGCCAGGCCATGTTTTTCCCGATATTGTACATCGTCATAAGCCCTTCCGCATCCTGGAGCACTTCCTCCGGCCTGTTTCCGTAAACATGATTCCAATAGGTGGAAGAAACAATCGGCATGGAAGAGATGGTAAAATACTTATTGATGACGTCGAATGAAGCCGTCGTTCCCGCCCTTCTCGCACTCAGCACGGCCGCCGCCGGCTTATGGGCAAACGCACTTTTGCCGGAATAAAATGCCCTGTCCATAAAACTTAACAGCCGGCCGCTCGGATGCGCATAATATACCGGGGAGCCGAACACGAACCCGTCGCATTCTTTTGCCTTTTCCACAAACAGATTAACGCTATCCTCCAGGACGCATTTTCCGATTTCTCTGCATCTGCCGCAGGCAATACAGTCGGAAAGCGGCTCATTTCCAATAAAAAAATGTTCCGTCTCTATGCCTTCTTCCCGCAGCGCCCGCGCCACTTCCTCCAATGCGGTATGAGTACACCCCTGATTTCTTGAACTTCCGTTTACCAAAATTACTTTCATATCACTATCCTCCTTATTCAGCCTTGCGGCAATCGCCAGATATCCGTGCTGGCACGTCTGTCTGGCTCGCTGCCCGCAGAAATAAAAGACCATTTATAGTATAAGCGATGTTTTGTGAAAAAGGAAGAATATCGTAATACTTGCAATTGTTACTACATATAAGCGCAACAAAATCGTCAGAAAATTCCCCTGTCCATCCCCTTATTTTCTGTCTGTTTATGCCGATATAAATAGTAGAACAATAAAAGTTGATTCCAGGGAGGGACTCGAAGCATACGGATATGACAGGCTTTATAAAGTTCAGGCGGTTGCGGTGATACCGCGTCTCAGGAAGACTTCTTCCGACGATGAAAAACACCAGTCCAAGCGGGATTCGCCGGATTCCCTTTCGAATAAGTTTTTCTCGGAAGTATTCGACGAAGCATGTAAAAAAGAAGAACAAAAAAACATCTGCGTTCAGACAAGCGGATATACGAAAAATGCTCTTCCGTTTTACTACAATATCAACATGCGGGAATACTGCTGACCCTGTCAAAAAAAGCAGAGCGACAAAGACCGCCGCTCCGGCTCCAATGCCGGGCGGCGGCCTTTTATGCGCACGGGCCGGAAAGATGGCGCTTCCATGCCCGGTTATGTTTATCCGGCAGGCCGCGGATACGCTCACATTCCCGGCGGACACTTCGCTTTCCGGTATTCCCTGGGCGTCATCCGGTACTGCTCTTTAAAGGCGCGGTTAAAGGTCCGCTGGCTTTCAAAACCGCTTTCCAGACAGATTTCGGTAATCGTCCGATTCGTATTTTCCAGACAGATACACGCATAATTCAGCCGGGCGTCATTTAAGTACCTGTTAAAATTACAGCAAAAAATCCCGGAAAAAATGCGGGACAGTACATATTTGCTGACGCCCAGTTCCGACGCCACCGACGCAAGGCTTAAACTTTCGCGGAAATTGGCCGCGATATAAGCTGCTGCCTGATAAACGATGTCATCGTTTCCGCTGCACTCTTTTAGCCGCAGTTCCATTTCCGGCAGACATTTTGCCAGTAAAATCTGCACATAAGCCTGTGCCAGCACAAACTCTTCCTGACTGACGCCGGACAGACCTTTTAAAGCGGCGCATACCTCTTCCCCCACGGCCGCCCTGTCGATAACCGGATTCTGCGGACTGTATTTTTGTATTTTTTCTACGAACGCACCGCACGCAGCGGGAGGTATCTGAATATAACATGCGTAGTTTTCTCCTTCGGAAAAAACCCGGAAATGGTGCATCACATCCGGGAAAATCAAAGCGATATCTCCCGCGTCCATGTGGTACAGCTCCGTTCCGATTCCGACTTCCAGCGTTCCATCCGTAACGTATATGACTTCCAGCGAATCATGAAGATGCGGCGGCATATGCCTGGAATCCCCATGCCGGAATATAATTCTTTCTTTTGTTTCCTGATATTGCAAATGCACTCCGATGTCCACTCCTTTCTCCTGTCCCATTACAACTTCTGACTGCCTTCCAATTCAAATTAACGGGTATTTCACTGCCCTTTCTTTATCATGAATCCGTCGTCCCCACAACCCCGACATGCGTAAGGTGCGGAAACCGCCATTTCTTTTTTTATCTTTTCATTCGTTTCTTCCACCTTCATCTTTGACAGGATGAACAATATCAATATGTTCAAAAGAAACGGCAGCCATAAATACATGAAATGCAGCATTCTGATACAGGAATCCGGCTGGACAGCCAGCGTTCCTGAAAAACCACTGATTTCCAGCAGCCATCCCGAAACGGCGGTTCCGAGACCGCCGCCGAGCTTCGTTCCGAGCGAGGTACAGGAATACATCGTTCCGTCTACTCTTTTTCCCTTCGTTAAAAAAGTATACTCGGAACAGGAGGCGATGACCGCGTTCATGTCTCCCTACCAGGGTCCCTGACCGAAAGCCGCCAGCGCAGTAAACAACAGCATCAGCGGAATACTCCCCAGATATGCCGCCGCAACGACGAACAGACGCCCCGCCGCCGCGAGCATATATCCCCGCAGATTCAGTTTATAAAGCCCTTTCCACTTTCCCACCAGCGTCGGCGTCAGAATCAGTGCGGCGATGAGCGGAATATTAACCGCCCAGGAAAAAACACCATACAAAGTTTCGTTTTTCAGGACATATGTCATATAGTAAATTCCGGCATTAATCATGGCGCTGTACAGCTGCTGTAATATATAAACGCCGCAAATCATCAGATAAAATTTATTTGCCGCGAGCAGCCTTACCGCTTCTATCAGACCGTATTTTTCTGCGGGCTGGCCGCCCGTTTCCCGCTCTTCGCTCTTTATCAGTTCTTCTTCCGAAAGTTCTCTGACGGACAGACAGGATATGGTATTAATAATCAGGCCGATGAGCGCATAGCAGACCGCTACAAGGCGCCACGCCTGTGCGCCTCCGCCGCAGTCCGCCACAAAACCGACTGTCAGCGACTGAATCAGAAGGCTCGTCGCGAATGCAAAAATAAACCGGCAGGAGCCCATCTGTACACGCTCTTTACTATTGGTCGTACAAAGAGATGTCAGCGCCGAGTAGGCAATGTTATTTGCCGTATAAAATACCGCGTTTAACATGGTGTACGCGATAAAAAACCAGGCGTACTGTGCCGTCGTGCTGATATCCGCCGGAATCGCAAAAATCGCAATCAGCGTAACCGCGCATCCCACATAACCGTACAACATCCATGGCCTTGCTTTTCCGAAGCTGCTGTGTGTTTTATCAATCATCGCACCGAAAAAAACATCCGTCACGCCGTCAAACAGTTTGGAAACCGCAATCAGCGTTCCCACAATGCCCGCCGAAAGGCCGATGGAATTGGTCAGATAAATCATAACGAAAGACGATAAAAAAGCGTATACCACATTTCCGGCAATATCGCCGGAGCCGTAACCGACTTTGTTATACCATTTTAAATACGTTTTTTCTTCCATGCTCCTTTTTCTCCTTTTTATTCGACGCATCCCGCTTTTTCAGAACCTTCCCGGAATTTCCTGCTGTCTTTTTCTTCCGATACCGTGTCCTTAGCTTTATTGGCGATATATCATGATTATTATACAGTTTTATCACTTTTTCTGACTATGAATACAATTAGACAAAACATACACAAAATGATACAATATTAAGAAAAAGAGTTTCGGATGAAAGAAAGGCATGAGGATTCGTATGTATATCAATTCCGGTTTTCTGAACACTTCCCTTATGAATTACAAAGACAAAAGCAGGCCGTTAGCAGTCGTCAGCTGCGGTACATACCGTCTGATAAACCATCCGAGATGGCCTACCCACCGTCCCCGCGGACGGCTCGACTATCAGATTCTGTATGTCTCCGCCGGAATAGCCCATTTTCATTTTGACAATGAGGAAAACGATACGATTGTGCATGCCGGAAACATGGTACTGTACAGACCAAAAGAATTTCAGAAATATGAATACTACGGTGTGGATAAAACAGAAGTTTACTGGATTCATTTTACCGGAAATAACGTGAAGAATATTCTGCGAAGTTACGGCATTTCCGATGATATGCGCGTTTTCTATGTGGGCACTTCGCTGGAATATGCAAGAATTTTTAAAAGAGCCATCATTGAGCTGCAAAGATGCGAGCCCGATTATGAAGAGCTGCTCGTTCTCCTATTAAGACAGCTGCTGATTGCAGTCCACAGACGTATCGCCAAAGAACGGAAACTTTGTAACGAATACCTGGATACGGAAATGGATATCGCCGCCCAGTATTTTAACGACAACTACAATACAGATATTCATATTGCGGAATATGCCGCTTCCAAAGGCATGAGCGTCAGCTGGTTTATCCGGAACTTCAAGCAATACACCGGCATGACACCCATGCAGTATATCGTTTCCATCCGCATCACCAACGCCCAGATGCTGTTAGAAAAAACGACTTATACCGTCTCTGAAATCGGCCATATCGTCGGTTATGACAACCCGTTATATTTCAGCAGACTGTTTCACAAGCAGAAGGGCTTTTCGCCTTCGGAATACAGGAAAAAGGCCAGCGGTTCACAGAATACGTGACCGCAGATATTTCCCCGTCCCCGCGATAAGCGCAAGGACATCCGCCTTCATTTCTTCCGGGAAAGCGTTCAGTACGGGCGCTGTTTCAAAACTCAGCGCCCCGTCAAACCGAATCTTTTTTAATCCGCTAATAAACCCTTCCCAGTCCGTGGATGGCAGATTTTCCCTCGTCCTTGTAAACGTGAAAGGAAGCTGGTGCAGGTCAGATGCGCCGTCGTTATCGTGAATATGCAGTACTTTTAAATGACTGCCAAGAGTCGTGATAAACTTTTCAAAATCAAGCCCGATAAGATTTGCATGCCCGGTATCAAAGCAAAAACCTACCACCTCCGCGCCGTACTTATCGTTCATACGCCTGATTCGCTCCACGGCTTTTCCCGCATGACAGCACGGCCCTTCCACAAGATGACCGCCTATGCTGTCGTACAGATTTTCAATGCACAGCGTAATCCCCATTTCTTTCGCCATCGGCGCCAGAAAATTCAGGAATTTCTCCGTCTGTTCCCATTCCACTTCTTCGGAACCGAGAAAACGGGCCAGTTTAAAGCCATGTACCACAAGATAAGAACATCCGAAAAAAGCGCATATTTCCAGGCTCTTTGGCGCGACCACGTTCCAGAGATATGCGTTCAGCTCCTCGTCGCCGCCCGGCACATAAATTGGATAGGGCATATGCAGCTGATGGATGGCAATCCCCGCTTTTTGGGCCCCTTTTTTGTGCGGCGTAAAAAATTCTTCCAGTTCCACGGTGGATTTATCAAAAAAAGCGTTACGCTTCGATTGATAAATGGCGGAATTGCGCAAATAATCATTGAGGCTGAAATCCACACAGTGAAATCCCGTCTGCGCAAGTAGGGCAAAGCCTTTTCCCGGGCAGTCATCGTTTATGATATTTTTGGTCTGGACGCCGATTTTTAACATCGCATTCCCCTCGCTTGCTTTCCTTTGCCGTGGCTCTTCTTTTCTTCCGCATCCAATGTTTCTTTTTCCGATGCTTCTTCAAAATCCTCTTCCCGCTTCAGTCTGTCAAAATAAAAAGAAGGCATATACTCATCGTTAAAATATCCGATATTTTCAATTCCCATCGAATGCAGCTGCGCCTCTATCTCCCGGTAAAAAATATTGCAGATAATCACACCGCTGTTTTCCGGCAGATTTTTTAATGCTTCCGGCGCTTTGATTTCCAGACCCTCAAATTCCGTTCCCCATAATTTCGGATTGTTGTCGCAGGTAAAAAGCGGCGGATATTTTTTCCCGTAACACTTCATATAATTCCGGCACATATTTCCGGCGCCAAACAATACGATATGCTCGTATTTTTTTAAATCCCCTTCAATCGCAATCTGCATTTCAAAATAATCGAGAAGCGCCTTATATACCGGAAACAGATATGGCTGTAAGAGCGGGGAAAAAGACACCGTCGTGTCCACCGTTTCCAGAATCAGATATCCGTCAAAAGCAGTCTCCCGCAGTCCCCTGATAACGCCAAGCCAGTCGAGCGTGGATTTTCTTCCGTATGCGCTTGTAAAAGGCAGTAATTTCGCATTGTTCTGTCCGTCATTTTCCGTCAGGATGACAGCCTTTATCCGCTTTCCCAGAGCTTCCGCCATATACTGCATATTGGGGCCGCAGAGATTACAGTTTCCGATATCCAGGCAGAATCCGAAACGTTCCGATGCCGATACGCCGTCCGATATTGACGCGTCCTCCGGCGTTCCGCTCCGCTTTGCCGTCTCCCGGTTCAGCGCATCAATCCACTCAGCCGCCATCTCGCCGTCCGAACAAATTCCCCGCACCAGATGTCCGTTCAGGTTCCGGCATTGGTTTATAAGCAGCAGTTTTGTCTCCGCCCGCTCACACCAGGCGGCCAGCTCCAGATAAAACGCTTTGTTTGTCTCCCATTCTTTTTCCCGCTCCACACCGACAGACAGAGGCTGCACAATAATCATTTCACATCCGATTTTTTCACAGGCGCGAATGCAGTCTTTGTTTATCCGAAGAATGAGACTATTCAGCTTCGCATATTGACGGGAGTCTTTCAGCCGCACCTGTGGCTTGGTAAAAGGCAGCCTTGCAACAGAAGGCAGAAAATCGTACTCAGCAAACGCCGCCATCACTTTGTCATAATACTCCACGGTACGCTCCGGCTTCCATTTCGAGTCCTTCTGCTCTTCGTTCTGTAATATCCATTCCGCCGATGCGAAAATGCCATAGTCAAACATAATCCCCTGAATTCCCACCGTCTTCAATTCCCGAATGCTCTGCCCCGGTTTTTCGGGGTTAAAAATGGTTCCCGCCATCGCACAAACCTTTTTCATGTGCCGCCTCGCTTTCTGTCCGCATCTAACATATTTGCCCCCATCAGGTATCTGTACAGGGAGTTTTCCGCATAGCCGCCGCCTTTATAAGTCAGTTTCTGTAAGAATCCGCCTTCCGTACAGGTCCGGTACAATTCCCTGTCATACGCTTCCGCCAGATACTTCTGCAATTCGGCGGCATTCTGGTTATTGACCGGAATTTTTTGGAACGTTTCCCCGATACCCTCTATTTCGTTACAGGCTATCGCAATCAGGAAGTCTATCATATAATAATGGAGAATTTTATCGTATTCTTTCAAATAGTAGAAAAAGGCTTCCATCAGAAACCGGTACAGTTCCTGTCCCTTTCTGCCGCCGAGAAACCATGTCACCCACGAAACATCGGTACAGTAAATCCTTTCCCCCGTGCTCCGGGTCAATATTTCATAGGAAAAGCACGCTTCCGGCAGTCTGTCCGTCATATATACCGTTGCGTCCAGCCATATTCCGCCGTACTTATAAAGCAAAATGCACCGGACGATATCCGCTAAGTGAGCCGGAAGAAGGCTTCCCCGTTTTGCTTTTTCAACCACATATTCCGGCAGTTCCATATAATTCCGATAATTATCCCATGTGATGATAACGTGCTTCGTTCCTTCGGGAATTCGTTTCCGCTGGCTCTCCCAACATTTTTTTACCAGTTCCGGCGCATTTTCTTCTCCCTGCCACCAGCAGCTCCAGACATAGTTTTCATCCGTTTTGACCGGAAGGTTCCTGTCCCCTGACAGCCACAGGCGGCTTTGCACAAACGGCTTAACGGATTCGAATACCTTTTGATAAGGAATCGCATCCACCATCGCATAATCAATGCTGTAAATGTTCCGGGTGACGCCCCGCCGCGCCAGGTTCTCTTCCGCATCCGCCACAAAACGCTCGCTCATCGTCAGAAGAATTACATCCATGTCATGGAAAACCGCTTCTGATACCCCCTCCACCGGAATGCCAAAAACCATAGACGGATTTCCTCTCGCGGAAGATACCAGGACGCATTCCGCGCGGAGAGGCATTTTTAGTTCCGTTATCATTTCCATGAAAGAAGCCAGTTTTAACCCGGCACCATAAAGTTTCACATGAGCCGCCCGTCCGAGTGCTTCCGCCAGCTCCTCTATCTTTTCGATTCTTTTCATAAGACTTTTTCCCCGACCATTTCTTTGAGCTGCGTCGTGCTGATTCCTTCCGTGTAAGGGAAAAACACCAAATCCGCCCCGTGTTTTTGCAGAAATTCCCTTTTCGCCTCCCACTTCGGGTCATCCGCATAATCGCTTCCCGAAAACTGCACATCAAATTGATAGCGGCGGTATGCCTCGTCCGTATCGCCCTTGTCAAGCGGAATCTCTACCGCCCGGTCCACATACCGGCAGGCGCGCACGATTTCCATCCGTTCGTCAAACGGAATTTTAGGACTCGACTTTTTATGCCGTATAACGCCTTCATCCGTCACCACCCCCACAATCAGATAATTGCATTGTTCCTTCGCCCGCCGGAACAAATTCAGATGCCCGATATGAAAAAGGTCAAAAACACCCGCGATATATCCGATATTGTATTTTTTGCTTCCGCCTTCCATAGCCGGCCGTTTCGCTTCCTGATATACGCAATTCGGGTCGTATACGCTGAAATTGGGAATCCCCGCCTTCCGGAGCTGTCTCACCACCGGCATATAATTCCGAATGCAGATTAAAACTTTATACTCCACCGGATTCATCTCTTTTAATACGCCGGGAGCCAGAACCGGCAGTCCGTCCACCGTCGTTCCCTGACGGCTTTCGTCGTTGTCCAGATAACCGCATACCGGATATTTTTCCCCGTACTTTTCCCGAAAATATTTCGCATATTTTCCCGAACCGAACAGATAAAGTTTACGTCCTTCGATATGGTGAAAAATATCCTTGAAAATCATGGCGTATTCTTCTCCGGAATAGTTGAGTCTCCTGCGGTTTTCCATGACCGTCTCGTATTCCCGCCGTCCTTCCTTAAAATAATCGGAAAGGCCGTCGTCCCCCCGCAGCAGCGCCAGAAAATGCCCGATGAATTTATAGAGCAAGTCCCAGTGTTTCGTAATCCCATACCGCGCCATCAGCTCGTTTCGCGGAATCACAGCATCGAGCTGGTCATTAAATTTGTAGATAAACTCTATCGTTCTTAACATAACAGCCTTCGCCGGCACGTTTTCCAGATACAGCTCCTGGTCATAAAATACAAACGACTCCTCCAGATAAAAGCAATTTAAAGAAACCAGGTCGAGATATCCCCGTTTTAAAATGACTCCCAGCTCCTCCCGTTCAGCCGCGGAACCACAGGCGAGATTTTTCCATTTATCCCGGTTCGGGTCATCCTTTTTCCGCTTTTCCCACCCCGGTTCAAACCGCTCCCAGTCTATCTCTTCGGGCCGCGCATGTTCCGATGAATGCAAAATCATCTCCCAGAAGGCGTCCAGCGCCCGTAAAAAGGCGTCCTTGTCCCGCATGAACAGCGTTCGGAAATAATCATTGGCCGGAGCTGCGCACACATATGGCATCACCAGGGCATCTGCGGAAAGTTCTGCGTCAATCATCCGTACGCCATGCGCTTCCAGATACCGCTGATTGTCCAAAAGCATCCGCAATTTCTCCTGTCCCTCCGGGTACAATGCGCGCTTTTCCACGAATCCGTCACGCCGCACAATCGTCGCCATCGCGTTTTCCGCCCCCCGCTCCCCGGAAAGCGTCACCTGATTCACCGGAGAATACCCGCCGTCTAAAGGACATTCCACAAAAAAACCGTTCGCCATTCCATGTAGAAGATGATTTTCCAGCAATGACGGATAGAGCTCCTCCTCCATGAGGAACACCGTATCGGGGCTGTTGTATTCGGGAAATATCCTGATATCCAGCGCTTCGTTCGGCTCATAGTCCTCCGCAAGAAGCAGCTGCGGATTGGAGATTCGCGGAAATACGGAAAAGAAACGGTATTTCGAAAATCCCGCCTTTTCCAGAAACCCGCTTATCTCCGCTTTGGCATACGCCCTGCCCGTCACGGCCTCCCGCTCCCAGGAAAGCAGATGCCTGTAATTTTCGATGCCGTCATAATTTTTGTTGGTAAAAAAATCCTGGTCCCCGCAAAAGTACCGGATTCCCAAGCGGTTATCCGCCGCCAGCAGAAGTTTCCCGTCCGGTTTGAGCAGACTTCTGATGCGGCATAACAAAGCTACCGGGGTTTCGGCATATTCCAGGACATCGACGGCGATGATGAAGTCGTAAAACTCCCTTCCGCACGAGCCGCCGTCGGGCATGCCAGCTTCCCTGTCAGCCGCTCCGGCCATCAGTTCTTCGAATGTCAGGCGGCACACCCGGTGTCTGGCTTCTTCCAGCGCTTCGGCAATGATGCCGCTGTTTCCCTCCCGGTATACGATACAGGCGATTTTTCTTTCTTTTTCGATTGCATACCATTTGATAATCGCTTTGGGCAATTCTTTTATACGTTGTTGTGGTGTCATGTTTACTCCTGTCTTTGTTTTTCTGTTTTTTTCTTTCCGCTGTTTTTTTCTTTCTGCTCAGCCCATTCTCTTTCTGCCTCGCATAGCATCCATTTCAGATTTTCTCCAAATCTGCCCATGCTGAAATTCGCTTCATAAGTTTTTCTGGCGGCTTTCCGCATTTTTGCCAGTTCATCTTTGTGAGCAACAATCCATTTCATTTTTTCTGCCAGCAAATCCACATCCCGATATGTTACCAGAAAACCATTTTTTTCATTCTCAATATAGTCCGCGATTCCGGTATTATCCGTTGCAATCGGTATTTTCTCCCACATCATTCCCTCTATCACGGTAATGGATAAGGTTTCTTCCTGTGAAGCGCAGACCACCACATCAATCTCTGGAAATATCACATCCATTTCCTCTCTCGTCAGTTCCCCCAGTAATCTGACAGAACGCATTCTTTCCGCCTTTTCCCTTATTTTTCCGGAAAACGCCGTATCATCCATCCTGCCGATAATCCAAAATTCTGCTTCCAGACCGGCATCCAGTTTTTCCGCCGCTTCTAAGAAGAAATCCTGCCCTTTCTGCTCATACACTACGCCGATAACGGCAAATACCATTCTGAAATTCTGGCTTTCCTTTTCTTTTTTCTTCCGTTTATCCGGAATGCCGGTCGGCAGTATCATACTACACTGCCCGGGATATACAATATTAAAATTCCGGCGGGCTATCCCGCTGACCGCACAGAGATGCACATCCGAAAATTTTCTTTCAGGCAGCCCGTCCGGGTACTGCATTTCCACAATCGGATAATTTCCGGCGCTCTCATGAATCCACCATAAAACAGGACGAAATTTTCTAATCTCCAACACACTCTCTATCATCGGATAAGTATTTACTAACACGGCAGCAAACTGCTCCATCCAATTCCGCTCCGCCTCTCCAGTCCATGGCAGGGCTGCACAAACGACAACAGTAATCCCCGCAGCCGTCGTCTCCATTATTAATTTTTTATTTCCCGCCGGTACCGCAAGAACTACGCTGTAAAATCTTCCGGCCGCTTCCGCCGCATGAATCGCGGCAAGGGATGCGCCGTCATAGTTTAAATCATTCGATATGATTAACAGCTTTTTTCTACATTCATTTGTTAGGACTTCCGGTGCAAACACTTCCATTTGCCCTTTCATCCGCTCTGCCCAAAAATGCGGCCACGATATGATTTTATTCCGTTCTACTCCAAGCTCCAGTAGTTGCTTATAAATCTCGCTCACATAGAGACTCACGATTACCACCTTGTCGAACCCCGCCGACAAAATGTCGGCCGGTGAGATTATCGGCACTTTTTCCACTGTTTGGCCCCATAATGCACAATTATTGTCTGTGAAAGCGGTAATCTCCACATCGGGAAGGCTCCACAATTTTGATTTCTGTATCTGAAAATAATTTCCAAGTCCAAAGACTACCAGTTTCATCGTTGCTCCCATTCACAGCACCTTTTTTCTACAAACCGCGCATAAATAAGTTCGTACTTCCAAAAGCATTTAATGGCAGCTTATAAACCGATATCCGCTCCTCCGCGATGCCGCTGTTCAAAAGCTGCCGCACAATTTCCTCCGGCTGTATCATATTCGCCACCAGATAGTGCGCTTCCGGGTACCGCCCGATTGCATCTTCAGGCGGCATGATTTCATGTCCATAATAGCTGCTTCCCCATTTCCTACTGTCGTTATCGCACAGAGCCACAATATTTTCCAGCCTGTTCATCCGCAAAAGGCACAGGGCAAATTTAGCCACTTTTCCGGTGCAAAAAACGATAAGCTGCTTTTTCTCCGACATTTCCCGTACCAAATTTCCATAGACATCATAGTCCGCTTTGGCTTTGATTCCAATATAAGCCTCATATGCTTCCGGATGCTCCGTAAAAAGACGCATCTCTATCCAATGTGCCGGAAGCATCTCTTCCTGTTTCAGGAGCCCCTCTTCCCTGTCACGCATGATAATCTTCCGAAACTCACCGAGTGATAACAAAATTTCGTCATTCGGTTCGCTGTATTCCCGAAACGTCGTATAAGGGGAAAGCGCCATCATCACGGTTTCTCTGGCCATAAAAGCCCATTTTGCCCTGTCATCGATGCCGTCTTCCTCCATCCGCTTCCGAATATAGCGGCACTCCGATAGATTAAATCTGGCAAAATGCGGGTTATAAGTCGATGCCGCAGCATTGTCCCGCCTGTAATGATAAAACAATCTGTCGAGAAACATTCCTCTTCTTAAATTCATATCCGTCAAATAACGGAATCCGCAGTCCTGAAAAGCGGCTCCCGGACTTTCGTTCAGCCGAATATGAAACTGCTGCATAAACGTTTTCCGGTAAATTCCATTCCATATGTAAACATCCGGCGAAAGATTTTTGTCGATAAAATATTGCGCGGAAATCACTTTGCCCGTATCGCCTATCGGATGCTCCAGCAGATACCGCTCCCCTTCATAGGGCGTGACCAACGTATAGAATCCGGCCTTTACATAATCGAGATTCTCTTCTGACGCCGTCCGGTACAGAACTTCATACATATCGGACTCTATGCTGTCGTCCGTCTCAACAATTCCGATATATTCCCCTTTCGCCATATCCATGCCGAGATTTATCTGATAACCATAACTTTTTTTCTCAGACAAAGTCAGGCTGATACGGCTGTCCTTCGCGGCATATTCCTGTAAAATTTCATAAGTTCCGTCGGTCGAACCGGCGTCGATACACAGAATTTCAATGTCCCGTAATGTCTGACTGATGACACTCTCGACGCATTCCCGGATATAGGCAGCCACGTTGAGAGAGGGAAGGATAACTGATATTTTGGGCATATATTCCTGTCTCCTTTTTGTATATTTTCTATAATGCGTACAAAACGGTCTCAAATCTTAAATTTGCATACTGTCGTAAATATAATTTATATTCCGGATTCATCTTCTTAATCAGAATAGGAATTTCATATAAATCATCCGGGGAAAAATCATCTTCCAGAAGCTGGTACACGTCCTTGTATTTTTGCATATGTTTTTCCAGATAGGCCGTCGAAAGCCTATCATAGTAATCCCGCATCCTGTATAACTGTGCTTTATCAAACCCGCACGATATCATCTGTTCATAAATAGAACGATAAATATCCTCCTCCACAACGCAGATTAAAATGACAACTTTATGAATATTTCCTTTCAGATATTCCGGTCTTACAATTTCAAGGCCTGTCTGTTCATCCATCTTCCCGCCCATCTTATTATCGCAAAAACAGGATACTTCAATCCGTACATTGTGAAGCATATTGTATACGACATGTCCGCAGTCGCCTGCGCCGGTCTTTCTTTCAACCCACTGTTTTTCTATATCTGAATCCGCACCAGCTTCATGAACTCCTCATCGACCAAAGCCGCATTTTCGATTCCGAGCCTGTGCAGCGTCCCAAGCATCTCTATCTGCGCTTCTCCTTTTACCGCAATCATGACAAAAACAGGCTCCCGTTCCACGGTTATCTCACTAATTTCTATCACAGGAATCCCCATTATTTTGTCATCCGTCCCATACTGCCCCGGCTCTTTCCTCGATACGGCAAACAACAGTTTTGCAATGGGAACTCCCTTTTCGAGCAGCCTTTCCGCCAGCCACTTTCCCCGGATGCCCGCGCCATAAATGACGGCGCATTCGGCTTCTCTGATTTCCTGTAAAATTCCTTTCAGATAAACTTTCTGGTTTACGATACCCGCAACCTGAACTCTCTCATCCACATAATCCAGGCTTCTGGTCCGCCGGAAAAAGGCCGTGTAATCCGTTATTATCTCTTTCAGTTCTTCCCTGTGCCTTTCCTCTCTCCATTGAACCTTCTTAAATTTTCCCGCTTTCTCATCCGCAGTAAACTCTTCTGCCATCAGCTTTAAAAAAGCATACTGAAATTCCGGCGCAAGGCGCAGATAATTCCAGCGGTAATCATAAAACTTCTTACGCATACAGATAGGCCACAGCTTTGCCTGCCGTTCCGCAGACTGCTTTCCAATATACGCTTCGATTGTATGAATCTCATCCGAAATACAGAAAATTTTCCCTGGATGATAGACCGACGAACCAAGATTATCCGTACGATAATAAATCAGCGCATCCTCGATAATTTTTATCTTCCGCGCCGAAGAAAGCGCCTGAAAATGAAACCCGATATCCTGATAGGAGGCTCCCGGCGTTTCACTGAATCCGATATGGTTCTCCTCCAGAAAAGCCTTCCGGTAGATGCCGGCCCAGATACTGCTGTGCGCGTCATAGATTTCAGGCTCGTCTATCGGACAGATTTCTTTTCCAAAAAAACGTTCCGGATATTCCCTGCTGTAATTCTTTTCTTTCCCATCTCCGGTTCTGTATTTAAAAAAATTACACTTAATGATATCCGCATCACTGTCCGCCGCCGCTTCATACAGCTTCTCGAACATATCCGCTTTCACAAAGTCATCGCTTTCCACGATGCCGACCCAGGGGGAAGCCGCCAGCGTCAGGCCCCTGTTCATCGTCTTTCCATAGCCTTCGTTCGGCTTGCTTATGACTTTGAATCTGGAATCTTTCGCCGCATATTTCTGAAGAATAGGGAGGGAAGCATCCGTGGAACCGTCGTCGATACAGAGAAACTCCATATTCCGGTATGTCTGCGCAGTCAGACTGTCCAGGCATTCCTCCAGGTATGGCTCTACGTTATAAATTGGCACAATTACGGAAATATCTGTCATTTTTCCTCTCATTCCGCCGCGCATGCGGCATTTTAATCAACAAAACCTTCTTCTTTCCGAAATTCCGGGCGCAGACATTGGTAATAATAATCGTTTTTCCGGATAAAACATACGATATCTTCCTCTCTGACGCCTTTTTCCGCCAGCATCTTCTGTATTTCTTTTCCGCTCTTCTGGCTCGCTATGAGAAAGGCGCATTTTCCCGGTTCATAATTGATACTGCCGGAAGGCGCCACCGGTTTCCCGCAATAGGTAAACTTCTGTTTTTCAGCATCATTATCAATAAAAGCAGAAATTTGATTTACCTCCCGCTCCATCAGGGCATTCAGGAGGCTTCTTCCAAATGCGGTAAAGCCCCAGATATAGACAGTCCGGTAAGCGGTACAGTATGCGGCCGTCGCTTCCTCCGAATATCCGATTTCCCGCTGCCGCACGCTTTTTTCCAAACGCCGGAATTCCGGCGTATCACGCCAGATTTCCGCATACTGCCACCAGATATCGTTGCAGAGGAAACGTCGTGATTCCCAGGGTCTGATGAAGGGCGTGGCGTAATGAATAATGCCTTTCCTTTCCTTCATCTGATGGATGGTTTCTTTATCGATTCCTTTCTGTTCCAGCATTTCCCGTTGTCCCATAAACAGCGTAAAAAGATTCCATTTTGCCGGAAGCCGTCTGATATGGTCATAACAGCATACGTTCACAATGTCCTGGTCTTCATAGGGGTAGTCCTTTTGCATATGGGCGCAAAACTTTTCGGTCATACCGTCCCTGCGTATTTTCTTCAGATGAAAAAGAAGCACACCCGCATTGACGTATTGTTCCATTGAAGGTATTCCCGTCTTTATCCGCCGTTCTTCCCGCTCCTCTTCTTCCATCAGGTCCAGCCATAAATCCCTTACACCCGCGATATATGCAGATTGCAGTTCTGTCGCATACAGTTCCTGTAAGTCGGTATTGACAATGATATCCGAATCCAGATACAGGCATTTGTCTTCCTGTAACAAGTTCCCAAGTAACAGCCTGTAAAACGTCGCCTTTGTCACATGAGAATTGTGAATATGCACGTTCCGAAACAGGCTTTCTTCCACGGGCAGAAAGTGGATTTTGAGATTGTCATACTTTTCCTGTAACTTATCAAACAGCAAATGTCCCTTCCCAAGTTCTCCCGACACCAGTATATATACCTTGTAAAACGTGTCCGCTTTCGCATTCTCGGCCATTGAAGTAATCGCCACCGCCGTATAAAATAAATAGTTTTCATCCGTTGCAAATACTACGGGTATTTCCATATGAATATCCATGCCTTTCTCATCGCCCGCGGTTTATCATTTTCAACCTGTCTCGTTTCATGCCATACATTCCTCGATTGTCATGTCACACCGAAAAAAGATGGCAGACTCCCGCACAAGACTCCTTAATTTCTTTCAAATTATCAGTCCAATCTTTCGTCTTACTGGTTCCGGCAGCCAGTTAGCCAGAACCTCTGTTTTCCCTTTCACAAGACAATTCCTGACATATGTTGCACTAATATATTCTCCCTGGATTTTTTTTCGAGGTATTTCTATCAGCCTAATCCCATACAAAGGTAATATTTTTTTCATGGCAATATTATACTCCCGCGTAACGATATCCATCGGCTCTTCCCCAACAAACCTGTATTTTATATTTAGATATGGCGCAATATATTTGGCAAAAACCATAATATCATTTTCCGCATTCTGAGCAATATCCTCATCATGAATCTTTATAAAATATTCCGGAAAAGTTACCTGTGATAAAATAAAAGGACCACTTGGAACCACCATCACATTCTCAAATTCTTCCACACAACTGCAAACCATGGAAAAACGCTCATCAAAATGGAAAAACGACCTATCTTCTTCCACCACAAATATTATAAGAAAGTCAACAATTTCGAGTGCCTTTTCAATCAAATAGCGATGACCATTCGTAAACGGATTACAGTTCATAACAATAGCACCTGTTTCCTGATATTTCGATACTTCAAAATCTGAGAAATACCTGTCGATATATAATTTTTTTATAAAATAGCTGTCTGGCTTTATTTCATCCTGTTTTGCCGTACCTTCAGTAAATGACATAACTACATCAAGAATAGCTTTCGCATATAATTTATTAATCTTGTGATTGCAGTGTGACGGTGCTTCCACTAACCAGTCCTCAGAAATATCATAATTTTCCAGTATATTCATCAGATTCAGATTCCTTATTCCTTCAAACTGCCAGCCATCTAAATACAGAACCACCACATCGCCCTGTTTCATAGGCGTATTCAAAATATGCGCCAATTCTACGATTGGCTGTCTATTATAACCAGGGCTCCCATAATTCACTACACGGATGGAACTATCTATTTCATTCAAATAATTTTGTAAGAAAGACTCTATCGTATTACTGTCTTCTACATAGTGTCCATATATAATACATGGTCCATAAAAATATATACTCTTCGTAAAAACCTCTGGCTGTCCAATTGTATTTCTTTCTCCATCCGTTACGTTATAAAATGGACTCCGACAGTCTTTTAATTTCAAAATTCCATTTTCATTTTGGGCTGCATACTCTATACCAATAATCGCTTTAGCATAATCTTTTGTATACAGGTCTGCAAAAAAACTTTGATACATGGATTCATACAGTTTGCCATTTATCTCTCTTCCGTCCATTCTATATTTATTTAAAATCTTA
>CAJTRL010000053.1 GCA_910578715.1 uncultured Lachnospiraceae bacterium | reverse complement strand
ATGTGGCCTTCGCTTCGGAAGCGCATTGCATTTTTTACTTCTTTACCGTATAATCATAAAAGAACCATTGAAAGAGACCATTTTTTATGAAAAGAAACGTAAAAGGGCAAGAACGGGTAAGATGAACAATAATGAATGGCAGCAGGTCGGAGAGGATATCCGGCGACAGGTACAGGACGCAATCGATTCGAATGATTTTTCCAGACTCAGCAAAACCATCGGAGATACGGTCGGCCGGGCGATTGACGGAGTCGGCCAGAATCTGAACAGCGCGGTTGGCTGTATGGGAAAGAGCTTTAACGATGCGGTCGGCGAAGTGGGAAAAAGTCTGAACGATGCGGTGGACGAGGTGGGAAGGAACTTAAACGGCGCGGCGGACGGGATGTGGACAGGCTTTGATTCATCAGGCCGGAACGAAGTGCGCAGAACGCCCCGGCGTATGAAACCGAATCTGCGGCCGGACAGACGCTTTTTTGGAAAACCGAGAGGAAAAGCGCTCGGCGTGGTCATGATTGCGCTTGGATTCAGCCTTTTCGGAATTTCCGTATTCTTCACGATTATTTCGCTGCTGATGGCCCTGATGGGAGGATTTGGAGTCGGATATGTGGCGACGCTCCTTTTCTTTGTTCTGCTGGCGGGAGCGGGGGCAGGCCTCGGATGCCGGGGGATTTCGCTGACAGAGCGGGTGAACCGTTTTAGACGCTATGTGGCTTCGGCGCAGCAGAGACTTTACTGCTCCATCGAAGAACTGGTCAGCAAAACCGGAAGAAGCAGAAAGTTCGTTTTAAAGGATATCAAAAGAATGATTCAGAAGGGCTGGTTCCCCCAGGCGCACCTGGATAAACAGGAGAGCTGCCTGATTGTCAGCGACGAACTGTACGAGCAGTATCGACTGACACAGTCAAACTATGAGGAGCAGCAGAAAATACAGCGGCAGAAGGAAGAACTGGAGAAAAAACAGCGGCGGGAACAGCAGAAGGTGGAAAAAGGAAACAAAGCGGAGAACCGGAACGCGGCGGAAGAAGCCGGAAACGGACAGTCCGCGGACGGCGGGAAAAACCTGACGGAATATGAGAAAATGCTGGAAGAAGGGCAGAATTATATCCGGGTAATCCGGCGCTGTAACGATGAGATTCCCGGAGAAGAGATGTCCGAAAAGCTGGACAAACTGGAACTTCTCGTAACACGGATTTTCGACAGGGTGCAGAAGGAGCCGGAGCTTGCGCCGGATTTGCATAAAATGTTGAATTACTATCTTCCGACGACACAGAAACTGCTGGAAGCGTACCGGGATTTGGACAGGCAGAATCTGGAGCTTGAAAACATTTCCAGAACGAAAAAGGAGATTGAAGAATCCGTCGATACGATTAATATGGCTTTTGAAAAATTTCTGGATGAGCTTTTCCGGGAAAAGGCATGGGATATCCAGACGGACATTTCCGTACTGCATACCATGCTGAAACAGGACGGATATCTGAACGGGGATTTTGAGAGCACAGAAAGTGAAAAATAAAATTTTCAACGATTGATTTGAGCGTCAAAAATGAATTGTTTAAAAGAAAAAATATAAGAAAACAGAAGGAAAAATAAGAAAACAGGAAAACTAAGAGGGCGGAGAAGAAAGGAGCAGCACAGTGATGAGCGATGCAGGAATGAGCAATATAAAGGAGGCGTCAGTACCGACGCTGGTATTCGGCGAGGTGCTTGAGGAAAAACAGGTTCCGGTGGAAACGGAGTCCAAAAAGGAAGTGGAAGAGAAGCTGGACGAGTCGATGCTGACCGATGAAGAGCGGAAAATGGTGGACGAGTTCAGCAGACAGATTGATTTACATAACTCGAATGCCATTCTGCAGTACGGCGTCGGCACGCAGAAAAAAATGGCGGATTTTTCAGGAGATGCGCTGGAAAATGTCAAGACGAAGGATTTGGGAGAAATCGGAGAAATGCTTTCCGGCGTCGTTGCTGAGCTGAAAGATTTCGATGAAGAAGAAGCGAAGGGGATTTTCGGCATTTTTAAAAAGACGTCTAACAAACTGGATGCCATGAAAATCAAATATTCCAAAGCGGAGACGAATATCACCAAAATCTGCCAGGCACTGGAACAGCATCAGGTTCAGCTTTTGAAAGATATCGCGGTGCTGGATAAGATGTACGATTTAAACCTCACCTATTTTAAAGAATTGTCTATGTATATCCTTGCGGGGAAAAAGAAACTGCAAAAGACAAGGGACGAGGAACTTTCCGAGCTGGTTGCGAAAGCACAGTTAAGCGGACTGCCGGAAGACGCACAGAAAGCGAAAGATTTGGAAAGCCTCTGCGACCGCTTTGAAAAGAAAATCCACGACCTGGAACTGACGAGAATGATTTCCATCCAGACGGCGCCGCAGATTCGCCTCGTACAGAGCAGCGATACGATGATGGTGGAAAAAATCCAGTCAACGGTTGTTAATACGATTCCCCTCTGGAAAAGTCAGATGGTACTGGCGCTTGGCGTCAATCATGCGGAACAGGCGGCGAAGGCACAGCGGGAAGTTACGGACATGACGAACGAGCTGTTGCGCAAAAACGCGGCCGTATTAAAGACAGCGGCTGTGGAAAGCGCCAAAGAATCGGAGCGCGGCATCGTGGATATGGAAACGTTAAAGAATACAAACGCATCTCTGATTTCCACCCTCGATGAGGTTATGAAGATTCAGGCCGAAGGCCGGGAGCGTAGACGGACTGCGGAAGTGGAAATGCAGCATATGGAAGAAGAGCTGAAACAGAAACTGCTGGAGATGAGCGGCCGGAAGGCGTGAGATAAAAATGGCCCGTAAGATAAGCGCCTGTAACAGCCCGGTCTCCGTCCGGCCAGAGCATCGTCTCTTTGGAGGCACGCTTTCGCTCCACTAAAGGAAGCAGCGGTACTAGGCTCAAAAGCAGCATAAGCCGCTTTTTCACCAAGTGCCAGACTACTGAAAGTAGTCTACATCCTATTACAGGGCCTCCGCCAGAGAACGATGCTCTGACCGGACGGAGACCGGGCTGTTACAGGCGGGAAGAGATTTTTCAAAAAATCTCTTCCTTATTTAGACAAACTGTTGTATAATGTTCTTTAATAACGAGATATTATGTCATTTCAGTATACATATCAAGTATTAGAATCCCGATAGAAACCAAAGAGCGAACAGACAGAGAATAAAAAGCCGGATTTCCGGCGTCGAAATAAATTGCGAAAGTACAGGAGGAATATATGAAAGAAAAGTATGAATCACTGGCGCTTGCCGATTTGAAGGAAATCGCCAAAGCAAGGGGCATCAAGGGAACCTCTGCGATGAAAAAAGCCGACCTGGTGGAAGCGATGCTTCAGGAAGACGAGAAGGACAGGGCGGAAGGAAAAGAGGTAGCCGTGAAGTCCATCGTGCCGAAGCGTCCGGAACGGGCGGAGCGTCCGGACAGGACGGAGCGGATAGAAAGAGCGGAAAAGCCGGAGCGTGCAGAACGGCCGGAAAGAGCGGAAAGGTCCGAACGTGCAGAACGCCCGGAGCGGGCCGAAAGGCCTGAACGGACAGAAGGGACTTCTTCCGGCAGTGAAGAGGAAAGATTTCCGTCCGAACTGGACAGTGGAATCGTTGCGCACGGCATACTGGAAGTGATGAGTGACGGTTTTGGATTTATCCGGTGTGAAAATTATCTTCCGGGAGAAAACGACGTCTATGTGGCGCCAAGCCAGATTAGAAGATTTGGCTTAAAAACCGGAGATATTCTGGAAGGAAATACAAGAATCAAAACCCAGAGCGAGAAATTCAGCGCACTGCTTTATGTCAAATCCATCAACGGCTATGCGCCCGATGTGGCGATGCGCAGAGTCAATTTTGAAGATTTGACGCCGATTTTTCCAAATGAGCGTCTGAAACTGGAAATGCCGGGTTCTTCCGTGGCAATGCGGATTATGGATTTAATGAGCCCGGTCGGTAAGGGACAGAGGGGCATGATTGTGTCTCCGCCGAAAGCCGGAAAAACGACGCTGTTGAAAGAAGCGGCCAAGTCCATCACGCGGAATACGCCGGAGGCGCACCTGATTATTCTGCTGATTGACGAGCGGCCGGAAGAGGTAACGGATATTAAAGAGGCGATTGAAGGCCCCAATGTGGAAGTTATTTATTCCACATTTGACGAACTTCCGGAACATCATAAACGGGTTTCCGAGATGGTTATCGAGCGTGGAAAGCGTCTCGTGGAACACAAGAAAGACGTGGTGATTCTGCTGGACAGCATTACCAGACTGACAAGGGCCTATAACCTGACAGTTCCGCCCAGTGGACGTACTCTGTCCGGCGGTCTTGACCCGGCAGCGCTCCACATGCCGAAACGCTTTTTCGGTGCGGCCAGAAATATGCGAGAAGGCGGAAGCCTGACCATTCTGGCGACTGCACTCGTAGAGACCGGAAGCAAGATGGATGATGTCGTATACGAAGAATTTAAAGGAACCGGCAATATGGAAATGGTGCTGGACCGCAAACTTTCCGAAAGACGTGTTTTCCCGGCAATCGATATTCCGAAATCGGGAACGAGAAGAGAAGACCTTCTGCTGACGCCGGAAGAGCTGGAAGCCATCAATATTATCAGGAAGGCATTAAACGGATTAAAACCGGAAGAAGCGGTCGATAAAGTACTGGACATGTTTGCAAGAACGCGGAATAACTTTGAATTTGTCAATATGGTGAAAAAGATGAAATTCATTTAAGAAAAAGTACTTGCATACGCCTTACAGCTATGCTACAATGTAAAGGCTGTTGGGAAATAACAGTGGTGGATGGGAACAGAATTCAGGAAAGGAATGGGTATTGAAATGAAAGAAGGAATTCATCCTGCGTATCATCAGGCAACTGTAACATGCAACTGCGGAAACACATTCGTAACGGGTTCTACCAAACCCGAAATTCATGTAGAAGTTTGTTCCAAATGTCATTCATTCTACACAGGTCAGCAGAAAGCGGCACAGGCTCGCGGACGTATTGATAAGTTCAATAGAAAATACGGTGTGGAAACCAAATAGTTTGCTTAAAAAGGTTGGGGTGAATATCTCAACCTTCTTTAATATGTAGAATACGAAAATATGCAGAATATTAAAATATGCAGAATACTAAAATAGGTAGAAAAGGCATGGGAGTTGGCGTGAGAAAAAAATACAACCGCTATTCCGGAATCGGCGGTCAGGCCGTTCTGGAAGGCATTATGATGAAAAACGGAGAGCAGTATGCAGTTGCAGTCCGTAAGCCGGACGGAGAAATCGAAGTGGACGTGGACACTTATCATAGTGTCATACATGGAAGCAGACTTTTGAAAATTCCGTTTATCAGAGGTATTTTCAATTTTGTAGATTCTCTGATTCTTGGCATGAAGTCCCTGAATTTTTCCGCGACATTTTATGAGGACGGAGAAGCACAGGAAACGCTGGCGGACAAAGCGCTTAATAAGATATTCAAAGATAAGGCCGAGAAATTTTTTTCGGCGATTGCAACGGTTTTTTCTCTTGTGCTTGCAGTCGCGATTTTTATGGTACTGCCGTATTTTCTGACCGCGCAGTTTCAGGATTACATCAGGAACGCTTCTTTGATGGCGATTATTGAGGGCGCTTTGCGCATCGTTATTTTTATATTATATGTGCTGGCGATTTCCCTGATGAAGGATATCCGCAGAGTCTATATGTATCATGGCGCAGAGCATAAATGTATCGACTGTATCGAAAAAGGAAGGCCCCTGACCGTGCGCAATGTTATGCGCAGTTCCAAACAGCACAAGCGCTGCGGAACCAGTTTCATGCTGTTTGTCATGTTTGTCAGCGTCATTTTGTTTTTCTTTATCAGAGTAGAAAATCCCGTTCAGAAGGTACTGCTGCGCATTGCCCTGATACCGGTTATTGCGGGCATTTCGTACGAGATTATCAGACTGGCGGGAAGAAGCGATAATATTTTCGTAAGAATTATTTCGGCGCCCGGCCTGATGCTGCAGCGGCTGACGACGAAAGAGCCGGACGAAAGCATGGTGGAGGTCGCAATCGCCGCGGTAGAAGCGGTTTTTGACTGGAAAAAATATTTGTATGATACGTTTGGCTATGAGGTGGACGATTCCTGGCTGAGAGACGATGAGCCGGAAGAAGAGGATTCAGAGTCCGGGGAAGAAGAGGAACAGGAATAAGGGCCGGAGTCCGAAGAAGAGGAACAGGAACAGGGCGGGAGTCCGAAGAAGAGGAACAGGGCCGGAATCCGGAGAAGAAGAGGAAGAGAAGCAGAACCGGAGGCCGGGGAAGTGCCGGAAGGGGAAGCGGCGGATGATGGAAAAGCTGAGTTATAAACAGGCATACAGATGGGGCGTGGAACGGCTTCGGGAAGCGGAAATCGACGAGGCGGAGCTGGATGCCAGACTGTTGCTGGAATTTGTGTGCGGTACGGACAGAAATACGCTGCTTGCGCATGCAGGGCGGGAAGTGACTTCGGAAGAAAAAGAAAGTTATGTAAACCTTATAACCGCGCGAAAGGGCCATATGCCATTGCAGTATCTGACGGGCACACAGGAGTTTATGGGTTTGAATTTTTATGTAAACCCTGACGTGCTGATACCGCGTCAGGACACGGAAATACTGGTGGAAGAGGTTATGCGCCGTCTGCATGACGGAATGCGCATTCTGGATATGTGTACCGGTTCAGGGTGCATTTTGCTGAGCCTGTTATATTATTCCAACGACTGCACCGGCATTGGCGTGGATATATCGGAAGCGGCGCTGGCGGCGGCCAGACGGAATGCGGAGAGCATCGGCGCAAAAAAGAAAGCGGAAGAGGGAAAAGAGCTCTGTGCCAGTTTTCTGCGGGGAGATTTGTTTGACGCATTGGAGCGGAACGCTGAAAGGATTGAAAAAGCGGATGACAGCCTGCAGTTCGAGATGATTGTTTCCAATCCCCCGTATATCCGGCGGGACGTCATCGATACGCTGATGCCGGAAGTCAGGGAACATGAGCCGCTTATCGCATTGGACGGAAAAGAGGACGGCCTGTTTTTTTACCGGGAAATTCTGAAGCGGGCTGGGAATTATCTGACCCGCGGCGGCGGGCTTTTCATGGAAATCGGCTATGACCAGGGCCGGGAGGTAAAGGAACTGATGGAAGCGGCGGGATTTCGCGAAGTAGAAGTAATTCAGGACTTTGCGGGACTCGACAGAGTTGTGTGCGGGGTCTGGTGATATGATGTTGGGAATATACAGGAGCCGGAGATAAGAACCGGAGCAGGAAAAGGATTTGAGTATCTGGTGAAGCAGACAGACGGGGCGGACTGAAAAATACAGATTTTCAACCGGGACCCTGAAAGGAGTATCGTTATAGCCATGTTTGATAAATTAGAAGATTTACTTCGGAAATTCGAAGAAATTATGAACGAACTGAGCGAGCCTTCCGTGGCGAATAATCAGGAACGCTTCCGCTCGTTAATGAAAGAACAAAGCGACCTGACACCGATCGTGGAGGCTTATAAAGAATACAGGAAATGCAGTCAGGATATCGAGGACAGCCTTGTTATGCTGGATGGCGAATCCGATGAGGAAATGCGCGATATGCTGAAAGAAGAGCTGGCTGCATCGAAGAAAAGAGTGGAGGAGCTGGAACAGGAACTGAAAATTCTGCTTCTGCCCAAAGACCCGAACGACGATAAAAACGTTATTGTGGAAATCCGTGCGGGGGCCGGAGGAGATGAAGCGGCCCTGTTTGCGGCGGAAATATACCGTATGTATGTGCATTATGCCGAGAGCAGACGCTGGAAGGTGGAGACCGCCGAGGTGGAGGAAATCGGCATCGGCGGCATGAAAAGCGTAACATTTATGGTGACGGGACAGGGCGCCTACTCCGTATTAAAATATGAAAGCGGCGTACACCGTGTACAGCGTGTGCCCGAAACAGAGTCCGGCGGACGGATTCACACATCGACCATTACCGTGGCAGTTATGCCGGAAGCGGAAGAAGTGGATGTGGAAATCGACGAAAAAGATATCCGCATCGACGTAATGCGTGCTTCCGGGAATGGCGGGCAGTGCGTCAATACGACCGACTCTGCGGTTCGTCTGACCCATTATCCGACCGGAATCGTCGTATACAGCCAGACCGAGAAATCGCAGCTTCAGAATAAAGCAAAAGCCTTTGCGCTTTTGCGCGCCAAACTGTACGATATTGAACAGCAGAAGGCCCACGATGCGGAAGCGGAGCTTCGCAAGAGCCAGATTGGGACCGGAGACCGTTCGGAGAAAATCAGGACTTACAATTTTCCCCAGGGCCGCGTGACAGACCATCGTATCAATCTGACACTTTACAAGCTGGACAAAATCATGGATGGGGACATTCAGGAAATCATCGACGCCTGTATCGCCGCCGACCAGGCAGCCAAGCTGTCGAAGATGAATGAAAACTAAGAATGCTGCCTGGTCGGCATGACCACGGCAGCGAAGCTGTCGAAGATGAACGAAAACTGAGATTGCTGCCTGGTCGGCATGACCACGGCAGCCAAGCTGTCGAAGATGAACGAAAAGGAAACTCTATGAAAAAAGTAAAAATAACAGTTCTCCGCAAAGAATTTTACCCGGACTTTGCGGAAGAATATCTGTCGGAAGGAAAAGCAACAGGCCCCTGTCCGCTGCTGAATGTCGGAGATACTTTCCTTTTTGAGGGAAACGCGAAAATGCCGGAAGGATTCTGCCCCTGGGCATGGATTGATATTTATCAGAGCGTCAGCGCAATTTCTTCCGGCGCTTCATTTACACCGTGGAACCGAAAAGACGGCCAGACGATTGTCTGCTGTACCGATGGAATCCGTCCGGTTGTTTTTAATGTGGAAGCGGCCGGGGAATGAACGGTGGTGTACAGGGCAGACTTAAATATTAAATTTTTTTTAAGTATATTGACAAATGGATTAAAAGCTGATAGCCTAACTTATTAGGTGGCTGATATTAAAGCCATAAATTAATGTAAACAGAGGGAGGACTCTAAGGGAAATGAAGAAATTATCACTTTTACTGGCAGGCGCATTGACAGTCGGATTACTTGGCGGCTGTGGAAATTCTTTTGACGCAGCAGCGTATGCAAAGGCTCTGCTGGACAATTCTTACAAGAATGATTCTACGCAGTTCGTATCCATGAAGATTGGAACAGCGGAGGAAGCGGCAGATTTATACGAACAGGGTCTGGACGCGAATGTTGATGCTATGGTAGCATCGGCGGGCGGCAGCATCTCAACAGAGCAGGCAGAATCATTCCGTCAGGTATTTGCAGATATCTACGGCGGCGCAAAATATACGGTTGGTGAAGCTGAGAAACAGGATGACGGTTCCTATGTTGTAACAATTACATATGAGCAGATGAATGTTTTTGAACCTGCAATGACCGCTTACATGGAAGAAGTTAATGCCATGGTTGAAGAGTGGACGGCAGCAATCAGCGCGGGCGGCGAGATGCCTTCGGATGAAGAGATGAACGAGCAGATTATTTCCAAGTACAAAGACTGCTTCGTTGATTCTCTGGCAAACGTTACTTATGACGAGCCGGCAACGGCAACGCTCAGAATCGAGCTTGTCGATAACGTATGGACACCGAACCAGGATGACGTTATGAATCTTGAGACAGTATTCTTCGATATGGAAGATGCGCTGAATGCAATCCAGTAATCGGAAAAAATTATGTAAAGAAATCCCCGTCAGATTTTGGCGGGGATTTTTTTCATATCAGCCGCTCGAATATGAGCAGGAAAGGAGAAAAAGCCTTGTTTCAGATTGCCATATGCGATGACGAATCATTTTACAGGGAAAAGCTCGGAAGGCTTTTAAAACAGTATCTGGAAAAACATGCACTGCCTTATGTTATTACGGAATATGTTTCAGGAGAGGAATTTCTGGGACAGTGCCCAAACCGCGTAAAATACGATATTGTTTTTCTGGATATCAGTATGGAGAAGATGGACGGCGTGCAGACGGCGCAGCAGATACGGGCCTTTCACAGCGATACCAGTATCGTGTTTGTGACCGCCTTTATCGACTATGCGCTGGAAGGATATAAGGTGGATGCGGTGCGTTATATCCTGAAAGACTCGCCGGATGACGCGATAGCGGAATGTATGGATGCCATTTTGCGGAAAAGAAAGGCGGCGCAGATAACATTTCCTTTTGCGGAGGGAGAAAAGAAGCTCTATACCGAAAATATCCTCTATGTGGAGAGCCGGAAGCACAAAGCGGTCTTTTTTTATATGGAAAAGGAAATCGTCAGCTATCAGATTTATGAAAAACTGGACGCTGTCGAGGAAAGGCTGTCCGGCTGTGGTTTCCTTCGCATTCACAAAAGTTATCTTGTGAATATGAAACATATACGGAAAATCAGTAATTATCTGGCATTTCTTGATACGGGCGAAGAACTGCCCGTTCCGCGCACGAAGTACCAGAAGGTCAAAGAAGAATTTGTGGCGTATCAGGGAGCCTTGTGATGGAAGTGTTTGTAAGAAGTCTGTTTCTGAGTCTGCTGACGGGTGCCAGCTGCTGGTTATTTTTTGAAACGATATTAGGGGAAAAAAGAAATTATGCGCAGTGGGTACGGTATACGGAAATTCCGGTTTTTGCGGCGGGCGCCATGCTGATTGCAGTCACGCCGATTCCGCCGTATCTGCTGCAGCCGCTCCGCGTTATTTTTGTACTTTTTATCATTGCGCAGTTCTATTACCGGACGGGAATTGTCAAAAATCTGCTTGCCTCCGTGCTGTTCTGCGGTATTTACTGGTTCATTTCCGTAACGATGGTTTCCGTCGTTTATCTGTTGTCTTTGCCGGAGAGCAGAGGCGTTTTTGACGGAGTCGAAGTTGTCACGGAGGGGATTCTGCTGTGCCTGATGATGGCTTTCCATATTTCTTTTCGAAAGCGGGCACGCGGGATTTCGGGACTGCGGTGGGAAAAATTCGGGTTTTTTCCGGTGCTTATTATGGTCGTTCTGACGGCTGTCGGCGTCACGGTCTGGAATGGGAACGGGGAAGAAAACTACGCACGGTTTATCGTTGTATTCGGGCTGGCGATTCTGTGCACGGCCCTTTGTTATTTTGCCATAGGAAGACTGGAAAAAGAGGAAGAACTGCGGTGGATGCAGCTTGGCAGCGAGCGGATGCGGAATCAGGTGGAGATGTATCATAACATGCAGCAAAGCTATGAGCAGCAGAGGCGGCTTCTGCACGATTATAAAAACCAGTTACAGTGTATACAGGAGATGCTGGCGCGAGGCGAAACCCAGGAAACGTTAAGATATGTTTCCGGCCTCTCCGGGAATCTGAAAAAGAGCGTCGATATGGTGAACGCGAATCATCTGGTCGTAAACGTGGTGCTGAACCGGAAATATCAGGAAGCGCTGGAGCGGAATATTGCAATGACTATTTCGGTCAACGACCTGTCTGGAATTACCATCGGCGAAGAGGAAATCGTCACGCTTCTTGTGAATTTATTGGACAATGCGATAGAGGCGTGCGATAAACTGACGGAAAACCGGGTCATCCGGTTCAAGATGGTACAGGAGGAGAGCGGGCTTGTCCTTTCTGTCCGCAATCCGGTAAAAGAGCCCGTGCGAATCATAGACGGACGGGTTTCCACCACAAAGCGGGACAGGAGCCGACACGGAATCGGGCTTCTGAATGTGGAAGCCGTTGTCAGAAAATATGAAGGAACGAGCGTTTTAAAATGTGAGGAGGGCTGGTTTTATTTTGCAGCGGTGATACCGGAGTAAGGAGTCCGGGCGTCTTTTTTTGCGGCGGTGATACCGGAGTAAGGAGTCCGGGCGTCTTTTTTTTGCGGCGGTGATGCCGGGGAAAGGAGTCCGGCCGTCTTTTTTTGCTGTCCGGCCGCCGATTCGTGCCGGGGGCATTGCGCGGAAAAAGGATGAAAAATACAATAAAAGCAGCAAATCAAATCGGGAAAAAGAAAAGGAGCGTGGAACGATGAGAACATCGAAGATGAAAGTTTTGTTTGCTGCGGTATTGGGAAGCCTTTTGACGGGGGCGTGTGGAATGAGCGGCCGGGCTGAAACGCTGGCGAAAGACACAGAGACGCCGAAGAAAGCCGCGCAATGTGCGATGGAAAGTCTGGGGGAGCTGGATTTGGAAACCTTCAACGCCTGTACGGATAATTATGTGGAGACATACTATAACTGGCTCGGCATTCCGGTTGAGGCGCAGTACCGGATTTTTAACGAATTGCTGCAGCCCGGCCGGAAAACGGGAAAGCGCTATCGGTTCAATCTGCGGATGGCGGAAAAAATCGTGGAAGGGCTGGAATGGGAAATTACGGACGTCCGAGAACAGGACGGGGAAGCCGAAATCGATATGACGATTACCAACCTGGATATGACGGATGTTACGGGATATTATGAAATATCGGTCTTGGAAAATATGATTGCGGCGGAAGGGACCGGCATGTGGCAGATGGTGAAAGATATGACGTCATTAGCAAATGGCGGCGAGGAACTTCTGGCGATTATGGACGCGTGGGAAGATACCTGTACGATGAATGTCACGGTTGCTGCCTTTTGGAAAAACGGCGGCTGGAAGCTGCATCTGGACGATGACTTTATCAATGCCATTATGGGCAATCTGAATGAGGGAGAATATTCGGAGGAGATAAACAAAAGGCTGGCACAGCTGGAAGAGGAATATGCGGAAAAAGTGGCGGAATGGGAAGGAGGATTCTAAGAATCGGGTGATAAAAGTCAGAGGAAAAGCAGTAAGGACTGTCTGATGGAAAGGGAAAAAGGAAGGGGAAAATCAAAATTTGGTAGTTGACGGAAAGAAATTGTGATAAACTTGGTAAAGGCAGTTGAGGTAAACAGAGATGGTTTAAATTGAGATTAAATTGAGATGATTTAAATGGAGATTATCTAAGAAGGACGAAAAGATGAAGGGAGCAGGAACAATGCAGCAGCTATCCAAACGCACAGCGGGCTTTACCGATTCCGTCATCCGCCGGATGACGCGTATTTCCAACAAATATCAGGCGGTGAACTTATCCCAGGGATTCCCGGATTTTGACCCGCCGAAAGAAATTCTGGACAGACTGGCCCAGGTATCGCACGAAGATTTCCATCAGTATTCCATTACCTGGGGCGCCCAGAATTTCCGGGAGGCTCTGGCGGCCAAACAATCCGCGCTCATGGGAAGGAAAATTGAGCCCGATGCTGAAATCGTTGTGACTTGCGGCAGTACCGAAGCAATGATGGCGGCCATGATGACCGTCACGAATCCAGGGGATAAGGTAATTGTTTTTTCTCCTTTTTATGAAAATTACGGTGCGGACACGATACTGTCCGGCGCGGAACCGATTTATGTAAACCTATACCCGCCGGAATTTCAGTTTCGCCCGGAGGAGCTGGAAGCCGCTTTTGCACAGAGGCCCAAAGCATTGATTCTCTGCAATCCTTCGAATCCCTGTGGAAAGGTTTTTGCGAGGGAAGAACTGATGCTGATTGCGGGTCTGGCGGAAAAATATGACGCATATGTCATAACAGATGAAGTTTACGAGCACATCGTCTATGAACCGTATGAGCATGTTTATTTCGCCTCGCTGCCCGGCATGTGGGAACGGACGATTTCGTGCAGTTCCCTTTCCAAGACCTATTCCATCACGGGCTGGCGGCTCGGCTATATTATCGCATCGCCGCGGATTATCGATGTGGCAAAAAAGGTGCATGACTTTTTGACCGTGGGCGCGGCGGCGCCGTTACAGGAGGCGGTCATTCCGGGACTCCTTTTTCCAAAGTCCTACTATGATGAGCTGCGGGAAAAATACACCCGGAAAAAGAATCTTTTCCTGAAAGGGCTGGATGAAATCGGCCTGACCCATACGAATCCCCAGGGGGCCTATTATGTGCTGCTTAATATCGCGGAATTTGGCTATGAGAGCGACTTGTCTTTCTGCGAGGCCCTGGCGGAAAAGGTGGGAGTGGGCGCGGTGCCCGGCTCCAGTTTTTTCAGGGAACCGGTGAACGACCTGATACGCCTTCATTTTGCGAAAAAGGATGAAACGCTGTACGAGGCGCTGAACCGGCTGGAGAGCATTCGGCGGAAGATGTGATTTTCAGACTATGAGAACGGCATAATTATTAGTATGATAGAGCGCAGGCTGTGAGGCTTGCGTTTTGTTATGGGCTGTGTATATGGAGGTTGGAGTTTTTGCCTGGAGTGGGGGCATTGGAAAAGTGATGCTGAAGAAGTGTTTTTGGGTATGATTGACATGTGCAGTTGTATATGATAGACTACTATTGTCTATATGGACAACAGTAGTCTGATTTAACATGGCATAAAATAGATAATGAAATTTTAAATAATAATTTGAACATCTGCTGAAGCAGACAGATGGGGGTATTGATGAAGAAAGGAAAGATAACGGCATTTATCATATTTTTTTGTGCCATAGTGTTTCTGGGCTGTGGAAAGGGTGAATCCGGGGCCGGAAAGAAAGAAGCGGAAAAGGCAGAAGGAATAGCGGCGGAAGCGGGAAAGACGGAAGTAGCGGCAAGTGCAGAGGAAGCGGCGAAGGCGGAGGAAGCCGTAAAAGCGGAGGAAACGGCGAAGGCGGAAGTCAGCGGGGAAGGAAAAGCGGAGGCGCTTGACGGGCCTGTCTATAATGATGACGGGACAGTGACTCTTCCGGAAGGATTTACCGGACAGGGATTATATAATGTGGAAACTGGAAAGATTATCGACGGGGGAACAGTGATAGAGGTTACGGACGATACCTTTCGGGGCAGTGTCCATTTTCAGCAGAATTTTCCGATGGAAAAAAGTTATTTACTGATTGTGCTGATAGATTATATGCAGCATGAATTTTATGTGGAAGGACAATGTTTCCGCAGCTATCCGTTCCGCCTGACAGGTGAAAGCGAAATCAGCCTGGAGGTTATGGTTCCGTTATCCGAATACGAAGGTTCTGAGATTTCCATTTTAATTGTTCCAAATCCTGAAACAAAGTCTTATATGATAAATGGAGAATACGATTGGGACAGTATGTTTGACGACAGGCGGCCTCATATTTTACGATTTAGTCTGGAAAGAGATTATCAGGAAAAGGAAGAACAGGAATTTCCCGCTAATTACGAGAGCTTTCAGGCAGAAGCGGGCACAACAGGTTTTGAACTGGTAAAACCTAGAGAGGAACTGAAAGTATGTGTAGAAGGCAAGGTAGGTGAGCGGCTGGATTTGGCAGTGATGAATCAGGCGGACGGAGCGGAGGAAACCACCTATGTGATAATGGGTTTTGTGGACTGGGAACAGGTTCCGGTAGACGGAGAGCATCTAAAATATTATGTGACTGTGAAGCCGGGGACTTCAGTATACATTCCGGTCATACTGCCGGAGGTGACGGTGCCGTCCGTATTTCAGATAATTGCATTCAGCGAACCGGATACGATACTTGACAAATATAACTGGGATAATCCGACGGCATTTCGCGTTTATGTAAGGCCATGAGGTAATGGGGAAATATTTATCAAATACCGCGAGTTGAGAGAAAGGAAGGGTTATTAGCATGAAAAAGAAACTAATGATTGCAGTATCTTGTATGATGCTGGTGGCGAATGTTCAGGTTGTTGCGGCTTCCGGAAAAGACCAGGGGATTGAATTGTTTTCTGATGATGGAAGGGCTGTTGAATCCGTATTTTATACGGAAGACGGAGAAATGATTGTCAACTATACGGATTTTCAGGTGACTGTCGATGAGCCGGGGGTCACGAATCATTTTACTGCTAAAAGTATAGGAAAAATGGCGAGAGGAAGCGCCGGTTGTTATGCTAACCGTATAGCAAGTTATACATCTCAGAAAGGAACAGACATCACGCTATGAAACTTACGGGAAGAGAATTAGAGGTAATGAGGATATTATGGGAAGCGGACAGACCGCTCATGGTATCGGAAATTGTACAAAGGGATAAGAACGGAACGATTTACAGTGTGCAAAGAATCATACAGAATCTGATTAAAAAAGATGTGGTCGCGGTAGAAGGCATGGCCTATAATAAAAAAGCGCTTGGCAGAACCTTTAAGCCGCTTATAAGCGCTGAAAGCGTAGAACTTGACAATATACGGGAAATGTTCCGTAAAGCGGTGAGTAAGAATATTACTGCTTCCCGCCTGATAGCGGCTCTGCTTCCAACGGATAATGACGAGCAGACGCTGAAAGAACTGAATCAGCTGGAAGAAATCATTCGAGAGAGAAAGAAACAGTTATTAAGCGAGGAAACTTTTGATAAACCGCCAGAAGAACCGGACGGCGGTATACCGGATGAAATTCTGAAAAATGAGAGTTTTTTCCAGTTATTTGATAAGTTTGGTATAAACTAAAATTGGTTTAATACCAAGCAAATTTTAATCTTTTTTTGGATTATTTTTCTTGACTTTTTTTCAGTATCAGAATAGAATGTAGGAAAGGAGGTTTTGCAGATGCTGACATATAAGATAGATGTAATAGGAACCCTAAAAGAATCTGGGTATAATAGCACTAGAATATTAAAGGAAAACGTACTTAGTCAATCCGCTATGCAGAAGTTGAGGAGGGGGGAAATGATAGGAATAAAGACGTTAGAACAGCTTTGTGAATTATTAGATATGCAACCGGGAAATATAATAAAGTATGTAGAAAATAAACCAGAAAAAATTTAATTTTGGTATTGACAGTAAACCAAAAAGAATTTATAATGATATTATCAGATGAGGCAAGTAAATCTGGTGAAGAACGGAGGAAAGGATATGGTAGAGGTCATGACAGACAGGCAATACGATGGGATTTTGCAGATGATTGAAATGATAGTAGATGGGTGTAAGGATTTAGAGGAAGCAAAGAGAAAGATTGCAGAATTGCGGAGAGAAAAGAAAGAAAGGGAAAAAACTGAATAAGAACTAAAAAAGGGCGGAACTTGCCACCGCTCTTTTTAAATGCAATATTCCCCGAAAGCTATTTTTGAATCCCGGATATTTTGTCCAGCGTATTTTTAATAATATAAGTTCATTACGCGGCGCATCTTTTATCATATTGATTAATACAGCAACCTGTTCTTTTTCAGAAAGAGCGTCAAATTCTTCGTCGGATATGTATTGTTCTGTCATTGGTATGTTTCCTTTGTGCAAGCGATATAATAACTGATTCTTACCTTTAATAATGCTGTAATCATAATAAATTATGTCATAATTATGAATATCACTATGGTGATACAACATAGTCTGAAAAATGAATATTTACGGAAGAAACCTCATTATTCACAGTGATAATAGCTATCTGATTTTGAATAGGGAAGGAAAGTATGAGGTTTATGTTGATAACGAATACAAAACTACGGTCACACAGATTTTTGATGATACACTGCCTATTTATAATGAGGAAGGGAAATTGATAAAATGAAAGCATTAATTTTGTCCTTTGCATTTTTGCAGACGGCTTTATGATGCAAATAATCAATGCTGGGTTGGCGACTGGGAACCCTGTCTGTAAGACTGTCCGATGGCTGAACGGATGTGAATCTGGGGCATCCATTAAATGAAGCCCAATACTCCCCGCCTTTGCTGCGGAGTATCTGACTTCATTTAGTGGGTGTTTTTTTGTGTTGTTTTTGTTATAATCATTAATATCATAAGGAGACTCCACATGAAAAATTTAATCCGATTAACCGATTTGCAAAAGAACGACATCTTCGAAATATTTGATATTGCGGACGAAATCAGCACGGGAAAGTACCGCGGTTTTCTGGAGGGGAAAAGCGCAGTACTGTTTTTTCCCACAACGAGCATTCGAACGCGTGTCACCTTTGAAAAAGGAATTTATCTGCTGGGCGGCCAGTCCATTCTGTTTTCCAACGAGGCATTGGATAAAAAGCCGGGCGCCGTACGGGCGGAAGACATAAAAGACGTCTGCGGTTACCTGAATAACTGGGCGGATATTTTGATTGTGCGGCATAAGGACATACGGCTGTTGGAAAAAATGGCCGGATATTCGTTAGTTCCGGTGATAAATGCGATGACGGACGTCAATCATCCCTGTGAAATTCTGGCGGATATGTATTCGCTGTCCAAAATCAGGGATAATTTTACAGTCGATAAATATCTGTTCTGCGGTAAAGCCGGAAATATCGGACTTGCCTGGAAAGAGGCGTCCGAAGTCATGGGGTTCGACCTGTCGCATTGCTGCGGCTCCGGCTATGAGATGGAAGGCGTCAGGGTATATCATGATATCCGGAGCGCGGTCAGGGGAAAAGATATCGTATGCACGGATTCGCTTCCGGTGGAAGCGTTAAACGATTTTGCGGACTGCCGGGTGACAAAAGAAATTATGGATATGGCAAATAAAAATGCGATATTGAATCCTTGCCCGCCTTTTTACCGCGGAGAAGAAGTCTCCGATGATGTCATAGAGTCCCAGTATTTTGCCGGGTATGAGTTTAAAAAGAATTTACTGACGGTACAGCAGGCTGTTATGGTCTGGTGTATGACTAAAAGCTGAATGGTTTGAGGTAAAGCGTATGATACTGGAAACGGAAAGATTATATTTGCGGGAAATGAATCAGTCTGATTTCGGCTCTTTGTGCAGAATATTACAGGATGAAGAAACGATGTACGCTTACGAAGGCGCGTTTAGCGATGCGGAAGTTCAGGAGTGGCTGGACAGGCAGATTTCACGCTATCAAAAGTGGAATTTTGGTTTGTGGGCAGTCATTTTAAAAGAGACGGATGAAATGATTGGACAGTGCGGCCTTACGATGCAGCCGTGGAAAGCGGAAGAAGTGCTTGAAATAGGGTACCTGTTTGAACGCAAATACTGGCATAAAGGGTATGCCGCGGAAGCGGCAGAGGCCTGTAAAAAGTATGCGTTTGAACGGTTGAAGGCGGATGAAGTCTGCTCCATTATACGCGATACCAATACAGCCTCTCAGAGGGTAGCCATAAGAAACGGCATGGTTATGGCGGACACATGGGTAAAACATTACAGGGGCGTCGATATGCCGCATTATCGTTATGTGATAAAGGAGGTTTAACAATGGCTGTTTCCAAAGAATTTCATGACTATATTCTGGAAAATCTAAAAAAGGCGGGCGACGTGACGACCCGTTCCATGATGGGCGGGTACTGCGTTTATTATCAGGGAAAACTTATCGGAGATATCTGCGATAACTGCCTTTTTCTGAAACCGGCGAAGGCCGCGTTGCGGCTGCTTCCCGATGCGGAGCGGGGCTATCCATACGAAGGCTCTAAAAGTCTGATGATTATTGTGGACGATGTGGAAAATACTTCCCTGATGTCGGAAGTGATGCGGGCGATGTATGAAGAACTCCCGGCGCCGAAGCCGAAGAAGAAAAAGGCATGAAAAAAAGAATCCTTATTATAGAAGATGATAACGACCTGGCGGGTATAACGGGCGATATGCTGCAAAACTACGGCTACGAGGTGCGGCGTGTGGAAAACTGCGAAGACGCTTTTGATATCCTGGTAAAAGAGCAGTTTCATCTGCTGCTTGTGGATATCAATCTGCCGGACGGAAGCGGATTCGACCTTTGTAAGGAACTCCGCGGCGTGTCAAAAGTCCCGGTGATTTTTGCCAGCGCAAGAACGGATGAGGACGACAAAATCAAAGGGCTCGATATGGGCGGGGACGATTACCTGTCGAAACCTTATTCTCTTCGGGAGATGCTGGCGAGGGTCAACGCGCTGTTGCGGCGGACCTACGGAGCGGAGGAAAATGCGCCCGTATACCGTTTTGGAAATGTCAAAGTGGATGCCGGAATGCGGACGGTGGAACGGAACGGCGAAGAAGTCAGACTGGCTCTCCGGGAATTTGATTTGCTGGTTTATTTATGCGCGCATCCGAACAGGACGATTCGGAAAGAAGAACTGCTGCATGAGGTGTGGAGCGCTTTTTCGGAGGCGGAGCTTGCGACTGTGGCGGTGCATATCCGGTGGCTCCGGGAAAAGCTGGAAGAGAATCCCGCAAAGCCCCAGTATATTAAGACGGTCTGGGGGGCCGGGTATCGGTTTGAGAATCCGGGTGAACCGGGAAGGCGTTCGGAAATGAAGCCGTAGGAACCGGAAAATAAACCTGTAAAAATAGATGGTGACGACGGGAGCAGGACTGTATGAAGACATAAATGGGGGAAGGGTTGCGGCTGAATGAGAACAGGACTAAAGGGGCAGTTTGGAAAAGCGGCGGCGGTCTGGCTTGGACTTTTTCTGTGCATTGTTCTTGCCATGAGCGGCTTTGTGAGGAAAAAATCCAAAGAAATGACGGCGGCAGAGGGAGACAGGCTTGTGTTGCTCAATGAGATTACGCAGCTGACGACGGACGAAGAGGGGAATAATCCGGCGGAAAAAGAGCTGGAAAGCCTGAAAACGTTGTTACGGCGGGAAAGTGCGGAAGAACAGGCGAAACTGTTCGAGCGGACAGGCTTTTTATATGCCCTGTGTACCTTTCTTTTTCTGGCGGCGGGACTTATTTTTGTCTATTGCAAAATTCTAAGACCCTTCCATAAACTGGAACGCTATGCGGAGGAAATTGCGAAAGGCAATTTCGATATTCCGCTGGATTACGAGCGGGCTAACTTTTTCGGCGCTTTTACATGGGCTTTTGACCATATGCGGAAGGAAATTCTGACGGCGAGAAAAAACGAGGCGGAGGCGGTCCGGGAAAATAAGACGATTATCGCCACCCTGTCCCATGATATCAAAACGCCGTTAGCTTCCATACGGGCCTATGCGGAAGGCCTGGAAGCCGGTCTGGAAGCGGATTATGAGCAGCGGGAGCGGTATCTGAGCGTTATCATCCGCAAATGCGACGAAGTTTCCCGCCTTGTGAACGACCTGGTACTGCATTCCCTTGCGGAGCTGGAACGGCTGGAAATCAAAGAACAAAAAGTCCAAATCCGGAAACTGCTGGAAGAGACGCTTCGTGATTTGGAATACCCGGATGTACTCCTGATTAAGCCGGTACCTGATGCCGTTCTCGCCGCGGATGAAAAAAGGCTGGCACAGGCGCTTTTGAATCTGCTGGAAAATGCCAGAAAATACGCGAAGAGCCGTGTGGAAATCCGGGCGGTGCGGACGGAAGAAAAGTATGAAATTCATGTGCGTGATTACGGTCCCGGCATTCTGCCGGAAGATATGCCCTTTGTGGTTCGGAAGTTTTACAGAGGGAAAAACGTTGGGGAGGAGCCGGGCTCCGGGCTTGGCCTTTATATTGTTTCTTATATTATGGAAAGGATGAAGGGCGGCCTTGATTTGAACAACCACGGAGACGGACTGGAAGCAGTTCTGTGGCTTCCGCTTTCCGGGGAAGAGCCGCGCCGCAAAGGAGAGGGAACGGCGTAAAAAGGCAGAGCCGATGCGAAAGGCGGAAAGCAGTGTAAAATGCAGAGCCAATGCAAAAAGCGGAAAACAGTGTAAATGCAGAGCCAATGCAAAAGGCGGAAAACAGTGTAAAAGGCAGAAAATATGTAAGAAGCGGGAGGCTGCAAATGGAGACAGAGAAGAAAAAAGAAAAGCCGGATAAATCTTTCGGTCAGGGGCAGAGGGAAACATATTTCGACTGTCTTAGAATCATGGCGACATTTGCGGTTATGGTACTGCATAAGACGGCGCAGAACTGGTATACGGTGGAAGCCGGAACCTTCGAATGGAAAGTGTTCTGCTTTTATGACGCATGTGTCAGATGGTCGGTTCCAATTTTTGTCATGATAAGCGGCGCCCTGTTCATAGGAGGAGCTCCGAAAAAGCTCGAACGGATTTTTTGAAAAAATATTGCCAGATTTGTCACGGCATTTCTTTTCTGGTCGGCGGTCTATGCTCTTTTTAATCGGAAGAAACGGCTTCCTCTCATTTCATGCGAATATGACGCTGAATGTGATGCTTATGAGCGTTGCGCTTTTTCTGACTGCCAAAAACAGCCGAAAGATGTGGGAGGCTTCCGAAAAAACCAGAGGACGAATCAAAAAACTTTCCGATTACAGTTTTGGAGCGTATCTCATGCACATTCTTGTGATAAAACTGCTCGACCATAATCCTCTTTTTAAACTGAATACGCTGCAGTTTAAGCCGAACATCGGAGATTTTGAAGGCGTATTGCTGAATCCGGCGATTTCCGTGCCAGTAATCGCCCTGATTACCTTTTTGATTTCCTTAACAATTTCCGGCTTGCTGCACCGCATTCCGGTTTTGAAGAGGTATATTGTATAGGTGGTGGGAGAAATATAGTGCAAAGCAACATTAAGCAGCACCATTATAATTTACAATAGAAATTTCCTGTGTAAATTGTCTTGCCTGTTCTGTGATTTGTTCCAGCCTTTTAATAACATCCCCTGTATAGATAGTCTCATTACACTCCTTACATTTATAGCAAGGAACATTTCGCACAATCAGAAGGCAGTTTCCTAAGTCTGTTACACTTGTGGTATATCCTTTTTCAGCTTTAGCTCCGCATTTCATACATACCATGATTAACGCTCCTTTCTTGTTTTAAAATCATTTTCCCACATATCAGTATCAGGGAAATATGCTGTTATCAAATATATAAAATCTGTATCGCAGCTTGCAACAATATGGATATATTCAGATTTAACAGAAAAACCCAGTATTAAGCAGCTTGGCAATGGTTTATCGTTTTCATATTGTTTGATAATTTCACCTGTGTTAATACCGTTTACAACATCATCAATGCTTATATTTCGTTCATACAAACGGATTCTGGCATGTTCTGTTATTGCTATATTTTCAGAAATATTTAATGCTTTTAACTGTTCTATTGTTATCATTTCACACCTTTTTTAATTGATATTCTTATTATAACAAATCATTCAATCTTTTAAAACATTTTTATTTCTTATCCATACCCACTGAAAAAGCCAAAAAAACAATATATTTTTACAAAATACCACGGTAAAATAAATCTATCTTATTTTTTGAATGAATGATAGTTCTTAAAGACTTCTTAATAATTATTCTGATAGGATAATCATACAGGGCGGAACTTGTTTTACCTACGTGTACCAAAGTTCCTGCTGATTAAAATGCCGCAAACGCTGCGGAATGAGAGGAAGCAGACAGATAGGAGGAAATATGAAAAAGGTTATTATGAAAGCGGAAGATTTGTGCAAAAGTTTTGCCAATAACGGCGGGCAGAACCATGTGCTGGATATGGTCGGCCTGGAAATTTACGAAGGTGATTTTACGGTAATTATGGGCTCCTCCGGGGCCGGGAAGTCAACGCTGCTCTATGCCCTGAGCGGTATGGATAAACCAACCGGAGGTGAGGTGTATTATCGGGAAAGACCGGTCAGCCGTTTAAAGGAAAAGGACATGGCGGCGCTGCGGGCCGGAGAATTTGGATTTGTTTTCCAACAGGCCCATCTGGTCAGTAACCTGACGCTTCTGGAAAATGTGACGGCGGCGGGATTCTTAAACAGGCACAAAAGCGGAAAAGAAGTAACGGAAAGGGCGGAGGCGCTGCTTTCCAGAATGAATGTGGAAAATGCAATGCACCGTCTCCCCTCACAGGTATCGGGAGGAGAAGCACAGCGCGCTGCCATTGCAAGGGCGATGATTAACGAGCCAGGGCTGCTTTTTGCGGATGAACCGACCGGAGCGCTGAACAAAAGAAACACCCAGGAAGTGTTAAATTTGCTGACTGAGCTGAATGCCGAAGGGCAGAACATTCTGATGGTGACTCACGATATCAAGGCGGCGGTGCGGGCTACAAGGCTTTTATATCTGGAGGACGGAAAGGTTATCGGAGAGATGTCCATGCAGCCCTATTGCAAAGAGGATGCGAAAAGCCGGGAGAAACAGGTAGATGCGTGGCTGGCTTCGATGGAATGGTGAATGGCGAAGAGAATTTCTAAGCCTGTAAAATACACAGGCAAAGAAATTCTAGCGATTTGCGTTGCAAATCTTCTTCGCCTGACAGAATCGCCTTGAAGCGATTCTGTCGCAGAGTATTGTTGTGGATATGGATATCGTGAAGGAAAGGCGGTTTTGTATGAAATATTTTAATTTGTTACGGGCGGATATGAAGAGCCAGAAGGGGAGCCTGACAGGGATTTTTATGCTTGTTCTGATTATTACGGCTTCTTTATGCGCGGTTATATCCGTATGGAGTAATTCCAATATTTATGAAAAAGAACGGATAGAGCGGGCGGAATATGGCGATATTGCGTACTGGATTATGAATGATACAAATCAGGATGCGCTGGTGGAACAGCTGGAAGCGCTGGATGAGGTGGAGCGGGTAAAGGTACAGGAAATTATTGCCTTTAACCGGTATTTTGTCAAAGGAGAGACCGAAGGCGTTGAGGGCTCTATTCATTTGCTGTCCTGGGAGGACTGCGGGCAGAATTTTCAGATTTACCGCGAGGGTATGGGCGGTTTCCTGGAACAGCCGGAAGAGCTGCGGGATGGAGAAGTCTATGTATCGCCCTCTTTCTGCGCGCTTTATGATGTACAGGCCGGAGACACGTTAAACCTTACCGCGAAAGAGGGCGGGCCGGCAGAATCTTTTATCATAAAAGGTTTTTTTGAAGACCCGGTTGCGGGAAGCGCAATGATGGGGATGAAACAGGCGATTATGACGGAGCACGATATGCAGAAACTTTCCGGACTGCTCGACGAAGCGGGGGCGGAGGCACAGGGACAGCGTGTAAGCGTATTTCATCTTTTCCGGGCAGAGAACAGCGCCCTTTCCGCCGGGGAGTTTCAGAAAATTGTGAATGCCGAAACGGATTTGGCGGCGGCAGTGGGATTTTCTTACGGGAAAGATACCATTGTGGGATTTATGCTGATTTTATATAATATTTTTGCGGGATTTCTACTCGTTTTTGTAGTGGTGCTTTTGGTCGTCGCGCTGCTCGTCATCGGACACAGCATCAGCAGCGGAATAGAGCAGAATTATGTGGATATGGGAATCCTGAAAGCGGTCGGTTATACACAGCGCGATTTGCGCACGGTCTGGCTTTTACAGTATCTGTTTGTCATTTTGGGCGGAATGGGAATCGGCATTCCGTTATCGACGCTTGCGGTCAGAAAAATTAACAGTCTGACGGTAACAGTGACGGGGCTGCTGGTGCCGTCCAAAATTCCGGTTGGAAACAGTCTGCTCGCGCTTGGAGCAATTTTATTGCTCATCATGACATTCATATGCGTTAAAACGGTCGGAATAGGACGGATTACGCCGATACGGGCAATCCGCGGCGGCGCGGAAGACGTTTATTTTAAAAGCCGTTTCATGGCGCCCATCCGGAAAGGCGGCCTTCATTTCTGGCTTGCGTACAGACAGCTTGTGTCCGGGAAAAAACAGTATATCAGCGCCTGTCTTGTGGCGGCATTACTCGTATTTTTCCTGTCGCTGACGGACAGGATGGGCGCGTGGCTTGGGCCGGACGGAAAAGGGCTGATGGATTCTTTTTCCGCATCCTGCTATGATTTGGGAATCAAATGTACGGACGAAGAGACGGCGGAAGAAATCGAAGCGCTTCTTGAGGCGCGCGCCGGAATCAAAGGTTCTTATCAGTTCGTCATGAACAGAGCTTCTGTCGGGCAGATTGAATATCTGATGAACATTATTTCAGAGCCGGACTATTTTAACATGCTTTCGGGAAGGAGCTGCCTTTATCAGAATGAAATCGTGGTGACGCAGAGTGTGGCGGATGAACTGCGAATCGGAATCGGTGATACCGTTCCTGTCTCTTTTGGCGGAAAAGAGCTGGATTTTATCGTAAGCGGCATTTATCAGTGTGCAAACGATATGGGAGAAAATTTTGGCATCGCGAAAGAAGGCTTTGAACAGTTCACAGAGAATGGCGAAGAAGAATCCTATTATACCTATTACCTGTTTGAGGACGCTTCCGGGGCAGACGAATTGGCGCGGTATTTGGAAGAAACCTATGGGGACAAAATATTTGTCGATGAAAATACATGGTCCGGTGTGGATATTATTCTGCTTGCGTTGTCGGCTTTTATGGTATTTATGTATCTTATTACGATTATTTTTATACTGATAACGGTTACACTGACAGGGAGTAAGGTTTTGTACAAAGAACAGCATGATTTGGGCGTTTATAAATCGCTCGGTTACAGTTCGGGGAAACTGAGGCTTGCTTTTGCCCTTCGTTTCGGCATCGTTTCCGCGGCCGGCTCTGCCCTGGGAGTCCTGTTAAGCGCTGCCCTGACCGATATGCTTGCCACGGCAATGCTTAGGATGTGCGGAATCAGCCGTTTTACCTCCAGTTTAAGCCCGTTTCAAATGGCGCTTCCGGGAATAATTGTATGCGCGCTGTTCTTTCTTTTCGCATGGTCTGCGGCGGGACGAGTGAAGAAAGTAGAGCCGGGGATTCTGATTGTGGAATAGCGGGTGCCGGAGAAAAACAGACCCTTTATTTGCCAATAGAAAATTAGAAGTGAAAGGGACGAGTTAGTCCCTTCCGATTAACCTGCTTCAGGGATTTCCCTGGCTTTTGATGGCAGCCCTGAGCCTTTCATTTTCGGCGCGGAGCTCCTGGATGGTGGAAGTGTTTTCCGCGATGGTTTTTTCATTTTCACGGATAATCTTTTTATAAGTGCGGATTTCCCGGTGATATTCTTCCCGGTCAAGGCATTCTTTCCGAATCTGCTCCTCCGTGTTAAATAGAAAAATACTATTGGATGCTTCCTGGATATAGGGGTTTTTGGATGCCAGCATATGAATCTCCTCCCATGTTGCGGCCCGGAGAAACCGGGCCCAGCAGTCAATCTGATATTTTTTATCTTCTTCGGTTGCCAGGTCTGTCTGAGATAAGTTTACCACACTCAGGGTAAGATTGTCACTATAAAAAGAATAATTTTTTACATTCATAAGTTTATAAGTTGCATAAAATTCCGGAGATGAAGG
>CAJTRL010000052.1 GCA_910578715.1 uncultured Lachnospiraceae bacterium | reverse complement strand
TAACTCTTTTGTCAGAGGAAAGCGGCTATATCCCTTCTTACAAGAGAACAGCGCTGACGGATGATTTACACAGGGCATTCGGCTTTCACACGGATTATGAATTTATTTCAAAGTCAGCCATGCGGAGCATCATAAAAAGCACCAAAACAGAAGAAGTAAAAAAATAGCACAAATCGTTTCCCAGGAGAAAATGGCTACAAGCCTTATTATTACTGGGTTTGTAGCCATTTTTTATCTTCGCAAGTGTCAAACTCGGGATCGTACCATACACGGGTAATTTGTCAAGCTGATTTCTGTGCATAAAAACAGGATGCTGTATTCCCCAATACATCTGCATCCCGTTTTTCTTCTCCAAAAAGGATATATGTCTGCCAAAAGGCAATGCCCTTTTACACACAATCTTTATCTGCTTACTCTTCTCCGGCCTCTATCTTATTTGCTCTCGCCGCAACTTCCTTTTCCTGTACATCGCTCGGCGCCTGTTCGTATCTCACGAACTGGTATTCAAAGGTACCTCTGCCGCCCGTCATGGAACGCAAATCGGTGCAGTAGCCATGCAGACAGGATATCGGAATATCCGCTTCAATTACCTGCTTGCCGTCAGTGGTTGGATTCATACCAAGCACCCTGCCCCGGCGTTTGTTTAAATCACCCATGATATCGCCCGTATAAGCATCCGGAACCGTTACTTTCAAAGAAGCAATCGGTTCTAACAGAATCGGCTTCGCTTCCATAAAGCCCTTCTTGAAAGCCTGAATCGTCGCCATCTTGAAGGCCATTTCCGAAGAATCTACTGGATGGTAGGAACCATCATATAAAATCGCTTTTACGCCGACTACCGGATAAGCCGCAAGAGGGCCGCTCTGAACGGAATCCTGAAGACCTTTTTCCACCGCCGGGAAGAAGTTCTTCGGCACGGCGCCGCCCACTACCATCTGTTCAAATACATAAGCCTCTTCCAGAGAACCCGAAGGCTCAAATTTCATCTTGACATGTCCGTACTGGCCATGTCCGCCGGACTGTTTCTTATATTTGTATTCCACATCCGATTTCTTCTGAATCGTCTCTCTGTAAGCTACCTTCGGCTGTGAAAGTTTGATGCCCGCTTTGTATTCGTTGAGCAGTCTGCTCGAAATAACTTCCAGATGTAAATCTCCCATGCCGTATAACAGCGTCTGCCTGTTTTCCGCGTCGTTTACAATTTTCAGAGTCTGGTCTTCATGTGCCATCTTCTGCAGCGACTGGGAAATCTTGTCGATATCCGCCTTGTTCTGCGCCTGGTAACGCATCGCGGTATAAGGCGTGGAAATTTCCGTCTTACCGAAACGAATCGGATGTGCTTTCGTGGAAAGCGTGTTGCCCGTTCTTGCCGCCGTCAGTTTGGCGATTGCACCGATATCTCCCGCATGAAGCTCTTTGATTTCAATGGTCTTGCTTCCCTGGAGCACATACAGTTTGCTGATTTTCTCTTCAATATCTTTTTCTTCGTTATAAATCAGGTCATCGCTCTTGAATACGCCGGAGCATACCTTAATCAGCGAATATTTTCCGATAAAAGGGTCTACAATCGTTTTGAAGATATAAGCCGATTTCGATTTGGAGAAATCAAAATTCGCGCTGAAAATTTCATTCGTTTTCAGGTTGATGCCCGCCATCTCCCGGTTCTCCGGGCTTGGCATATATTTTACGATATCGTCAAGCAGCGTATAGACGCCCTGGCATAACAGGCTCGAACCCATGGACATCGGAACGATGCTGCCATCCATCACGTTACTCCGAAGAGCCGCCCTGATTTCCGCCTCTGAAAAAGACTCGCCGTTAAAATAGCGCTCCATAAATTCTTCGCTCGTCTCCGCCACCGCTTCCATCAGCGCATCCCGGCAAAGTTCCAGATTCGCCTTGCTGTATTCCGGCATTTCACACTCGACAACTTCTTTATCTTTCCAGCGGTAAGCCTGTTCCGTAATGACATTGATATAGCCCACAAACTTCTCATCTTCACGAATCGGGAGGTGGAAAGGAGCCATTTTCTTACCGTATTTCTCCGTCATATCTTCCACAACCTGTCTGAAAGATGCGTTGTCAATATCCATATCCGTTACAAACACAAAACGGGGCAGCTTATATTTGTCGCACAGTTCCCATGCCTTCTCCGCGCCGACTTCCATTCCGGCCTTCCCGGAAATCACGATAATCGCCGCATCGGCAGCACTGACCGCTTCTTCAACCTCACCCACAAAATCAAAAAAACCGGGCGTATCCAATACATTAATCTTAACGCCTTCCCATTCAACAGGCACAACGGAAGTGGTTATGGATATCTGTCGTTTCTGCTCCTCCTTACCATAATCGCTTATCGTATTGCCATCTGCCACCTTACCCATACGGGAAGTGATACCCGCAAGGTATGCCATTGCTTCTACCAGGCTGGTCTTTCCACAGCCGCCGTGGCCCAACAGCACTACGTTACGAATCTTGTCAGTTGTGTAAACATTCATATCTTATCCTCCAATTCCGTCAATTTTGTCTTATGGCAAATTGTCACAAGAAACATTTGCCCCCTAAATTGATATGATGTGTATATTTTACTAAATAATTTCACAGATTGCAATCTTTTTTGAATATTTTGCCGACTTTTCATTTTATAGGGCGGACGCCCGACATGAATAAGTCACCAGCCGGGCCATCATATTACAGGCCATAACGTATCTCCTGGTGACTTATGAATGGCATGGCTGAATGATTTACCTTTACAGGGCGGACACCCGCACTCTTACTGCTGGGTTTTTGATTTGACGAACCCGTGCCGTTGATATATGATATTTTTATTGAACAATATCTGAAAGGAGCCCTTTACATGTCCTCTTTTACCTGTGGATTCATCGGTCTCGGACTTATCGGTGGTTCCATTGCCAAAGCCCTTCATGACAAAATGCCGGAGACGCACTTAATCGCTTACGACACAAACACCGCATCTTTACAGCTCGCCCTGAACGAAGGCGTCATTCAGGAAGCCTGTTCCGAAATCGGAGCGGTTTTCGAAAAATGCGATTATTTATTCCTATGTGCACCTGTCTCCCATAATGACCAGAATCTTCTCCTTTTGCAAAAATATCTTTCTCCGGAAACGATTCTGACCGACGTCGGCAGCGTGAAAACTGGGATTCACAAACAGATTGAAGCACTGGGACTTAACGGACAGTTTATCGGCGGCCATCCGATGACCGGCTCCGAACGGTTTGGCTACGCCAACGCCAAGGCTTCTTTGTTTGAAAATGCCTACTATATCCTGACGCCGGCAAAGGAAGTTCCGATGGAAAAGGTTTCCGCTTACCAGACGCTTGTCCGGACAATTGGCGCGATTCCCCTCATTCTCCCTTATGAACAGCATGATTATGTCACGGCGGCCATTTCCCACTTGCCCCATGTCATTGCCGCTTCTCTCGTCAGTCTGGTGAAAAATGCGGACTCGGAAGAAGGCGTCATGAAAATGATTGCGGCCGGCGGTTTCAAAGATATTACACGGATTGCTTCCTCTTCTCCTTCGATGTGGCAGCAAATCTGCCTGACTAACACGGAAAATATTTCCAGGCTGTTAGACCGCTATATTCTGGACTTAAATGCTTTCAAAAAAATACTGGATGAAAAAAAAGCAGACTCACTCTACCGGTTCTTTGAAGAAGCCAGAGACTACCGGGAATCCTTTATCAGTGCTTCCAGCGGGCCAATCAAAACGGAATATGTCATCACGGTGGACATTGCAGACCGCCCCGGCTCCATCGCCGCCATCGCTTCGCTGCTGGCAGGCCATGACATCAGCATCAAAAATATCGGCATCAACCACAACAGGGAACTGGCGGAGGGCGCTCTCCGCATCGAATTTTATGAAGCAGCCGCCGCAAAGCAGGCGGAAAAGGTACTGCTGGCACAGTCCTATTCCATTCATACCAAAAAACTGTAACGGATTTGAGTAAAAAGACCGGATTAGAGATTATAATATTGCAGAACCATGCCGAAACTGAATTCGGAAAACGCTTCGAAAGCAGCAGTCAGAAATGATGATGTAGAAAAAAACACATAAAGAACTCACAAGAAAGGAAGCATCCCATGTCAACAATACATAACAGCAACGGACTCCGGGGCGAAATCGCCATACCCGGAGATAAATCCATCTCACACAGAGCGGTGATGTTCGGCTCGCTCTCGGACGGCCTGACGGAAGTCACCAACTTTTTACAGGGCGCCGACTGCCTCTCCACCATCGACTGCTTTCGTAAAATGGGCGTGGAAATCGAAAATACGCCCGGCAAAATCCTGATTCATGGAAAAGGACTTCACGGTCTCAGCGCGCCCTCTTCGGTTCTCGATACAGGTAACAGCGGCACGACTACAAGACTGATATCCGGCATTCTGGCGGCTCAGCCATTCGAAACCACGCTGACCGGAGACGCCTCCATCCAGAAACGCCCCATGCGGCGGATTATGGAGCCCCTTTCCATGATGGGCGCGGACATCACAAGCATAAACGGCAACGACTGCGCACCGCTTCGCATCAGAGGAAGCGCTCTGCATGGCATTCATTATCACTCCAAAGTCGCCTCCGCCCAGGTAAAATCCGCGATTCTTCTGGCCGGCCTGTATGCCGATGGAGAAACAAAAGTGACCGAGCCGGTCATCAGCCGGAATCATTCCGAAATCATGCTGCGCTGTTTCGGCGCAGAGGTAAAAACCGAAGGAACCACCGCCGGCATCCGGCCGCAGCCCCATTTAACAGGACAGCAAGTGCATGTGCCCGGCGACATTTCTTCCGCCGCCTATTTCATCGCGGCCGGATTATGTATCCCGCACTCGGAACTGCTCATTAAAAATGTCGGTATCAATCCCACCAGGGACGGTATTTTAAAAGTTGCCCTCGCTATGGGCGGCGATATTACGATTTTAAACGAAAACCGCGAAGGAGAGCCGACCGCCGACTTACTGGTAAAATCCAGCAGACTGCATGGCATTACGATTCAGGGAGATATCATTCCGACCCTCATCGATGAACTTCCCATCATCAATATCATGGCCGCCGCGGCGGAAGGCACGACAATTATCAAAGACGCCGCGGAACTGAAAGTCAAGGAATCCAACCGCATCGACGTCATGGTGGAAAATCTGACCGCAATGGGCGCAGACATTACAGGAACCGAAGACGGTATGATTATCGAAGGCGGGAAGCCGCTATATGGCGCCATCGTTGATTCCCATCTGGACCACCGCATCGCAATGAGCTTCGCCGTAGCCGCTCTTCTTGCGGAAGGAGAAACGACAATAAAAGGAAGGGACTGCGTGAATATCAGCTTTCCTTCCTTCTATGAAGATATAAAAACCCTGAGCCAGTCCTGACACAAAAAAGCTGGCTCTCTAAAAACCTTTTCACATCCTCCAGTCAAAAATAGAGAAGTTCTTAGGTTCGTATTACGAACTTCAGAACTTCTCTTTCCGTTTAAGAAGACAATTCCACCAGCAGACGGTTCATAAAATAGGAAAGCACCATACAGGCAATCCCGGCTGCGCTTCCAAGCCAGTTCAGCCCCACATCCGTCATCTGAAAATGCCTTCCATCCACAAATTGCTTATAATATTCCGTATAATACGCCAGCACATAACAGACGCCGCCGGACAATAGAACGCCCAAAATCCGGTAATACCGTCTGAAAATTACCATACTGACAAAAGTCGTCACAAGACCCACGACGAAAAACAGACCGAGATGGGCAACATAGCGCAGCATCAGACTGACCGTCCTGATTTCGTCTTCCGTCGGATTCTCATATATAATCCCTGAAATTCTGACCGCAATGCTCATCGTTTCGCTGGTAGAACTGTCGCCATCCTGAAATGACAATATCATGACCAGATACAGGAGCAGCAAAAGTCCCATGACCGAACCAAAAATAACGAGCATTTCAAGTCCCGCATTCCGCCTTCTATTTTTCCCCGCCGACACTTTCCTGATTCTCCATCTTTCCCATCGTATCGAAAACTTCTATCCGCATGGAATCCATCTCCGACATTCCGATAAAAATAGCGCCATAATGATACCGCTTCTCATCCAGCTTTTCGATTCTGACAATCTCCATAAAAGCATGAATATGCTCTTTCATCCAGATTGTCAGATAAGCCTCGTAAACCGTATCCGCATTTAATTCATTTTCGCAGATAAAACCGATTCCATTTTTAGAAACGTTTACTACTTCAATCGGTACGCTCTCTTCCGCTCCGTTTAAGCTCTTGATAACCAGGCGGGATGACAATTCCATTCGTCTGTATTTTCTTCTTTCTTCCATACTGTTTTCTGACACCTTTCTCCGTTGTTTAGAATTATATTACTCCATTCTAAACTTTTTGTAAAGGAATCATCAGATAATCAGCATCGCATCCCCAAAACTAAAAAACCGATACCTTTCCCGAATCGCCTCTTCATAGGCACGCAGTACCTGTTCCCTTCCCGCAAGCGCAGAAACAAGCATGACGAGCGTAGATTCCGGCAGGTGAAAGTTGGTAACCAGCGCATCCAGCACTTTGAAGCGGTAACCGGGATAAATAAAAATCTGCGTATCGCCGCTGCACTCCCGCAGTCTGCCGTTATCATCCGCCGCGCTTTCCACAGTCCGGCAGCTCGTCGTACCGACACAGATAACCCTGTGGCCGTTCTCTTTTGCCCGGTTGATTTTATCCGCCGCCTCCGCGCTCACATGATAGGTTTCCGCGTGCATATGATGTTCCAGAATATTTTCTTCTTTTACCGGGCGAAATGTTCCGAGGCCCACATGAAGCGTCACACAGGCGATATCCACGCCCTTTTCTTCAATGGCACAAAGCAGTTCTTTCGTAAAATGCAGCCCGGCAGTCGGAGCGGCCGCAGAGCCCTCATATCTGGCATATACGGTCTGATACCGGTTTTTATCCTGTAATTTGTGGGTAATGTATGGAGGGAGGGGCATTTCTCCGAGTCTGTCGAGCGTCTCTTCAAAAATCCCCTCATACCGGAATCTTATGAGCCGGTTCCCTTCTTCCACAATTTCCAGAACCTCCGCCGTCAAAATCCCGTCTCCAAAAACAAGCCGCATCCCCGGACGGGCTTTTTTGCCCGGTTTTACGAGCGTCTCCCAGACATCTTTTTCCTTTCTTTTCAAAAGAAGCACTTCCACCGCCGCCCCCGTATCTTCCCGGACGCCCAGAAGCCTTGCCGGAATGACCTTTGTATCGTTTAAAACGAGACAGTCCCCCGGCTGTAAATAATTGATGATTTCACGAAATGTATGATGCTCTATATCTCCCGTCCGTTTGTCTAACATGAGCAGCCGGGAGGCGGAACGGTCTTTCAGCGGGTCCTGTGCAATCAGCTCCTGTGGCAGTTCAAAATAGAAATCGGATTTTTTTAATTCCATTTTTTCCATTTTTACTCCCGTCTGTCTGCTTTAGCAGACACTCAAATCAATAGTTGAAAATTTTAATTTTCAACACTTTCTCCATCTTTGATTCCTGTTTCTATAAATCAGCGTTCTCCAAAAACGCCACATAGCCTCTTTTCGTCTCGTAGACATCTGCCTTGCTGGTCGCTTCCCAGGGCGCGTGCATATTTAAGACCGCAACGCCGCTGTCGATGACATTCATTCCGTAAAGCGCCAGAATATAAGCAATCGTTCCGCCGCCGCCCAAATCCACGCGGCCCAGTTCCGCCGTCTGGAAGTTGACTTTTTCCTTTTCAAAAATCGCTCTGATATGGGCCAGATATTCCGCATTTGCATCGTTGGAACCGGATTTTCCCCTGGCTCCCGTAAATTTGTTGAATACCATGCCGCCGCCCAGATACGCCACGTTTTTCTTATCGAAGCTGGCCGCGTAAGACGGGTCATAAGCGCTGCTCACATCGGAGGAAAGCATACAGGAGGACGCCAGACATCTTCTGACATTCAGCTCGCTGTATTCCCCTGTCAGATTCATCAGTTCCGCCACCGCGTTTTCAAAGAAACGGGACTGCATGCCGGTTGCGCCGACGCTTCCGATTTCTTCTTTATCCACAAGAATACAGCATGCCGTTCTTTCTGTCGCACCAACTTCCAGCATCGCTTTCAGAGAAGAGAAAGCACATACTCTGTCATCCTGTCCATAGGATAAAATCATACTTCTGTCGAATCCGGCTTCTCTTGCTTTTCCGGCGGGAACCACTTCCAGTTCCGCAGAAATAAAATCCTCTTCCTCCACGTCATAGGCTTCTTTCAGGATAGCGAGCATATTCTTCTTAACGGCTTCTTTCTCGGATTTTTCTTCTTTTTGGCCGCCCGCCGCCTCCGTTTTCTCTTCCTTCTTTCCATCTTCGCCGATGGTCTTTTCTTCTCTCTCCTCCGGTTTTATCACAAGCGGTTTATTGCCGATGATAATATCCAGCGCCTCGCCTTCAATGACTTTGGCCGCCTTCTTCTCCAGCTGCTCCTGTGCAAGATGAATCAGCAGGTCCGATACGAAAAATACCGGGTCGTCCTCGTTTTCACCGATATTGACTTCCACCGTCGTACCGTCCTTTTTCACAATCACGCCATGAATCGCAAGCGGAATCGTCACCCACTGGTACTTCTTAACGCCGCCGTAATAATGGGTGTCCAGATAAGCAAAGCCGCCGTCCTCATAAAGCGGATTCTGCTTCACGTCAAGGCGCGGCGAGTCGATATGCGCGCCCAGAATGTTCATGCCCTCTGCCATCGGTTTTTTACCGATTTGGAACATAACGATGGATTTGTTCATCCATACGGAATATACTTTGTCGCCGCACTGTAATTTTTTCTGCGCTTTGATGAGCGCCTCAAGTTCCTGATAGCCCTCTTTCTCGATGCGGTTGACAATCGTATCGATGCACTCGCGCTCCGTCTTGCCGTTATTCAGAAAGTCCATATAATCTTTTGCAAAAATATCCACTTCCTGTAACTGCTTCTCATCATACGTTTCCCATGTATTCTTCGTTTCCATTATGATACCCTCCTATCTGATTTCTCTTTTTTTCATATTCCGCCAATGCCCGGAAGAATCGCCATTAGGCGATTCTTTCAGCCCAAACAGATTTGCCCTCAAGTCTGTTTGGGCATCTTATTTATCCCTCAGTTCGATTCCCATACCTTCCAGTCCGTTCAGAATTTTCTTCATAACGGCCGTCACATCGGCGTCTTCCAGCGTTCTGTCCTGGGCGCGGAAAGTAATGGAATAAGCGAGGGACTTATATCCTTCTTTAATCTGGCTTCCTTCATAAATATCGAACAGTCTGTAATCTTCCAGCAGTTTTCCGCCCCGCTGTGCGATAACCGCCTCGATTTCTCCCGCCAGAACCGCTTTGGGAACTACCATGCTGATATCGCGGGAAACGGCCGGATATCTGGCAACGCCCGCGTACTTTCTGTCAAAAGTCGCCAAAGGAAGAATTTCCGGCATATCCAGAACCGCCACATAAGCCTTTGTTTTCATGTCGTAGTTATCGCAGACTTCCGGGTGCACTTCGCCCAGATAACCGAGCGGTTTTCCGTCATACAGGATATTTGCCTGACGGCCGGGATGCAGAAAATTTTTGCCCGCCTTCGGGTCGTAATGCACTTTTTTCTTCATGCCGATGCTTTCCAGGAACTCTTCCACGACGCCTTTCATCGTAAAGAAATCTCCCTCGCCATACATGCCGAGCGTGAACTGCATTCTTTCATCGGGCAGTTCGGTCAGCGGCAGTGCTTTGGGAAGATAAATGTTCCCAAGCTCATAGAGGCGCACATTTTTATTTCTTCTATTATAATTCGTCGCCAGACTGGTCAGCATACCGTTTAAAGAAATGGTTCTCATAATGGAGAAATCCTCTCCTAACGGATTGGCAATCGTAATGGCATTTCTCAAAGCGTCGTCCTTTGCCAGCAGAAGTTTGTCAAACACCTTCGGGCTCTCGAAAGAATAGCACATGCCCTGTGAAAATCCACAATACTCTGCGATATCTCTCGCTTTCTGCTCGATGCGCAGTTTAAACGGCAGTTTTCCGGTAGTCGCTTCCCCGCTCGGCAGGGTCATCGGTATTTTATCATAGCCATAGAAACGCGCCACTTCTTCCGCGATATCCGCGATACCCTCCAAATCCTGACGGAAGGAAGGTATTATCAGAACTTTCGTGCCGTCCGCTTCCGTTGTAAGTTCCAGTTCCAGCCTCGCAAAAATCTCTTCCATCTCCTGTTCGGAAATATCGGTTCCAAGAAGGTCATTGATACGTCCGCTGTCAAATCTGATTTTCCGCAGCTCGCTAAGAGGTGCGCATACTTCCACCATGCCTTCTGTCACTTCGCCGCAGCCTAACTCTTCGATAAGCTGGCAGGCTCTGTCGATTGCCGCCTGAGCATTGCGTGGGTCAAGCCCTTTTTCAAAAATACCGGAAGCGTCCGTCCGGAGACCAAGCCGTTTGGCGGATTTCCGGATATTGGCGCCGTTAAAGGTCGCCGCCTCGAACAGCACAGTTTTCACGTTCTCCGTAATCTTGGAGTTTTCACCGCCCATGATGCCGGCAATACCGATTTCCTTCTCCGCATCACATATCATCAGCATATCCTTATCCAGATTCCGCATCTGTCCGTCCAATGTCTGGAATACATCGCCGTCTTTGGCGCGGCGCACGATAATCTGATGTCCCGCCACCGTATCCAAATCAAAAGCGTGCATCGGCTGGCCGTACTCTTCCATCACATAATTCGTGATATCTACCAGATTGTTAATCGGCCGGATGCCGCTGGCCGCCAGCCTTCTCTGCATCCATTTGGGCGAAGGGCCGATTTTGATATTGGTGCAGACTCTCGCGCAGTATCTTGGACAGAGCTCCGCATCCCTGACCTCTACGCTGATATAATCCGACGCCTTTTCTTTCGTGGTTTTCACTTCTACTTTCGGCGCGATAAAAGACTTTTTAAACGTTGCGGCCGCCTCTCTCGCAACGCCCAGAACGCTGTAACAGTCTACCCGGTTGGACGTAATTTCATACTCGAAAACCGTATCGCGCAATCCAAGCGCCTCCACCGCATCAGCACCCACCTGAGCATCTTCCGGGAAAATATAGATACCGTTTTCCGGTGCTTCCGGGTACATCTCTCTGGACGAGCCGAGCTCCTCAATGGAGCACATCATACCGTTAGAAGGCACACCGCGCAGTTTACCGGCCTTGATGACAATGCCCTCTTCCGGCAGCGGCCCGCCGTCATGTCCGCCCGCTACCTTTCCGCCGTCCAGCACGACCGGAACCTTATCGCCTTCTTTCACATTGGGCGCCCCGGTCACAATCTGAATGGTTTCCGCACCGATGTTCACCTGACAGACAATCAGTTTATCCGCATCCGGGTGTTTTTCTATTTTTTCAATCCGGCCGATGACAATCTTCTCCAGATTTTTGTCCAGTTTTTCATAAGTCTCTACCTTTGTTCCGGTCAGGGTCATAGCATCCGCATATTCCTGAGCCGTGCATTCAAGGTCCGGCACATATGCTTTAATCCAAGATAATGCAGTATTCATTTTCTTCCTTCCTTTCTGTTTCTATTATCATCGTTCTTTCAGCCGCCCTGAAATTGGACGTCTTTCGAACTTCTTCTTTTCCTAAAATTACCTTAATTGTACTAGAACTGTTTTAAAAATCTGATATCGTTCTCATATAACAGCCGCATATCGTCGATTTCGTACTTTAACAGCGCGATACGTTCCAGACCGATGCCGAACGCAAATCCTGAATATTTTTCCGGGTCGATTTTGCTCATGCGCAGCACGTTCGGATGCACCATGCCGCAGCCCAGAATCTCTATCCAGCCGGTACCCTTGCAGAACCGGCAGCCGCTTCCGCCGCATTTGAAACAGCTCACATCCATTTCCGCACTGGGCTCCGTGAAGTTAAAGTGATGTGGCCTGAATTTGACTTTCGTTTCTTCTCCGAATAGTTCTCTTGCGAACTCCGCCAGCGTCCCTTTCAAATCCGCAAAGGTGATATGTCTGTCGATAACAAGCCCTTCAATCTGATGAAAAGAAGGGGAATGGGTCGCATCCACTTCATCGGAACGGAATACCCGTCCCGGTGCAATCATCCGAATCGGCAGTTTTCCTTTTTCCATCTCATGCACCTGAGTGCCGGAAGTCTGTGTACGGAGCAGAATATCCCCCGAAATATAAAAAGTGTCCTGTTCGTCCTTCGCCGGATGGTCCGCCGGAATATTCAGCGCCTCAAAATTATAATAATCCGTTTCGATTTCCGGGCCTTCCACCACTTCATAGCCCATACCGGTAAAAATGCGCTCTACCTCTTCCATCGCAATCGTGTTGGGATGGCGGTGTCCAACCTCGTTCTTCCTTGCCGGCAGCGTAACGTCAATGACCTCCGCCTTCATCTGCGCCTCTCTGGCCATCCGCTCCATTTTGGCAATTGCCTCATCCAATACTCTTTCAATCTGTTCCCTCGTCTCATTGACAAGCTGCCCTACCTTCGGCCGCTCTTCAGGCGCAACGTCTTTCATCCCTTTCAATACGCTCGTCAATTCTCCCTTTTTCCCAAGAAAACTAACCCGCACTTCATTCAGCTTTTCCAGCGCATCGCTGGACTCAATCTGACGCAGCGCTTCCGCCTTGAGTTGTTCTAATTTTTCTTTCATGTCGTCAATCCTTTCTAATTTTTTAAAGTGTGCAGGCATTTCCGTCTCATTGCCCGCGCAAAAAAAATCCCATATGCACAAAACATATGGGACGAATAAACCGCGGTACCACCCAGATTCCCACCTTTCTCAGTCATAAAAAGATTCCATTCCGGCAGATTCTCCGAAACGACCGATTCCAGGCAGACACTCATTTGGCGTAACGTGCCGATACGTCTTAAATTACTGAACCGCACAGCTTTTCCCATTTCATAAAAATACGGAAAGTCGATGCCGGTCGTTCCTCTAAGCGGCTCCGGTGGGAAATTCGGGTCATTATCTGAACTTGAGGAAGTTTCCAGCCGATGGCTTCCTCTCTCTGTAAGAACATAATGCCTTACTGACACTTTCACAGCCTTTGCATATGGATTATCAAATATCTTTGTACTAGTCTAATGCCTTTTCCACGACTTGTCAAGCCATCCGAACAGAAATTTGTAGACCGGTCCGAAATACCGGTTAATATGGGCCCCTATCAGCAGAATATACATCATCATATAAAACCAGAACATCAAAATGACGATTGTGGTCAGACTTCCATAAGTTCCGAAACCGTTGAAAAATTCTATATATACGGAAAAAAAGTAGGAAGCGATACTCCACACCACCGCCGAAAAAGCAGCGCCCGGAAGCTGTTTCCGGAACCGTAGTTTTCTGCCTGGCACAAAGGTATAAATCAGGGCGAAAATCAAAGTCAGGATTACCCAGGAAGCCAGAAAGCGAAAGTGCATGATAAACTGGACGAGCAGTTTTAACTGCGGGAAATCACGCAGCGCAAGATTAACGATTACATTTCCAAATACCATAATAAAAATGGAAAGCAGAATGGCGACTAACATAATGACCGTATAAAAACAGGCAATCGTCCGAAGCAGCAGATAATTGCGTTTCTCTTCGATATCATTCACTTCATTCAGCCCCTGTATCAGCGCAAGCATCGCTTTGGCCGCAGACCAGATTGTCACAATTGCGAATATCGTAATCGTTCCGGCCGAGCGGGCATACACATCCGTAACGACGCTCTCCACAAAACCGCCCATTGTTTCCGGTACCACCTTCATACAGGCCATAATCAGGTTTTCCGCCGTCAGGGAAGTATAGGGAAGCACTGCGCACAACGCCATCAAAAGAGGAATGATGGACAGAAACAGGAAAAAAGCGGCGCTGGCCGCAAAAGCGCTGATATTCTTCCGCGTCATTTCCGCTGCAAAATCTTTTATGATTAAAATCAACCTGATGATTGTTCTCAAAGCAATACCCCTTTATCCCATATTGTCTACATGAGTCAGGCGAACATGGCTGCATGTTCATCTGACCCTCAAATCAAGGTCGAAAGATTTTCTTTCAACCTTTAATCTCACAATCCACAAAAAAACTCCGCAGAATATCTTCATAGCCATAGCCCCGTCTGCCCATTTCTTTCGCGCCGTTCTGGGACATGCCCACTCCATGCCCGTAACCGCCGCCAATCAATGTATATCCTACCATATCTTCTTCCATATTTCCAGTTTCTATGACAAAAAAAGCGCTTGGCAGAAGGGTGCCGGGAACAGTGGCGCTTCCGTTCTGTCTGATAACCTGGCTTTCTCCATCGCATAAGATACGGCGGATATTATATTCCGAAATGACTTTAATAACGGCCTTATTCCCTGTAATCAGCATTTCATCCGCAATTCCGCCGGGGCCTCTTTTGCTGATGGAGATATTTTGCAGCTCACCGATATCCTGAACAGACTCCGACACATAATAAGCGCCGTCCGCCCCTTCTTTTCTCGTCAGAATCAGCGCCGGGTTTGCCTGATACCGTTCCTTTATCCGCGCAAGCAGTTCATCCACATCGGCTTCCGCCACTTCGTACTGCCAGCGGTACCAGGCTTCTCCACTCTCAAAATCCGTTTCATCCACCGTTTTGATATAGGCAGCGAAATTCTCTTCCAGCGCCATATCTTCCGCACTCTGTGCATTCTGTTTCGCATCCTCCGGCGCCAGTTTTCCCGGTCTGATATAAGATATCGGTTCTTTATCCGATTTCCAGATTCCCGTATCGGTCCCATATCCGCAGGACGTAGAATAATAATAATTTTCAGCCAGTTCTCCCTGATAATAAAGTTTCATTCCGGCCGTTTCTTTTACTGCGGTCGTCGTCGCCGCATTTTCCTCCAGATTATGATAAACCTGATAGGAAGTCGTATCGTCAAGATGCGCACCCAGACCGGCAAACCCGGCATGCAGAATATATTTAAAGGCATAGGTTCTTGCGCAGACCGCCTGCGCCTTTAATGCTTCCATCGGATAAGAAGCCGGCATCTCACTCGGCACCACCGCATATAAATATTCTTCCAGCGGCAGTTCATTGATAATAACCATGCCTTCTTCCGTTTTATAAAATTCCAGTGCGCCCCTGTAATAATTATCCGATTTCTGAATATCTTCAATTTCCAGTTTGACCTTATCAGTCAATGCCTGGTTTTGAAAAACCAGACGTTCTCCGACATCCATTTTGTCCGCTTCCACAAGGGTCTGCTGTCCGTCTGCTGTGACGAGCGCCTTTTCATAATAATAACCGCCCTCCGCCGTATTTTTTAACAAAACGCGTATCTGGTCCATCTCGCCTTCCCTGGACACGAGGCAGGCGCAGATTTTCTGGTTCCATACGACGAAATCGGTATAATCATACCCAATCATCAAATCCGTTTTGCTTTGCGCTTCCAGCGTGCCGAACAGTTTATAGACTTCCAGACTTTCTTCCGTTTCATAAGTTCCATACCCTTCGATTTCCATGGCATCCGGCGTGACCCGAAGCAGCTTTCCCCGAATCTTTTCCGATTTTACTACCGCATCAGTCAGCTTTCCATTCTCAAAGGCCAGGTCGGTCACCTGTTCCCGCTCCGTCTGCTCCGCCGCCGGCACCGTAAATTCCACCTGTCTGTAAAAACATGATATCGTATATGCGGCCGTCTCTTCCAACTCTGTCTGACTTTCCGTTCCGCCCTGTCCGCTTTCTGTCTGCCCGTTCTGTCCGCCTGTCACTTCCATCACCCAGACATTCTCCAGAATCGTCTTTTCATCCAGCGTACGGACGCTGGTCAGCAGTTCGTCTCCCTTCACATAGACTTCTTCCTTGAAAAAAGCTGAATCCGCAAAAGAAGACGAACAATAAGTATATTCGCTGTTCTGTGTGTAAAGTTTTTTCTCCTGTGCGTCCACCTTTATAATAAATACGGTCGTCTTCCAGATAGAAGAATCCAAATCGTAAAATGCAAGCATACGCTGAAAAGCCTGATACCAGTCCTCTTTCAGAAAAGCATGAGTTTCCTCGTATTTGTCCGCAAATTCCGGTATTCCTTTCTCTGCACCGCCAATCTGTTCATAAATCGACAGATACTGTCCATATGTAAGTTCCCATTGCCCGGCAGTTTCCTGAGTATCTTCAAATGTAACCGACAGTTCCAGCGCTTCCAGCAGAATCTTTACATCTTCAACGCTCATCTTTTCCCCTTCAGGTTCTTCCTTAACCGATTCCATCCGGTGAAGCCACAGCCAGAACAGAAATACCATACCCGCAAGAATCGCAAGCAGTTTTACAAAATTTTTCCAGTTTTCCCTCATGCAATATTTCTCCCCGCACTATCCATCATTCCCCGATATGCCCGTAATCGAATAGGAAAGAGCCATCTTCCCTACTCGCTGAGCGCGGCATTCGCCGGATGTGAGCGTATGCACTCACGAGTGCAAGCGCAAACACTCCCGCCCGGCTCATTGCTCGCACACAAAAGAAAAAGCAGTCGCAATGACTGCTTCTTCTTTTGTATAAGCCCCCAAAATGCCGTATCCTGTATTTTGACTCCTAGCAATAGCTAGGTGGGTAACCGCAATCATATTTCTGCCTTCCACTGCACAATGCCCGTTTCGGATATCCGTTCCGGGCCGGAGGCCTGACATCCATATGACGATGTAGGAATCCCGTTTAAAGTAACTGTAGGTTCAAAATAACAAGAATTATCGCGCATCTCAGGTTAATTCTATTATATCCAACACTTTGTAAAAATACAACTACTATTTCTATAAAGATGTTTGTGAATCTTTACCATCTTCCGAGGTTATCATAATCACCGACGAGCGGGCTGTTCATAATTCTGTATTTCTTCTCGCCATCCCATAACCGGATAAGTTTTTCAAAATTTTTATCTGGTTCGAGCAGTAATTCCGCAAGCATATCCAGTTCTGCCAAATCTTGCTCCGTAAGCTGCTCAAATTTTCCATCAATGTAACAGGGCTGGAACTGATAGGAAATTTCATCGTTCATCAGGGAATGGAAATCGTAAAACAGGGCCCTGATAATCGCTTTTAAAGAACAGGTTCCATGTCCGTCGGCATAAATAAATCTGCTTCCGTCCACTTTTCCGCCGCGCACATCCAGCCAGGCTCTGGCCGCAAAGTCAAACTTTCCTTCTGCGATATCGTACTGCCCCAGATTCATGCCGTTTTCGTCATAAAATCCATCCGCATCAAATGTTACCCATCGTTCCTCTTTTGCATTCCAGTATTGGTTAATCCAGTGGTCCATGCTTTTTCCCGGCTGACAATAAGGCGCAAAACCGGAACGGGAACGGCACGGTATATGCCGGGCCTTCAGAATCGCGCTCATGAGCACCGATACGTACCGGCATGTCACGACAATCTTATCCTCTGTCCTTCTGTCCGGGACAAACCCTCTTTCATCCAGCCGGAATAATTCCGCTGTCATTGCCGCCGCCGTCATCAGAATGTCATCTTCACAACGCATCCTGTACCAGGGAAACCGGGTCATATCGCCATACTGCAGTTTATCGTTGGCATTTGTATTGCCCTCCCGCAGCGTAACGCGGTGAATGACCTGGGCGCACACAAGATGTCCGATTTCGTCCACCTCATCGGGCAGCGAGCGGAAATACTCTCCGTAAGGCCCCGCATAAGTGTAGGTTCCTGTTTTCAGATAATGTTCTAAAATCTGATTCCTCATAGTTCATCCTTTCCGCACAAATTCATATACCGTCCGGCATATGGATGTGCATTGCTATCTCTTTTTATGTGTCCCCGTTTCACGGGCATGGAATCAGTATAGCGTAATTTCTTATTTTAAACCTGTCATTCTCTGTCCTGTTTTGTCCGAAAAATAATATTTCACATAAAAAGGGATATATGAATCCCATATATCCCTTTTATCATTACACTATGATTTTGCAGTATTACCGCCAATTAGCTCAACGCCGCAACCAGTTTCTCGAGAGCAGCCAGCGCTTCGTCAGGCAGTTTGTCGTAGCCTTCTTTCTTGGAAGCAAAATCTTTAACCGCATTTACACGGGTCTCCATAGCAGCCTTTAACTGTGCCTTGTAGTCAGCATCGTTTAAGTCAGCCTTGAAGTTCTTGAAGCCTTCTGTCTGGCCATCCCATGTGTTCATGATTTCAATATCATCGAAATTGCCCCATTTCTCGAAGTTCGCTCTGCCTTCTACGATTGTCTCAAGAATGCCAAGCGTATCAGCGGGTTTTACTTTCTCGCCCATGAAATCGCCTGTATTGACAATGTAGCATGCAACGTTCTTTTCTTCAACGAGTTTTTTGAACTTCTCATAATCGTTTACGAGCGGATAAGTTCTGAACGGGTTTGCATAAGGTACGATACGGATTGCATTAAGGTCCGTTCCAGCCGCAACACGTTCTGCAGTAGATGTCTTGGTAGCCAGCGTAGCGCCCATTACGGAAGCAAGCGCGGAACCGTTCAGTTTTACTACCGGCGGAATGGTCGGGTCTTTCATAATCCAGAAGATTGCATTAACCGGTGCGTCAATCTTATCTACGCGGTTCGGAGACCAGAGTTTGGACTTGATAGCACGTCCGTTACCGTTTCTGATATCTTCCGTTACGAGCTGAATCTTGCCTTCGCTGTCCATTGTACAGGAGCAGTTCTGTGCGGATAACAGATATTCGTTGTCCGGGCATCCTGTCGGATAGTCAGCCGTCTTATCGAAATAAGTAGGCTCCAAAGCAACGGAAGCACAGGTATCTGTATTGATAATAAACGCATCATCATGAAGCACTTTGATTTCGTATTTTCCGCCATGTTTTGCATGCGTCAGCGTGGATTTACCGGAACCTGACAGACCATATACGGATGCAACGAATTTCTTTCCGTCCGGAAGCAGATATTCTTTCTGTCCGCCGTGGCAGGAAGCGTAACCGTTTCTGTTTGCCAGCGCCCATGCCATTGTCAGTGTGCCTTTCTTGTGCTCACCGAAATATTTCATACCAAGAATTGCAGCGCAGTTCTCATTGGTATCGAAATAGCACAGGGTCAGAGGGTCGCTTAAGCAGCTGTAATCAACATCCGGCGCCTCGTGAGGAGCCCACTGGGGGTCTGAGAAGATATAGATATCCGGCTCTTTGCCTTCGCCGATTGGCTGGGATTTTTTGTACATCTTCACATATTCGTCGGACATATACTGGAAGTTAATCATCCAGTTGTAAAGCAGATTCTCTTCTCCTTCCGGAATCAAAAGATGAGCCTTTGCCATAAATTCAGGGTCAAGGCCTACGAAGCACTCTGCATGATACATCGTTTTCCAGCGTGTTTCATAAATCGCATCCATAACGACTTTGTCAAGTTTTGTTTCATCAACGCCCGGTTCGCCTTTGATACGGCGTGCAGCTGCGTAACGGCCTGTTACAGCGCCATCGTTGAACAACAGAACTTTTGCGTCAGCGTCAAGACCAAAGGTTTCGCCGTCTTTAACCGGCATATCGGTAACAATCGTTCCCGGTGAGTTTTTCGCCAGATTATAAGCCTCTTTCAATGTGTTGACTTTTACTACGTTATTGCCGTAGAAAGCTGCTTCGATAATAGAACGGGTCTTAGAAAAACCGACTTTGCCTTTACCGATTTCGTCAATCTTGTAATTCGCTTTTGTTGACATGACATATCCTCCTTGAATATTATATTATTTATTTAACGGAAAACTATCGGGCTTCCCGCTATTCCCACAGCATGTACCGTTTGTTCCGGCACATCGGATATATTATCTCAAAATCGCCTTTAAAAGTCAATATTTAGAAAAGGATTTTTCTTCGCCCGTCAGATTTCTGAAAACCTTCTGAAAACATTTCCGAAAACTTTCTTATATTTTACTTGCAATCTTTTCCTATTTCTGCTATTATACAAATGTTGTTTACGCAAGACAAGAATTTGATTATATATCGTCAGGAGGTGCAAAGATGGCTAAATGTGATATTTGTGGTAAGGGCGCTCATTTCGGGAACAACGTAAGCCATTCTCATAGAAGGTCAAACAGAATCTGGCATTCTAACGTGCAGAACGTCAGATGCAAAGTGAATGGAGCATCCAAAAAGTTGCATGTATGTACGCAGTGTCTGAAATCCGGAAAAGTTGAAAGAGCATAGTGTTCACCTCATCCGGCTATTGACAGATAAAACAAAAACCGAACGCAGAGTAAAAGGCCTGTACAATCGTGTACCGGCCTTTTTATGTTATTTTATGCAGTATAAGACGTCCCGCATTCCGCTATGCCGCCCTACGCCCATTTCCCGATGTCGTACTCATGCTTCAGGTTTTCGTATTCCTTATTGATTTTCTGAATCATCTCTTTATCCCCTGCCACATTATCGGGATGAAAAATCTTAATCAAATCTTTATACCGCTTTTTCAGGGCGAGCTGATTTTTCACACCCCTGAACAAATCAGAGACATCTCTTCCGCCCCCGTAAACCGGCTGCTGCATAACCTCTTTCTGCGCTTCCAGCCTGGCCCATTCCTTTTCCAGACGACGCCTGTCCATATCGAGCTCTGCAAAACCGCCTTTCAAAATCTCCATTTTTTTATCAAAAAACAGCATATTTTCTTTTAACCGCTCTTTTTCCGACGCCATTTTACGGTTTAACGCCTTCATTTCCTCCTGGAACTGTTCTTTCTCCTGTGCGAACTGCTGCTGCTGCTGTTCCAGTTCTTTTGTAGCGGAAATAATCCTGACATTTTCTTTAAAAAGCCAGGATTTCAGTCTGTTCAGCTCTTCCTCGGAAACGGCCTCTTCCAGCGCCTTCTCCAGACACGGTTCTTCCATACGGTTTTCTTCCGCCTGTTCTGTCTCTTTTGTCCTTTCAGCCCTCTCCGTTTCTTCCGATTCTTTTTCGTTTACATTCTCCGGCGTCCCGTCCGTAGTCTGCCCAATGTTTTCGCCTGTCAGTTCCGGGCTCTCCACGGCCACTTCAGGCACATTCTGACGCAGACTTTCTGTGATTTCTTTCTCCATCTCTTTATCCACAAAACTTTCCTGAAAACTTATTTCCAATCGGGCATCAGCATCTGCTCTTAATCACAACAGAAAAAATTATAGCCTATCAGAAATAATAAAATAATCAGAATCAGTCCGATGAACCGATTCGTCATAAAAAGCATAAACAGCATACCGGCTGCGACGCAGAGCGCCACAAGGCCAATCATCTTTTTCATGGAAATTCTCCTGTCTATGCCTTTTATATACTATATGCAGCAAACGGCTATTTGGTAACAGTTCAGCCATGCAGAAACGATTGTACAAATTGCCCGTGGGAGCCTGCTCACTAAGGGCAGCTTGCACAATCATTTCTATAGGGCGGACGCCCGACATGAAATAAGTTGCCGGCAGTTATATTAATTGTTAGTGAAATGTATATTCCGGCGACTTATGAATGGCATGGCTGAACTGTTATATTATTTGTTCTCTTCCGGGAACGCAATGTCCACCGCGGCGTCATCCGCCATCATTTCTTCCTTCGGTGCCGTAAATTTATCTACAATATCCGGAATCATATCAATGACCTTCGTTACCATATCCTGATTTTTGATATTGACGAGCTTGGTGGAACCGTTTTTGATGACAAGCACCGCGCTCGGACTCATTTTCGCGGAAAATCCGCCGCCGCCGCCGTTTTTCTTATCGCTTGCGCTCGCTCCGGCTCCAACGCCAAATGTTACATCCACGAGCGGAAGAATAATCGTATCGCCAATCTGTGTCGCTTCTCCAACGACTGTTTTGGTTGATAAAACAGCGTTCATTCCCTTCATCAGAGATTCGATAACACCGGTAAAATTATTATCTGCCATTTATATATCCTCCTTCTTGAATAAGCTGAGCAGTTTTCTGACATCCTTGCTGAAATAAATACGGACAGCTGCCTTGATAAAGGTAAACAGCTTTACTTTTCCTTTGATAAGAACGTTCCCTTCCAGCCTTTTTCTTTCAAAATCCGAAACGATATTTACATGTTCGCCGATAAGCGGATACAGCATTCCATAGTAGGAAAGAATTTTTCCGGTAGCCGCCGGGTCATCCATGCCAATCGTCAGGTCCGCCTGAAATTTCCGTGGTCTGATATAGGAAAAGATGGAATACAGTTCGCCTTTGCACAGGGAAAACGCGTTCTGGAACGCGTCGCTTCTCAGAACATCCATATAATATTCTATATTTTCCCATATTGTTTTTATTTTATCACAGATTCCTGTTAATGTGTACCAGATATTTTGGAAGATTTTCCGAACCTTTGAAAATACCGCTTTTATCTTCGCTGACAGAGGCACTTTGGAACCATCCGGCTTTTCCTTTGGTTCTTCCGGTTCTCTGTCATGTTCTCCGTTAAGTCCTTCCGATTCCCCGCCATGTTCTCCGTCGTGTCCTTCGGGAATTTTTTCCGGCTCTCCGTCACTCTCTCCGTGAAGTGCTTCCGGCTCTCTGTCACGTTCTCCGAAAGGTTCTTCCGTTTCTCCGGCATGCTCTTTGGAAGTTTCTCCTCCATTTTCCTCTCCGGCGGCTTTGTTTTTTTCCTTCTTACCGCTTCTGCCCTTTCTTCCTTTTTTGCGTTCCCCGCTGTCCGCACTTTCTTCCGCTTTCTTTTTGGACGGCAGACGAAACACGGTAAACACGAAAATTCTTGCCCGGAGATAAACTTCGGCCGGATAACGGAACCTGATATTGACAAAATGTAACAGCCAGGTGACGGTTCCCTCCACCTCTATGGGCGGCGCACCTTCCTCTTCCGTCCTTTCCGCTTCTATCCGGTAGCGCACCGGAACAAAAAGCGCAAGGCATAGTCCGGTGAAAAGCGCGGCGAGCAATGTTCCAAGTATGATTCCTATTATTTTCAAAATCAGTAGTAATATATGTAACATCGCTTATTTATGCCTTTCTTACTGCCTGGGTCTCCGGAAACAGATACCGTTTCAAATCAGCATTTCCGTTCTGCTCGAACGCCTCTTTGGCAATCCGGCAGACAAGCGTTACCGCTTCTTCATAATTTCCCGCAATACCGATAATGTAGGGCGCATTTTCCTTTTTACGGTAATAGGGCTGTTCCAGCACAATGCTATGGCAGATTTCGAGCTGGTCATTTCCCGCCGCGAGCAAAACAACAAACACTTTCAGCTGCTTTGCATGATGTTTTAATTTTCTTTTGATTTTGTCCGGCTTTGTAATAGTATCACCAATATACAGATTCTTATAAAATTTCATGAATACCTCAGTTATTTTGTAATGGGCGCAGTCGCCTCTTTCAGCCAGCTGCGCTCTTCCTCCGTCAGATATGGACTCACTTTCTCATAAACTGCCTTATGGTAATCGTTCAGCCGCGCGATATCCCTTTCCTGCATATAGGAAGGCTCGATTCCGCCCAAATCAATCGGCACATAGGTCAGGGTGTCAAAATACATAAACTGCCCGTCTCCGTTCTTTTCTCCGTTTTTCGCAACGATGATATTTTCCGTACGGATACCGTGGCTTCCCGCTTTGTATACGCCCGGCTCATTGGAAATGACCATACCCGCTTCGATGACGGCTTCTTTCATCGTATCGGTAAAACGCCACCGGATATTCTGGGGTCCTTCATGCACATTCAGGATATAACCGATTCCATGCCCCGTACCGCATTTATAATCAATGTTTAAATCCCAGAGCGGCTCTCTCGCCAGAATATCCAGATTCCTTCCCGTACAGCCGTGCAGAAATCTGGCGGCGGTAAGATTCAGCATGCCGACCGCAACCAGTGTAAAATGTTTCTTCACTTCCTCGCTGATTTCTCCGAGCACAATCGTTCTTGTTACATCCGTCGTACCGCCCATGTACTGTCCCCCGGAATCCACCAGGAGCATTCCCTCGGCACGCAGTTCCTTATGTTCTGTTTCCGTCGCCTCATAGTGCATCATCGCCGCATTTTCCTGATAACCGCTGATTGTCGGGAAAGACAGGTCGAGAAAACCGTCCACTTCTCTTCTTAAATTATCCAGATACATCGCGGCCGAATATTCGTTCATCGGAATTTTTCCGATATTTGTCTTGAGCCAGTATATGAATTTGGTCAGCGCGACGCTGTCCTTTAAATATACTTCTTCCATATGGGAAAGCTCTGCCGGATTTTTCACGGCTTTTAGCAGCTCCGTTGGGTTATCATCCGCCACGATTTCAGCCTTATCCCGCAAAATCCGATACAGCGCATAGCTTACGTTCGCCTCATCGAGCAGTACCTTTTCACCCGTTATCTTTTCGAGAAATCCGGTTATTTCGTCATAATCTCTGATAGTAATGCCATTCTCTGCCGCATACTGCCGAAGCGCATCGCCGACCGCCCGTTCCTGGAGAAACAAAAAAGCATCCGTCATCGTAAAAAAGCCATAGGACAGGGCCACCGGGTTATATGCGATATCGTTTCCCCTGATATTGAAAAGCCACATCAAATCATCCAGCTTTGCAAGAAGATGGGCTGTACAGCCTTTTTCCTTCATCTTCTCCCTGACCTGTTCCAGTTTCTGCGATACGCTCTGCCCGCTGAGTTCCTCCGGCAGAACCGAAACGGAATTGCCGGGCATCTGTGGTCTGTCCGCCCACAGGCCGCCCGCCACGTCTTTTTCATATCGTATGTTCACATGTTTTTCTTTCAGCGTTTTCTCCAGCTTCTTTCCATAGGAAGCGGGGACAACTCTTCCGTCGAATCCAAGCGTTTCGCCTTCTTTCATATTCTGTGAAAGATATTCTTCAATCGTCGGCACGCCCTCTTCCTGCATCCGGAACAGCGTAATGCCGCTTCCGTCCAGTTCTTTTTCCGCCTGGATAAAATAGCGCCCGTCGGTCCAGAGTCCGGCCTGTGTCTGACTGACTACCAGGGAACCGTTCGAGCCCGTAAACCCGGAAAAATATTTCCGCACTTTAAAAAAATCATTTACATATTCCGAATTATGATAATCCGCCGTCGGAATCAGATAGTAATCTATCCGTTCTTCCTTCATCTTTTCCTGTAAATTTCTAATTCTTTCCCTGACTTCCATGCTGCGTCCTCCCGTCTGCATTTTTAGGACTCCTTCAGAAGGCTGACCGCCCTCGAAGTGCCGATTCTGTCGCATCCTTCCTTCAGAAATGCTTCCATTTCTTCCATCGTGGCAATTCCTCCCGCCGCCTTGATTCTGACATCGGGACCGATATGCTGTTTCATCAGGCGGACATCCTCAAGCGTCGCGCCGCCGGTTCCGAATCCGGTGGAAGTTTTAATATAATCCGCTTTTGCATTCGTAACCGCATGGCACATTGCAATTTTTTCTTCTTCTGTCAGATAACAGGTTTCTATAATCACTTTCAGGATTCGCCCGTCACAGGCCTCCCGCACCGCGCAAATCTCTTCTTCCACTTTCTCGTAAAGTCTGCTTTTGACGTCTCCGATATTGATAACCATATCAATTTCATCGGCCCCGTCCCTTACGGCCTGCGCCGCTTCGGCCGTCTTGATTTCCGTTGTATGATAGCCGAGCGGGAAGCCGATTACCGTACAGATTTTCAATTCGTCTCCATAAGTATCGTGAATCCGCCTGACATAGGAAGGCGGTACACAGACGGACGCCGTCTGATAAAGAATCGCATCATCACATAATTCCACAATATCCTCCCATGACGCATATGCCTTTAACAGCGTATGGTCCACATGCCTCAAAATTTCCCGTTTATCCATCCCACAACATCCTCCATTTCATTCTCTATTTTAATACCTTTTCCCCGCATTCGCAACAGGAATCAAATTGTGCAATATGTTAAAACTTTCTAAAATTTTCAAACATTATTTTTTTTCGGGAAATTTTTATGCTATAATAGGCGTATGTGAAAAATTTCTTTCATCGAAACGTTCGGCATCCGGCAGCAGCGGACGTGGAACGTGTCTGCATAGATTCAGATAATCCAGTCACAAACGGAAAACAGGCAGCGCCTGTTTTTCCCAGACATAATGTTACCATTCACCATTATTTGAAAGGAGGCCTATCTCATGTATACCATGGACCATAACAGCTATTCGGAAATCACACCCGAAATATTCCGACTCGCCAATATGAGTAAACAGGCAGATATTATCGATACGGAACTGTTCACCAAATATGACGTCAAACGAGGACTTCGGGATTTGAACGGAAAAGGAGTTCTGGCCGGACTTACGCATATTTCCGATGTCCGTGCCAACAAAATTGTAGACGGCGTTCAGGTTCCAACACACGGGCGGCTCTTTTACCGGGGATATGATGTCAAGGACCTCGTCAACGGATTTGCCAGGGATAACCACTTCGGATATGAAGAAGCTACTTATTTACTGCTTTTTGACAAACTGCCGGACGAAAAGGAACTGGAAACATTCAAATCCCTTCTTGCAAGTTACCGCTCTCTTCCCACCAGTTTTGTGCGCGATATTATTATGAAAGCGCCGAGCAACGATATGATGAACACGCTTGCGAGAAGCGTTCTGACGCTGTATTCCTACGATGACAGAGCGGACGATACTTCTCTTCCGAACGTACTCAGGCAGTGTTTACAGCTCATCAGCCTTTTTCCTTTGCTTTCTATCTACGGTTATCAGGCATACAGCCACTATCATGATGGAAAAAGTCTGTTCATCCACCAGCCTATGGCAGAGCTGTCCACAGCCGAAAACATCCTGCATATTCTGCGGCCCGACAGTCAGTATACGCCGCTGGAAGCTAAAATTCTCGATATTGCGCTGGTACTGCATATGGAACACGGCGGCGGTAATAACTCTTCCTTTACGACCCATGTTGTTACTTCTTCTCTTACTGATACTTATTCGGTTATCGCCGCGGCAATCGGTTCTTTGAAAGGGCCGAGACATGGCGGCGCCAACATCAAAGTCGTTCAGATGTTCGACGATATGAAGCACAAAGTTACCGACTGGAAAGATGAAGAACAGGTCGGAAATTATCTGGCCAGACTATTACATAAAGAAGCCTTCGACCATGCCGGACTCATTTACGGCGTCG
>CAJTRL010000051.1 GCA_910578715.1 uncultured Lachnospiraceae bacterium | reverse complement strand
TTAAAATCCTGCGGGACTAACCTCCCGTACCGGTTCGATTCCGGTCGCCGGCAGTAAAATGGAATCAGGCAGTTTTATAACATGATTCCCAAAACGCAAGTTTGAAGGCTTGTGTTTTTTTTACCCTATAACCGACCGACTGGTCGGACGGAAAAGGAGCATTTACATATGTTGGGAAAATTCAGTGTTAAAAAACCTTATACCGTTCTGGTGGCGGTAATCCTGGCGATTGTTCTGGGCGTTGTTTCTTTTACGAGAATGTCAACGGATTTACTGCCAAACATCAGCCTTCCCTATGTAATTGTCATGACGACTTATCCGGGGGCCAGCCCGGAAACGGTGGAAATGGTCGTAACGCAGCCTGTGGAGGCTTCTATGGCGACGGTCAGCAATATCGAAGGAATCAATTCGGTTTCCAGCGAGAATTACTCTATGGTTATTCTGGAGTTTGCGCAGTCCGCGGATATGAATGCTGTTTCCCTGGAAATCCGGGAAAATCTGGACCAGATTAAAAGCTACTGGAATGATGATATCGGAAGCCCCATTATTATGAAGCTGAACCCGGATATGCTTCCGATTATGATTGCGACTGTCGGCAATACGGAGATGACTGATGCGCAAATCAGCGAAATGACGCAGAATATCGTGATTCCGGAGCTGGAGAGCATCGAAGGCGTAGCTTCCGCCAGCGCCACCGGGTTATTTGAAGAAAGTGTCAATGTCATTATCCGCCAGGAAAAGATAGACGCAATTAATGAACAGGTTTTCTCTTCCATAGATGAAGAGATGAAGGATGCGGAACAGGAGCTTGCTGACGGAAAACAGGAGGTCTATGACGGTCAGGCGGAGCTTGCCGATGCGAGGACGGAGCTGGAGGACAGCAGACAGGAAATTGCGGATTCCCAACAGGAGCTGGACGACAGTCGTGTGGAGCTGGAAGACAGCCGTCTGGAACTGGAAGAGAATAAGCAGAAACTGGCTGACGGCAAGGCTGAAATTGCTGAAAACAAGACGAAGCTGGAGGAAGGGAAAACAGAGCTCGATAATAAAAAAAGTGAGACGACGGAAAAACTGGCGGAGGCCGAGACGGAAATCATTACGGCCAAAGCGGACCTTGAGGCGGCGAAAACCCATCTGACGCTGGAAATTTCGACGGCCCAGAGCACAAAAGAAGCGGCCCAGGCCGGTATTACCCAGATTGATGGAGCCGTGGCGCAGTACGATAACGCGGTCGCAACGATTGCCATGATAGACAACGAATTATCGCTGGGGTCTTCCGGCTCTTTTTCCGATGAGCAGAAGCTGATTCTTTCGCAGCTGCTTCCCGTGGATGTAAACAGTATGAGCACCGATGAAATTCAGGCGCAGCTTGAAGCGATGAAAGCTACATTGAATGCGGCGATAGATGCGATGGGCGGTGCGGCCGGCATAGAAGCGATGAAGGCGCAGCGGGAAGAACTGGCCGGAACGGTTACGATGCAGGAAACAATGATAGCCGCGCTGGAAGCGCAGCTTCCCGCTATTGAAGATAATATCGACAAGCTGGACAGCGCGCTGGTCGAAATATACCAGGGCAATCTGACAGCCGCCATTGAATTTGCCAATGCCCAGACGGTTATCAGTATCGGAGAGCTTCAGATTACGACAGCCGAGACGCAGTTAGAGGCGAGTGAGAAACAGCTGGAGGCGGGAGAGGAGCAGCTGGAAGCCGGAGAAGAACAGCTGGAAGCCGGCCAGGAACAGCTTGACGCTGCCTTAGAGCAGTTAAAGGATGGGGAAGAACAGCTGAACGAGACGGCAGAGCAGCTTTCCGACGCGTTACAGCAGATTCTGGACGGTGAGGAAGACTTAGAGGAGGCAAGAGAAAACGCCTATGAACAGGCCGATATGAACGGCATCCTTACGGTAGATACGGTAAAATCTCTGCTGGCGGCCCAGAATTTTTCCATGCCGGCCGGCTATGTGACGGAAGAAGGAATCGATTATCTGGTCAGGGTGGGCGATAAACCGGAGGATATCGAGGCATTGAAGAAAATGCCGCTTCTCAACCCGGAAATGGACGGCGTAGACGTTATTACGCTGGGCGATGTGGCGGATGTTTTTATGACGGATAATGCCGATGAGATTTATGCCAACGTGAACGGCGCGCCCGGCATTATGGTAACAATTCAGAAGCAGACCGGATATTCTACGGGCGATGTTTCCGACCGGATTCAGGATAAATTTGAACAGTTAAAAGCGGAAAATGAAGGACTGATTCTGATTAAACTGATGGACCAGGGTATTTACATTGATTTTATCATGGATTCCATTCTGAACAACGTGCTGTTCGGCGCGGTGCTGGCAATCCTGATTCTGATTTTATTCCTGAAGGACTGGCGGCCTACGGCGGTGGTTGCATGTTCCATTCCAATCAGTCTGATTACGGCAATCGTGTGTATGTATTTCAGCGGCGTAACCTTAAACGTCATTTCCTTGTCGGGACTGGCGCTCGGCGTCGGTATGCTGGTGGATAATTCCATCGTCGTGATTGAAAATATTTTCAGGCTGAGGAGCGAAGGGTATTCCGCGAAGGAAGCGGCCGTAAAAGGTGCGGGCGAAGTGGCCGGGGCGATTGTTGCTTCTACGCTGACGACCGTCTGTGTTTTCCTTCCGATTGTATTTACGGAAGGCATTACGAGACAGTTATTTGTCGATATGGGACTCACAATTGCCTATTCCCTGTTCGCAAGTCTGCTGATTGCGATGACCGTAGTGCCCGCCATGGCAGCGGGTGTGCTTTCCAGAACAAAAGAACAGAAAGAGGGCAGATTTTTCAACGGTCTGATAAAGGTCTATGAAAAAGCACTGTCGTTATCGCTGCGGTTTAAGCCGATTGTGCTGATACTGGTATTTGCGCTTCTGCTTATCAGTATGCGGGCGTCTTTTGCCAAAGGAACCGCTTTTATGCCAGATATGGACAGCACGCAGATAAGCATGACGCTGACCTTGCCGAAAGATACGCCGCTAACCGAAACAGCCGAAGTGACGGATAAAGTGGTGGCAAAACTGATGGAAATGGACGAAGTAGAGGATGTCGGCGCGATGGCGAGCACTTCAAACATGGGGATGCTGACGGGAGGCGGAAATTCCGCGACCAATTCCACGTCGCTTTATATTGCACTTCGGGAAGATAAGGAAAGAGATAATCAGGAGATTGCAAAAGATATCCGGGTGAATATTGCGGATATTCTGGAAGAGGCCCAGGCGGAGGCTGACATAGAAACCGCCACGATGGATATGAGCGCACTTGGCGGAAGCGGTATTACGGTTCAAATCAAAGGACGTGAGCTGGATACGCTGCAGCGTATTGCGGGAGATGTTGCCGCAATCGTGGAAAGCGTGGAAGGAACAACGGATGTTTCCGACGGCCTGGAAGAAGCGACCGGTGAGCTTCGAATCATTATTGACAGAGATAAAGCGATTGAGCACGGTCTTACGGTAGCGCAGATTTTTCAGCAGATACAGGTAAAACTCGCCGATGCGACGAGCGCTACAACGCTGGAAACGGAAATACAGGAATATGACGTTTATGTAAAAAATGCCAAAGATTTGGAGTTGACCAGAAATCTGCTCAAGGAACTGGAAATCGAGAGGAGTAAACAGGACGGGACAAAAGAGAAGATTAAACTATCCGATATCGCCGTATTTGAAAGTACACAGGCCCCTAAATCGGTCAACAGGACGGAGCAGAGCCGGTATATCGGCGTAACCGCCTCTGTGGCGGAGGGCTACAATATCGGTTTTGTTTCCGAGGATGTGGAAAAGGCGTTGTTAAACTATGATATGCCCGCCGGGTACAGCTTTACGATGAGCGGTGAAAACGAAACGATAACCGATGCGATGGAACAGGTGTACCTGATGCTGCTGCTCGCGCTGATTTTCATGTACTTGATTATGGTGGCACAGTTTCAGTCGCTGCTTTCGCCCTTTATCATCATGTTTACGATTCCCCTTGCCTTTACGGGCGGTTTCATGGGCCTTGTCATCAGCGGAAGCGAAGTGAGCGTGATTGCCTTAATTGGCTTTGTCATGTTATCGGGTATTATTGTTAATAACGGCATCGTGCTGGTGGACTATATCAATCAGCTGCGCGCAGACGGCATGGAAAAAAGAGAGGCTATCATTACCGCCGGAAAAACGAGACTCCGTCCCGTTTTGATGACGGCGCTGACGACAATTCTTGCCCTGAGCACAATGGCCTTCAGCGACGATATGGGGGCGGATATGTCGAAACCCATGTCGGTCGTTACGATAGGCGGACTGATTTATGGTACGCTGCTGACACTGATAGTCATTCCCTGTGTATACGATATCTTCACATGGAAAAGAAAAAAGAATAAAGAGGAATTTGACAATTCGTTATTATTGGAGAGTAAAGAAGAAAATGAATAAAGATAACAGCTTTTCGGAAACAGAATCACAGAAAACAGAATATCTGCCGAAAGTCAGAGCAATTTATCAGGCAGTGTTTGAACTTTTGGAAGAAGGAGCGGACTTAAACAGTCTTACCGTATCGGAAATTACCAGAAAAGCCGGAATCGGAAAGGGTACGGCCTATGAATATTTTTCCGATAAAGAGGAAATGATTGGAAAAGCAATTTGCTATAATGTAGAGGTATTCTGTCAGAAGATTTACGAGGGAACGGAAAAAGAGGAGACATTACATGATAAAATAAACTATGTTCTTCTCGCGATGGAACGACAGGTTCCGGATGCAAACTGTATTTTTCGACTGGTACATGTCATTTCCACCAATTCCGTTACAAGCCGCCGTTTCCGGGAAGTGGTGGAGCAGCAGAGACTGTTCGGTGAAATGCCGGTAGTGAGTGTTATAAAACGAATACTGGGGGATGTGCTAAAGGACAGGGAACCTCTTTCCGAAGAGAAGGAGGCATATATCGTCATGAGTATTTATTCCCGGATTTTAGGATATGGTATGCTGTTAAACGAACGGATATTTAAACAGCCGGAGGAAAGAGCATCCATGCGCGCTCTGGTATGCAGAGGAATCTGTAAAGAAGTGGAAGAAATAGATATTTTATAGCAAAAGGAATTGTTTTGGGAATAGCATGTTGACATTTTGTAGTTGGCATGTTACACTTTAATTGTTCTATATAGAACTGTTCTAATAGGAAATGAGGTAATGAGGTGGAAACAAAAGGCGGGTTTTATATTACCCAGATTAAGCAGCTCCAGGACAGAATTTTTGAAAAAATGCTGGTGGAAAGCGGCATAGAAATCAGCAGCGGCCAGGGGCGTATTCTGTTTGTGCTATGGAAAAAGGAGGGATTAACAGTCGGCGAAATCAGCCGGCAGACTTCGCTTGCCAAAAATACCGTGTCCGTCGTCGTTGACGGCATGGTTCAGAAGGGGCTTCTGGAGCGGAAAATCAACCCGGAGAACCGCCGGCAGACGATTATATCCCTTACGGAAAATGCAAAAGCCATGCGGGAAAAATACGAAGCGGTATCGGAGCGGATGAGAGTCCTTTTTTATCAGGGATTTTCCGAACAGGAGTTAAAGCAGTTTGAAGGGTATCTGGCCCGGATAAGAAATACGCTGGCGGAATATGAAGAGAACTTTTAAATCTGGCGATACCGGACAGCCGGGCCGGAGCACAAAGGATAAGAAACAGAAGGGGGGCAAGGTGGTGACAAAAGAATATATTCATGAATTTATCGGTAAACAGAAAACCGCAATGATTGCATCCGTGGACGAGGATGGTTTTCCCAATATAAAAGCCATGTTTACACCGCGGAAAATAGAAGGAAATTGTTTCTATTTTACGACCAATACTTCTTCTATGCGGACACAGCAGTATCTGAAAAATCCGAAAGCAAGCATCTATTTTTATAAAAGAGGAAGGTTTTCTTATGAAGGAATAATGCTGATTGGCATGATGGAAGTGCTGCAGAATCAAGAGATTAAAGAAGAAATCTGGCAGCCCGGCGATACGATGTACTATAAAGAAGGCGTAAGCGACCCGGATTACTGCGTATTGAAATTCACTGCCGCAAAAGGAAGACGGTATTATGGCGGGGGCAAAAGCGAATTTATGACGGAAAGTTTTGTATGGAAAGATTAAGTTGAAAGAAAGGAATGGTTATTAAGATGATACAGCAATATACGGAAGCAGACAGAAAAAGATTATCGGAATTAAAAGAACTGGTTTTTAAATCAGGATTTGCGGATATCGGCTTTATCGATAGTATGGGAAGGCCCAGTATCAGAAGAGTGTTCTGTACCTGGCACCGGGGATTGAAAGCGCATCTGATATCGACAAACACATCGTCTTTGCATGTACAGGAGCTGATGAAAAATGAAAAAGCATGCCTGTACTTCGAGAACAGCAGTCAGTTCAAAGGATTGTGTCTGAGCGGAAAAGTGATTGTTCATCACGAGCCGGAATATAAAGAACTATTGTGGGAAGAAGGAAATGAAAAATACTATCCCCAGGGAGTAACGGACGAGGATTACTGCGTTCTGGAATTTGTTGCGGACAGCGGAAGATATTATATGAGCCTTGGCAAAGGAGACCTTACGGCGGAAGAACTGGAAGACGGCGCGACGGAATTTAAACAGTATCAGGCATAATATTTCAAACGGATAATCCTATATGGCGTATTCAGCCGCGGATGCCCGGCCCCGGTTTTGGGGCCGGGCGAGGAAAGAACTTCTGATACGGTAAAACGAATAAAAATATCCGGGAAAGACACATTTTATTTTATCTTTCTTATTGAACATAAGACAAAGGTCGATTACAATGTAAGTATGCAGTTACTCCGATATATGGTATATATCTGGGAAGACTATGAGAAGGAAATGGAACGGCAGCATAGGGGAATCAGTAAAACCAAAGGGTTCAGATATCCTCCTGTTCTACCTGTCGTATATTATGAAGGGAAAGAAAAATGGAGCGCTTCAGGGAATCTTAAAGACAGGATTTTATTTCAAAAAGCATTTGAACCATTTACGCCCGGATTTTTTTATAAGCTGATACAACTGAATTCGTACAGTATAGAGGAATTAATGGATAAAAAAGATGAGTTGAGACATTTCAAAATATCGGAGGATGAAATAGAAGCATTTACCGGACAGGCGGAAGGAGAGAAACTTTTGCTGATAAAAATGGTCTGTAAAAAATTGAAAAAAGGAAAAACAGCGGAAGAGATATCGGAAGAACTGGAAGAAGAACTTTCCGTGATTGAAAATATATGTCGGATGGCAAAATGCTTTGCACCGGATTATGATGTGGAAAAAGTCAGGGAAGCTCTGGCGGGCGGAAAAAAACAGGGGCGCTTTTAACCGCGCCCCTGTGAAATATCGAGAGGAGCCTGCCTTCCCTCATTTCCCATACTTCCCATATCCGAAATCACAAGATGGCTTCCGTCGATGAAAGCAGAATTGTTCTGTATCTGTCCTTCTTCTGTGGACGGAATGGAACCGTTTAGCTGGGCGGATATGCTTTGGGCGCGCAACAGGCAGAACTCTTTTAAAGCAGATACTCCTTTCTGATATTCTTCATAAGTGCAGAATTTTGAAGGGTCTTTTTGCACATAGGGAGATATCATTTCTGACAAGGTGTCAATCATATCCGTAAAATAGCCGCTGTCGAAGTATTCGGAAATAAATTCAGAGAAATACAGATGGTATTGTTCTGTATATTCTTCGTTGTCGAATATCCATGAAAGCATTGGCCTTGAATCCAGGGTTCCGCCGGAAACGGGCGTATCAATGGGATAGTTAATAAGCGCGGTGGCGTCGGACTCCGACATAAACCCGCCAAAAGCCAGATTATAGTCCCAGGGAAGCATGGATAACTGTCCGTCTTTTTCATATAAGTAATAATTATGAATCATAGAACCGGTATAGCTGTCGAAATTCAGAACAAAATTGTGGACGACAAAATAACGGATAACGGCATCGATATCAACAACATCGCTCAGGTTTTCGCCTTCATTCAGTTGTTTCAGGGAAGTTATTAATCGATTCTTGTCGCCGTTTGTAATGTTTGTTTTGGCATTATCAAAAATATTGGAGTAGCTGTTATACTCGTCATCCGTATAAATGAGGGATACATCGTCGCTTCCAATCATGTCTGGGCCGTCGTCTGGCATGTCATGGCTGTTGCTCATTATGTTGGGGCCGCTGTTCGGTATATCATGTCTGCCGCTTATCATATCTGGGCTGCAATTCATCATATCATGGCCGCTCTCTGGCATGCCGGGGTTTTGCTCTGTTGCTGTTGCATCCGGCTTTTCAGGCGGAATCTCTCCGAAATCACCTGAGGGCAAACTTTCCGGGAAACCAAAATCCTCCGGTTTAAAATCTTTGCCGTTGCCGGGGCCGCCGCCCATCATGATACTGTCCGGTTTATATAACTCTCCATAATCATTGCCGTAATTTCGCTGCAAAAAGGATTCTTCAACGGCTTCAACCGCAAGGTATAATCCCCAGTCATTGCCGTTTACCGTAATGTAGGCATAACTGCACAGAGGCGCATTTACGTCAAAAGAGCCCATGAGCTGATAAGTAAGATAATCTTTCATATAAGTATTGTCCTGAATGATATTATTCAGGCAGAGCTTATCCAGCCCGAAATAAGTATTGGCCTTGTTGTAGTGGTCAAATTCTATTTTAAAGCTGTAACGGTCATTTCCGTATTCGGCGACGGAAGAAAGGGAAGTATTTCCCTTTGCCCGGATTGCCACATTTCTGCATATTTCTCCGTCAATAATTACCGTACAGTCCGCGTAATTTTCATTCGTACAGCTTTCCAGAAAAGCGTCCCAGTCATCCATAACAATATCGATAGTATGTACGGATGAAGTATCGAACAGCCGGGATTCATATCCTATGGGGGCAATTACCGCCTGAGCATCGGTTCCCTTTGCATGGAATAAAAGAATCAGTAAGATAAATGTGAGAGCGGCAAGGCGGATTTTATCAATGTGTCTGTTTATCGCCATAGTGTCCTCCAGTCCTAATATAGCTGCCGTTACAATGTTTCTTCTTTTTTTATTATATGTCAGAATCATCGTATCTTTAAAATATGGGTACTTTGTGTTTAAATTATGAAAATTGTGTGTATTGGACAAAAAACCGCCGCATTTTGTGCGGCGGTTTTAAAATATATTGAAAACAGTTATTTTATCGAACGGTATTGTTCTACCAGAGAAACAAGTTCGGAAGTCGTTATATAGGTAATTCTTCCGGCCTCATATTGTTCATCCACCCATTTTTTAATATAGAGAACGAGCGGGTCTTTTTTGGATATCGTAGTTTCCTCCGTATTGCTGTAATACTGGTTCAGCCAGTAAGCGATGCCGGCAACGCCGGAAGTGTTGTTGATGGCAACGAGCGGCGGACGGTTGAGTAGTTTCCGGGTGTCGAAAATATTGTAGATTTCTTCGTCCTTCAAAAGGCCGTCTGCATGGATGCCCGCTTTGGTAAGGTTGAAATTTTCTCCGACAAAGGGCGTCATCGGCGGAATATCGTAATTCGTTTCTTTGGAAATATAATCAGCGATTTCCGTGATAACTGTCGGGTCCATGCCGTCGAAGGAGCCTTTAAAGGAAGCATATTCAAAGACCATTGCTTCTAACGGTACATTGCCGGTCCGTTCACCGATGCCGAGCAGCGAACAGTTGACAGTGGAAGCGCCGTAAAGCCATGCGGTCGAAGCGTTGGCCACGCCTTTATAGAAGTCGTTATGGCCGTGCCATTCTATCATATCGCTTGAAATATCCGCATAGTGGGACAGACCGTACATGATGCCGGGAACGCTTCGCGGAAGAGAAACGCCGGGATAGGAAACGCCGAGTCCCAGAGTATCACAGGCCCGTATTTTAATCGGAATACGATATTCGTCGGAAAGTCCTTTTAATTTGATTGCAAAAGGAATGACAAAGCCATAAAAATCTGCCCGCGTAATATCTTCAAAATGACAGCGCGGCCGCAGGCCCGCTTCCAGGCATTCCTGAATGACGCGGAGATATTTGTCAATAGCCTGGCTTCTCGTAAGTCCCATTTTGTTAAAAATGTGATAGTCGGAGCAGCTTACAAGAATACCCGTCTCTTTGATTCCCATGCTTTTTGCGAGCGCAAAGTCTTCCTTCGTTGCGCGAATCCAGGTTGTTATTTCGGGAAATTCATATCCCAGTTCCATACATTTTTCGATAGCGTCCCGGTCTCTTTGCGAATATACGAAAAATTCGCTCTGCCGGATGATACCGTTTGGACCGGAGAGACGGTGAAGCATTTTATAAATATTGACGACCTGCTCGACCGTATAGGGTGTTCTGGACTGCTGGCCGTCCCGGAAGGTCGTGTCCGAAATAAAAATTTCTTCCGGCATATTGATTGGCACATGCCGATGGTTATAAGTGACTTGTGGAACCATATCGTAAGGAAATACTTCCCGGAACAGTTCCGGGGAAGGAATATCCTGTAACCCGTAGACATACTGGTTCTCTTCCAGAAGGTGCGTGTGCTGGTTATACGTTATTTTTTTCATCGTCTTATCTCCCATCCGTCCGCTTTGGCAGACATGCAAATCATTTGCCGCAACGATATAAACGCGCTTCCAATGCCTATATCCGGCATATTTCTTAAATATTGAATTATTGTATACAATTATACTTGCATAATTATAAATGTCAATAAAAAATTTAAAAAGAAATAAGGTGTAACAACAAAAAAAGAAGCGGCTCCGAAGAGCCGCTTCCCAATGGGGAGTACCTGGCAGTGATGGTTATTTTACTTCGATTTTTTTGACTGCCTCTTTGTTTTCCAGTTCCCTTTTCGGGAATTTCACTTCGAGGATGCCGTTGTTGTAGCTCGCGTCGATGTCGCCCGCTTCAATATTGTTGACGCGGAAGCTCCTTGAATAGGAACTGTAATATCTTTCCTTACGGATATATTTATTCTTGTCCTCTTCGTTTTTTTCTTCGTTATGGGACGCGGAAATGGTCAACAGGTCATTTTTCAGGTCGATGTTGATATCCTCCTTCTGAAAGCCCGGCAGTTCCGCCTGAAGCAGATAACTGTCTCCCTGGTCGATGACGTCTGTTCTGAAAGCATCATGACGTTCCAGTTCGTTGTTTCCCCAGAAATCCCTGAAAGCATCGTCGAACATTTTGTCAAATGAATCATCGAAAAACATGGGTTTATAGCTGCGGTTGTCAAATAATGCTGGTCTTAACATAAAAATCACTCCTTCTTTATAGTATCTACTTATTATTGCCGGAATCGGGAAAAACATTTCCCGGATTCGGTAGATGTTTTGCTTTGCAAAGGAAAGAATGTTTTCTGTTCCTTTGTTTATATTTGTTATACATCAAATATAACAAGAAAGCAATAACAAAACTATAAAGAAAAAATAAAGAAATTATAAAGCGCTATATTTTAATCTGTGTCCATTTTCCTTTTTTAAACCGCGTCGAAGCAAACAAAAACCGGGAAATCTGGTCTGCCAGAACGCCGAGCCAGATACCGACAATGCCAAAGCCGAACACATAGCCGCCCAAATAGGAGCCGATGGTGCGGATGAAAGTGACACTGATGGTTGATGCGACCGCGGTATAGAAGGTATCGCCTGCCCCCCGCAGACAGCCCATGTAAACAACCTGGCTGATTTGAAAAGCGACGACGAAGATGATGACCCTCATAATGCTCACGCCGATTGCAACGATATGTGTTTCCGTAAAGAAGAGGCTCATAAGCGGTCTTGCGCCGACGAAATATAAAACCGCGAGACATAGGGAGATAACGCCGCCGAACATCCGGCAGATACGCCCGTATTCTTTGGCCAGTTCTTCATCTCCGGCGCCGAGGCTGCGTCCGATAAGCGCCACGGCGGCGGCCTGTAATCCGTCGCCGAAGGAGAAAGAAAGCCCCATAATATTCATGCCGACCTGATGGGCGGCCATAGCGTCGGTTCCCTGTCTGGCCGCCATGATTGCGGTCATCATAAAGCCGATACGCATAAGAATCTGTTCAAAAAAGACACTGTACCCGACTCTGACCAGGTGAACGAAAGCCGATACCGCCGGAAAAATCCGGTTTTTCATAATGTAAGGCAGACTGATAAAGCCTTCGGGATTCAGAATAGAGAGAATGCTCATGATGCTCGCAACGACGGTGCCGAGGACGGTTGCCAGAGCCGCTCCGTGAATGCCCAGGGCAGGAAAGCCAAAATGTCCGTTAATCAGCAGATAGTTAAAAATGATATTGACCGTGTTGGAGGTCACGTTGGTACGCATGGTGATTTTGGTATTTCCCGCGCCCCTCTGGGCGGAATTGATACCCATCTGAACGCAGTTAAAAATCATGCCGCCCATAATAATTCTGAAATAGGCAACTGCGCTGTCGTGGGTCTCCGGTGTGGAACCGCACATGTGTATAATGGGCCCCGCCAGCGCTACAAACAGGATGCTCAGGACAACCGCGGCAGCAAGAATAAAGAGAATCGCCGTGCCCAGTATGCGATTCGCTTCTTCCGGGTTTTCCTCCCCGCGTCTTCTGGCAATCAGGGCCGAAACCGCCACGTTCAGGGCAAAGAAGAGCGACAGGCCGATGAATTTCGGCTGTGTTGTAAGCCCTACGGCCGCTACCGCATAGGAACCGAGGGAGCTGACCATCAGAGAGTCCACCAGTCCTGCAAATGCTGTGAAAAAAGATTCGACGATAGAAGGCCATGCCATATTGAATGTAATGCGGATATTTTCCTTGCTGTGTTTCGGCTTTTCCATTCATACTCCCATCTGTCTGATTCAGCAGACACTCAAATTAAAAGTTGAAAAATCTCTGTTCCGTTCTGTTTCATGTGCCGGAGAAAGGCACTATTGGGAATCTTTCCTTAATATTATATTTTACATGAAAAGTATTTTCAAGATATGCCGTGGAGCCATGCCATATATTAAAATAATATATCTGAGAAAATGAGAAGCTGGTGATATAAATGTTATTGCTCAAAGTAGTAATCTGTGATGATATACAAAATGTAGAAATGGCAGAATAGTGATAAAACAAGGCAGAAATAAAATATTATCCCATAATTCCTTGCGTTATAATAATATCTGTAAAGTAAATCCGTCATTTACAGGAGGTGGATTCAAGATGGTAAAACTGAACATTCTGGACATGAAAAATTTTTTGAATACGGTCAATGCCTGTACCGGGAAAGTAAATATGCTCTGCCCGGACAGTAAAAAACGGAACATCAATGGGGAAGAAAAGATACAGGACAGTTTGTGGCGGCAGTACCGCCAAAACAAAAACTGTCTGCGGATTGTTTTAGAAATCCCTAATCCGGCGGACTACATGAGCATTGTTTCATACTATGCCGGGGATTGTTGATTGGGCTGTAAATATTTCATCATAATGGGGCTGGAAGGTTTATTCGCCAGCCCCGCCTTTTTGAAAGGAGTTTCAAATGGAGTTTAACATTCAGACTGTGGAACTGGCATTAAAAGAAGCGTCAGAATCTAATCCGGGGCCATGGGCAGACCATTCCCGGTATGTAGCCGAAGCCTGTAAAAATATTGCATTGCATTGTAAAAATTTATCTTCTGAACAGGCATATCTTTTTGGGCTGTTACACGATATTGGACGCTATGCCGGAGTGAGCTCGGAAAAGCATCTGATAGACGGCTATCGTTACTGTATGGAACGCGGATGGGAAAAAGCTGCGCAGATATGTATATCCCACGCATTTATGATACAGGATATTGATACTTCTATCGGAGAGTTTGATGTCAGTGATGAGGATTACCTGTTTATGAAAGAATTTGTCGCAAATGCGGTATATGATGATTATGACCGTCTGGTGCAATTATGTGACGCATTGGCAGTGCCCACGGGGTTCTGCTTTTTGGAAAAGAGATTTGTAGACGTGACAATACGGTACGGCGTTCACCCGGCGACAATAGACAGGTGGAAAAAGATTTTAGAGATTAAAAAAATGTTTGAACAACAAATTGGCTGTTCTATATATACATTGCTGCCGGGCGTTGTGGAAAACAGTTTTCGCTAAAGGAGGGCTATTATGTATTACGAAGCAAGTGATTTTTTGGAAACTGCGGACAGTGATACGTTAAAGAGGATTTCCCACGCAAGGGAATTAACGAGAGAATATTATTTTTCTGATTATGAAGATACGGAAAAAAGGAATGCCATTCTTTATGAGCTGTTGGGCGAAATGGGGGAAAATGTGGCAATTGACACACCTTTTCACTGTGATTACGGGAAAAATATTTTTTTGGGAAATAATGTGATAATTAACATGAACTGTACTTTCGTAGATAATAAACCTATCCGTATTGGCGACAGGGTTTTGATTGCATCAAACGTGCAGATTTATACTTCTTCCCATCCGGTTCTGCCACAGGAAAGACTTGTGCCGGATTGGAGAGAACGCCGGACAACATTTTTTAGAACCTATGCACGTCCGATAGAGATAAAAAATAATGTCTGGATTGGGGGCGGCTGTATTCTTCTGCCGGGAGTCACCATAGGGGAAAACAGTGTGATAGGGGCCGGAAGTGTGGTAAACCGCTCCATCCCGTCAAATTGTGTTGCAGTGGGGAATCCATGCAGAGTGATACGCTGTTTTGATACAGACAGGGAAAGGCGGCAATATGAAATATAAGCATATCGTTTTTGACATTGACGGTACTCTGACCGATACGGAATACGCTATCTTACATTCCTTACAGGAAACGATAAGAGCATTGTCCGGGAAAGAGATACCATGCTCTGAACTAAAATTTGCATTGGGGATTACCGGGACAGACGCTTTGAAAGAACTTGATATAAAAGACATTTCTTATGCGATAGAATTATGGGATAAAAATATGTGTAAATATGCAGATACCGTTAAAGTATTTGACGGAATACCCGGACTATTGAAAAATCTTCTGAGACTGGATTGCAAAATGGGGATTGTCACCTCAAAGACATGGAAAGAATATGAACATGATTTTTGCCAGTCTGGTATCAGCCAATATTTTGAAACAATCATATGTGCAGACGATACAAAGGAGCATAAACCCAATGCCGCACCGCTTTTGAAATATGTGGAGTTATCAAAAACAGACCATAGGAAAGTGCTTTATATCGGAGATAGCAAATATGACAGTAAATGTGCGGAAAACGCGGGAATTGATTTTGCGCTGGCGGTATGGGGCAGTCATAACAGGCACATAAGGGCAGATTATCTTTTGGAAAGGCCCGCCGACCTGTTATCTGTTTTAACTAAACGGGACATATCGCAGGATGGAGACAGATTTGTGGGAAAGCTATTTATACCGTAATAAAATCACAGTGAAGCGGAAGAAAAACCGCTTCACTGTTTTTGTATGGTAAAATATATAGAACAAAAAAATTTAATGGGATTTTTTGAATAGAAAGATTATCTAATATACAGAGGACGCTCTAAAGGTTGAAAAACCATACAAATCTACTGTGCGCACAGGAGGAAGGCTTCATGCAGGTCAGGGCAACAGAAAATCTGGTCGAAAGGGCGAAGAAAAAGGAACCGGATGCTTTTACCGAATTAATGCAGCTTTATATGAAGGACATGTATAAAGTAGCGGTGGCAATTCTGATGAACGATGAGGATGCGGCGGATGCAATTCAGGACACGATACTTGTCTGTTGGGAAAAAATCAGCACGCTGAGAGAAATAAACTATTTTAAAACCTGGATGACGAGAATCCTGATTCATAACTGCTATCGGCTCAGAAAAGAGGCGCGGAAAACGGAATGTCTCGAAGAATATGAGGAACCGGCGGTTTATGATGAATATAAAGTGGAATGGATGGAAGCGCTGGCGTCGCTGGATGAAAAATATCGTATCATAATGACTTTATTTTATAGCGAAGGTTATCACATTCATGAAATCGCGGATATTTTAAAAATTCCAAAAAGTACGGTGCAGACGAGGCTTCAGAGGGGCCGGGCGAAACTTGCCAGATACTATTATGGGATTGAAAGGAAGGTGTGAATCCTATGGGCAGAAAAAATGTTTTTTTGTATGATATTGATGTGCCTGAAATCGTTCAGAAAAAAGCAGAAACCGCCTTTTCGATGATTAGAACGGAAGGGGAAAATAACATGAAAAATGATGCGGACAATAATAAGAAGAGCGGTAGAAAAACCCGGATGAAAAAACGAAATGTACGGGCAAAGCAAGTCCTGACAGGCCTTGCAGTCTGTGCGGCAGCGGTCGCCCTGGCGGTCTGCCTGAAAGCGTACCGGAATCCCGTGCAGACGGATATTGCGGAGAGTGAAACGGGAGCGGAAGATATTTTTGCCGAAGAAGAACAGGAAGGGGAAAACCTTCTTTCTGTCATTGACAATATGTTCACATTGCAGGTAAGGGCGGCGGAGCTGGAAGAAGGGCAGCCGGTTCCGCTCGTCGATAACGCGCAGCCATCCGGTAACGATTCTCAGATTAACGGGAGACAGGCTGAATCCTGGGTAATGGGCGGCACGGACGAGGGCGACCTCGATTACTGTATCAATCTGCCGTTATCCTGTACGGGAAATAATATTGAGAAGGTAACATACAGCATCAATCAGGGAGCGTTTCAGATTGTACAGCCGGAAGGGGAAAGCATTCTTATTGACGGCCAGCGGTATCAGGGTGATATAAACGCGGGAAATGTCGGAATGATTGGCGGCAATTTTGATGAGGAGACCGGAACGGCGTCGCATAACTATGAAACGGTTTTTTATCAGTCTTTTACGCTGGACTACCGGAAGCAGACGGATGAATATACCTGGATAAATATCTGTAATCACTTATCCGGCGAAACGGAGCTGCAGCATATGATATGGGGAGAAGAGGATAATCTGGAAGAGATGAACCGGGGTATACAGGGGATGCTCGGCAATACGGTCATTACCTGTACAGTTCAGTATCGGGACGGTACGACACAATCGGCGGATATTCTGGTAAGCAGCAGAATCATGACCTGTGAGGAAGCCGGGGCAGAGATAAAAGACGACCCGGACAGGGAAGAACTTTTTATCACGTTTGAACTTCAGGGAGAAAAAATTTCCTGAGAGAATAAAAAAGCCGCTGCCATCTGGCAGCAGCTTTTTTAATTTTTAGTTGTAATTGTCGATGCAGGGCTGGAACATGCTCTTGCTTACGCCGCATAAAGGACAGCACCAGTCATCCGGTAAATCTGCGAAAGCGGTTCCCGGAGCGATTCCGTGTTCCGGGTCGCCTTTTTCCGGGTCATAAGTATATCCACAGGGATTACAAAAATATTTCTGCATAGCTGTTTCCTCCTTTGAATATATATAATATTTTAGCCGAAGTATCTCTTTAAGAGACCTTCGAATGCTTTTCCGTGTCTTGCCTCGTCGCGGGCCATTTCATGAACGGTATCATGGATTGCGTCGAGGTTTGCAGCCTTCGCGCGTTTTGCGAGGTCGAATTTGCCGGCGGTAGCGCCATTTTCAGCTTCCACTCTCATTTCAAGATTCTTTTTGGTGGAGTCGGTAACAACTTCGCCGAGTAATTCCGCAAATTTAGCAGCGTGTTCTGCCTCTTCCCATGCAGCCTTTTCCCAGTACAGACCGATTTCCGGATATCCTTCTCTGTGAGCAACTCTTGCCATAGCAAGGTACATACCAACTTCCGTGCACTCGCCGTTAAAGTTTGCTCTCAGGTCAGCCATAATATCTTCGCTGGAACCCTGTGCAACGCCTACAACATGCTCTGCAGCCCATTCCATAGCGCCGCTCTGCGCCGTGAATTTCTCAGCCGGAGCGCCGCACTGAGGACATTTTTCCGGAGCAGCATCTCCTTCGTGAACGTAACCACATACCTGACATACAAATTTCATAGCTTTGTCTCCTTTACTTTTAACATTTTATTTTAAGATGTTCTATGAAGAAGGCACTGAGCCGACATCTTAATTACATTTGAAAAATCCGGGGTTACCGGAAATATCTACTGATTACAGTTTCCACAGATACCGTAAAAATATGTCATGTGTCCCTGAATTTCTCCGTTAAAGTTTAATCCGGCAATGTCCACGATATCATCGATATTATCCATTTTTAAATCCATTACCTGGCCGCATTTGGAACAGATAAAGTGATAGTGCCGGGAAGTGTCCGCGTCGAAATGGTCAACGCCGTCTCCCACCCGGAGCCTTGTAATTTCTCCCATATCCGCCAGTAATGTCAGATTTCTGTATACGGTGCCGAGGCTGATATTGGGATATTCCTGTCTCACATTTGTATATACGACATCCGCGGTCGGATGGTCGTGTCTTGTCATTAAAAAGTCTTTAATTACCTGCCGCTGCCGACTGTGTTTGATTGCCAATTTATCCTCCATATCATAATAGTATTTGTAAAACCATTTTTTAGAAAATAGTAATGATTACTGATTTCAGTATAACAAAGTATTATGAAAAGTCAATAGAAAATAAAAATTTACAAATTTTTAATAAGATTATATGAGTTGTTTTATTTATATCCGCTGAATTTATGGTATATTAGTATCAGGAAAGAAGTTTTCGAAAGAAGGTTGAAGCCTTTGAAATTCAGAACCCGGTTACTGGTTATTTCCATATTTATTCTTGTAGTTCCGCTTTTGCTGACGGCGGTCGCTTTTATGTGTATCGGCATTTTTATGGTTAATTCGGAACAGGAGTTTGGCTCTTTTGATAATAATTATACGTCTTTTGCCTATACGCTGGAAAATTATAACCAGATGACGGCGGATGTTCTTGAAGAAGTGCGGGAACAACTGAACGAAGCGCCATCCAGAATAGAAGAGCAGGAGTATCTGGAAAAACTGAATGAAGAATTGAAAAATAAATCTTCTTATATTATTGTCCGTAAAAATCAGGAAATTTATTATGCCGGGGATTTCAAGGCGGCGGAACGTATTTTTGCGAAACTGCCGGAGTATGGGCGGGATTTTCCCAACTCGGAGACGGGCTACTATTATAACGACATGCGGAAGCTGGTGAAACAGCTGGATTTTGTTTTTCGGGACGGAGCGGAAGGAAGCCTTTTTATCATTACAAGAGTAAGCTCCCTGATTTCCCGGAAAATGCTGATTGATATGGTACTGGCTTTTGTATTGATTCTGATTTTTACCAGTATGGTGCTGACCCAGTGGATTCAGAAAGGCGTATTTACGCCCGTCAATCAGTTAAATACGGCGATGCAGCAGATTGCCGAAGGAAATCTGGAATACAGGCTTTCCAATGATGAAAAAGGTGAAATCGGCGAGTTGTACCGGAATTATGAAGATATGCGGCTGCGTCTGAAAGAATCGCTGGATGAAAAGTTTGAGCATGAGAAGCAGAACCGAGAGCTTATCAGTAATATTTCTCATGATTTGAAAACGCCGATTACCGCGGTAAAGGGCTATGTGGAAGGCATTATGGACGGGGTGGCCGATACGCCGGAGAAAATGGATAAATATATTAAGACCATTTACAATAAGGCGAACGACATGGACAGACTCATCAATGAGCTGACCATTTATTCCGGCATCGACAATAACCGGATTCCCTATAATTTCCACCGTATCAATGTGGCGGAGTATTTCGGGGACTGCGTGGAAGAGGTCGGGCTTGATTTGGAGTCCAAGAATATCCAGTTAAATTATGAAGACCTTGTGTCGCCGGAAACACAGATTATTGCAGACCCGGAACAGTTAAAAAGGGTTATCAACAATATTATTGGCAATAGCGTAAAATATCTGGATAAAGCAAGCGGCATTATCGATATTCGGATTCTGGATGAAGTGGATTCCATTCGCGTTGAAATAGAGGATAACGGAAAAGGAATCGCACCCAAAGATTTACCCAATATTTTTGAACGGTTTTACCGGACAGACGCTTCCAGAAATTCCTCACAGGGAGGCAGCGGCATCGGCCTTTCCATTGTCCGGAAAATCATCGAAGACCATGGCGGTTATATCTGGGCCACAAGTAAAGAAGGCGAAGGCACATGTATGCACTTTGTAATTAGAAAATATCAGGAACCCGAGCGGGAGGAGGTTTGACAAGTTATGAGCAGAATTTTGATAATTGAAGACGAAGAAGCCATAGCGGATTTGGAAAAGGACTATCTGGAACTGAGCGATTTTGAGGTGGAAATCGAGAATACGGGAGATGCGGGATTAAAAAGAGCCATGTCGGAAGAGTTCGATTTGGTGATTCTGGATTTGATGCTGCCCGGGATGGACGGATTCGAGGTATGCAAGAGCATTCGCGAAGAAAAAAACATTCCGATAATTATGGTGTCCGCCAAAAAAGACGACATCGACAAAATCAGGGGGCTCGGGCTCGGCGCCGATGATTATATGACAAAACCTTTCAGCCCTTCCGAGCTGGTGGCCAGAGTCAAGGCCCATATGTCGCGTTACGACAGACTGGTGGGCAGTAATCAGAAAGTAAACGATATCATTGAAATCAGGGGACTGAAAATCGATAAAACCGCAAGGCGTGTTTACCTGGACGGAGAAGAAAAGATTTTCACGACGAAGGAATTTGACCTTCTGACATTTCTGGCGGAAAATCCGAACCATGTCTATACGAAAGAAGAGCTTTTCCGGGAAATCTGGGATATGGATTCCATCGGAGATATTGCGACCGTCACGGTGCATATCAAGAAAATCCGGGAAAAAATAGAGTTTGACACGACAAAGCCGCAATACATCGAGACCATCTGGGGTGTAGGCTACCGGTTTAAGATATAATGAGCGCGGGTTTGCGAGTTTCGCGGAAAAACAAGCGCAGAAGAAAGGAAAACCATGTGCACATCAAACGAGCTGGACGGCATTATTAAAAAAATTGCAGAAATTTACCAAATGGTATACGGAGAAAAACTTATTAAGGTTATTTTGTATGGTTCTTATGCACGCGGTGATTATAATAATGAATCAGATATAGATATTGTGGCAATCGTACATGGGAATCGGGAAGAACTGCAGCAGCAGCTAAAAAAGGTGTGGAATCATACAGCCGATTTGGAGTTAGAGTATGAAACGATTCTTTCGACTACGGTAATCCCTTATGAAGAGTTTCAAAAATACCGTAATGATTTGCCTTATTACAGGAATATTATTAATGAAGGAGTTGAAGTGATTGCCTGATATTTGTCTGGAACTAATGCAGTATCGTTTAGAAGCCGCGAAAGAACACTTAGATTCTGCCAAAATACTGTTAGAGCATAATCGATATAAAGATTCGGTGGGCCGTTCTTATTATGCAATGTTTGCAAGCGTCAGGGCATTGCTGGCATTAAATGGAGTGGATTATTCCAAACATGCGGGAGTTATTTCTTATTTTCAAAAGGAATATATTAAGACGGGGAAACTGGATAAAAAGTATTCAAAATATATAAGCCAGGCATTTCAGATTCGGAATAATACGGATTATGCGGATTTTTTCCTTGTTTCACAGGAAGATGCGAGAGAGCAATATGAAAGAGCAGTAGAGTTTTATGATATAATGAAGCGCTATTTGCAGCCACAAGAGGACACATGACCAAAGAACATATTCTATATGAAGACAACGACATCATCGTATGCTATAAACCCGCGGGCATTGCGACGCAGACCGCGAAAATCGGCCAGCGCGACATGGTCAGCGAGGTGACAAACTACCTTGCCGGAAAATATGTCGGCTGTGTGCACCGCCTTGACCAGCCGGTGGAGGGGATTCTTGTTTTTGCCCTGAATCAGAATGCAGCCGCCGGGCTGAGCCGTCAGATTGTCGAAAATCGTATGAAAAAATATTATTATGCGGTGGCCGCGGATATCAGGCCGGATGCAGAGGTGGTGCCGAATCCGGCATTAGAGCCAGAGGCCGGGCCGGACAGCGTTTGCTGGAAGAGGCTGACGGACTATCTGTGCAAGGATAACCGGACAAATCTGTCTCGTATCGTATCTTCCGATACAAAGGGAGCCAGAAAAGCCGTGCTGGAATACGCGGTTGTGGAGAAAAAAGAACTTTCTTTGGAAACTTTTCAAACGGAATCTTTTGGAGAAAAAAATCCGCCGTCCGTTGCCCTTGTGAGGGTTCGGCTGATTACCGGGAGACATCACCAGATTCGGGTGCAGATGAGCCATGCGGGAATGGGGCTTCTGGGGGATTTTAAGTATGCCGGCGAACGGACAAAAGAATTGTCAGGAGCGTTAGGAATAAAACAGGCTGCCCTGTGTGCGTACAGACTCGAATTTGAACATCCGGCGACGGGAGAAAAATTGTCTTTTCAAAGAAAACCGGAAGGTGTTGTTTTCCAAAATTTTTCAATATAGATTTCTGATAAATTTTTGTAAATATTCCATACTAATTCCATACAACGGACAAACTTCGGGCAAAAGAGCAAATCTGCCATAAGGACGCTTCCGGCGTCGGACACAAATGCGGGCTCAGAGAAAGGTATGGGGATGAGTATGGAGGAAAAAGAAAGAGAATTAAATTTTTCGATTTTTAGAAGGAATAAACTGATAAAGTGCAGTATTGTTACTTTATTGGTTTATCTTTTTTTTCGGTTTCTTTTTCCGCTTGTAGCGCCGTTTTGTGTGGCGTTTCTGCTGATTAGGCTGTTCTATCCGCTGCTTTCGCGTATACAGAAAAAAATTCCGATGAAAAAGAAGTTTCTGGCGGCCGGAGTCCTGCTTCTTTGCCTGATTTTTCTTGCCGTCATTTTGTGGATTCTTGGGTACAGCAGCAGTATGCAGATGGAAAAAATTACGACGTTTATTGAAATGGCATATCGGCGTTTACAGATTTTTCTGCATGAATGCTGTTACAGTCTGGACGGAAGATTCGGCTGGAAGGGCTATGAAATCGAAAATTTTGTAGTGGAGAAGATGACGGTCATTATGGAAAATGTTCAGGTACAGGTCATTCCCCGGATGTTGTCCTCTTCCTATACCTGTGTCAAAGGAATCCTCGGAGCGGTGGCTTTTCTTTTTGTTACCCTTGTGGCGGCGGTTCTTCTGGAAAAAGATTATGCGGTGTTCTGGCAATGGCTGAAAACATCGGAGGACATGTCTTTTGTCTGGAAAGCGCTGGAAGGCGTGCTGAATTATATTATTACTTTTTTGAAAGCACAAGGGGTTATTCTGCTGATTATAGCGGTATTCGGGAGCGCCGTTTTGTGGGCGACGGGAATCCACTGGGGCATTTTCTGGGGGATTCTGGCCGGATGTCTGGATGTGCTTCCGTTTATCGGGACGGGCGTGGTGCTCGTGCCTATGGCTTTATGGCAGCTTTTGAACGGACATTATCTGCGGATGGCGGTCTGCATACTGCTTTATATCGCCTGTATTGTCATCCGGGAATTTCTGGAGCCAAAACTGATTGGTGAGCGGCTCGGCATTGCGCCGGTTTTAATGCTGTTGGCAATCTATGCGGGAATCCGGCTGTTCGGCGTGGCCGGCATTATAGAAGGGCCGCTGGCCCTGATTGTGATATATGAACTGAATAAAGCATAAAAACAGAGCAGACAGAAGAAAGCACAAATAGAAGAAGGCCTGAAGTATAATTCGGAAAAATGAAATCCCGTACACCGGATAATTTGACGAAAAACATGCTCCGCCTTATAATAAGAGCAGAAAAAACGGAAAGGTATACATAGATACCGTATAGTTGGAAAAGTCATGTCGGAAAAACAGGAGAAAAAAGGGCCGGGCAGTGCGGACGGCCAGGGATTGCAATTTCAGGAAATTGCCGCCGAAATCGGAAACAGCATTTTGACGGCTTATTTTCTTGTGATGATGCTCTTGTATCCTCTCTATATGAAAAACGGTTACCGGGAAATCGGAGACGACAAATATTTCTTTTTCCGGAAAGTTACGCTGGTAACGGTTCTGTTATTATTATGCCTGACGGCCTGTATTTTGCTTCTGAAAAGAAAAAGTCTGTCCATTACGGCATTTTACAAGCGTTTATCGGGAACGGACTGGTTTGTGTACGGTTATCTTTTTGTGCTCCTCCTTTCCTATGCGGGCACGCCCTTTCGGGAAGAGGCTTTTCTGGGAGCGGAAGGCTGGTATATGGGGCTGCTCAGCCAGCTGCTATTTGTCGGCATCTATTTTTTCTTTTCCAGGTACTTCCGGTGGAATGATAAAAAGCTCTATGCGATGCTGCTCGGCTCCGGGCTGGTGTTTTTGCTGGGAATTTTGAACAGGTATTCTGTGTATTTGTTCGGTCTGGGCGGGAGCAAAAAGATGGCGATTTATATTTCCACGCTCGGAAATATTAACTGGTTCAGCGGGTACTGGTCTGTTTTTCTGCCGATTGGAGCCGCCTGGTACTGGCTTGGCCGAAGCGGCTGGCAGCGGGCGGCGGCCGGGCTCTATGTAGTGACCGGGTTTATCATCGGCGTTTTACAGGGCAGCAGCAGCGCATATCTGGCGCTTGCCGGGATGTTTTTGTTTCTGTTCGCGCTGTCCTTCCGGGATAATCGGAGAATGTGCCGATTTTTGGAGCTGTGCATTCTGTTTCTGCTTTCCTGTCAGACGGCCAGACTGCTGCGGTATGTGCCGGGACTCGCAATAAATTATGAAAGCGGTCCGGGGGTTGTGCTGACGGATACGGGTCTGACGCTTTATCTGGGAATGGCAGTTGTGATTTTTTACTTGTTTTTCCGGGTCCTGACAGGGCGGAAAGGGTTTCAGATTGCGCAGTGGAAAAAACTGCGCGGGGCAGTGTTTTTTCTGTTATTTCTGGCAGCGGCGGCGTTTGTGATGCTGCTTGTTGTCAATACCTGTAAACCGGGCGGCGTTTTCGGGCTTTCGGAGGTTCCGTTTCTCGTTTTTCAGGACACCTGGGCCAATTACCGGGGAGCTACCTGGACGGACGGCGTGCTTGCATGGCGGAGTATGACGCCTCTGCAAAAGCTGGCCGGGGTGGGGCCGGATTGTTTTGCGGCATACTTGTACAGCATACCGGAGCTGGCGGAGCGGGCATTTTCACAGTTCGGCAGTTCCAGGCTGACGAATGCGCATAACGAATGGCTTACGGTGTTAATAAATCAGGGCATTCTGGGCCTTTTCTGCTTCATTGGAATATTTGGCGCAGCGTTTGGCCGCTTTCTGAAAAAAGCGGAAGTCAGGCCGGATTTGTATTGGTGCGCCGCCGCAGTTTTGACGTATACGGTACATAATATGGTCAGTTTTCAACATGTGCTGAACGTGCCGTTTATTTTTATGATACTTGGAATCGGGGAGGGAATCAGAAGAAACAGTTGACAAACGGTTTTTCTTCTTTTAGAATCAAAGAAATTCCGACATATTTTACGACGCGCGCTAAGAAAGGAGCATGGTTATAGAGATGGCAGAAAAAAAATTAGTAGAAGCGATTACATCAATGGAAGAAGATTTTGCCCAGTGGTACACGGATGTAGTGAAAAAGGCGGAGCTCATCGACTACACGAGCGTTAAGGGCTGTATGGTGCTGCGCCCGGCAGGTTATGCGATTTGGGAGCTGATTCAGCAGCAGTTAGACGCGATGTTCAAGGCGACGGGGGTGCAGAATGTATATTTACCGATGTTTATCCCGGAAAGCCTGTTAAATAAAGAAAAAGACCATGTGGAGGGCTTTGCGCCGGAAGTGGCATGGGTGACGCACGGAGGGCAGCAGCCGTTACAGGAAAGGCTCTGCGTCAGACCTACTTCGGAGACGCTCTTCTGCGATTATTATAAGAATACGATTCATTCCTACCGCGATTTGCCGCAGTTATGCAATCAGTGGTGTTCCGTGGTGCGCTGGGAAAAGGAAACGAGACCTTTTCTGCGCAGCCGTGAGTTTTTGTGGCAGGAAGGGCATACGGCCCATGCGACGGCACAGGAGGCAGAGGAGAGAACCATTCAGATGCTGAATGTATATGCGGACTTCTGCGAACAGGTGCTGGCGATTCCCGTCGTAAAAGGCCGTAAGACCGATAAGGAAAAATTCGCTGGTGCGGTGGCGACTTATGCAATCGAGGCGCTGATGCACGACGGCAAAGCATTGCAGTCCGGGACGAGCCATAACTTCGGAGACGGTTTTGCCAAAGCCTTCGGCGTGCAGTTTACCGACAAGGATAATACGTTAAAATATGTGCATCAGACTTCCTGGGGCATGACGACGCGGCTGATTGGCGCGGTTATCATGGTACATGGAGACAATTCCGGGCTTGTGCTGCCGCCGAGAGTAGCTCCTGTCCAGATTATGATTATACCGATTCAGCAGAAGAAAGAAGGCGTGCTGGAGAAAGCCTTTGAGCTGAAGGAAAAACTGGGTCATTATCGTGTAAGAGTGGATGATGCGGACAAGAGTCCGGGCTGGAAGTTTTCGGAACAGGAAATGCGCGGCATTCCGCTTCGTGTGGAAATCGGGCCGAAGGATATCGAAGCCGGTAAATGCGTTATCTGCCGCCGCGACACGGGAGAGAAGACGGAGGTATCGTTAGACGAACTGGAAGCGAAGGCCGGAGAGCTTCTCGAAAAGATGCAGACGGAAATGCTGGAGCGCGCCAGAACTCACAGGGAAGCCCATACTTATACGGCAAAAGATATGGACGAGTTTAGAAAGCTGTTTGATGAAAAATCCGGTTTTGTGAAAGCGATGTGGTGCGGCAGTCAGGAGTGCGAAGAAAAGATTAAGGAAGAGCTGGCAGTGACGAGCCGCTGTATTCCGTTTGAACAGGAGCAGATTTCAGACGTATGCGTATGCTGCGGGCAGCCCGCGAAAAAGATGGTCTATTGGGGCCGGGCATATTAACTCCCGCGGACAACGAGCCAAAGAGAGAAAAAGCGCAGGCCGGAAGGGGTACTTCATATAAGGAAGTGCCTTTTGTGGCATTTTTGGAAATTTGTAAAGACGGCTGGCTATGATGAATTTGTAGGAATAATTAGATATACTGGAGGAAACTACAATGAAATCGTTATTTGAACAATTCGGTGGCACATACCGAAAAGAAAACGACTATATCATTCCAAATTTTGAAATGCCAGATATAGCAAATTTTGAAATTGATTTTTTCGGTCAGCAGCATTTATGGTTTTTACAGCATTATCTAACCTACATTAATTTACTTACGAATGGAAATTTCAATGAATATCTTGCTGAGATTGACAGACAGGCACAAGAACGGTTTCTTCGGGTTGTAGAACAAATGAAACAAAAGCAAGAAATGACAGAACAATTAAAGGCAATTAACTCTATAAAATGGACACAACTTATGAATTGCATCAGACAACAGGCAAATGAACTTATTTTTGCAGAACTTATTTTTAATTGACTTTGAAGGCGACATTGGCGCAAAGCTAATGTCGCTGTTTCATCTGAGAAAGTAGAAAAATCATTTGTATATGGTAAAATAGAAAACACATATACAGGCAAGGGATAGGATATACTGATTGGAGGAAGATAAAAGTGGCAGGTAGAGAGGTTGGCTTTATTGTGGATGATGAATATAAATCATGGATAGAGAATATAAAGAACAGGATAAAGCATAGTCAGATAAAGGCTTCTGTTAAGGTCAATCATGAGATGCTTGATTTATATTGGGATATAGGCAGAGATATTGTTGCCAAGCAGAAAAATGCAAAATGGGGAGAGGCATTTCTTGCAACAATGAGTAAAGATTTACGAAAGACTTTTCCTAATATGTCGGGTTTTTCAGTGCAAAACTTAAAAAGCATACGTT
>CAJTRL010000050.1 GCA_910578715.1 uncultured Lachnospiraceae bacterium | reverse complement strand
AAAAGAAAGGAAAATCGCATATGAGGAGAAATTCATTTATAGAAATGGCAAAACTGCATGATTTATCGGGGCGCATCACTTATATTTCAAGCCATGCCAAACAGGAGCATCTGTATGAAGTCTATGCAACGGAGCCGGACAGGGCGTTCTGGCGGGAACTTGCCAAGTGTAATCAGGAAGAATTTGAAAAAAGCGGGACGAATGGAAAGTGCATCGAAGCAAGGGAGCTGATGATCGCCCTGCCGGAAAGTTTCATCAACCATGACCATGATGAGCTGCTGAAAAGGATGGTTGACGGATTTAAGGATAGGTACGGCGTGGAGTGTTTTGCTGCACTTCATCATAACAAACGGAAAACAAACCTGCATATCCATATGATATTTGCGGAGAGGAAACGGTTAGACCAGCCGGAAGAAAAGACTGCCACCCGGAATATGTTCTATGACGAGCAGGGGCGTCATGTGCGGACAAAGAAAGAGATACTTGGCGGGGACGGAAATATCCGCAAGGGCTGTAAAATCATCAAAAAAGGCGAAGCGTATGAACGCAGGATTTTTACTGTAAAAGACGGACGCTTCAAGCAGGAATCTTTTCTGGATGAGATAAAAGTATTATATACGGATCTGATTAACCAGATGGTGATTGACGATAAGGACAGGCTCGGCATATTTGATAAAAACGGTCCGTACCTTGCCACAAAGAAAGTCGGTAAAAATAATCCCAAAGCGGAGGCGATAAAAGCAGACAATGAAATCCGCATGGAATGGAACAGGACAGTTGACCGTGCAATTGTAAGTGGAGTAGCCGAAGCAGAGATTTTAGAGTTAAAGAAAACGGAGATTACGGACAGGGTAAAGGAATCCGTGGAGCAGAACGGGAAAAAGCCGGAGCTGTTTGGGGATATTGTCAGGGCGGCGATTCTGTTATTAGAACTTCTGATTGCGAAAGCCATGCAGAAAGTAATGGAAATGGTGGAGAAAGCGATCAGTAAAACTGCTGGTATCGAGGAAACGCCAAAGGAAATGCCGAAAGAATCGGCAAGCCATATCCAAGCCGAAGATAAGCCGACACATCAGCCGGAGATAAAGCAGATACCGTTTCCATTCGATCATTATCGAAAATCGGAAACGCAAAATAAGACGGAACAGCCACGGCAAAAAGACGATGCAACAGCTACAAAATCTGTTGTTGAACAGATGAAAGCAGAGCAAAAATCTGTTTCTGCTGAAACAAAACAGTCAGAAACGGAAAGACTGCCCAAGCCGCAGCCTTCTGTACTGGCGGCTAAATATCCTCGCCTGAAAGAGATTGACGATAAGCTGAAAGAACAGAATAGGGCAATTTTTGAACGGGAACAAAAGCGGGATAAGCTGAAAAAAGAACAGTCTGAATGCACGGGCATTTTCAAGGGCGGCAGACGGAAGGAATTACAGCAGGAGATTGACAGAAACGACAGGCAGATTTCCAATATGAAAAAGCATCTTTCCTCTATTGTGAGGGAATATAAATTTGATTCTGTTCAGGCATTTAATAAGGAACTCAATGCGTCCAAACGAGAGTATTTTGATTATAAGGCAGCCCGTGCAGAGTGGGATAAGACATATGGGGATAAAGCGGCAGTTCCCGCGAGCATAAAAGAGCGACTTCGGCAGAAAGATCAGATTGTAAAAGCAAGGGAAGCGGACAGGGTGTATCAGGCAAGGAGAAATGATAAAGGGGCGAGGTAATACCGCCCTGTTGGATACAATGTTTATAGTGGTAGAACGTAATTTCATCTGCGTATCTATGGCAGGAGTCATAACGGGCATAAAAAATGTTTTGCTGCATCTTGAAGAATAACGGGTTTTCATTTCCTATTTTGTCGCGGGGAGGGAAATCGTGTTTTTTGTTGGATATGCTTGAAAACGGCAAAATTTTAGAATATAATGTCAAATGGGATAGTATAAACGGCGTGACCAATGAAAAGTATTGGAAATGTTGATAAACTGAAGGAAATGAGCAAGGGTGAAGAACTATTATGGCAAGGCAAAAGCAGTGGGATAAGTATGAGGCGGCTATTCTGCTTGATTACTATTTGCAGTATTTGGATGGTAAACTCACTCGTGAAAAAGCAATCCGAATCGTGTCGGCAAAACTAAGAAAGATGGCAGAAACCAAAAACATTTGTATTGATGAAATATATAGGAATACAAATGGGATTGCATTTCAAATGCACAGCATGGAGTCAGCATATAAAGGTTTTACGGTAATGAAGCCAGCCACCAAGCTGTTTATTGAAACGGTTAGGTTGCTAAAAAATGATAAGGAACAGTATAACAAACTACTGAAGGAGGCAAGAGAAATGGCTGAAGTGCCCCCAAAAGATAGCAGGGAAGAACATCCTGCGATAGAAAGTGAAACTAAAAGTAGCGTAGCAGAATTTGAATTTGCAAAAGACACTGAGCTGTCAAAGGTACGGAATGAACAGGGCAAGGATGCAGCAAATGTAGTTACGAGAAGCAGGAACACCCCTAATGGCGATACTTTCTTTCGCTGGCTAAACGAAGAACAGGGTATGGCAAGTTCTTCCTGCCGCAGCTATGTTTCTGCCATAAACACGGCGGAACGGTATGCAATAGAAAATAATTTTAACCATTGCATATTATATACGGACAATTATCAGGAAGCCAAAGCAACTGCCGATGAGCTGTTTGGGGATTATTACTTTATGGAATGTAATGATCAGCAGCACAACAGGTTAAGGACAGCAATCAATAAACTTTTGACATATATTGAAAATGGCGGAAATGATATTGTTGTACAAATACCCTCGGCTGATTTTGCACCATTTACTGAAATTCTTATCGAAAGGTTTCCGAAAGGGTATAGGATTGGTTCAACCATTGAGCTTAAAAGGTTTAAACGGTATTGGGAAGAACTTTATGATGTCAAAATTGATATGGATGATGGCAGTGTTGAGAAAAATATTGAACATTGTGGGATTATTCATGAAGAAAAGATATATATGCCGCAAAAAATGCTTGACGAGAATATGAAAGAAAAATTGTTTTCGTATATCAACAATAGTTTTCAATCCGGCAAATCCGTCATCTATTATGAAGCCTTGTTTAAGGAGTTTTCGGATGATTTTTTTGGATATTGTATGTATAATGCAAGTATGCTCCATGCTTATTTGGATTATATGAACGATGGAAGTTACTTCGTTGGGAAAGATTATATTTTAAAGGATGCTTCTGTCAAGGTTGAGCCTTACGATGAAATAAAAGAATGCCTTATAAGGCAGGCAGCCCCAATGGGATATGGTGAAATATTTGTTGCTCTTTCACATATTTCAGAGCAGAAAATAAGAAATATACTTGCACAAAATGGCGAGTTTGTCAGCAATGGGCGGGGCGAATACTTCCATATAGACATCACGACTTTCAGTGATGATGAGATGGGGGATATAACAGAAATTATCGAAAACACGATTGCAGAAAAGCAGTTTATCAGTGGAAATGAATTAGTTGACAGCATAAAGAAAAAATATCCGTATGTGATTGAGCAAAATGCATTGTTATCGGATATAGGTGTGAGGAATGCGATTAGGTACAAATTAAAGGACAAGTTTTCTTTCAATGGAAACATCATTAGTTCGAGCAAAAAGCCTTTATCCATGATGGGAGTTTTTGCTGATTTTTGCAGACAAAGAGCTTCTTTTACGCTTGATGAGCTAAAAATATTTAAACAAGAGCTGGGTACTGAGATTTACTTTGATGCAGTGTATGAAAATTCATTAAGAATAAGTAAAAATGAGTTCGTTGCCAAAACACAGGCTTCTTTCAGACTAGAAGAAACAGATGCGGTAATAGACCGTTTTTGCGATGTAGATTATAGTGCTATAAGAAAAATTAATCAATTTGGATTGTTTCCCGATGCTGGATTTAGCTGGAACAGTTTTTTGCTTGAACATTATGTTGCAATGTACAGCCCGAATTATAAACTGCTGCATTCCAATTACAATGAGGGAGCTTGCGTTGGCGGCATTGTAAAGAAATCTTCCGGCATAGACACATTTGACGAGTTGGTAATTGATGTGCTTGCACGGAGCGGTCTTCCTTTGCAAAAGGAAACGGCATTGCAGTATCTATGCGATGAGGGCTATATGGCTCGAAGAAATTATTCAGGAATCGAACAGTTACTTATCAAGGCAAAAGAACTGAGAAACCAGAAGGGGCTTTAAAATTATGTATTCGTATGAATGGGATATTAAAACCGGAGGCTTGCTATTGAACAGTTCCCCGCTGCCTTTCAGCAAAGAGCCGAGACCGGTTTACTATAAAGAATTAGACATCCTTGGATTTGATAAATATTGGAATTATGACAAGAATGACGCTTACCCATATATGTGGGCAGAAGCAAATAACTATTGGTATAGAGGAAAGCTTGTCGCCAAAACAAAGGGAGGCTCATTATATTCAGCACCAGAACTGCTGATTGTGGAAGAACCTGAACCGGAGAATGCACCGCTTCGGTTTGTAGATGTGCCGGGGATGGTTGATAAAAATAAAGGTTTGATAGAAAAACTGACACAGGATACCATAAAAAAGGTATTCAATACCTATGCTCGGTTCAAAGATAAGGTAGACGTTTTTTATGTGGCATTTAGCGGGGGGAAGGACAGCATCGTAACACTTGATATTGTCCAAAGGGCGTTGCCTCACAACAGTTTCAAAGTGTTATTCGGCGATACTGGAATGGAGTTTCCGGATACTTATGATACGGTTGGGATAATAGAAAAAGAATGTCATCATCAAGGCATTGAGTTTATCAGAGCAAAATCAGATTTGAATCCGCATTGTACATGGAAACAATTTGGTTCTCCGTCAAAAGTTACAAGGTGGTGCTGCAGTGTGCATAAAACCTCGCCACAAATACTTGCTTTAAGGAATAATTTGGGCAAGATTGATTTTACAGGAATGGCTTTTGTGGGCGTTAGAGCTAGTGAAAGTGCGTCAAGAAGTGAATATGACTATATCAGTTTAGGAGAAAAACATAAAGGGCAGTATAGCTGTAATCCGATTCTTGAATGGAATGCGGCTGAATTATATTTATATGTTTATTCGGAAAATCTTCATTTGAACGAGGCATACAAAAAAGGGAACAATAGGGCTGGCTGTTTAGTATGCCCCAATGTATCTGAGAAAAATGCTTATTTTAGAAGAACATGCTATCCAAAAGAAGTAGATGAGTATATGAATATAATTGCTGATTTATATAAAGAAAGCATTCCCGCAGAAGAAAAGATGAAAGAATTTTTGGAGAATACTGGATGGAAAGCACGTATGAACGGAAGGGATGTGTCTATTGACATTGGATGTACGGAACTGATGTCGGGGGACAAGTATATCCTTAAAGTGAGAAAACCTAAAAACGATTGGAGAGAATGGATAAAAACGATAGGCGTTCTCTTAAATGAGTCTTCGCCGTATAGGATTGATTTTAGACGAAATGAGTATTCCTTTGAGGTTATTGAATTGGCTGACGGTTATGAAGTGGTGCTAGATAAATATCTTGCAAAAACGGCACCTTTATTTGTCAAATTATTAAAAAATGTGTTTCATAAAGCAGCGTGTTGTATTGGATGCCATGAATGCGAAGCAGATTGCCAAAAAGGATGTATCACAATGATAAACGGCAAAGTAAAAATAAGTGAGAACTGCGTAAGATGTTCTCAGTGCCATAAGGTTGATAGAGGATGCCTAATTTATAAATCGTTAGAGATGCCAAAAGGAGGGGCTAAAATGGAAACAAAGAGTTTAAATTGTTATTCCACTCATGCGCCAAAGAAAGAGTGGATTAACCAATATTTTTCACAAAAAAATGAATTTGTAACAAATAACTCATTGGGATCGCAGATGTTTAGTTTTTTCAAACGGTTTTTAAGAGATGCAGAACTTATTGATGGAGACAATTTCAGTGAATTTGCAAAGATAATTGATTATATTGGAATAGATGAGTTAGAAAGTTGGGGATTGATTTTGACCAATTTGGTGTACAGTCCGCAAATAAACTGGTTTGTGAAGAATGTCAAAATGAATGAAAAATCTTCAAAAGAATACATTACTTCTATGTTGGTTGATAGTGGAACGAATGAGAGGGCGGCTAATGATATATTTAGGTCGTTTGTAAGATTTGTTGAACTGCCATTTGCAGAAGTGGGCATGGGATTCTCTGAGAAAGAAAAGAATAGGGTTTTATCTGTCACAAGAACTCCTTGGCAGAACCCTGACCCTCGTGTGATTCTTTACAGCTTGTACAAGTTTGCGGAGAACTGTGGAGATTATTATCAGTTTACCCTTTCCCGGTTGTTAAATCATGAAATCGACAGCGACGGAGTAAGCCCTACGGAAATCTTCGGGCTTGACCGTGAACAAATGGAAAAGATACTGAACGGCTTGTCTGTAAATTATCCGGAGTTTATTGCCGTATCATTTACCTTGGACTTGGATAATATTACGTTGCGAAATGACAAGGCATCAAAAGATGTCCTTGAATTGTTTTAAGGAGGAGACAGCGACATGGCGCTTGATATTTATCGTCATTACTTTGACATTGATCCGGATTATTTTCCGGCAGTCAATGAATCGGTAATCAATAATAATCCGGATATGTGGAAAAAGTATTATCCACACGCTACTTTTGTGAAACTGATTAAGGATACAGTGAGTATTCTGCGCAGAGAGCAAAAACATTCCATTTGGGTGGAGGGCGCTTATGGCACAGGTAAATCCCACGCGGTATTAACTTTGAAAAAACTTCTTGATGTGTCTGAAGAAGAAACAAGGGAATACTTTCAGAAATTTCAAATGGATAATGACCTTTTCAATAAACTTCAAAATGCTAAGAACAGTGGGGAGATTCTTACCGTACATAGATATGGTTCTTCCTCTATTCGTGGTGACCACAATCTCGTGTTTGCCATACAGGAAAGCATTGAAAAGGCACTGAAAGACAGAGGGATTGAGAACAAAGGCAACAGCGCCATGAAAGGAGCTATTTCAAAATGGCTTGAAGATTCTGCGAATAAGAGCTATTTCAATTCTCTTGTAACAGGGGAATACTCCAATTTATTTGGTGGTGATAATGCGGATAATATTTTAGAGAAGTTAAATGACTTGTCAGGTGATGCGCTGATTGCACTTATAGATAAAATCTTTAAGGTGGCTGACGAACGCCAGATTAAGGTTTTGTCATTGGACACTACTGGTCTTGTGTCTTGGATAAAAGAGATTATTAAGGCAAACAATCTCAAAGCTATTGTATTCATATGGGATGAGTTCACAGAGTATTTTAACAACAATGCAAGAAGCCTTACTGGTTTTCAGGAAATTGCCGAGCTTAGTGAAACTGATCCGTTCTATTTAATTATTGTCACTCATAAAAGCGCTGGCTTATTTGATGATGCAGATAAGGATAAGTTTAAGATTCTTGACCGTTTCATCAAGCCGACCTGTATCATTGAACTTCCAGAAAACATGGCATTCCAGCTTATGGGAGCGGCTATGGAGAAAAATAAGGATGAAGCTGTCAGTGCAGATTGGGAAATGACGGTTGATGATCTTTATGACAGAACCCATGCTTCCAGAACATTAGTGAAGAGCAGTGCTAATATCTCTGATGATGAATTGAAAAATATTCTACCTATCCACCCATATACGGCACTATTGCTCAAACATATTTCTTCTGCGTTTGACTCTAATCAGCGCAGTATGTTTGATTTTATCAAAAATGACAGGGGCGATGAAATCAAGGGTTTCCAATGGTTCATTGACAACTATGGTCCTGACAATGAGAATCCCTTGCTTACAATAGATATGGTATGGGATTTTTTTTACGAAAAGGGAAAAGAATACCTTTCTCACGACATTCGTTCGATTTTGGACTGCTACTCTCATGCAGAGGCAAAACAGCTCAGCGATGAAGAAAAAAGGGTTTTGAGAACAGTTCTTCTTTTACAGGCAATTTCCCAAAAGGTGGGAGATTCTGTTGAACTGTTTATTCCCAATGAGAAAAATATCAATAATGCCTTTGAAGGTTCGGATATGGATAACGGAGCTGCCGGAAGATGCACGGAAAAGCTTGTCCGTGACGAAGTCCTTTATAAAAAGTCTCTTGGCGGTGGGCAGACACAATATTCTGCCTTAGTAAATGCCGGGGATATGGCGGCGATTGATAAATTTAAAGAAGAAGTCAAGAAGAAATCCACATCGGCACTGATTAATGAGGGGCAGGTTTCAGAGGCTGTTACATTGGGTGGTGCTTTAAAACTGCGATATGAGATGAGATATGTTTCATCATCTGATTTTGATTCGACTATTCGGTTGTTGCGTAATCAGGAGGGTAGTTTTGCCAATAAAATAGTTGCTGTCGTATGCTTTGCAAAAGATGACAGCGAAAGTGTAGTACTTGGCAAAAAGATTAAAAGCGCATTGGAAGATGGCAGCTATAAGATGATATTTATCGATACGTCTACCACTCCATTTGGAAAAGATGGCTATGAGCAGTATTGTGAAAATATGGCACAGGCTATGTATTATCAGGGCAAAGAGAACAATTTGGCACGTCAATATGAAACGAATGCCAAAGAAGCGTTGAAAAAGTGGAAAAACCGTATTTCCAGTGGTGAGTTTGTTGTCTATACTTCTGAAAAACAAGATGGCGAGCGAGCAACAACGATTGATGCGCTATATACTGCCCTGTCCAGCATTAATAGGAGCAAGTACAGGAATTGCTTGGAAGGCGCTTATACTGTGACGGATAATATGTATATGCCAAGTTCTTTAAAGCAAGGAGTTGCCTGTGGCATAAAGCAGGAAACGCAGGGGACATTCAGATCTTCTAATCCTGCCACGAAGCTTGAGAACGCCATAGGGGAAGCTTGGAATTATCAGGGAAAGTATTGGGTGGATAAACCGCACCTTTTGATTTCAAAAATTAAGAACAGGGTAGAAGAACTCATAAAAGAAGGCTTTGATAATGGCGGGCGTATCTCTATTGCGAGAATCTATGACGAGTTAAAGGCGGAGCCTTTTGGTTTTATGCCCTGCAATCTTTCTGCATTTGTGATGGGATTTGTATTGAAAGAATATGTTGATGGATTTAGTTGGAGCGATGGTCTTACGAATGATGTATTAACTGTGAATAAGCTGCAGGAAATGGTTGATGAGATTATCAAATTACAGATTACAGCGAATCCGAGGTACAAGGATAAATATATCGTGGCAATGACAGAAGAAGAAAAGGCTTTTAATGAGGCCACATCTGTTGCTTTTAGTATTTCAAAAAGTTTTTGTACATCGGTTGAACAAACGAGGGAGCGCATCCGTAGTAAGATGAAAGAATATACGTTTCCTATTTGGACGCTGAAATCAATCATTAGAGGTGAAAATACAAAAACAGACGAAGCAACTCTTGCGAAACTCATCGACTATTACTGCGGCATCGCAAACAGCAGCAATATGGGAGCAGATCACACAAGTGATAATGACATTGCCTATGCGATTGGTAAGCTGTGCATTGCCAATAAGACTGCTGCTGCCGACTTAAGTACACTTTTAAGCAAGGGAAAATGCACGGAAGGAATGAAAGCTTATCTGAAAGAGTTCGAGAACGGAGAACTGGTTGTGCTGGCTGAAGAAGTTGGGGATAGCGGTCAGTATATCAATGTGCTGCGGAAAAAGTTTGATGCAGATGCGGCAAATTGGGTATGGAATCTTGAGACAGTACAGCAGAAGATAAGGGAAGTAATTTTGGAATATAAGATTATTGCGGAAAGCAATAAAGTCATTTCAAAAAGTACGAATTTCGACAGCACAGTCAGGGAATGGTGTGATAAGTGCCAGTATATCAGGGTTTCCTATCCGGCTGCCAAAAACTACTTGGACGATTTTGGCGCATTCTTAGAACTGCTTTATCATGTTAAGAAATCGGGGGTAATGTTGGATTCGCAGAGGCAGAAATTTTATGATTCGCTTCTTGAAAACGAAGAAAATTTCAGGACTTTCTACGGAAATCAAATTGATTTGTTTAAAAAAGTCTGTGAATTTTATATTGAGGGATTTACAGAAGAAGAAATTCGTGAAATCTACAATATGATTCCTGCCGGTTCATTCACAAAGGAGAAGACAGAATATACCACCATTGTAAATGACAAGGTTGAGGAATATAAGCGAAACAGCAAGTCTGCGAAACTGAAAGAGTTTTGGAAAGAAAAAACCAAAACGGATACTCCGAGAGAGTGGTCTAAGAAGCATAAAATGCCCATTTTATGCATGGTGGATGATAAGGATATTCAAGTGGCAAGGGCGGCATTCGGGGCTGTCAATCAAACGCATCCTGATGAAAGTTCCATAGATAAAGCGGCTGCTTATTTCCAAACCGCAGGTTTTTTCGCCAAGTTGGAAGATGAGAGCGCAAGAAACAGGGCGTTTGTTGAAACGATTATTAAGGATTATGATGTGATGCTGAATGACCTTGATGAAGTGAAGCGGTATTTGGACAGTAGAATCACAGCAGATCCTTACGATTGGTTTGGTTTGCCGGAAGTCGATAAGAAGCTAAAGCAGCTTGCTGAGGCAAAATACAATCAAGGCGGCTGTGACAAGGCGCTTGAAAAGATAGACAATATGGAATTGGCAGATGTGAAGCGGTACTTAAAAGACCTTATCAAAGATGATATGATTGTGGGCATGGCGATTATCAAAGGAAACTAAGGAGGACAGGGATGAACCTTGATGCTTGTATAAAAAAGATAACGAAATATTTGGCTTCAGAAAATGCCCAGCCGTTACTTGTAAATGTTCAAAATGGCATGGATTTAGACAGGCTCAAAACATATTTTGACGTGGATGGCAATGAGTTTATTGATGCTTCAAGATTCTGCAATAAAGATGAACTGCCACGCATTGAAGTTTTGCTTGCGGATATTTCCATGAAAAAGAAAAATTGCTTTCTGTTAGGGTTGACTTCTTTTTTGAGGTTCTATGGAGAGGAAGAAATAAGGAAACATTTAGCAAACATTGTCAACATGACCATTGCCGGCCATGTTGTAGTTGTGGTTTATCAATGTGACAAGCAGTTAAGTTTCTCCGACCCAAGGCTGTCACGCAGCATTTGCTTACTTGACGGCGATGCGGTAGCGTTACCGAAATTAGTATTTGTGTCAAATGAACTTTCAGTTGCCTTATCCGAATATAGCATTGTCGGGATTGATGCCGTTGCAAAAGAAATTGAAAGTCCAAATGTAGAAAAAATATTCGTGGTTACAACAAAGCATAAGGATATGTATCCACAGTCAATATATTCTATTACTGATATGAGCAAGGCTTATGAGGTGATAATCGGGAAAGATGCCATGCTATCACATATTGATGAAGTGATGGGAACTTCAAGCCAATGGGATTATCTGCTTTCCCTAATTGACACAGGAAAAACATTTATAGAAATATGTAACAGTGAGTTTGGAAATTATCAGAGTCTGGAAATTGCAATTTCAAGCTATAGTGGGTATTCTGAACAGAAAAAGTGGCTGTATTTTATTGCATTAAAAATGTTTGGAGCTGCCAATAACAGTTGTCTGGCTGTTGCTGCCGGCCATGCTGCTGCGTATTCAAAACTAACACGGGAAGTGTATAGAGGTATTTTGGAAAAGAAACATACAGACAGGGATTTTGATAACTTTTATCAGACAAGGAAGTCCTTGCTGATAGCTTTTGGAAATCCTGTAGATGAAGTAGTTGATTTTTGCAAAGTGGTTTTGCAGAAAGAAGAAAAGGCTATTTATTATTTGACGGATAATACAAGGCAGGAAAAGGAACTTATCTTCTCGTTACTTGAAAAGTATTATCAGAGCATGGAAAAGAGCGGGATTGAGAAAATATTATCCGTGGTATATCCTGATTTGTGTGCGTATATCCGTGATTACAGATATAATATTCCTCTGCTCGACAGATATTTTTCTCTGTACACATACAGTAAGATAATCAACAAAGTAGTGCCGGAATTAGAGGAGATTGTGGAAAAGCAGGCTGTTCTTCGTGAGTACAATTTGTTGCTGGAACCTCGTACCGTAAAGATGGATGAGATAGATAAAACTGCTTCGCAGTTATATTTTATGGATGCAATGGGTGTCGAATACTTATCATACATTCTTGCAAAATGCAAGGATAAAGAGTTGATGGCTAACATTACAATCTGTTGCGCCAATCTGCCTTCCATTACAAGCAAAAACAAGGAGTTTGTTGCAGAGTTTGAAATGCGGGGGCTTGTGGTTAATCCGATTAAGGAACTGGATGAAATCAAACATCATGGTATCAGCGATTACGATTACAGGCAAAAGAAGCAGCCGATCCATATAATTAGGGAATTAGAAATCATCAATGAGGCTCTTGATAATATCAAATTGAAATTATCACAGGGGCTTTGTAATAAGGCGATTATGGTATCTGACCACGGCGCAAGCAGGCTGGCAGTCATCCACGAAACTGAAAATATGTGGGAAATGTCGTCTAAGGGGGAACATTCTGGAAGATGCTGCCCGAAATCGGATGCTGATGTTAAGAGTGAATTTGCCACAGAAGAAGATGGCTTTTGGGTTCTCGCCAATTATGACCGCTTTAAAGGCGGAAGAAAGGCAAATGTAGAGGTACACGGTGGGGCAACTTTGGAGGAAGTTGTTGTTCCGATTATTGAAATAACAAAATTCGATGACGAAATAGAAGTATCCATTGTTGATAAAGTGATTACCGTAAGCTTTAGAAAAAAAGCGGCTATCCGATTATTCGCCAAAACAAAGCTGAAAAATGTGACGGTTTTAGTTGAGGGAGAATATTATGAGGCAAAAGAACTGGATAATAATATGTATCTCGTGGATTTGCCAAAGTTAAAAAAGGCAAAAAAGTATAATGTTGATGTTTTTGCATCAAATAACTTGGTTGTCCCGGGGTTGGCTTTTGAAATAAAAAAAGAAAGCTCTCAAGAAAATAAGTTGCTGTAATATAATGGAACGAGGAGGATTCATATGCAGGAAAAACTAAGAGAATGCTTTGATGAGATGGTTGTTTATAAAGACTTGAAGAAAAGCAATTTCTTTTCGGCTTTAAGTCTGCCGTCATTCCTTCGAGACTGGCTGCTGAAAAAATTTGGCGATGATGAGGGGAATTTTGATATAGACGAACTTACGGATTTTATTCATACTTACCTTCCGCGCAAAGACGAATGGATAAGCATAAAAAACAGGATTGTTTATGAAAATGAGAGGGTAAAGATTCTTACGAAGATTTCTGTTGATATAAACATCAAGAATCAGGAAATAACTTTCGCCTTGCCGGACTTTGGCTTAACGAATAAAGAAACCATCATTGAACCATATATTTGGGATGAATGCAAGGACGAGCTTGTTAAGGGAAAGGAAACATGGGGTGTAGTCGAACTAGGCTATAGATTACCTGATGAGGAATTGAAAATTCAGGGCAAAATAAAACTGACAGGTTTCACAAATTTTTGTCCATACACGATTGACCTTGATTATTACAAAGACGTAAGAAACGAGTTTGCCACGAGCGAGTGGATTGATGTTTTGCTTGGGTCAATTGACTATAATGCTGCCGGATATGAAGATGAACATCAAAAATTAACTATGCTGACCCGCTTGCTGCCATTCATAGAAAAAAGACTCAACTTAATAGAGCTTGCACCAAAAGGCACAGGAAAATCATACTTATTTGGACGTGTGAGTAAATTCGGATGGCTTTCTTCTGGTGGGGTAATGTCAAGAGCAAAGATGTTTTACGACATCAGCAAACGGACACAAGGGTTAGTTTGCAATAATGATTACGTTGCTTTAGATGAAGTTCAGACGATTTCCTTCACGGATATGGATGAAATGAGGGCTGCATTGAAGGGTTATATGGAATCAGGTGTTTTTACTGTTGGAAACTATGAGGGTGTGGCAGATTCGGGTATCATCTTGCTTGGGAATATCAGTCAGGACAATATGGACGAATATAAAAGTATGTTTTCTGAATTGCCTGTCACGTTTCATGAAAGCGCATTATTGGACAGATTTCATGGATTCATTAAAGGGTGGGAAATACCAAGGATGCATGATGATTTGAAGATTTCCGGCTGGGCACTAAATTCGGAGTATTTTTGTACAATTATGCATCTGCTTCGTGAAGATGCAAGTTACCGTGCTATTGTTGATGCCTTGGTGGAAGTTCCAGAACATTCTGATACAAGGGATACGGAAGCTGTAAAAAGGATTTGTACTGCATATTTGAAATTACTGTTCCCAAATGTCCGCTCTGTTGCTGATGTAAATATCCGTGAGTTTAACCGCTATTGCCTGCGCCCGGCTGTAAAAATGAGGGGAATCATCAAGATTCAGCTCGGAATTCTTGACCCTGAATTTAAGGGAAAAAGCGTGCCGAGTTTCATGGTGAGGGATGTTAAAAATGAGAGTTGATTGCGTTATATGTGGAAAGAAAGACTTAGGAAAAGATACAACAGGCATCAATAGGAAGCTGCTTGGAACAGATATAACCAACTTTTACTGTATGGAATGTCTTGCAGAATATTTGGGGTGTACAGTCGAAGAATTGCTTGACAAAATTGAAGAATTTAAGGAAGAAGGCTGTACGCTTTTTGCATGAGGATGCTGATGAGTATGAAGATGTTTATTTATGCTGATAATGCAGCGACAACGAAACTTGATATAGGTGCCTTTGAAGCCATGAAACCCTATCTGCTCAGCGAATATGGCAATGCTTCGCAGCCTTATTCATTTTCAAGAAAAAGCAGGGAAGCCCTGAAAGAATCAAGAAAAATAATTGCTGAATGTATCAATGCCCTGCCTGAAGAAATATATTTTACTTCAGGTGGGACAGAAAGTGATAATTGGGCGGTTAAGGGGATGTTTTTTTCAGATAGAAACAAAGGAATCATCACATCAGAGATAGAGCACCATGCGGTTCTGCACAGTGTGAAAGCCGTTGAAAAAATGGGATGTGATGTGGTTTATCTCAAACCCACAACAGAAGGCATAATAACAGCAGAAGTAGTATCGGGCGCTATTACGGAAAGAGTGGGCTTAGTTTCTATAATGACAGCGAATAATGAAATAGGAACCATACAGCCAATTAAGGAATTATCACAGTTGGCTCATAAGACAGGAGCTTTATTTCATACAGATGCTGTACAGGCTGTGGGTCATATAGGGATTGATGTGAAAGATTTAGGCGTTGATATGTTATCAGCATCAGCACATAAGTTTAATGGACCGAAAGGTGTTGGATTTTTGTATATTAAAAAAGGTACGTCGATTATTCCATATATTGATGGCGGCGCACAGGAATCATCGTTAAGAGCAGGGACGGAGAATGTTGCTTTAATTGTTGGTATGGCATATGCATTACAGAAGAATTGCCAATGCATGGATGCAAATATAAATAAAGTCAGGGAACTTGAGGCTGATTTCATCGGTCTGCTTGGCATAAGCGGCAACAAAGGTATTATAAGGAATGGCGGTAATGATACCCTTCCGGGAATTGTCAGCCTGTCATTTGGAAATGGGGACGGAGAGGCAATGCTTCATCGGTTGGACTTGAGGGGGATATGCATATCAACTGGTTCTGCCTGTAATAGTGGAAAAAGCACCGTTTCCCATGTCTTGCGGGCGATAGGATTGGATGAAGAATATGCAAAAGGGACTATACGTATTTCTTTTGGGAAAGATAATACCAAAGAAGAAGTCCGTTATATTGCCAATGAAATAAATAAAATCGTTATTGATCGGGGATGAATTGAGCACAGATAGTGAGGTATAAGCATAGCGGAGGTTACAGACAGGGATATTATGTCATTTAACAAATCAAAAAAAGAAGAAATGATACTTACGCTTTATGGCTTGATTGATAATTGGGAAAATGAAGTGATAGAGTTCAAAGAGGCTGAAAAGGACTATGACAGGGACAAAATTGGACGATATTTTTCGGCATTGAGTAATGAGGCTAATCTGCGAGGGCTACAATATGGCTGGCTTGTGTTTGGTGTAAATAATAAAGAGAGAAAAATTGTTGGGACTGGGTACAGAAATAGCAAGGGATTGGATACCTTAAAGCATGAAATTGGCGCTGGAATGACTGGCGGGATGTCGTTTATTGACATTTATGAAATCTTTCCGGTTGTTGATGGCGTGGAAAAGAGGGTAGTGATGTTCCAGATACCAGCAGCAGTCACAGCCATCCCGACCGGTTGGCACAATCAGGAATACGCCCGTGACGGAGAATCCCTTGTGCCATTATCAGAGGAAAAACGGGAACGGATTCGCCGTCAGGTAAGATTGGACTGGTCAAAAAGGTTTATTCCTAATGCGACAATGGAACACTTGGATAAGGCAGCTATTTCTATTGCAAGAGAAAAGTACAAGCAAAAGATGGATGATTTACACATATCTGCGGAAGTGGATAAAATGTCCGATGAAGAATTTCTTGAAAGAAGAAAGCTGGTTATAAACGGTAGAGTTACAAATGCAGCGATGCTGCTTTTGGGAAATTCGGCATATGATTACTTATTTGAAAGCGTACCGGAAGCTTCGTGGCGCATTTACGATTCAAAAGAGATGGTAAAAGACTATGAAATTTACAAAATACCTTTTATCACGCTCGGCGACAGAATCTTGAAAAACATCCGGAACCTTACCTACAGATATATGCCGGATCAAATGACGCTGTTTCCGATGGAAACAAAGCAATACGATACATGGGTATTGAGGGAATTGCTCAACAACTGTATTGCGCATTCTGACTATAGTCTGGGTGGGCGGATTTATGTGAATGAATTTGAGGACAAGCTGATTCTTACAAATCCGGGAAGTTTTATTCCGGAGGGCATAGAGCCTATCTTAAATCCGGGCTACACGTCACCGTTTTACCGTAATCAGCTTTTGGCAGAAGCAATGGTCATGTTTAAGATGATTGATACGGAAACAACGGGAATTAGGCGGGTGTTTCATATCCAGCGGGAGCGGTTTTTCCCCTTGCCGGATTATGACATTACATCAAAGGAACGGGTAGAAGTGACGATTTACGGCAAAGAGATAAATGAGAAGTTTACTTATCTGCTCCACGACAATGACAATCTCAATCTGGTTACTGTTTATCTGCTTGATCAAGTGCAAAAAGGCAAGCAGGTTTCCAAGGAAGCGGCAGCGCATTTGAGGAAACATAAATTGGTCGAAGGACGGGTAAATAACTTGTATCTGTCAGCTCCTCTTGCAAAAACAGAGGAGGACAGGGTGCAGTATATTAAAAACAAGGCATTTGACGATAAATACTATCAGGATATGGTAGTCAATTATCTCCGGAAATTTGAAAAGGCAAACAGGGCGGCAGTGCGTGATTTGCTGATTGATAAGTTTCCGGATACGCTTTCGCCTAAACAGAAGGAAAGGAAAGTCTTAACTTTGCTTACAGCGCTTAAAAGGAATGGTATTATTACTACGGATTCTGAAAATAAAAGAATTGCAAACTGGATTTTGACTGATAATGGCGAAAATGATTAAACCAATGGGCGGATTGGTTTGATAATTGGTTTAATAATTGGTTTGATAATGGCGATGCAAAAAGTGTGAAAACCCCATAATTACAAGATTTTTCTCATTAGACCAAGGAATGAGATAAAAAATTGATTTGATGTTGTTTGATTAAAGGAACATCATTTAGCGGATCAGATACTTCACATTTATTTGGATGATGCGCCGGCAGAGCTTTCTCTTTCGACTGAATTGTAAGGTTTTTGTAAAGTCTGCTCTCTGAAATGGAGTGCATTGTAGCTGCTGAGGAGCTTTTCAACATTAAAGTTGGCATCAATGCCGAAGTATTCTGGTATATTTTCGGCTCCGTCATGAGGGATAAGCTATGTTTCGTGGTAGCAATCTGTTTTTCAGAAATCATTGCAAAAGTTTACAGACACACTTGACAATCCGTCTCTGAACTGACAGGCGGGCGCGGCATCACATTTGCGACAGGGACGCCGATTGCGAACAGCATGACGGAACTGTATACCAATATGCGCTACCTCCAGTACGGAACGTTAAGACGGCTTGGACTCGAACACTTTGACAGTTGGGCATCCTCTTTCGGCGAGGCGGTTTCTGCCATAGAATTAGCGCCGGAAGGAACCGGGTACAGGGTAAAGACGAGATTTGCCAAATTCTTTAATCTGCCGGAACTAATTGCGCTCTTTAAAGAATCGGCGGATATCCAGACGGCGGATATGTTAAACCTTCCGGTCCCCAAAGCGGAATATGTGAATGTGACGCTGAAACCGAGCCAGTTCCAGAAGGATATGGTAGCATCGCTTGCGGAACGAGCGGAAACAGTGCGGAGCGGGCAGACAGACCCGGCCATCGATAATATGTTGCGCATCACCAACGACGGGCGTAAGCTCGCCTTAGACCAGCGCCTGATAAACCCGCTTCTGCCGGATGAGGCGGGTTCCAAAGCCGCCGAATGTGCGGAGAAGGCATTCCGGATATGGGAAGATACCAAAGAGCAGAAGTCGGCGCAGCTTATCTTCTGCGATTTGTCTACACCAAAAGGAAAGACAAAAGCCACGATAGATGGAAAAAGCGAAGAGGCGGACGTTGTAGATGCGGTGGACTGTTTTGGGAATATTTACTTCGATATCAGGAAAAAACTGGTCGAAAAAGGCGTTCCCGATGAAGAAATCGCCTTTATCCATGATGCCAATACGGATATCAGGAAAGCAAAGCTGTTTGCCCATGTGAGAAGCGGGAAAGTCCGCTTTCTGCTTGGTTCGACGCAGAAGATGGGAGCCGGGACGAACGTACAGGACAGGCTCATTGCGTTGCATCATCTTGACGTGCCCTGGCGCCCGGCGGATATGGAGCAGCGTGAGGGCCGCATCTTACGGCAGTTTAATCTAAATGAAAAAATACAGATTTTCCGCTACATAACAGAGGGAACCTTTGACAGCTATTCCTGGCAGGTTCTGGAAAACAAGCAGAAATTCATCAGCCAGATAATGACGAGCAAATCCCCGGTGCGGAGCTATGAAGATGTGGACGCGGCCTCGCTTACCTATGCGGAAATCAAGGCGCTTGCGACGGGGAATCCTTTTATTAAGGAAAAAATGGAACTGGACACTCAGGTATCGAAGCTAAAGCTCATGAAAGCGAACCATATGAGCCAGAAATACCGTCTGGAAGATGCTATTGCAGTGAAATATCCGCAAAAAATAGCGTATGCCGAACGCCGGATAAAATATCTCCAGTCGGATATAGAACTGTATCAGAGTAAAAAACCCGCAAATAAAGATGCCTTTGCCATGACGGTCGCAGACAGGCTTTATACGGATAAAAAAGAAGCTGCAATCGCGCTCATGGAGCATTGCAGTCATATCAAGGCCTTTCAGACGGGCAGAAAAGCAGGGGAATACCTCGGTTTTAGCCTGGAAGCCTCTTTTGACTATTTCCATGACAGGATTGTTATGGATATCAAAGGATATGACAGTTACCAGATAGAAATCGGCATGGACCCGCTTGGGAATATCATGCGCCTGAATAATGCTTTAGAGGGGATTCCGAAACAGCTTGCCGAAATGCAGACGGCACTCGACAATACAAAGCGCCAGTTGGAAAACGCCAGAACCGAGGTGGAGAAGCCTTTTGAGAAAGAAGCGGAACTATCGGAAAAGATGGAGCGGCTTTCGGAGCTGAACGCATTGCTGAATATGGATGAAAAGGACAACGAGGCGGTTATGATGGGCGATGAGGCGGAGGAAGAGGATGGGGAGCTGCCTGTATCAGAGGAAAAGGCTGCTGAACCGGAACCCGAAAAAGAAACGATGCGGAGTAACGCCAACGCTAAATGTGCGGCAATGCCGGGAAAAAAGATTTCATTAAAAGAAAAGCTGGAAAGGATGAAAGAAAAGGCGGCGGAGCTGTCTGCAGATAATGGCGGGACGAAGCGGTATACAGAAAGAAACGAGATATAGCAGTGCGGAAGAAATATCGGCGGGAATGCTGAATGCGCTCGCGGAGAATCTTGTAATGTAAAAAGGATTTTTGGGTGGAAAAGGCCGTAACCAATCGTGTTATGGCTTTTTTCATGCGGTAATTACCGGGGAAAAAGAGCATATACTATAATTTTATATAGAGAAAGGCATGGTGATTTTAATGGAAGAAACAAAACTATACGGCTATATGAGGGTGTCATCGAGGGAGCAGAATGAGGACAGACAGAGGATAGCGCTCCTTGAGATGGGAGTGCCTGAAAAGAATATTTTTATGGACAAGCTCTCCGGGAAAGATTTTGCAAGGCCACAGTATAAAAAACTTCTTCGGAAGCTGGATGAGCATTCCGTGCTGTATGTAAAATCGATTGACCGGTTAGGCAGGAATTATACAGACCTGAACGAACAGTGGCGCATCATTACGAAAGAGCGCAAGGCAGACATCGTTGTGATTGATATGCCGATTCTGGACACGCGCAGGGAAAAGAATCTGTTAGGCACATTCATAAGCGATATCGTCCTTGCACTGTTAAGTTTTGTGGCGGAAAACGAGAGAAGCAATATCAGGCAGAGACAGGCAGAGGGCATCGCCGCGGCAAAAGCAAGGGGCGTAAAGTTTGGCAGGCCGCCACTGCCCATTCCCGAAAATTTTTATCAGGTTCACAAGGACTGGCGGGCGGGAAAAATCAGCATGGAAGAAGCCGGACGGCGCTGTCATATGTCCGCCAAAACTTTTTACTGTAAGGCTGTAAAATACGAAAAGTCCACTTAAACAGAATCGTATTGTTTCTGAAAAAGTATACATTTTCAGATTTTATTACATAAAAACTGTCTGCATCATTATAACACAAAAAAGCCAAAATATCCGCAAAAATCTTTGCTAATTTCCACAAAAATAATTGAAGATTGATTGTCCGAAAAAATGTATACTTTTCTTCCAATATTCCAAAAGTGGAAATTCTGGTGGGTTGGAAGAAGAAAGCCGGGGAAATAAATATACGGAATAGACTATCAGCAAGGAAAGCACGAAAACTGAATACTGTTATCAGAAACGGTTGTCATCGTCAAAATGCTCCATGATATCCTCAACATTGCAGTGAAGAATATTGCACAGTTTGTCGATTGTATTTATCTGTACGTTTTTATTGTGCCGCAGTCTGTCTAATTGGGAGCGGTTTACATTGTATCTGGTATAGAGGTCATATTGTGTAATGTCTTTCTCTTTCATGGTTGCCCATAAACGGTCATATTTTATCATTCTTATCACAACCTTTTTTGAAACAAATACTTGCATTGTGTTCATTATCCTAATAAAATTGACATATTAACAGTGTTCGTATATAGACACTATAAATACAGGGAATAAATTGGAAAACGGTAAAAAGTAAATCATATTTTGAAAGGAGCAGTATGCAAAATGGAAGTTTATGAGCTGACTTATATCGTTGAGGGAAAAGCACAGGAAAGGCTGGCGGCATTAGCTGAGCGATATCATAAAATAAACGGATGGGATAAAAAGGGCGTATTACAGTTTGCAGTGGCTGCTCTGGCAAAACCGGACATTGAGATAAAACTGGATTTTTTAGAAAAGAATATAGAGAAAGCGGAAAAAATAACCCCCGAATTGTTGCTTGATGAAAAAAACGGCACAACCGACAAAGCGGGCGGAAGAAAATGGAGCAGGGATTGGGGGAGATTTGAGTGGGGAGAAGTTGAAAAAAGGCTTGTTAAGGCAGAAAAAAGGAAAGGCAGGGGCAATGTGTATGACGTAGGAATCAGTCATGAAGAATTCTTAGAATATCTGGACTGGCTGCGTGAAAATTCTCTTACGCAATATTATGAAATAATATTATCATTACAACTGGAGGAGTGCGGATTATCCGATAAGGAAGCGGCTTTCTGTTTAAAACATCCAGATGTATTAAGAATGGTTTTGGATAAAATAAAAGGCTAAAGGGGACTTTAAATAGATTGAAAAAGGGCATTCTCAACGATGGAATGCCTTTTTTTCATATGCCTGATTTACAGCGGCAGAAAGGTGACAGATAAAGCCTGAATATAAAAATATTCCATTTAGAATGCCGTATTCTATATGGAATATTTTTATGATGTTCATAGGAAACGGATATTTCCCCGGCTGTATAAACCCGGTCATGCTAACTGGCATTTTTTGGTTCTTTCGTAATGATGAGCCTGTTCTTTTTACAGGCGACCTGAATATTGTCGCCGATGGAAAACCCGTTCGCCCTAAGCCAGTCCCCCTGTAACCTGATTTGCGGTATGCTCTGGAACTGCGGGCCTTTCGTTACACCGTATACGGTTAGTTTCCTGTTCTTTTCTGCCATGAGATGATTCCTTTCCCTTGCGTGATTTAAATAAGTGTGCTGCTTTGCCATGCGCTACGCTGTACGGCGTACTATGCGCTCATGCAGGACATCTTTTTCTTTACTGGCCTGATATAAAGATGATAGTGGTCGTGTTCCCGGATTTTCTCCATAGCCTGTTCAAGCGTAGGTGCGTTTCCCTGTTCATGGAAAGAATCTGCCTGATTATGCTTATGGTAAATCTTACAGGAAGTGAATGCCGGGTACTGCTGGTGGAGAATGTGCCAGTAATGCTTTGTATTTTTTGATTGAAGTGTAACGGAATAGCATCCCCTATGTAGAATATTGAAATAGGTATGGTTGATATTTTTGAGTTCATTGCAAGTAAACATAACAGCACTCCTTTACTATCGCTAAATAATAATTTGTATTAACTAATATTATATTAATATAAACTAATATTTTTGTAAAGAGGAATTTTTGCTTTGGTTTAGTTTTTATTAATTGACATAAATAAAATATTATCGTATGTTAATAGTATCAAACGGTAGAAAGGATTATTTGTTTTATGATGAGATATTATAAGTTGTTTGACCTCCTTGCGCGGCGTGGGATGAAAAAGACAGACCTCTTATCTGTTATGGCAGCGCCGACGCTTGCAAAACTTTCTAAAGGCTCAACGGTAACAACAGACGTGTTGTGTAAAATATGTGAATATCTCGATTGTCAGCCATCAGATATTATGGAATATATAAAAGAATAGAATAGGAGTGATTGTGTCATATACAAAAAGAAAAATCCGATGTTTCTTGAATGGAACACATCGGATTTTGGCAATAGTTTATATAAAGTTTTCCTGTGTTTTACATTTCATCAGGAAGAAGTTCAATCATGAGCTGCATCTGGAATTCTTTGTCAGTGGCAGCACGTTTTAAATCATCGAATCTGTTCAGATTTATCAGAATAGAGTTGAGTGTATTAACGCGGGTTTCGCCCTCGATTCTGCCCTCATTACGTTCTTCGTTTGCAATCCTTTCCATAATCTCACACATAACTTTCTGTCCCTCCTCTGTTTCCTTATAGCGACATTTCCTGTCGGAGATAATGGGAAATTTACAGATTTTGGGAATACGCCATTGCCTTTTTGCTGAGTTCGCGGACGCTAAGCCCATCATCTAAGGATTCCTGATGCCATTTCGTATAATCAAAAGGCTCGCTGTTTATCAAAACGATAAATCTCTCCGCATCAACATAACCTAATTTGGAAATCAACGCATTTATGCCCTCCTGCTTAACAATGGTATCTGTTCTCATATTCATCCCTCCATTTCATTTACAAAAACAATAGGACTTACAATTTTAATTTCAGGTATCGGGGTGTTGAGTAATTTTTTATCAGTAGTTAAATAATATTCACAATGGGCAGCTACAGCACAGGAAATGTGCAGGGCATCATATGTTTTTATTCCCTTTGAGGCGAGCGACTCTGCGAATATAAGGATATCTTCGGTTTCTTCAGCCACGCAGAAAGAAGAAATTTCTTTCCAGGGAGCAATGGCAAGACGCTTTTCTTCATATGGATTTTTCCCATTTTCATAGTCTAAAATGTAAGACCAGACTAAATCATAGACGCCATTCCTGATTTGGGCCTGAATATATAATTTTGCCTGTGCTTCAAGATGAATTTTGATTTGGCTCTGGTCATCAAAAGGTCTGTTGTAACAACAGTTATCCAGATAGATTTTCAATGTCGGTTCACCGTCCTTAATCCTTGTTTTATTAAGTATAGCATAAAATGAACATTGTGGAAATGGAGATTTTAAAAGCAGAAATATATGGAAAGTGAAAGCTAACGGAACGGTAGGTCTTTATGCTTCTGCGCTGTTTTCTCATGTCGCTCTGTACTGAAATACTGTTTCAGTTTATCCAGTTCTGTACGCATCTGTTTCAGCTCCTTTTCGGCGGAATGATACTCTTTATTAAGCTCTGCTTTCTGCCGTTCCAAACGCGAATAGTCGGAACGCAGCTTATCCACGTCAAGCATTTTTGGTTCGCATCCTAATCTGCGCAACATTTCCTTTGCCCCATCGTACAGGATAAGGTTTGATTCATGTTTCCGGAAATATTCATCCGGGTTTTTGGCCTTACGGTAATGGATTTGAAAGGAGCGGTTCTCTTTATACTGCTCTGCATATCTGATGATTTCCGCCATGCTTTTCATCCGGTGTTCCAGCTCTTTCAGGCTGTCTTTTGATTCTTTCACAAGTACGGACTTTTCCGTAGTCTTTTCTTCCAGTTCCGTAATCGAATTTACCTTTTGGTATGTGCCAGCGGCAGTCTTTAAGTTCTCGATTTCCGCCCACTGTTTCAGTCCGGCATTCTCCTGAAACTTTTCTTTTGACGTGTCTATGAAGCGCATGGAAGAGTAGTCTTTTATCTGCGGTTTATTACGCGCTGCTGCCCGCTCCAGAATCCTTTCACGGATGCGTTCTTTTGTATATTCAGCGCCTAAAGATTTTATGCTGCCGCGTACAAAACGCTCCCCGCCGGGCGGAAGAAAACAGATATATTTGGGAGCACTTCCACCGAGGGATTCCCCTTTTATTTCATAGCCTTTTGCCCGCATAAGCTGTAAAAATTCTTCGTAAACATCAGCGGATTTCACAGCGTCATTGATATCCCTGCGCAGCTTGGATTTGCGGTCATTCCCGCTTTTTGCCGCAGTCCATTCATTGTACTTTTTGCCGCGCTGCCCGCCTGGGATGATAACAGATAACTGATGTTCTCTGCACAGTTCATCGCTCAGCCGCCGGATGCGGTAGTAAGTCCTTTTACAGTCGTTATATTTGTGGTGTCCGATATTGTCTGCGGCGCAGAAAATGATGTGGTTATGGACATGGCCTTTATCAATATGTGTGCTGACTACATAGGAATATTTTCCCTCTAAAACCTTATCGGCAAGCTCCATGCCAATCTGGTGCGCCGTATCAAAATCCACTTCGCCGGGAAGGAATGACTGTATCAGGTGGTATGCTTTATTTTCATCGCTGACATTTGTTTTTGACAGGGCAAACTGGAAATCAAAATGGGCTGTCTGCGGACTGCACCCGTAGGAAGAAATCAGGATGCTCCCGTCCGTTTTTTCAGGATTACAGATATAGGCTACTGCTTTATGTACGGTTGCTTTGACAGCATGGATTTTTGTGTACGCCATACTTCTTCCATCAGCTCCTTTACTTCTTTGACATCCTCATCATAGAGATGCCCGGTGGCGTTCATCCGTCTTGTTATCTGGTTTAAATTATTCCCGATGCGGGCGAGGTTTGTGTTATAATCGTGCAATTCCTGATAGTCAACGTCATAGACATAACCGTATACAATCAGGTGCCGGAGGAAGGACATCCGGCTGCGCATACCGGATAGTCTGTATTTTTCATCAAGGATATATTTTTCATCATCATTCAGGTATAAAACAAGGGAATGTTTGCGTGTTCTGTCTGCCATTGTCTGTTCCTCTTTTCTATAAAAAAGTAATAGATTTTGTAAAAAGATTCTGCCGAAAAAGTTTATTTCCGGCCATCAAAGGGGGTCAGGGGGATTCTCCCCCTGCAAGCGGTTTTGACAGTTTCCCGCTCACGGGAAACTGCTCAAAATCAGGGATTTGCATATGCAAATCCAGTGCTTGCTAAGTTAGACGGTAACGTATAAACTGCCAGCATTGGATGTCCTTGCGGATTGCACCAACTGTCCACGTAGGCGCGGCTGCATACTCATTGTCCGTAGAAATAAAAAAACTGCCGTAGCCGAAAAAAGGCATAATTGCCCCTCCGTTACCGATAGCAGTTTCAGTGTCTTTTTATGGAATTGTGTTCTTTATTTATACATGATTCTAAGGCAGAGCAGGAAAAAAGTCAACCGGGGGAAATTGGTATCTGTAAGCGGTATTTTCCATAAACATTCCGCCTGGTTATTTTTGCTGTAATTACTGCAAAGTTTGCCGGGAGCCTATATCCCATGTGCATTTGTACTATAATAAAATCGAGGGTATATAAGGATAAAAAAGGGGAAAATGAAAGCTGCCCTTAGTAGTGGCGCTAATGGTTGTAAGTAGACCGTTAGCGTTTTTTTCTTTTGGGGAATTACTTTATTTTAAAAAATTTTAAAAAAGTTATTTTTTTGAGTCCACATTTTAGATACCTTCGGTGATTTAGTCATAGTGAAGGGATAACTCAGGGAACATTTCTGCGGAAAGGACAGAGATGAAAGAAAAGAACAAAGTAACGGATAATGCGGAAAAGATTTCTTCCGAATTTCACTCGTTCTGCTGGAAAGTCATCCGGCGGAGCGTCATCAACCAGCTGCGCAGTTACGTCAGGCATTGTAAAAACTATGAAACAGTGCCTCTGGAGGAAACAAAGGAAAGCGCCACGGCGGTCTATGATGATATTCTGGAAGGAAAAACAAAAATCCCGGCGGGAGGAATGGTCGTGCTGATTAAGAATGAGGAACTGGCGGAGGCTCTTATGGAGCTGCCGGATACGAAAAGAGAAGTCATTCTTTTAAGCGCCGCATTAGGTTATTCCCTGTCTGAAATAGCAGTGTGGATGAATCTAAAATATGATACAGTGAAAAGCTATAAATCAAACGCGATGAGAGAATTGCGGGGCAAGGTAGGGGATAAATGAAAAATAAAAACAGGGACGGAAAGCTGCCGGTTAATGTCATCGCTATGGCGGCCATAGGTGACACGGATGCAATGGAGATGGTTTTTGAGAAGTATGACGGACTGATAAAGTACATTCTAATCAAAGAAATCGAAAGCTGGCAGCTTAACAGTAAAATGATGCCGATGGAAGACATACAGCAACAGGTCAGGGCGGATTTGGTAAAGGCAGTCAGGAAATTTACAATCAGGTATTAATGTTGGAGTGCGGGGATGCTCCTGTATTATCTTTTCGCTATCACTTGTCATTTGCATAAAGCACATAATATTCCATAAACGAGGTAGCAGTCGTCAGTGTCTTATGTGCTTTTGGGACTGACAAGTCCAGAACAATTTATCCGGATGAAAGAAAATGAATCCGGTGCGTACCTTGAAAGCTGAATAATGTTACACATACAGGACATACGGGATATGGAGAGCCACGTTGCGGATGCGCGGTGAGATGCCTGTTTCGGAATGATACTTCTGAAATAGAACCGAAGAAATATGAAGTAAGATATTGAAGGCAAGGCAGGGAGCGGGAAACATCTGGCATAAAATATAGGTCAGGATATAGAGGCGTTGACCCATATCTTTAATAATGATACTTCCGGGTATTAAGAGGTTAATATCCGGTCATATGGGAAATGACGGTGCGATACCGATGTGGGCAGTGTAATGAGCTGTTACCTGTATTGTGTTTTTTGATTATCTGCTAATTAGAGAATAGAAGATAATTCTGTTTTGTAATCAGCAGATAAAGGATATCTGTTTGACAGCTTATGATTACGGAGGTGGGGAAGTGGAAAATAAATTCGACAGGAAAAAGTTCGTCAGATATAAGGAGGGCGCATTGCTTTACAGCATGAGCCAGAGCAAATTTGAAAGACTGGCTAAAGATGCCGATGCTAAGA
>CAJTRL010000049.1 GCA_910578715.1 uncultured Lachnospiraceae bacterium | reverse complement strand
TGGTGTCAGTGTGGGAAATTATAACTTTATGTTTTCTACCGGAGAATGGTTTGATTCGGGCGACTATCAACAGCCGCGCAATGAAGATAAAGAACAGGTCAGAGAAATCTACAAAAACTGCTGTAATAGAAGCTGTTGGACATTGGCGGATGACTTTATGGCATGTTGTGGAAAAATATTGACATTGAGAGAGTTAAAAAAAGAATATGGAAACGATAATATTTTAAACATTACATCCCTTCGAAACGAATCGAAGAATTTTATAGAAGCATTAACTGAATTTGATAACAAATACCTGAATGAAGTTCCGGAAATATGCGCTTATTGTAAGCCGCAGAGCGATAGGATTCCGGCAGCCATACAATTATCAGAAGAAGAAATGAGGGCCTATGAGCAAACTAATATTTCTATTTGATTTGGATTCAACCGTAACAAGAGAAGAAATACTGCCCGCCATTGCAAACAGGTTCGGCATTTTTGAGCAGATGCGCCAGGTGACAGAAAGTACAATGAAGGGAGAAATCCCGTTTAAGCAGAGCTTTCTGCAAAGGGTAGAATTGTTGAAAAATATACCCGTGAGTGAAGTCTGCCAGCTGGTGAGCGGGATAAAACTGAACGAAAAAGTGGTGGAGTTTATTCAAAAAAATAAGAGCCGGTGCTACATTGTGACAGGAAATCTGGATATCTGGATAAAAGGATTAATTGAAAAAATCGGCATGGAATCGCATACGTTTTGCTCAAGCGCTCTGGTCAGGGATGACTATTTACAGGATGTTATCAGTATCGTGGACAAAAATGCGGTTGTAAGTCAGATGCTGCTTCCCTTTGTGGCGGTGGGTGACGGAAATAATGATGCGGAAATGATAGAGGCGGCGGAAATCGGAATCGGCTATGGCGGAGTCAGGAATATTGCGCCTTCCATATTGAGCTGCGCCAGTCATGCTGTTTACAGCGAGGAAAGGCTGGTAGAATTTTTGCAAAGGCTGATTTAGCCGCGTTGTCAGGCAGTCAGCAAACTAGCGTAAAAAGAAAGAGGCAGGCGGAAATTTAGAAAGGAAAGGCTGGAAAAATGTCGAATATTTCTAGGACTGTAATTATAAGCTGTGCGGGAATGGGCAATCGTCTGGGACTTGGCTCCACGAAGGCCCTGGTGGAAGTAGAAGGAAAACCGCTGATTATCCGTCATTTGGAAATGCTGGACGGGGAAAAGGACGTTCGGGTGGTAGTAGGGTATCAGGCTGAAAAAGTGATAGAAGTCGTAAAGCAATATCGAAAAGATATTCTGTTCGTATTCAATCATAATTACCGGAGTACGGGAACGGGAGCGTCGGTGGCGCTGGCGGCAAGATATGCGAATAAATATATTCTTTCTTTGGACGGCGATTTGCTGATACATCCGGAAGATATGAAACGGATATTGGAATACGACGGGGAATTTGTCAGCGGCGGCGTACCCGACAGCGATGACCCGTGGATGCTGCAGACATATGAGGAAAACGGCAAAGAGTATGTAAGCGCATTTTCCAAGAATGCCGGGAGCTATGAGTGGAATGGCATCACACAGATTCAGAGTGCGAAAATGCTGAGTGGGACGGGACATGTTTTTCAAATGGTGGAGACCTATCTGCCATTGCCGTTTATGGAGCTGCGGACAAGGGAAATAGATACGATAAATGATTACGAGCGTGCGGTAAACTGGGTGAGAAATCATTATTCGGACGAGCAGGTATAAGACGAGCAAGTATAAATGTATGTAAGCGTCTGGAAGAGCTGGAGTGGAGGATTTTCATGGAAAAAGAGCATCAAAAAGAGAGTGACAGATTCTTCCGTTTTCTTAACGTCCCCTTCTGTATCTATGGCGCCGGAATCGTTGCGGCCAGCGTCTATACCGTGCTCCGGGACTTATATCGGAAGAAGCCTCTTTTTTTCCTGGTATCGGATGCGGGAGAAGGAAAAACGGGCGAAAATCCGATGGAAATCGATGGCATTCCGGTAAAAAGACTCTCTGAATGGAAGCGGGAAATTTCCGTGGAGGTTTCTGTCCCTGGCCGTCCGGTCAGTTATCTCGTTGCCGCTCCCGAAACGCATCACTGTGCTATAACGGAGTCTTTGCATTCTTTGCAGATTGAGGATTCCGCGATACTTCCGGTTACCGGGGAGCTGGAAAATCAGCTGATGGAAGCCTATTACAATAATCTGCCGGGATGTAAGACGGTAAAGGCGCTGTTAGCCATAAATGCAGAATATTTGCATCCCATAAAGGAAGTGGGAGTAATGTCTGATATGGTGGCGGAAGCTGTTTTGGAAGAAGCGGTGGCAGAGTCATCTGCCGCGGACGCAGATAATAGGGGCAGGAGAGATATGGACAGCATTCAGGTCTTTCAGGCCAAATGCCATGTAGACCGTCCTTTGCAGAACGAGATACGGATTCCCTCCTATGTGTACCCGATTCAGGTGGGCGCAGACCTTACGGAGCAGAGAATAACGGAATTGCGGGACAATGCGGGAGTAAATATTTCCCGTAAAAACCGCAATTACTGCGAACTGACGGCGACTTACTATGCCTGGAAAAATTGCCAGGCGGCCTATAAGGGGTTATGTCATTATCGACGGATTTTTGCGGTGGATGATAGAGAGATGGAGGCTCTGCTGTGCAGAGGGGATGAATGGGATGTGATTCTTCCTTATCCGTCCGTCCATTATCCGAATATTTCCACACAGCATTTCCGCTATATCAAAGAAGAGGACTGGAATGCGATGCTCCGCGCGCTGGAAGAAACTGTGCCGGATTATTTTAGCGCATATCAACAGATGGTCGAAAGCGGGGAGCAGCATTTCTATAATTACAATATGCTGATTGCAAAGGCGGAAGTCTTTGATGATTACTGCGGTTTTCTTTTTTCCGTTCTGGAGCGGGCGGAAGCGCTGACGACGCCGAAGGGGTGGGAGCGGGCCGACCGCTTTGCGGGATATATGGGTGAAAACCTGACAACGTTATATTTTCAAAAGAACAGAGATAAATTAAAGATTGTGCATGCAGGAAAGAAGTGGATGGTATGAGGATGGGATTCGTCCGATATTAAGCCATAAACGAATATAAGGAAAGGCATGGAAAGAGCGATGACACAGACAGACCAGAAGAATCAGGAATTGGAAAACCAGGAGCGGGAGCATCAGGAAGAGAACAGAGCGCAGACATTATCAGCCCCCCCTCTCTCTTTGGACCCGCTCTCCGGCAAAACAATTCTTCTTTCAGGCGCTACCGGAATGATAGGGAAATGTATCATAGAATTGCTGATGCAGTATAATCGTACTCATACGGACGAGGAACCAATCCGCATAATTACGCTTGGCCGGAATGAACAAAGAGCGGAGGAGCGTTTTGCGGAATATTGGAATGAGGAATATTTTCATTATGTTGTCTGTGATGTGAATCAGAAGATTCCGGAGTGCGGCAAGGCGGATTATATCATTCATGCGGCGAGCAATACGCATCCTTTACAGTATTCCCAGGACTCCATTGGAACGATTACGGCCAATGTCATCGGAACGAAGAATTTGTTGGACTATGCGGTTGCACATGAGACAAAGCGGTTCTGCTTTGTTTCGTCGGTGGAGATATATGGGGAGAACAGGGGCGATGTGGACAGATTCAGTGAGGACTATCTTGGTTATCTGAACTGTAATACGCTGCGTGCGGGATATCCGGAGAGCAAGCGGGTGGGAGAGACGCTATGCAATGCCTACGGACAGACTTACAGGCTTGATTTTGTCATTCCCAGATTAAGCAGAGCCTATGGGCCGACCATGCTTCTTTCGGATTCCAAAGCGATTGCACAGTTTATTAAGAAAGCGGCCGCCGGGGAGGATATTATTCTGAAAAGTGCGGGCACGCAGTTGTATTCATACACCTATGCGCCGGACGCGGCGGCGGGCATTCTTACGGTATTATTAAACGGAAAGAGCGGCGAAGCCTATAATATCTCAGATTTGGAATCAGAAGTAACATTGCGGCAGATAACGGAATGGCTGGCTTTGGATAACGGGGTGAAAGTGACGTTTGAAGTGCCGGATGTAAGCGAACAGGCGGGTTATTCGACGGCAACAAAGGCGATTCTTGATACGGAAAAAATAACAGGGCTCGGCTGGCGGCCCCGGACCCATATGCGGGAAGGGCTGGCGGAGACGGTGCGTAGTCTGCGGGAAAAAGAACTTCAGAAGAGAGAAAGCAAATCCTGAAGGAGGGAAAAGGCGGAAACGGAATACTGGCAGGCAAAAAGGAAAGCGTGGATTGTGGAATCCACGCTTTATATTTTCCGCAGTCTCACCCGCGCCATCTCAAAATCCCCGCACTTTTCATAATACTTGCGCGCTTCCGCTTTCTGCCCGGTGCATTCATAAATGACGCCGATATTATAATAAGCGCGATAGCTGTTGATGCCTTCCACAGAAAACTGTTCCATAGAGGTACACTTTAAAAACTCCTTGATGGCCTCCTGGAACAGACCGTTGTTCATATAAATCAGTCCCATCAGAAAGACAAAATCGGCCCGGACAGCAAAGACTTCATAAACATTCTCAAGCTGTAAAGCCTCCTGAAAGCGTTTCATATCAAGTAAACAGTAACCGTAGGATTCCACCATATTCTGAACATAATCCTGGGAGGGCTCTATATCCATGGAAAGTCCGAGGTTAAACCATTCATATGCTTTTTCATAGTCCTCCAGCTTCATGCAGCTTTTGCCCAGCTGATAATAAAGATAAGCGTCGGGGCCGGCCGCAGTGAGCTCCTGTTCCAGAAGGATGATGTTCCGGCGGGATTTTGCGCGCAGTTCTTCTTCGGAAAGGTTGTAACCGACGTGGAGAACGGTAATCGGGGCGGTATAGACCACTATGGGCTCGGTAAAAGATAAATTTTCGGTGGGAGATGTGCCGGGATTTGTTTCCTTACAGACTGTCCGCCATGTCACCTGTTCGTGAATTTTCCCGGTAAAATGATAATATTTTCTGTTAAAAAAGCGGCAGAGCCGCACGTTTTCGTAGTTGGTCTGCCCATTCTGGCGAAAGCGATTGCGCAGAAGAATACGTCCGGCTCTTTCCGGGTACTGCTCCATCAGCTTTGCAAGGCTTTTTTCATCAATACTTTCCAGATATTCGTCGCAGTCAAGGCTGAGAATCCAGTCATGAGAGGCCTGTCGGACGGCATAGTTTTTGGCGGCGCCAAAATCATCTATCCAGTCAAAGTGATAAATTTTATCGGTATATTTTGCGGCGATTTCCAGCGTCCGGTCAGTGGAGCCGGTATCGACCAAAACTATCTCGCAATGGTAGGGTTTCAACCGCTTTAAGCATTCTGCAATATGTTTTTCTTCATTTTTAGCGATAATGCAAACGGATATTGGCAGCATTTTTTACAGTTCTTCCAATCTTTTCAGGGCGTTATTATAGTCTCCGCACTTCTGATAATATTCCCTGGCTTTTTCTTTGTTGCCCATCATTTCATAGATGGAGCCTATGTTGTAGTAGGCGCGGTAGCTGTTGACCCCCTTGCGGGAATAGGAAGTCAGGGTGGTTGCTTTTTCAAATTCCTGAATGGCTTTTTCCCACATATTTTTTTTCATATAAATGACGCCCATCATATAAACGAAATCAGCATGATGGGAAAATTGTTTATATTTGCTTTTTAATGCCATCGCAAGGTCATACTTTGCGAGTTCAATCAGGCAGTAGCCATAAGTTTCGGTCATGCTCTGGACAAAAGCGGAATTGGGGTCCGCGTTCATCTCGAGGCCGAGTTTGTGATAGTATGCCGCCTTTTCCAGGTCATTGAGAGAAATGTAATTCTGGCCGAGCTGGAAATAGATATAAGGATTTGGGCCTTTCAGCTCCAAATCGTGCAATAGCATTTCCAGATTTCGGGTGGCGCGCAGGCGTTTATCCGATTCCGTCACATAACCTTCGTGATAAAAGGTCAGTGGAATCGGGAAAGTGTCCGGTTCTTTTCCGTCAAGCGTTGTCACCTGTTCATGAATAATGCCTTCATAATGGCAGTGTTTCCGGTTAAAGAGCCTTCCGATGCGCTCTGACATGACGGAGCGGACGCCCTGAAGGGTATAGGGATTATTGCGGACAATCATACCAACGGAAGACTGGTGGTCTTCCAGAGAGTCTCCAATATCGGCAAGATTAATATTTTCCAGGTATTCGTCGCAGTCAATGACCAGAACCCAGTCATTCGATGCCTGGGCAATAGAAAAATTTCTGGCGGCGCTGAAGTCATCGCACCAGTCAAAATGAAATACTTTATCGGTATATTTCCGGGCAGTTTCCACTGTCCTGTCAACGGAACCTGTATCGACGACAATAATTTCAAATTTACAGGGCCGGAGCCTTTTCAGACATTCTTCAATATGATTATCCTCATTTTTTGCAATCATGCAGACGGAAACAGGTAACATGGTTATCATCATGCCTTTCTTTTGCGCGTATCAAAAATCTTATATGAAACCATTTTATCATGTTCTGAGGATTCCGCAACCTATAAATTCCCTTATTTTTTTGCGGCTTTCTATGCTTTTTGCCCAATAATCCGAGTGAATTTTCTGCTATTTTAACCAAAGTAACGAAATTCCGTTAAAACTATGGAATAAGTGGTTCCTTTTCCATGTCAAATGTGGTAAAGTAATAATAAGTCATAGAAGATAAGGGGGAATTATCTTCTGGGTGAGTATAATGATTACTTTTAAGGAGGACTGGTTTATGACCAAGGCAGAAATTTTAAAGACAGAAATTTTGACACAGTATAAGAGCGTCAGACAATTCGCAATTGAGATGGAAATCCCCTATTCTACACTCGTAACGGCTCTTGACAGAGGCATTGAAGGAATGGCATACGGAACTGTTATCAGGATGTGTGACAAGCTGAATCTGAACCCCGTAGATTTTTCCCCGCTTGATAAGAAGAGTCCGTTGGGCAGCAAGATTCTGGAGAACAGAGTAATGCAGTACTACATCAAGCTGAACAAGACCGGCAGAAAGAAAGCGCTGGAACTGATGGAAGACTATGCGCAGCTTGAAAAATATCAGGCAGCGGAACAGTGATGCGGTACGATTATCTGGTAGTCGGCGCCGGACTGTTCGGAGCTGTATTTGCACATGAAATGAACAAAAAAGGGAAAAAAATCCTTGTTATCGACAAACGGGAACACATTGCCGGGAATATTTATACGGAGCAGGTTCTGGATATCAACGTGCATAAATACGGCGCTCATATTTTCCATACATCGGATGAGAAAATATGGAACTACATCGGACAGTTCGCAGTTTTCAATCATTACATTAATTCGCCGATAGCGAGATACCACGAGGAGCTGTACAATCTTCCTTTTAATATGAACACTTTCAGCAAGATGTGGGGTGTTGTAACGCCGGCGGAGGCGAAAGCGGAAATTGCAAGACAGATAGAGGCGCTTCACATCGAGGAACCTCAGAACCTGGAAGAACAGGCGCTTTCTCTGGCGGGAAGAGATGTGTACGAGAAACTTGTCAAAGGTTATACAGAGAAACAGTGGGGACGGGACTGCAGGGAACTGCCGGCCTTTATTATCAAAAGGCTGCCGCTGCGCTTTACCTATGACAACAATTATTTTAACGACCCTTATCAGGGCATTCCGGTTGGCGGCTATACCCGCATCGTGGAAAAGATGCTTGAGGGTATTGAAGTAAAGACCGGCGTCAGCTATCAGGAGTTTATAGAGTCTGCCCCGATGGGAGAGAAAAAACAATTTACTGACAGACAGGGCAATACTTATGCCAAAGTGCTGTATACGGGTATGATTGACGAATTTTTCCAATATCAGTTAGGGCATCTGGAATACCGGGCGCTTCGTTTTGAACAGGAGGAACTGCCCGAATGCGATAACTATCAGGGCAATGCGGTCGTCAATTATACGGACAGGGAGACTCCCTACACAAGGATTATCGAACACAAGCATTTTGAGTTCGGGAAACAGCCGGGAACTGTCATTACGAGAGAATACCCGACGGAATGGAAACCGGGAGAAGAGCCTTACTATCCGGTAAACAATGAAAAAAATAATACTTTATCTGCCGCATACCGGAAGCTGGCCGGGACGCAGCCACAGGTGCTGTTTGGCGGACGGCTTGGCGCGTATCAGTATTATGATATGGATAAGGTGATAGCGGCAGCGTTGGAAATGGTGGAAAAGGAAGCAGCCGGAGCTTAGCTCCGGCTGTTTTTATAATGTGGATTTTGCCGTCAGGCTGACCGGGGCGCGGCATTATGCTCTGACGGCAAAATATGCAGACCCATTTTCTTTCAGCAAGCCCCTTGACAATAACCTGAAAACTGCTATAATCTTCTTAAATAATTTGATAATCAAAGTATTTGCGTTTCAAACTATATGAAGATTGGTACAGTCAGGAGGTTTCGCGATGAACTGGGATGAGGCAATTCAGGAACTGGATGAGCGGCGGAAAAAAGCGCTTGCGGGGGGCGGTAAGGCCAGAGTGGAAAAGCAGCATGCGGGCGGCAAAATGACGGCAAGGGAGCGGATAGAGGTGCTTCTCGATAAGGATACGTTTGTTGAAGTGGATGGGTTTGTGGAATCCAGAATCGATGACTTTGACCTGGATAAAAGACGGGTGCCGGGAGACGGCGTCGTTACGGGCTATGGAGAAATAGACGGCAGACTGGTATTTGTTTCCAGCGAGGATTTTACGGTAATCGGCGGTACGCTTGGGGAATATCATTCTTTCAAAATATGCCGGATTCAGGATATGGCAATGCAGATGCGCGCACCGCTTATCTGTATCAACGACAGCGGCGGCGCCCGCATCGAAGAGGGCATTTCGTCACTCAGCGGCTACAGCGGCATGTTTTTGCGGCACACCCGGGCGTCCGGCGTGATTCCGCAGATTGCGGTAATTCTCGGCCCCTGTTCCGGGGGAGCCTGTTATGCGCCGGCCATCTGTGATTTTATTTTTATGGTAAAAGATATTTCAAAGATGTTCATTACCGGTCCTAATGTAGTTAAGACCGTCATCAACGAAGAAGTCTCGGTGGAGGAGCTGGGAGGGGCGGAAGTTCATGCAAGAAAAAGCGGCGTTTCCCATTTTACCTATGATTCGGAAGGCGAATGCCTGATGGGCGTCCGCAAACTGTTATCCTATCTTCCGGGTAACAATACGGAAAAACCGCCCGTTATTGATACAAAAGAACGGCAGAGCCGTTTACAGGGCGTTGGAAAAGTTTTTGGCAGATTCAGCCGGGCTGAAAACGCCGCCAGGGCGAAGGCAGCCAAAATCAGGGATATCGTGCCGGATAATTCGCGGCATGCTTATGATGTCAAGGAAGTCATCGACTGTATCGTGGACGAAGGTAGTTTTTTTGAAGTGCAGAAGGAATTTGCGATGAACGGCGTCGTGGGATGGGGCCGCATGGAAGGAAAAGTGGTCGGATTCGTTGCCAATCAGCCGAATGTGATGGGAGGTTCCCTCGATTACCATGCGTCGGATAAAATTGCGAGGTTTATCCGGTTCTGTGACTGCTTTAATATTCCGCTGGTGACGCTTATCGATGTGCCGGCCTTTTTACCGGGAACAGCCCAGGAGCATAACGGCATCATCCGCCACGGAGCGAAGATTTTGTATGCTTATTCGGAGGCGACAGTGCCCAAGATTTCCCTGATTATGCGGAAAGCCTACGGCGGGGCATATATTGCAATGAACTCGAAAGAAATGGGAGCGGATATCGTTTATGCGTGGCCGATTGCGGAAATCGCGGTTATGGGAGCGGACGGCGCGGTCAATATCGCTTTTAAGAAAAAAATAAAAGCGGCTCCGGACCCGGCGGCAATGCGCGAACAGTGCAAGGCGGAGTATGAGGAGCGTTTCCTGAATCCCTATGTCGCATCGGCAAGAGGCTATGTCAACGAAGTGATTAAGCCGGAAGAAACGAGAGAAGCCCTGATAAAAGCATTGCACGGGCTGAAAAACAAACAGGCAAAACTGCCGGAAAAGAAACACGGGAATATTCCGTTGTAGAGTGATTTCCATACAGAACGAAACATACAGAACAAAAAAGAACTTCCGGGAAAGCCTCCTGGAAGTTCTTTTCGTATTCTCTTCATACATTAACAATAACTGTTAAACATCATCCCGCTGTATGCGCTCGTAATATAAGGCGTCGCAAAGTTTTTGCCCGGATTTTTATAGGCAACGACGATATTGTTGACATAGTTCATCGGGTCCAGCGAAATCTGGTTGGATTTGCGGACGAGCGAATGCGTAAAGTCCATAATGGAGGAAAATGCCCTCCTGGCGTCGCCGTCCGTCGCCGTTTTCTGAATCGCCTCATTATCGACTTCCAGTGTGCCGTCAAGATTCAGATTCAGGCCGGCAGAAGTGAGTCCGCGCGCATAATATCGGGAAATGCTTCCCATTTCCTGTACGATGCGGTTGCTTTTGGGATGTCTGTCACTGTATTCCGACGCGGCACGGAGAAAAGAATTATATCCCTTTACCAGTGTATTAATATTTTCCGTCAAAGATTCGACATCTGTTTTCAGGCCGATGGAAGCGGTCTCGCCATCCTCGCTGCTGACACCGTTCAGCGTCACATGATACATGCGGCCTACATTCAGGGTATTGGACGGCGATGTCCGTTCTTCGCCATTTAACAGAAAGCTGGCGTTGGAAGCGGCTCCGGTAGTATTGTCCAGACCAAAGTATTCAACCGTTCCGGCTGTTTTACTCGTCCGGTGGTCCGATACATGAAAAATTTCCGGCTTATCATTTTTAATTCCCGTTGCGTTGGATTCCAGACGCAGAGCGGAATTGTTCTCGTCATTTGTTACAATCTGGGCAGAAATGCCGATATTGGCATTGTTTATCAGGCGGGTAAGCCGTTCCTGAACATCCCGGTTCGTATCTTCCGGTTTGATGGAAAACTGAAATTCATAATTTAAATCTTCGATTCCCACATCAAAAGAATAGGTAGCCTGTGAAAGCGTCACTTTCTCATTGCCGGGAAGATAATTGCCCGTATTTACCTGGGGCGTTGCGAGAGAATGCACTTCAATCTCAACGGAAGGCGCGCTGGCGCTGTCACCCGGCGTACCGATATAGGAAGCGGACGCTATATTTTCATTGCTGGAATAAGCGGCCTTCTTATTCAGCATATCGTTTTCGTTTAAGTCTCCGAGAGATGCAATGGTATTGCGCAGCTCCCTTGCATTTTCTTTCATGCCGACCGCAAACTTGCAGGATTCCCGGCTGGCATCAAGAATATAGATAGGAGCCTCCTTATTCATTTTTACAATAGAATTATAGACATTGCGCAGTTCGCTTTTCTTATGGGAATCATAAGGCGTGCTCGATTTCGGCGCATAAGTAGTCATATAATAATTGTAAATATTGTAATGGTTATCAATCGTATTATAAGCCATGATATTCCTCCTTTCTTCCGTGAAATCTGATATCATGCAAATACCCGGCCGGCTATCCGTTGCCTGTGCCGGAGTAATGATTATACGATTCAGTCTTTTTTGCGGGTGATAAGCACCTTTCCCTGTACGGCGGAATCTTCTCTGGATTCCCGCTGTGTTTTGCTGCTTTTGTTTTTCTGTGGCTGTACATCGGCCTGCCCGTCGGCAATGGTATCTTTAATATTCTGTACTTTGACGCCCATCCCTTTTGAAACGCGGCTGATGCGTTTCCGCAGTCTTGCCTTTTCCTCTTCCGAATCGGCGGTCCGCAGTTTTCCTTCCAAATCGTTTCGGATTCTCTGCAGATTGGAAAGATGTTCTTTCGTATTGGAATTGGAAAGCATGGCTTTCGATGCGTTCGATTCCGGGAAAAGAACAATTTCCTCTTCGGTCTGCGCGCTTTCGGCGCCGGAGCCTGCCTCGGCGTTGGAATTTTCCTCCATCCTTGCGGCTTCTTCCCTCCGCTTTCGTTCGACTTCCTCCTGACGCTTTTCCGCCTCTTCCTGTCGTTTCTGGAGCTGATATTGTTTCAGCTCGCTGTTTAAATTCTGAATCTGCTCCTGAAGCACCTTCTTTTTGTCTTTCTTTTCGTCGGAGGACATTTCATTATTATAGGTAACGTCACGCATTTTTTCCTGAAGATTCATAATCTGCTTCTGGATTTCCTGTTCGCGACTGTCCTGGGCTGACTGGCTGACAGGCATGAAGCCCATCGACTGACTTGCACTCGTTATATTCATATGGTCTCATCCCCCGCTCTGAAGTCAACAGCGTATATGCTAAAATCATACGCATACATAAACAATATACCTTATATTACATATCGGTTATTTTTTCTATATCATTAATGATATTTTTGGATTTTTTTGTGATTTTTTCAAATTTTGAAAAATAAATCAGAAAATATATTGTACAAAGCAGTTGACGAAAAAAAAACGCTGTGATATAGTATACAAACAAGATGAATACAGGTCTTTTTTTTATGCTCAAATTTAACAAGTGCAAGCGGAGGTAATAGAAATGCGTACGAGAATCACATTGGCATGTACAGAATGCAAACAGCGTAATTACAATACTACGAAAGATAAGAAAACCCATCCGGACAGAATGGAAATAAAGAAATACTGCAGATTCTGCAGAAAGCACACAACGCACAAAGAAACCAAATAGTTTAGGAAGACGTCCGCAGCAGGAAAAGCGGGCAGAATGAAAGGTATGGTTATTAGTATGGGAGAATCTGCAAAATCAGTAAAAGCAGACAAGACGTCCAAACCGGTTAAATTCTGGAATGGCGTAAAGGCCGAATTTAAGAAGATTACCTGGCCGGATAAAGATTCCCTTTTGAAACAATCCATTGCTGTGGTGGCAGTTTCTGTTGTGGTAGGCATTATTATTACCGTTCTGGACTTCGCGCTTCAGTATGGCGTTGATTTCCTGACAACATTGTAGAGTGAGGGCAATCGTATGGCAGAAGCAAATTGGTATGTTGTTCATACTTATTCCGGATATGAAAATAAAGTAAAGGCCAATATTGAGAAAACAATAGAAAACAGACATCTGGAAGAAGAAATCCTGGAAGTCCGGGTTCCGATGCAGGAAGTCATGGAGATGAAGAACGGGGCCAGGAAAAATGTCCAGAAAAAAATGTTTCCGGGCTATGTTCTGATTAATATGGTCATGAACGACGATACCTGGTATGTCGTGAGAAATACCAGAGGGGTAACGGGATTTGTCGGACCGGGAAGCAAGCCGGTGCCGCTTTCGGAAGCCGAAATGAAACCGCTCGGCATCAAAGTAGAGAACGTGTCGGTGGATTTTGCGGAAGGAGACACCATTGCGGTTGTTGCCGGCGTCTGGAAAGATACGGTCGGCGTCGTTCAGAGAATGGACTATGGCAAACAGACGGCCACAATCAATGTGGAGCTCTTTGGCCGGGAAACGCCGGTGGAAATCAGCTTCGCGGAAGTCAGAAATTTAAAATAGGTTTTGAAAAGATATTTATTCCGCGTATGCGGTTTAGATATGTGTGGGAGTAACTTTTCAGCGGAGCTGAAAAGTTAGAATTTCATCTGGCTTCGCCAGAATGAAATTCTGACAGGAAGAGCTGAATAAATAAGAAGTTACGCCTATACCACATTATATTTAGGAGGTGCCGTTATGGCAAAGAAAGTAGAAGGATATATTAAGTTACAGATTCCTGCTGGCAAAGCTACGCCAGCGCCGCCGGTTGGTCCTGCACTCGGACAGCATGGCGTCAATATCGTTGAATTTACCAAACAGTTCAACGCAAGAACTGCTGATAAGGGCGACGTGATTATTCCGGTCGTTATCACAGTATATGCAGACAGAAGTTTCAGTTTCGTTACGAAGACTCCGCCGGCCGCGGTTCTTTTGAAGAAAGCATGCAACATCAAGTCGGGTTCGGCCGTACCGAATAAGACCAAAGTTGCAACGATTTCCAAAGCAAAATTACAGGAAATCGCAGAGACGAAAATGCCCGATTTAAATGCGGCAAGTCTCGAAGCGGCTATGAGCATGATTGCCGGTACTGCGAGAAGTATGGGCATCACAGTAGAAGAGTAAATATTCAACTATTTGATGTCTGCTGAAGCAGACAGGAGTATGGAGGAACGGATATGAAACATGGTAAGAAATATCAGGAAGCTGCGAAGCTGGTAGACCGTAAAGTTCAGTACGAACCGGCAGAAGCAGTTGCATTAGTAAAAAAGACGGCCACGGCAAAATTTGATGAGACCGTGGAAGTTCATATTAAGACCGGATGTGACGGACGTCACGCGGAACAGCAGATTCGTGGCGCGGTAGTACTGCCGAACGGCACGGGCCGGACGGTAAAAGTGCTTGTATTTGCCAAAGGTGATAAAATTGCGGAAGCTGAGGCGGCGGGCGCTGATTATGTTGGCGGCGACGAGCTGATTCCGAAGATTCAGAACGAAGGATGGCTGGATTTCGACGTTGTGGTAGCAACTCCCGATATGATGGGTGTTGTAGGCCGTCTCGGTAAAGTGCTCGGTCCGAAAGGCCTGATGCCGAACCCGAAAGCCGGTACCGTAACAATGGATGTGACCAAAGCGGTCAACGATATCAAAGCAGGTAAGATTGAGTACAGACTGGACAAGGCGAACATTATCCATGTGCCTGTTGGAAAAGTTTCTTTTGACGAAGCGAAATTACAGGAAAATTTTGATGCGTTAATGGAAGCGATTACAAAGGCAAGACCTTCAGCGGTTAAGGGACAGTTTTTGAGAAGCATTACGCTTTCTACGACGATGGGCCCCGGCGTGAAGGTGAGTACAGCAAAATATTAATCTGTTCAATGGGATTCCTGCTGGATACAGTGGGAATCCTTTTGTGTTATTCCTGTTTATGATATTTAAGAGGCCGTGAAAGGGCCGGCAAATCATTCCTATTATGAAAGAAAACGACGGAAATGGGAAGAAAGAAACGTAGAAAAAAGAAATCCAAGTTCATAGCGCCGTTTGTCCTGACGCTGCTTCTGGTGGTGTCAGCAGGAGTCTTTGGCATGCTCGGCTGGCTGTATCTGAGTGAGGAAGAAGAGAAGGCCGGAGGGGATGTTCAGGAGACAGGAAAAACTGCGGCGGAGGAAGCCGGGACGGAAAAAGAAAACCTGACGGCGGACGGGGCAGACGGCGGCAAAGCGGCAGATAATGACGGAAGCGGAACGGACGGCACCGATGAAACCGAAGCTGCAGAAACGGTTGTTGAGGATGGCCGTTACGCGGATATACTGAGAGACGAGGTTTATATGGCGGAGCATAATATTTATGCCAAAGACGCCTTTTCAGAAGAGTATGTGACGCTCCTTTTTGCCGGGGATATCCTTTTTGACCCAAATTACAGCGTGATGGCCAAGCTGCTGCAAAACGGCGGCGACATCGGCAGCGGCATCGCACCGGATTTGATTGGAGAGATGCAGAGCGCAGATATTATGATGCTCAACAATGAGTTTGCATATTCGGAAAGAGGCATGCCGACTCCGGAGAAGCAGTTCACTTTCCGGGCAAGGCCGGATTCCGTCTCCTATCTGACGGATATGGGTGTGGATATTGTCTCTCTGGCGAATAATCATGCTTATGATTACGGAGAAGAGGCGCTGCTCGATACGATGCAGATTTTGCGGGAGGAGGGCATTCCCTATGTGGGAGCCGGTGCGAATATAGAAGAGGCTTCCGCGCCGGTCTATTTTATCGTCAACGATATCAAGATAGCAATAATCTCCGCGACGCAGATAGAAAGACTGGACAATCCCGATACCAAAGGGGCGACGGAAACTTCTCCCGGCGTTTTCCGCTGTTTTAACGGAGAAAAACTGATGCAGACTGTTGCACAGGCAAAAGAAGAAAGCGATTTTGTTATTGTCTATGTCCACTGGGGAACGGAGAATCAGGAAGAAACGGACTGGGCGCAGAACAAACAGGCTCCGGAGCTGGTGGAAGCGGGGGCGGACCTGATTATAGGAGACCATCCGCACATTTTACAGCGCATCGAAATCATAGACGGCGTTCCGGTGATATACAGCCTCGGAAATTTCTGGTTCAATTCCAAACCCCTTGATACGGGAATGGTAAAGGTAACGATATCGGAAGACGGGCTGCAGAGTTTTCAGTTTCTTCCGTGCCAGCAGATTAACTGCAGGACGAGTCTGCTCGAAGGAGAAGAAATGGTAAGGGTGCTCGGCGAAATGCGCCGGATGTCGCCGAATGTCCAGATAGACGAAGAGGGATTTGTGGCGCTGCAGTAGAAGGATTAATAGGAGAGCGTGGCTCCACGAGAGGAAGCGGGCCGGACAGGACATAGTTCTCTTTGGAGGCGCGCTCCCGCTCCGCGAAAAATCGCAGCGGTGCTAGGTTCAAAAGCAGCATAAAGCCGCTTTTTCACCAAGCGCCGGCGTTTTTCCAGGGCCTCCGCCAGAGAAACTATGTCCTGTCCGGCCCGCTTCCTCTCGTGGAGATATCGGTTTTGGAAGACGCGGATAATTTTTCCGAAAAAGTATTGACAGCGGAAAAATAACTGTGCTATATTGATTAAGGTCGTCAGACCATGCCGAAGACAGCAGGTGCCGTTATGGCGTAAGGAATCCGCCTGCCGAGGAGAAGAGTTTATGATGAATTTACGAACCTTCCTGTCTTCAGGGAGGTTTTTTATGCACAGGGGCGCATATAGAAGTTTGCTGCTGACGCAGTATGCGCCACGCGCGGCGAGCAGGGAGAAAATCTTTCCTGCTCAATTATTACCTTTACTCTTACTCAGTCCATATAATTGGCCCGGCGTAAAATCTATAAGGAGGTAAAGAAAATGGCAAAAATTGAATTGAAGAAACCTGTCATTGAGGAGATTTCCGCAGCGATTAAAGATGCGCAGTCAGTCGTTCTTGTCGATTACCGCGGCCTTACGGTAGAACAGGACACGGAACTTCGTAAACAGCTTCGTGAAGCGGGAATTAACTACAAGGTTTACAAGAACACAATGATGAATTTTGCGTTCAAAGGAACCGACTGCGAAGCGCTTCTTCCTTATCTGGAAGGACCGAGTGCACTCGCGATATCTACGGAAGATGCGACGGCTCCCGCAAGAGTTCTCTGTAAGTTCGCCAAGACCGCAGACAAGCTCGAAGTCAAGGGCGGTATTGTGGAAGGTACTGCTTATGATGCGGCCGGCATTATCAGCATTTCACAGATTCCTTCCAGAGAAGAACTTATTTCCAGACTGCTTGGAAGCATGCAGTCCCCGATTACGAACTTTGCCCGCGTAATGAATCAGCTGGCAGAAAAAGGCGGTGCTTCAACGTGCGAAGCTCCGGCGGCAGCAGAAGAGCCGACAGAAGCGGCAGCGCCTGCGGCTGAGGAAGCAGCACCCGCAGAAGAAGCCCCGGCAGCTGAATAAAGCAGAGCGGCGGCATAACAGTAAATCTCAATCAGATGATTAAATGAAAAATGGAGGTAAATTATCATGGCAAAATTAACTGCTCAGGAATTAATTGATGCAATCAAAGAGTTGACAGTACTGGAACTGAATGATTTGGTAAAAGCATGTGAGGAAGAGTTCGGCGTATCTGCGGCAGCAGGCGTAGTAGTTGCGGCAGCAGGCGGCGACGCAGGCGCAGCGGTAGAAGAGAAGACAGAGTTCGATGTTGAGCTGACAGAGGTTGGCCCGAACAAAGTTAAAGTCATCAAAGTTGTTCGTGAAGCTACAGGTCTCGGCCTGAAAGAAGCAAAAGACCTTGTAGATTCCGCACCGAAGATGGTGAAAGAAGCAGCAACCAAAGAGGAAGCTGACGAAATCAAAGCTAAGCTGGAAGCTGAAGGAGCTAAGGTTACGCTCAAATAGGGTGTCGAAAAGAAATTCTAAGACAGCTGAAGAACGCTGTCTAAGAATTTCTAAGTTTCGGATGACAAAAAGCATCTCTAAGGCAGCCAAAGACGCTGCCTAAGAAATGCTATGTTTTGTCAGACAGAATCGCGTTGCAATTCTGTCGGGCTGTGAAGGGATAGCAGAGAATGCTGCCTGACAATACCTATGTTATACAAAGTTGATAAACCGCTTACGGAAGATATTTCGTGGGCGGTTTGTTGTTGTAGAAATATCTTTGGAAAATTTTTTCCAAAGTGATGTTTTTCAAAACGATTTTCAAAACGGGAAAATAATGGTTGACTCAAACTCGGCCTTGTAGTAGAATGTATGGTGCACTATTGTGGTGTGGTATGCTTATTTGCAGTGTAATATTCGATAGGTAGGCGCTAAATCATAAAGAACGGGGTGAAATTGTCGATGGAAAAGAACAGAATCCGCGCGATTGCTTCTGGAAAGAACACGCGTATGACTTATGCACGGCAGAAAGAGGTTCTGGAAATGCCGAACCTGATTGAAGTTCAGAAGAACTCCTATCAGTGGTTTCTGCATGAAGGGCTGAAAGAAGTATTTGACGATATTTCTCCAATTTCGGATTACAGTGGACATCTGAGTCTGGAATTTGTAGATTTTGAGCTGTGTGCTGACGACGTTAAATATTCTATTGAGAAGTGCAAAGAAAGAGACGCGACTTATGCGGCGCCTTTGAAAGTAAAAGTTCGTCTGATTAATAAGGAAAAGGACGAAATTACGGAGCATGAAATTTTTATGGGCGATTTGCCTCTTATGACAGAGACAGGCACTTTTGTCATCAATGGGGCGGAGCGTGTTATCGTCAGCCAGTTAGTGCGCTCTCCGGGCATTTATTATGCAATCAGCCATGATAAGATTGGCAAGAGACTGTTTGCTTCGACTGTTATCCCGAACCGCGGAGCATGGCTGGAATACGAAACGGATTCCAACGATGTGTTCTATGTGCGTGTGGACAGAACAAGAAAAGTGCCGATTACCGTTCTGATTAGAGCTCTGGGAGTGGGTTCCAACGATGAAATTCGGGAGTTATTCGGCGATGAACCGAAAATTGAAGCAAGTTTTTCCAAAGACGTTGCGGAAAATCACCAGGAAGGTCTTTTAGAGCTGTATAAAAAAATCCGTCCGGGTGAGCCTCTCAGTGTAGAGAGTGCAGAAAGCCTGATTAACGCGATGTTTTTTGACCCAAGAAGATATGATTTGGCGAAAGTCGGAAGATATAAATTTAATAAGAAGCTGATGTTCCGGAACAGAATCAGAAATCATGTTCTGGCAGAGGATGTTATCGATACTTCCACAGGGGAAGTTCTGGCAAATGCCGGGGACAAAGTGAGCGCTGAAATGGCAGATGCCATTCAGAATGCGGCAGTTCCTTATGTCTGGGTACAGACAGAAGAAAAGAATGTTAAAATATTGTCTAACATGATGGTAGACATTACAAGCCATGTGGACTGCAATCCGAGGGAACTCGGCATTACGGAACTCGTTTATTATCCGGTATTGCAGCAGATTCTGGAGGAGTACGGGGATGACCCCGGCCTTCTGGCGGAAGCAATCCAGAAAAATGTACATGAACTGATTCCGAAACATATTACGAAAGAAGATATTCTCGCTTCCATTAACTATAATATTCATCTGGAATACGGCATCGGCAACGATGATGATATCGACCATCTCGGCAACAGACGTATCAGGGCGGTGGGAGAGCTTCTCCAGAACCAGTACCGCATCGGTCTGTCCAGGCTGGAAAGAGTCGTTCGTGAAAGAATGACGACCCATGATGCGGAAGAAATTTCTCCGCAGGTTCTTATCAATATCAAACCTGTACAGGCTGCGGTAAAGGAATTTTTCGGTTCTTCCCAGCTGTCACAGTTTATGGACCAGAACAACCCGCTCGGCGAGCTGACGCACAAGAGACGTCTTTCCGCCCTGGGCCCCGGCGGTCTTTCCAGAGACCGTGCCGGATTCGAGGTTCGTGATGTTCATTATACGCATTATGGAAGAATGTGTCCGATTGAGACGCCTGAAGGCCCGAATATCGGTCTGATAAACTCTCTTGCGTCTTATGCAAGAATTAACGAATACGGTTTTGTGGAAGCTCCCTATCGTAAGATTGATAAAAGCGACCCGGCCAATCCGCGCGTTACGGACGAAGTTATTTATATGACGGCGGATGAAGAAGATAACTATCATGTTGCACAGGCGTCCGCACCGCTCGATGAGAACGGCTATTTTAAGCGCAACAGCGTTTCCGGACGTTACAAAGAAGAAACACAGGAATATCCGAAATCGATGTTCGATTATATGGATGTATCGCCGAAGATGGTATTTTCCGTTGCGACGGCATTGATTCCGTTTTTGCAGAACGATGATGCGAACCGTGCGCTGATGGGCTCTAACATGCAGCGTCAGGCAGTGCCGCTTTTGTTTACGGAAGCGCCTGTTGTCGGTACGGGTATGGAACCGAAAGCCGCGGTTGACTCCGGCGTCTGTGTCCTTGCGAAAAAAGCGGGTACGGTAGATTATGTTTCTTCCAATTTAATTAAAATGACCTATGACGACGGTGAGAAGGATGAGTACCGTCTGTCGAAGTTTTCCAGAAGCAACCAGTCCAACTGCTATAACCAGAAGCCGATTGTATTCAAAGGCGTTCATGTGGAAGCGGGAGAAGTGATTGCGGACGGTCCTTCCACGGAAGGCGGCGAGCTGGCGCTCGGTAAGAATCCGCTGATTGGCTTTATGACATGGGAAGGCTATAACTACGAGGATGCCGTACTGCTCAGCGAAAGACTCGTACAGGAAGATGTTTATACATCGGTTCATATAGAAGAATACGAAGCGGAAGCGCGCGATACCAAACTGGGACCGGAAGAAATTACGAGAGACGTTCCCGGTGTCGGCGATGACGCCCTGAAAGATTTGGATGAAAGAGGAATTATCCGTATCGGTGCGGAAGTGCGTGCCGGAGATATTCTTGTCGGAAAAGTAACGCCGAAAGGTGAAACGGAGCTGACGGCGGAGGAAAGACTGCTTCGCGCGATTTTTGGCGAAAAGGCAAGGGAAGTGCGCGATACTTCTTTGAAGGTTCCGCATGGAGAATACGGAATCGTTGTCAATGCCAAAGTCTTTACGAGAGAAAACGGGGATGAACTGTCTCCCGGTGTAAACCAGGCAGTCCGCATTTATATTGCGCAGAAGAGAAAGATTTCGGTGGGCGACAAAATGGCAGGCCGTCACGGAAACAAGGGTGTTGTTTCCCGTGTGCTTCCGGTAGAGGATATGCCTTATCTGCCAAACGGACGTCCGCTCGATATCGTATTGAATCCTCTGGGCGTTCCTTCCCGTATGAATATCGGCCAGGTGCTTGAAATCCACCTTTCGCTGGCGGCGAGAGCGCTGGGATTTGATGTGGCGACTCCGGTATTTGACGGCGCAAAAGAGAGCGATATCATGGATACGCTCGACCTTGCAAATGATTATGTCAATCTGGAATGGGAAGAATTTGAGAAAAAACATAAAGAAGAGCTTTTGCCGGAAGTTATGGAATATCTGTCCGAGAACCGCGACCACAGGGAAGTGTGGAAAGGGGTTCCGATTTCAAGAGACGGTAAGGTAAGACTCCGTGACGGAAGGACAGGCGAGTATTTTGATGCGCCGGTAACCATCGGACACATGCACTACCTGAAACTGCATCATCTGGTAGACGATAAGATTCACGCGCGTTCTACCGGCCCTTATGCACTGGTGACACAGCAGCCGCTCGGCGGTAAAGCGCAGTTCGGCGGACAGCGTTTCGGTGAAATGGAAGTATGGGCGCTGGAAGCATATGGCGCTGCATATACGCTTCAGGAAATCCTGACGGTAAAATCCGACGATGTTGTTGGGCGTGTAAAGACCTATGAAGCAATTATCAAGGGCGATAATATTCCTGAGCCGGGTATTCCGGAATCCTTCAAGGTTCTTTTGAAAGAACTGCAGTCTCTTGGCCTGGATGTCAGAGTGCTGCGGGAAGACCAGACAGAAGTGGAAATCATGGAAACCGTTGATTACAGCGAAAACGATTACCGCTATGAAATCGAAGGCGATTCCAGAGATTATGACTATGAAAAAGAATCCCTCGGTTCGATGGGCTATCAGAAACAGGAATTTGACGAGGAAAGCGGCGAGTTAGTAAGCAGTGAAGAGCCGGAAGAGGATTTCCTGGAAGAGGATTTCGCGGAAGACGATATGGAACTGGATGTTGATTTTGAAGAATCCTATGACGAATAGTACAAAGAAAAATTCTGACCTGCGCAACAGGGAATGAATGATTTGGGGTTTGAGAAATCAGTGCGAAAGGAGCAGGCTTAACATGGCAGAAATTAAACAGGAAGCATATCAACCTATGACATTCGATGCAATCAGAATCGGTCTTGCATCTCCTGAGAAAATCAGAGAATGGTCAAGAGGTGAGGTATTAAAGCCGGAAACGATTAATTATCGTACCCTGAAACCGGAGAAAGACGGCCTTTACTGTGAGAAAATTTTCGGACCGAGCAAGGATTGGGAATGTCATTGCGGTAAATATAAAAAAATCAGATATAAAGGTGTTGTCTGCGACAGGTGCGGCGTCGAAGTTACCAAGTCCAGCGTCCGCAGAGAGCGTATGGGACATATCGCGCTGGCGGCTCCGGTGTCCCATATCTGGTATTTTAAGGGCATTCCGAGCCGTATGGGACTGATTTTGGATTTGTCTCCGAGAGTGCTTGAAAAGGTATTGTATTTTGCGGCATATATCGTGCTGGATGCGGGAGAGACCGACCTGGAATATAAACAGGTGCTTTCCGAAAGAGAATACCAGGATGCGAGAGAAAACTGGGGCTTCAAATTCCGGGTAGGCATGGGCGCCGAGGCAATCAAGGAACTGCTTGAGGCGATTGACCTGGAAAAAGAAGCGGCAGAGTTAAAGGAAGAATTAAAAGATTCCAGCGGGCAGAAAAGCGCGCGGATTATCAAAAGGCTGGAAGTTGTCGAGGCTTTCAGAGAATCCGGGAATAAACCCGAATGGATGATTATGGATGCGATTCCGGTGATTCCGCCGGATTTACGTCCTATGGTACAGCTGGACGGCGGCCGTTTTGCAACCTCTGATTTAAATGATTTATATAGAAGAATTATCAACCGGAATAACCGTCTGAAAAGACTGCTGGAGCTTGGCGCGCCTGATATTATCGTCCGCAATGAGAAAAGAATGCTTCAGGAAGCGGTCGATGCGCTGATTGATAACGGCAGAAGAGGACGTCCGGTTACGGGACCGGGAAACAGAGCGTTGAAATCCCTTTCCGATATGTTAAAAGGTAAATCAGGACGTTTCCGTCAGAATCTGCTCGGAAAACGTGTTGACTATTCGGGACGTTCCGTTATCGTCGTAGGACCTGAACTGAAAATTTACCAGTGCGGTCTGCCTAAAGAAATGGCAATCGAACTGTTCAAACCTTTTGTAATGAAAGAACTGGTGTCAAGAGGCATTTCACAGAATATTAAAAATGCCAAGAAACTTGTGGAAAGACTGGATGCACAGGTGTGGGACGTTCTGGAAGAAGTTATCAGAGAACACCCTGTTATGTTAAACCGTGCTCCTACTCTGCACAGACTCGGCATTCAGGCATTTGAGCCGATTCTGGTAGAAGGGAAAGCGATAAAACTGCATCCTCTCGTATGTACGGCATTTAATGCGGACTTCGACGGCGACCAGATGGCGGTGCATTTACCGCTGTCCGTAGAAGCACAGGCGGAATGCAGATTTTTGCTGTTGTCCCCTAACAACCTGTTAAAGCCTTCTGACGGCGGTCCGGTAGCCGTTCCTTCTCAGGATATGGTGCTCGGCATTTACTATCTGACCCAGGAGAGAGAAGGCGTAGTCGGCGAAGGCAAATATTATAAAAATATTAATGAAGCGATTCTCGCATACGAAAACGGCGAGTGTACGCTGCACAGCAGAATCCATGTCAGAGTGCAGAAAGTGAATGCGGACGGAGAAGTTGTTCAGGGAACGGTGGAATCCACGCTGGGACGCTTCCTGTTTAACGAAATTCTGCCACAGGATTTGGGCTATGTGGACAGAAGCAACCCGGAAAATCTGTTAAAACTGGAAGTCGATTTTCATGTCGGCAAGAAACAGTTAAAACAGATTCTGGAGAAAGTCATCAACATTCATGGCGCCGTAAAAACTGCGGAAGTGCTGGATTTAATCAAATCCACAGGGTATCATTATTCCACAAGAGCAGCCATGACAGTTTCCATTTCCGATATGACCGTACCGGCCAGAAAACAGGAAATGCTGGAAGAAGCACAGGTGAGGGTTGATAAAATATCACAGAACTTCCGGCGTGGACTCATCACGGAAGAAGAAAGATACCGTGCCGTTGTCGAAACCTGGAATGAAACGGACCAGGAGCTGACAAAGGTGCTGATTGAGGGACTCGATAAATACAGTAACATCTTTATGATGGCCGATTCCGGCGCCCGTGGTTCCAACCAGCAGATTAAGCAGCTTGCCGGAATGCGTGGTCTGATGGCAGATACGACAGGACGGACGATTGAATTGCCGATTAAATCCAATTTCCGTGAAGGCCTTGATGTTCTGGAGTATTTCATGTCTGCACACGGCGCGCGGAAAGGTTTGTCCGATACGGCGCTGCGTACGGCTGACTCCGGTTACCTGACAAGACGTATGGTCGATGTATCACAGGAACTGATTATCCGGGAGACAGACTGCTGCGAGGGCAGAGAAGAGATACCCGGTATGTCCGTCAAAGCGTTTATGGACGGAAAAGAAACAATTGAAGGTTTAAAAGACCGAATCACAGGCAGATTTTCCTGTGAGGAAATCAAAGATAAAGACGGAAATGTAATCGTAAAGAGAAATCATATGATTACACCGAGCCGCGCGGCGAAGATTTTAAGCGTGGGCGTAAACGAAGAAGGACAGCCGATAGAAGAGGTGAAGATTCGTACGATTCTGACCTGCCGCTCCCATATCGGTATCTGTGCGAAATGTTACGGAGCCAATATGGCCACCGGAGAAGCGGTTCAGGTGGGTGAAGCGGTCGGCATTATCGCGGCACAGTCCATCGGAGAACCGGGTACACAGCTTACGATGCGTACCTTCCATGCGGGCGGTGTAGCCGGTGACGATATCACACAGGGTCTTCCCCGTGTTGAGGAGCTTTTTGAAGCGCGTAAGCCGAAAGGACTCGCGATTATCGCGGAATTTGGCGGCGTAGCAACGATTAAAGATACCAAAAAGAAACGGGAAGTCGTCATTACCAACGATGAAACGGGCGAATCCAAAACTTATCTGATTCCTTACGGTTCCAGAATTAAGATTATGGACGGAGTAACGCTGGAAGCCGGCGATGAGCTGACAGAGGGCAGCGTGAATCCCCATGACCTTTTGAAAATCAAGGGAATCCGTGCGGTACAGGACTATATGCTCCGTGAGGTTCAGAGAGTATACCGCTTACAGGGCGTTGATATCGCCGATAAGCACATCGAAGTTATCGTGCGTCAGATGCTGAAAAAAGTACGCATTGAAAGCAGCGGCGATACGGAATACTTGCCCGGAACGCTCGTAGACGTACTTGAATACGAAGACCTGAACGAAGCCCTCGTGAAAGAAGGAAAAGAACCCGCAGACGGCAAACAGATTATGCTCGGTATTACCAAGGCGGCTCTTGCGACAAACTCCTTCCTTTCCGCGGCATCCTTCCAGGAAACCACGAAGGTACTGACGGAAGCGGCAATCAAAGGAAAGATTGACCCGCTCGTAGGCTTAAAGGAAAACGTTATCATCGGTAAACTGATTCCGGCGGGTACCGGAATGAAGCGATACCGCAATACAAAGCTGGACACGGACGAAAATCTTCTGGCGCGCCTTGCTGTTGAAGATGAAGTGAATATCCGGGAAGATTATGCGGAAGATGAGGACGAGGAGATTGAAATCTCCGAGGAAATCTACGATGAAGAGGACATGACGGACGATATTGCCGATATGGAAGAAATAGAGGAAGAACCCGTGGAAATCACCGAATAACCGGGAAAAATCGGTAAATAATTGAAGAAAAAGTATTGACAACGCATTTGCGGGCAAGTATACTATCATAGTGTGCACGCAGATGCGTTTTTTTTGTTATGCAAAAATTATGCCAGGCAAGGGCTGCTATACGAAAACAATGTATCGCAGTGCGGCACAGCAAGCCGGTTAAAAGGCAGAAAAGAAAAATTTTACAGGAGGTGAAAAGAATGCCAACATTTAACCAGTTAGTCAGAAAGGGACGTCAGACATCTGTAAAGAAGTCAACCGCACCTGCTTTGCTGAAAGGATGGAACTCTCTTCACAAAACAGCGATTGATACGGCTTCTCCGCAAAAAAGAGGTGTGTGTACGGCTGTGAAAACAGCAACGCCTAAAAAGCCTAACTCAGCGCTCAGAAAGATTGCCAGAGTTCGTCTTTCCAACGGAATCGAAGTAACAAGCTACATTCCGGGTGAAGGCCACAATCTTCAGGAGCACAGCGTTGTTTTGATTCGTGGCGGCAGGGTTAAAGACTTACCTGGTACAAGATACCATATTATCAGAGGTACGCTTGATACTGCGGGAGTTGCTAACAGAAAACAGGCCCGTTCCAAATATGGCGCTAAGAGACCGAAAGCAGGGAAGTAAGAGAAGTAAATTTGCAGAGCAAATTAACTTCGTCAGTTTGCTTCGCAAACTGACAGACTGAGAAATAGCACAAGTTATTTAACAGGCTTATAGGTCGGAGTAAGGTTTTAGAAATTAGGTCCACAAACAGAACTAATTTAGTGTTGGGATTCTGGGCACATGCCTGTGCTGTAAGATAGAAAACCGCACGAACACATTGAATTAGAGGACACATGTGAGTACCGATGATTTATTGCAGACAGCGGCGTATAAAGAAGCGTTGCTGCAAATATGAATAAGGAGGGAAGAACCGTGCCGCGTAAAGGACATATTGCAAAAAGAGATATATTGGCAGATCCTTTATACAATAATAAAGTAGTTACCAAACTTATCAACAACATTATGCTGGACGGTAAGAAAGGCGTAGCTCAGAAGATTGTATATGGTGCATTTGCAAGAGTGGAAGAGAAGGCTGGAAAGCCGGCTCTTGAAGTATTCGAGGAGGCCATGAACAACATCATGCCCGTTCTCGAAGTTAAGGCAAGACGTATCGGTGGCGCAACCTATCAGGTACCGATTGAAGTCCGCCCGGAAAGACGCCAGGCATTAGGACTTCGTTGGCTGACCATGTTTTCACGCAAGAGAGGCGAGAAAACGATGCAGGAAAGACTTGCCAATGAAATTCTGGATGCTGCAAACAATACGGGTGCAGCAGTAAAGAGAAAAGAAGATATGCACAAGATGGCAGAAGCAAACAAAGCATTTGCACATTATCGTTTCTAAAGGGTAAAAAAATTTACCTGAAAATGACAGGAGGAAAAAACCTTGGCTGAAAGAGAATATCCATTAGACAGAACCAGGAATATAGGTATTATGGCTCATATCGATGCCGGTAAAACGACATTGACAGAGCGTATCCTCTATTATACTGGGGTAAACTATAAGATTGGTGATACTCATGAAGGCACTGCTACGATGGACTGGATGGAGCAGGAACAGGAAAGAGGTATTACCATCACATCAGCCGCTACGACGTGTCATTGGACTTTGGAAGAAAACTGCAAGCCGAAGCCGGGCGCTTTAGAGCATCGTATCAATATCATCGATACTCCCGGCCACGTTGACTTTACTGTTGAAGTTGAGCGTTCACTCCGTGTTTTGGATGGAGCTGTGGGCGTATTTTGTGCAAAAGGCGGCGTTGAGCCACAGTCAGAAAATGTATGGCGTCAGGCTGACACCTACAATGTACCGAGAATGGCATTCATTAACAAAATGGACATCATGGGTGCCGATTTCTATGGTGCAGTAGACCAGATAAGAAACAGATTGGGTAAAAATGCGATTATTCTTCAGCTGCCTATCGGCAAAGAAGATGAATTTAAAGGCATTATCGATTTGTTTGAAATGAAAGCCTATATCTATAATGATGATAAAGGCGACGACATCAATATCACCGATATCCCGGATGATATGAAAGACTCCGCAGAATTATACCATGATGAGCTGGTAGAAAAAGTCTGCGAACTGGATGATGATTTAACAATGATGTACCTGGAAGGAGAAGTTCCTTCCGTAGAAGACATGAAAAAAGCACTGCGGCTTGCTACCTGTGAATGCAGGGCAGTTCCCGTATGCTGCGGTTCAGCTTACAGAAACAAAGGCGTTCAGAAACTTCTGGATGCGATTCTGGAGTTCATGCCCGCGCCGACAGATATCCCTGCTATCAAGGGAACCGATTTGGACGGCAACGAAGTGGAAAGACACTCTTCCGATGAAGAACCTTTTTCCGCACTGGCATTCAAAATTATGGCAGACCCGTTTGTCGGGAAACTTGCATTCTTCAGAGTTTATTCCGGTACGATGAATTCCGGTTCCTATGTGCTGAATGCGACCAAAGGCAAAAAAGAACGTGTCGGGCGTATTTTACAGATGCACGCGAATAAGAGAGCGGAACTGGATAAAGTTTACTCCGGTGATATCGCTGCGGCAGTCGGATTTAAACTGACGACAACCGGCGATACTATCTGTGACGAACAGCATCCGGTTATTCTGGAATCCATGGAGTTCCCGGAACCCGTTATCGAACTCGCTATCGAGCCGAAAACCAAAGCCGGTCAGGGAAAAATGGGAGAGGCGCTTGCAAAACTTGCGGAAGAAGACCCTACGTTCAAAGCGCATACGGACCAGGAAACGGGCCAGACCATTATCGCCGGTATGGGCGAGCTGCATCTTGAGATTATCGTAGACCGTCTGCTTCGTGAATTTAAGGTAGAAGCAAACGTCGGCGCGCCTCAGGTTGCTTACAAAGAAACATTTACCAAACCTGTTGACCAGGAATACAAATATGCAAAACAATCCGGTGGACGTGGACAGTATGGACACTGTAAGGTGAAATTCGAGCCTATGGACCCGAACGGCGAAGAAACATTCAAGTACGAATCCAGCGTAGTAGGCGGTGCGATTCCCAAAGAATATATTCCCGCAGTCGGCGAAGGTATCGAAGAAGCAGCAAAAGCCGGTATTCTCGGCGGGTTCCCGGTACTTGGCGTACATGCCAATGTATATGACGGTTCCTATCATGAAGTTGACTCTTCCGAAATGGCATTCCACATTGCCGGTTCCATGTGCTTCAAAGAAGCAATGAAGAAAGCCAATCCGGTACTGTTAGAGCCTATTATGAAAGTCGAAGTTACCATGCCGGAAGAATATATGGGCGATGTAATCGGCGATATCAACTCCCGCCGCGGACGCATCGAAGGTATGGAAGATATCGGCGGCGGCAAGATGGTGAAAGGTTATGTTCCGCTTGCTGAGATGTTCGGTTACTCCACAGACCTGCGTTCCA
>CAJTRL010000048.1 GCA_910578715.1 uncultured Lachnospiraceae bacterium | reverse complement strand
CTTTTGAACTTAGTACCGTTACATTTTTAGCGGAGCGCAAGCGTGCCTCCAAAGAGATGATGCTCTTTCCTCGCGGAGGCTGAACTGTAACAACAATTCAGATTTTTTTCATATGGTAATTGACTAAAGCATTTAATAAATGTAAAATAGCATTTAGTTTAAAAATAAAAGATGACTGGAGGAGAAAAGAGTGGCAAGAGTATACAACTTTTCAGCGGGTCCGGCAGTTTTGCCAGAGGAAGTGTTGAAAGAAGCTGCAGAGGAAATGTTAGATTATAAAGGAACGGGCATGTCCGTAATGGAGATGAGCCATCGTTCCAAAGCCTATGATGCGATTATCAAGGAAGCGGAAGCGGACCTTCGGACGCTGTTAAATATCCCGGATAATTACAAGGTTCTGTTCTTACAGGGCGGCGCAAGCCTGATTTTTGCATCCGTGCCGATGAACCTGATGAAGAACCGCAAGGCCGGATACATATTGACGGGACAGTGGGCCAAAAAGGCTTTTGCGGAAGCGAAAATGTATGGCGAGGCAGTGGAGCTTGCATCCTCCGCGGATAAGACTTTCTCCTATATCCCCGACTGCTCAGATTTGCCGATAACCGATGATATGGACTATGTCTATATCTGTGAGAATAATACCATCTACGGAACCAAATATCATACCCTGCCCGATACGAAAGGCAAAATTCTTGTTTCGGATGTCTCTTCCTGTTTCCTTTCAGAACCGATGGACGTAACAAAATACGGCATGATTTATGCGGGCGTTCAGAAGAATGTGGGTCCGGCCGGCACCCAGGTCGTTATCATCAGAGAAGACCTTTTAGAGGGGGATGTCCTTCCGGGAACGCCTACCATGATGAATTATAAAATACAGGCGGATAACGATTCCCTGTACAATACGCCGCCATGCTATGGCATTTATATCTGCGGGAAGGTATTCAAATGGCTGCTTAAAAACGGCGGTCTCAGCGCCATGAAAGAGCTGAATGAGAAAAAAGCGCAGATTTTATATGATTTTCTGGATGAAAGCAGCCTGTTCAAAGGAACTGTCAGAAAAGAGGACCGTTCTCTGATGAATGTGCCTTTCGTAACCGGAAACGATGAAATGGATGCGAAATTTATCAAAGCGGCGGAGGCGGCCGGATTTGTAAATCTGAAGGGCCATCGCAGCGTCGGCGGCATGCGGGCGAGCATTTATAACGCGATGCCCATTGAAGGCGTGGAAAAACTTGTTGCGTTTATGAAGGAGTTTGAGAAGAACAATCAATAAGGTCTGCCAAAACAGACGGATGGGAGCAGAAATGTTTAAATATTTATGTTTAAATCCCATTTCTACAATGGGAACGGAAAAATTCAGCAAAGACTATGTACAGACGGATAATATCGCGGAAGCCGACGGCATTCTGGTCAGAAGCGCGGCGATGCATGATATGGAGCTGCCGGGAAACCTGCTGGCGGTAGCGCGGGCGGGGGCCGGCGTCAACAATATTCCGCTTGATAAATGCGCGGAAAAAGGAATTGTCGTATTCAATACGCCCGGCGCCAATGCGAACGGCGTAAAGGAGCTTGTCATCGCGGGTATGCTGCTGGCATCCAGAGATGTTGTCGGCGGAATCCAGTGGGTCATCGACAATCAGGACAAAGAGGATATTGCGAAGGCGGCGGAAAAGGCAAAGAAAAATTTCGCGGGAACGGAAGTCCGGGATAAAAAACTGGGAATCATCGGCCTGGGCGCTATCGGCGTAAAGGTGGCGAATGTGGCGAAATATCTCGGCATGGAAGTATATGGATATGACCCTTATGTTTCTGTCGATGCGGCATGGAATCTGAACCGCGATGTAAAGCATGCGCTGAATGTGGATGAAATTTATGAGAACTGCGATATCATCACCATTCATGTGCCGTTGATGGACGCGACCAAAGGAATGATTGGTCAGGACGCTATTTCCAAAATGAAGGATGGCGTAATCCTGTTAAATTTTGCAAGGGATTTGCTTGTGGATGAGAAGGCCGTGCTCGAAGGAATCAAGGCCGGTAAAATCCGTAAATATGTGTCCGATTTCCCGAATCCGGTAACCGCTGGAAAGGAAGGCTGTATCGTGATTCCGCATCTTGGCGCTTCCACGGAAGAGTCGGAAGACAACTGTGCGAAGATGGCCGTTGAAGAACTGATGGATTATCTGGAAAACGGTAATATTATCAACAGCGTCAACTATCCCAAATGCGACATGGGTATCTGTACACAGGCGGGGCGTGTTGCGATTTTCCATAAAAATATCGCCAATATGATTACCAAGTTCACGGCGTGCTTTGGCGATAACAACATCAATATTTCGGATATGATGAATAAGTCCAAAGGCGAAGTGGCATACACGATGCTGGATATCGAGGCTCCTGCATCAGAAGAAATGATTCGGACATTGTCCTCCATTCCGGGCGTGTTCCGCGTGAGGGTCATCAAATAACAGGATTTAAAAGATAATAGAAAGCGGCAATCCGGATTTGAAACGGATTGCCGCTTTTTGTTGCACACGCCACATAAGAAATCGCTGTAACAGTTCAGCTTCCGGCTTCACAGTTACGAATAGTTACATCTTCAGCTCTGCCTGGAATTGTTCTTCGGCTTTGACAGCAACTTCGCTGGCCAAATCCATATAAAGAATGAAAACATCCTCAACGGACATGCCTTTTTCCCGTGCGATTTCTTCCATAACGGGTTTCAACGTTTCTAACTGGAAGGAAATCGGCGTTTTCTGCGGGTCGATATCGGCCAGCGTTTTTTCCGCATAAGCGTTAATTTTATGGAGAATTTCTGCATTTTCAGGAGTCATGCTCACCAATCCTTTCTCAAGAAAAATAACAACGTAATATTTATTTTATCATTGAATGCTTGTGCTGTACAGGCATTTTTGATAAAATAAACAAGTAAGCATGGCTGAATTGTTACGAAGGAAAACGACAGGGGAGCAGGTAAGAGAATGGCAGACATGATTCCATTCAGGGCTTTACGGCCCAGGGAAGATTTGGCCGCAAAGATTGCGGCGTTACCGTATGATGTTTATGACAGAAAAGAAGCGCGGGAGAAAGTGAAGGGCGATGCTTTTTCTTTTCTGCGCATTGACAGGCCGGAGACGCAGTTTCCGGAGGACTACGATATGTACGCGCCGGAAGTCTATGAGAAGGCGCGGGAAATGCTGACGGAAATGACAGCGCGGGGAGAATTTGTACAGGAAGACAGGCCGGCGTATTATGTTTATGAGCTTGTTATGAACGGCCGTTCCCAGACAGGAATCTGTGCCTGTGCTTCCGTGGACGATTACGAAAACAATGTGATTAAGAAACATGAGAATACGAGGGCGGAAAAGGAGGCCGACAGAATCCGGCATGTGGACATCTGTAATGCCCAGACCGGCCCGATTTTTCTGACTTACAGAAAGAGAGCGGATATCCAGGCGGAAGTGGAAAGGGCGGTGACAAAGCCGCCGCTATATGATTTTACGGCGGACGACGGCATTATTCACAGAGTCTGGCGGATTGATGACGGGGCTTCCGTCGGAAAAATCAGAGAAGGATTTGCCAAAGTAGATGCGGTGTATATTGCGGACGGACATCACAGATGCGCTTCTGCCGTAAGGGTTTCCCAGATGAGGAGAAAAGAAAATCCGGGCTATACGGGACAGGAAGCCTTTAATTATTTTCTGTCCGTGATTTTTCCCGACGACCAGCTTCTGATTATGGATTATAACAGGGTTGTCAAATCCCTGAACGGGTATACGGAAGAGGAGTTTTTAAAGAAGGTAAGTGAGATATTTACGACAGAGAAAAGCGATGGGCCATACCGCCCGGCGAAAAAGGGCGAGATGGGCATGTATCTGAAAAATACCTGGTACAGGCTTTCGGTCAGGCCGGAAATGATGACGAACGACCCGGTGGAAGACCTCGATGTTTCAGTTCTGCAGAGGGAGCTGCTCGCGCCGGTGCTTGGCATCCTGGACCCGAAGAATGACGGAAGAATTGATTTTGTCGGCGGAATCCGGGGGCTTCAGGAACTGGAGAGAAGAGTTGCGGCGGACTGTAAAGCGGCGTTTGCCATGTATCCGACGGATATTCATGAGCTGTTCGCCGTATCCGATGCCGGAAAGCTGATGCCGCCGAAATCAACCTGGTTTGAGCCGAAACTGCGGAGCGGCCTTTTTATTCACACGCTTGCGTGAAAAGCGTCTGAACAAAAAGGAATATCATTCGGAATAAAAGCGCTTTAGCGGCTGGACTTGAACGGGAATTGAACATATGCCGGAGCAGACAGGAGTAAGATTGAAAATGCCGCATGCGCGGCGGAATAGGAGAAACGATGAATAAAAAACTATATAAATTAATGAACTGGGCAGAAATCGAGGGAATTATTTATTCGGAATCGGACAATCCGCATAACATACTCGGCGCACATATAAGCGGCGGCAGTCTCGTTATCCAGGCCTTTTTTCCGGGCGCGGTAAAGGTGCGCGTTCAGCCGGAGACAGGGGATAAAAGTTATCAGATGGAATGCGTTGACGAAGCGGGGTATTTTGCCGTGCTGATTCCCGGGAAAACGCTTTTCTCCTATGAATATCTTGTGGAATATGAAGACGGTTCGCTGAAAAAAGTAAAGGATGCCTATAATTTTAAGCCTCAGCTGACGAAGAAAGATACGGAGAAATTTAACGCGGGCATTCACTATACGATTTATGAAAAATTAGGTGCGCATCCGATGAAAATTGACGGCGTGGAGGGCGTTTATTTTGCGGTCTGGGCCCCGAATGCAGTGCGTGTCAGCACGGTGGGGGATTTTAATGACTGGGACGGCAGAATCCATCAGATGAGAAGGCTTTGGGATTCCGGTATTTTCGAGATTTTTATTCCGGGTGTCCAGGCAGGTGAATGTTATAAATTTGAATTAAAAGCAAAGGGCGGCATGACCTATCTGAAGGCGGACCCATATGCCTTCGGACAGCAGCTCCGTCCGGAGACGGCGTCCGTCGTCAGAGCGCTGGAAGGCTTTGCCTGGGAAGACGATAAGTGGATGAAAAACCGCAAAACGGCGCATGGCGTAGATTCTCCCATCAGTATCTATGAGCTGTATCTCGGTTCTTTTGCCAGGAAGGAAGGCGATGCACCATATCTGAATTATCGGGAGCTTGCGCCCAAAATCGTTGATTATGTTAAAAAAATGCACTATACCCATGTGGAGCTGATGCCGGTGATGGAGCATCCCTTTGACGGCTCCTGGGGCTATCAGGTCATAGGCTATTATGCGCCTACGGCACGCTATGGCACAGCGGAAGATTTCATGTATTTTATGAACGAACTTCATAAAGCTGATATCGGTGTTATATTGGACTGGGTTCCGGCTCATTTTCCGAGAGATACACAGGGACTGTCCAATTTTGACGGTACATGCCTTTACGAACATGCTGACCCCCGTCAGGGAAGCCATCCGCACTGGGGGACGCTTATCTATAATTACGGCCGTCCGGAGGTGAGCAATTATCTGATTGCAAATGCGTTGTACTGGATTGAGCAGTATCACGCGGACGGCATCCGCATGGACGCAGTTGCTTCCATGCTTTATCTGGATTATGGAAAGAACAGCGGCGAATGGGTAGCCAATATGTACGGCGGCAATGAAAATCTGGAAGCGGTGGAGTTTTTAAAACATTTAAATTCCATCGTGAAAAAAAGAGACGAAGGCGTGCTGATGATTGCGGAAGAATCCACCGCATGGCCGAAGGTAACGGGCGGTGTGAAAGAAGATGGCCTGGGTTTTGACTTAAAGTGGAATATGGGCTTTATGAACGATTATTTAAGCTATATTAAGACGGACCCTTATTTCCGTTCGGGCTGCCATAACAATTTGACATTCAGCATGATTTATGCGTACAGCGAGAAATTTATTCTGGTCTTTTCCCATGACGAGGTGGTTCACGGGAAGGCGACGATGCTTGGGAAAATGCCGGGTGAACGCAGTGAGCAGTTTGCAAATCTGCGGCTGACCTATGCCTACCTGATGACGCATCCCGGCAAGAAACTCCTTTTTATGGGGCAGGATATCGGGGAATACGACGAGTGGAATGAAGAACGTTCTGTGGAATGGGAACTGTTAAAGGAGGACGACCATAAGAAACTGAACAAACTGGTTTCCGATTTGAATAAGATGTATACGACGATGCCGGCCATGTACCGGAAAGACGATTCCTGGGAAGGGTTTGAGTGGATTAACTGCATAACGCCGCAGTCCTGTATGCTTTCCTATCTCCGCAAAGCGGAAAAGGAAGAAGATACGCTGGTGGTCGTTGCAAATTTTGCCAATGTGAAACAGGAATTTACGATTGGCGTTCCGTACGAGGGCAAATATCGGGAAATTTTGAATACGGACGCAAGAGCTTATGGCGGAAGCGGCTGTGTAAACGCGAAAGAGAAGAAAACGCTGGAACAGGAATGGGATGGCAAGCCTTATGCGATAGAGATGGTCAGCGCGCCCCTTTCCATCAGCATTTTCTCTTATACGCCTTATACGCCGGAAGAAAAAGGGGCGATAGAAAGGGCAAAGGCGGAAGCGCTGAAAAAAGCAAGGGAAGAAAAAGAAAAACGGGAAGCGGAAGAAGCTGCCAGAATTACCGCATTGGAGGCTGAGGCGGCAAAGGAAGCGGCCAAAAAGGCGTCGAAGGAAGCGAGAGAGAAGGCAAAAGCGGCAAACGAGGCGGCGGAACGCCTGAAAAAAATACTTATGAGAAGCGGAGAGGAGAAAAATGATGCCGATTGAAGTTCTGACAGATGAACCTGTTGATGTTGGGCTGATACAGTCCTTTATACAGGAACTTCCCGAAAAAGCGCTGCGCTTTGGGGTAAGGGTCCTGCTCGCGCTGCTTGTATTTGTTATCGGCGCGCAGCTGATTAAGCTGGTCTGTAAGATTTTGAAAAAATCCATGCAGCGTGGGAATGCCGATGTGGGCGTTATCCAGTTCCTCGGCTCCTTTGTGCGGATAACACTTTATGTACTGCTGGTATTTTTTATTGCTTCCGGTTTCGGCCTTGATGCGGCAAGCGTTGTGGCGCTTTTAGGTTCTGCAGGCGTGGCGATTGGACTTGCGATACAGGGAAGCCTTTCCAACTTTGCGGGCGGCGTATTGATTCTGTTGTTAAAGCCTTTCAAAGTGGGCGACTATATCATTGCCGGCAACGGAAATGAAGGAACCGTCATGGAGATTCAGATTTTCTATACGAAGCTCACGACTGCGGATAACAGGCTTGTGGTGATTCCGAACGGCGACCTGTCCAATTCCAGCATGGTGAATGCCAGTGCCATGCCGACCCGCAGAATCGATATTTCCGTCGGTATTTCTTACGAGGCGGATATCCGGAAAGCGCGGAACGTCCTGACGGGACTGCTGGATAAGGATGAAAAAGTTTTGCAGGATATGGATAAAAAGGTGTTTGTGGATTCGCTTGGAGACAGTGCGGTTATGCTTGTCGTGCGTTGTCATACGGCATCGGAGGATTTCTGGGAGACAAAATGGCGACTGACGGAAAATATCAAGTATGCGCTGGATGAGGCGGATATTTCGATTCCATATAACCAGCTGGATGTGCATGTAAAGGAACCGGGGAAGGTCTCCGGAGCCTGATTTGTAAAATTCCGGGACATTTTTCGGAAAAAACATTCAGAAAAAGAAAATTACTTCTTGCCAAAAGATTATTTACCCGTTATAATAATCTTTGTGTTTAGGCATAAGCTGGAATAGCGCAGTCGGTAGCGCAACTGATTCGTAATCAGTAGGTCGAGGGTTCGAGTCCCTTTTCCAGCTTTTGGCAGCTCATATCATAAGAGCACAAAGATGCAGAATGCTTCGTAAAGTATATTATTGTTTAATATATTTTATGAAGCGTTTTTTTATATTAATCATTATATCAATCAGAGGAAAAGAGCTATGAAGTTTAAACCCTTGTCCAAAACAGAAGAGATAACGGAAAAAAACATTTTGCTGGAAGAGTTCAGGGAAGCACCCAGAGCGGGAGAGGGCAGAATGGGACAGTCGCATTTCTTTTACCGCTATTTTATCAATGCCCGGTATGTTTCCTACCGGAAGATACAAAACGCATATCTGCGGGTGGAAAGCGGTGAATCGGGAGAATTTCTGCTGAAAGAATTTTACCTGATTTTAAAATTAGACGATAACACAGAGGGAAAACTGCGCTTTGAGCGGGAAGAAAATGTAAAGCGCATTCTGGCTTATCTGGAGGAAAATTATCCGCGGATAGAAATCGGATATAAAAAAGGTAAATAAATCAACACAATACCTTGACATAAAAATTAACCGTGATACAATATATAGTACATGCAGTAACACGGTAAACAATTTATAGGAAGTAATGTCCGAGTTCACGGACAAGGAGTGCAGGAATGAAAATTATTAAAAGAAGCGGCGCGGAAGTGGTATTTGATTTGGAGAAGATTGTCAATGCCATCAAAAAGGCGAACGATACCGTCAGAGAAGGTGATAAGCTGACGGAGAGCGAAATCGATGCAATTGCGGAGGTGGTGGCAGACCACTGCGAGGAAATGAAGCATTCTCCCAGTGTCGAAGAAATTCAGGATATGGTGGAGAATCAGCTGATGAAATACAATGCGTACACAATGGCGAGAAATTATATTACGTATCGCTATAAGCGTGCTCTTGTACGAAAATCCAATTCCACGGACGAACAGATTCTGACGCTTCTTGAATGTAATAACGAAGAGGTAAAACAGGAAAACTCCAATAAAAATCCGACGGTGAACAGTGTACAGCGGGATTATATGGCGGGAGAAGTCAGCAAAGATATTACGAAACGTTTTTTGCTGCCGGAGGATATTGTAGAGGCGCATGAACAGGGAATTATTCATTTTCATGACGCGGATTATTTTGCACAGCATATGCACAACTGTTGTCTGGTCAATCTGGAAGATATGCTGCAGAACGGGACGGTCATCAGCGAAACGATGATAGACACGCCGAAAAGTTTTTCCACGGCATGTAATGTCGCAACCCAGTGTATCGCGCAGATTGCGAGTTCACAGTACGGCGGACAAAGTATATCGTTAGCGCATCTTGCGCCTTTTGTCCAGATTAGCCGGATGAAACTCCGCAAAGAGGTCCGGGAAGAGATGGAGAAAATGGAAATTTCTCTGACGGACGAACAGATTAACGAAATTGCGGAGATGCGTGTGCGCGAGGAAATCAACCGCGGTGTACAGATGATACAGTATCAGGTTATCACGCTGATGACAACCAACGGACAGGCGCCTTTCGTAACGGTGTTCATGTATATCGACGAAGTGCCGGAGGGACAGACGAGGGATGATTTGGCGCTGGTTATAGAAGAAATGCTGAACCAGCGTATCCGGGGCGTGAAGAATGAAAAGGGCGTTTATATTACGCCTGCATTCCCGAAGCTGATTTATGTATTGGAAGAGGATAATATATCCGAGGGAAGTAAATACTGGCATTTGACAAAACTGGCCGCAAAATGTACGTCGAAGCGGATGGTGCCGGACTATATTTCCGAAAAAATCATGAAAAAGCTGAAAGACGGCAATTGTTATACCTGTATGGGATGCCGTTCGTTTCTGACGGTTTACCATGATGAAAATGATAAACCGAAATTTTACGGCAGATTTAATCAGGGCGTGGTGACGCTGAATCTTGTGGATATCGCCTGTTCATCCGGAAAAGATATGGAAAAGTTCTGGAAGATATTTGAAGAGCGGCTGGAATTATGTAAACGGGCGCTGATGTGCCGGCATGAGCGGCTAAAAGGCACACCATCCGACGTGGCGCCGATTTTATGGCAGTATGGCGCGCTTGCAAGACTAAAGAAAGGCGAACCGATAGACAAGCTGCTTTACGGCGGATATTCCACGATATCGCTCGGCTATGCCGGATTGTGTGAGTGTACAAGATATATGACCGGAAAATCCCATACGGACGCGGAAGCGACGCCCTTTGCGCTGGAAGTAATGCAGCGTCTGAACGATGCCTGTAAAAAGTGGGCAAAAGAGACGAATATTGATTTCAGCCTGTATGGAACGCCGTTAGAGTCCACGACTTATAAATTTGCAAAATGTCTGCAGAAACGTTTCGGAACAATTCCCGGAGTGACGGACAGAAATTATATTACAAACAGCTATCATGTCCATGTGAGCGAAGAGATAAACGCTTTTGAAAAACTCACGTTTGAATCGCAGTTTCAGGAATTGTCTCCGGGCGGCGCAATCAGTTATGTGGAAGTGCCTAATATGGAGAATAATCTGGATGCGGTGCTGGCTGTCATGCGGCATATTTATGACCACATTATGTACGCGGAGCTGAATACCAAGAGCGATTACTGCCAGGTCTGCGATTACCACGGAGAAATCAGGATTGTGCCGGACGCGGACGGCAAGCTCGTCTGGGAGTGCCCGAACTGCGGCAACAGGGAACAGGATAAGATGAACGTCGCAAGGCGTACCTGCGGTTATATCGGCACACAGTTCTGGAATCAGGGAAGAACGCAGGAAATCAAGGAACGGGTACTGCATCTTTAAAAAATCATTTGGCGAAGAATGTGGACTGCCGGAACAGCGGAAATGCTTATCTGAAAGGGTAGATGTATGTATTTTTCGGAAATAAAAGAATGCGATGTGGCCAACGGGCCGGGCGTCCGTGTGACGATTTTTGTCAGCGGCTGTACACATCACTGTAAGGGCTGTTTTAATGAAATGACATGGGATTTTCAGTACGGAAGGGAATTTACGAAAGAAGATATTGAAAAAATCATAAAACTGATGGAGCCTTCCTATATTGCGGGTCTGACGCTGCTTGGCGGGGAACCGATGGAATACCGGAATCAGCAGGGGCTGTTGCCTTTGCTTCGGAGAGTGAAAGAACAATACCCGGAGAAAACCATCTGGTGTTATACCGGCTATCTTTACGATAAGGATATTCTGGATGATTTCTGCGGGAAGTGGGAAGAAACGAGGGAAATGCTGTCTTATCTGGATGTTATCGTAGACGGAGAATTTGTGGAAGCGCAGAAAGATATCAGTCTGCGTTTCCGGGGGTCTTCGAACCAGCGGATTATCGATGTGAAAAAATCGCGGGAAGCGGCTGAAATCGTGATGTGGGCAGATTAGTGTATGTAATTGATAAATGATATACTGGCTCTAAGAAAGGCGTAATAAACAGGCGGGGAAATCCATACAGGGATTTTCCCTTATTTTTGCGCTTTTTTGCGTAAAATCCCGGCAAAATCCCGCAGTCCGGTATTCTTTCTTGACTTTAGCGGTTAAAAGTGCTAAAGTATTGAAAGTAGTTTTTTATATGCTGGAAATTGATACAGCAGATACGGAAAGGAGACTGTTTATGCCAGATTTAGAAGAGATTCGCAGTCGTTTTCGGAACGACCATTTTGCCACGGATGCCACGGGCGTTGTGATTGATTCCGCGGAACCGGGGAAAGCGGTCTGTTCCCTGACTTTGGAGGAGCGGCATATGAATGGAAATAACGTTCCGATGGGCGGCGCTGTTTTTACTTTGGCGGATATTGCCTGTGCCGTTGCGGCCAATGGATATTTCGAGAAAATAACGGTCAGCCAGCAGGCTTCCATCACATTTCTGTCTCCGGCCAAAGGAAAGCGGCTTATCGCCGAAGCGTCCTGTCTGAGAAGCGGACGTACCACAGCGCTTTATATGGTGGATGTAAAAGATGAGCTCGGCACTTATGTGGCTCATGCCACAATGAACGGATATGTTATCAATCATAGCTGAATGATACAAAAAGGAGGAACCAAATCATGGTAATCACAGATTTTTTGGAGCGGAACGCCCGCTTATACGGTTCGGACACGGCGCTTGTGGAGCTGAATCCGTCCCAGGAGCGCGACAGTGCGGTAACATGGCGGGAGGCAAGCCTGATTGAAAGCGCGGGAAACGGTGCCCCTTACCGCCGGGAACTTAGCTGGACGGATTTTGACAGACGGGCTAACCGTTTTGCAAATCTGCTTTTAAGCCGTGGTCTGGAAAGGGAAACGAAGGTAGGCATTCTGATGATGAATTGTCTGGAATGGCTGCCTATCTATTTTGGTATTCTGAAAGCCGGGGGCGTGGCTGTTCCTTTGAATTTCCGCTATTCCGCGGAAGAAATCAAATATTGTCTGGAGCTGGCGGATGTGGAAGTGCTGGTTTTCGGACCGGAGTTTATTGAGCGTATGGACACGATAGCGGAGAGTCTGCCCGGCGTACGGATGATGTTTTTTCCGGGGCCGGACGGGCCTTCTTATACGGAGGACTGCCTGAAACTGATGGGATTCTGTTCTTCCAGCGCGCCGCCGGTGGCGCTTGAGGAAACGGATTATGCGGCGATTTATTTTTCTTCCGGGACAACCGGATTCCCGAAAGCGATTCTGCATAATCACAGGTCTCTGCGTTCTTCCTGTGAGACGGAACAAAATCACCACGGGCAGACGAAGGAAGACGTCTTTCTCTGCATTCCGCCGCTTTATCATACCGGGGCGAAGATGCACTGGTTTGGCTCCCTGATAACGGCCGGCAAGGCGGTGCTCCTTAGGGGCGTGAAGCCGGAGTGGATTCTGCGGGCGGTTACGGAAGAGCAGTGTACGATTGTGTGGCTGTTAGTTCCCTGGGCACAGGATTTGCTGGATGCCATCGACTCCGGCAAGGTGGATATGGAGCATTATCTGCTGGAACAGTGGCGGCTGATGCACATCGGGGCACAGCCTGTTCCGCCGAGCCTGATTCAGCGCTGGAAAAAACATTTCCCGCACCATCAGTACGATACAAACTATGGTCTGAGCGAATCCATCGGACCGGGCTGTGTACATCTTGGCGTGGAAAATATACATAAGGTGGGCGCCATCGGGAAACCGGGTTATCACTGGGAAGCGAAAATTGTGGACGAGCAGGGACAGGAAACGTCCCAGGGAGAAGTGGGCGAACTCATCGTTCACGGTCCGGGCGTTATGCTCTGCTATTATAAGAATCCCGAAGCGACGGATGAAGTTTTGAAAAACGGCTGGCTCTATACGGGAGATATGGCGCGCATGGATGAAGACGGATTCATTTATCTGGTGGACCGGAAGAAGGACGTCATTATTTCCGGAGGAGAGAACCTTTATCCGGTTCAGATTGAAGATTTTCTGTGTCGTAACGATAACATCAAAGATGTGGCCGTAATCGGACTGCCGGATGCGAGGCTTGGAGAAATCGCGGCGGCTGTTATCGAGCTGAAAGAGGGCGTTTCCTGTACGGAAGAAGAAATTATGGAATTTTGTAAAGAACTGCCCAGGTATAAGCGGCCAAGAAAGATTATTTTTGAAAAAGTACCGAGAAATCCTACCGGGAAAATCGAGAAACCGCTTCTCAGAGAGCGATACTGCCATGGCAGTCTCGTAGAGGCACAGATTAACAATTAGGAGATATCTTGTAATTGACCCTCGCGGGAATAAAGCCTTTACAGGATAGAATGGAGGAATCTATGGATTTATTTATCAAACTGATTATGCTTATCATTTTCTTTGGCGTGATGGTCGGCATCGGGCTTTACTGCCGTAAACATGCCACGGATGTGAACGGGTTTGTGCTCGGCGGAAGGAGCGTGGGGCCGTGGCTGACTGCTTTTGCATATGGCACCAGCTATTTTTCGGCAGTTGTTTTCGTGGGGTATGCGGGACAGTTCGGCTGGAAATACGGAATTGCCGCTACCTGGGCCGGTCTGGGAAATGCTTTTCTTGGCTCTCTCCTTGCCTGGGCGGTACTGGGACGCCGTACCCGTATCATGACACAGCATCTGGACAGCGCAACCATGCCGGAGTTTTTCGGGCAGCGTTTTGAGAGCAAGCCGTTAAAACTGGCGGCTTCTGCAATTATTTTTATTTTTCTGATTCCTTATACGGCAAGTCTTTATAACGGATTAAGCCGTCTTTTCGGAATGGCTTTTGATATCGATTACAGCGTGTGCGTGATTGTGATGGCAGTTCTCACGGGCATTTATGTCATTGCGGGCGGCTATATGGCTACCGCCATCAACGATTTTATTCAGGGTATTATCATGATTTTCGGTATTATAGCCGTCATTTTCGCGGTACTGAACAGTCAGGGAGGATTCCTTGCGGCGCTCGATAAACTGTCTGCCGTAAGCGATGAGACGGTTTCAACGGCGCCGGGCGTATTCAATTCCTTTTTCGGACCGGACCCGGCGGGACTGCTTGGCGTAGTGATACTCACCAGTCTGGGTACCTGGGGGCTGCCTCAGATGGTCCAGAAATTTTATGCGATTAAGAGCGAAAGCGCAATCAACAAAGGGATGATTATTTCCACGGTGTTTGCGACGATTGTTGCGGGCGGCTGTTATTTTCTGGGCGGCTTCGGGCGGCTTTTCAGTGATAAAATAGACATTGCGGCAAACGGCTATGATTCGGTAGTACCCACGATGTTATCGGGACTTCCGACCATACTGATTGCGGTAGTGGTGATTCTGGTGCTTTCCGCTTCTATGTCCACGCTTTCTTCCCTGGTTTTGGCATCGAGCTCAACCTTGACGCTGGACTTTATTAAAGGTAATATTATAAAAGAGATGGATGAGAAGAAACAGGTCAGATGGATGCGGATTCTTCTGGTAGTATTTATTATGATTTCCGTGGTGCTTGCGCTGATACAGTACCGTTCCAACGTCACGTTTATTGCGCAGCTCATGGGTGTGAGCTGGGGAGCGTTAGCCGGAGCATTTCTTGCGCCTTTCCTTTACGGACTGTATTGGAAACGTACTACCAAAGCGGCCTGCTGGGTGAGTTTTCTGTTTTCAACGGTGGTGATGCTTGCGAATATCTTTTTCCGCCCGCAGTTTCCCGCTTATCTGCAGTCACCGATTAACGCCGGCGCTTTCTGCATGCTGGCAGGGCTTATTATCGTGCCGTTGGTGAGTGTTGTAACCAAAGCGCCCGGCCCCCGGAAGCTGGATGAAATTTTTTCCTGTTATCAGAAGAAGGTGACCGTTTCCGTGACGGATTCCATCGGCGAACAGTCAGAAGAATGAAAGCGTTAGAGCTTCGGAATGGAGGAACCTATGAAAACACTGATGCTTGGCAACGAGGCAGTTGCCAGAGGCCTATATGAGGCGGGCTGCTGCTTTGTGTCCAGTTATCCCGGAACGCCCAGTACGGAGATAACGGAATGTGCGGCAAAATATGAGGAAGTATATGCGGAGTGGGCGCCCAATGAAAAGGTAGCCCTGGAGGCGGCGTTTGGCGCTTCTTTAGCGGGAAAGCGGAGTTTCTGTGCGATGAAGCATGTGGGGCTGAATGTGGCCGCGGACCCGTTGTTTACCATTTCCTATACCGGTGTGAATGCGGGCCTTTTAATCGGCGTGGCCGATGACGCCGGCATGCACAGTTCCCAGAATGAACAGGATTCCAGACATTATGCGCGGGCGGCCAAAGTTCCCATGCTGGAGCCTTCCGATTCTGCGGAAGCGCTTGCCTTTACGAAACTTGCCTATGAACTTTCGGAAGAATTTGATACGGCGGTGCTCATCAAGATGTGCACCCGCGTCAGCCATTCCCAAAGTATCGTGGAAACGGGAGAGCGGACGCTTCCGGAACACAGTAAATATGAAAAAAATCCGGCAAAGTATATTATGATGCCGGCTTATGCGAAAAAACGTCATCCGGTGGTGGAAGAACGTACCAAAGCGCTGACTGCCTGGGCTGAAACGGCGGATATCAACAGAATCGAGCCGGGAACGGATGCTTCCTATGGCATCATTACTTCTTCCACCTGTTATCAGTATGTGAAAGAAGCCTTCGGAGACACTTATCCGGTTCTAAAACTGGGAATGATATGGCCTTTGCCGGAACAGAAAATCAGAGATTTTGCGGATTCTGTTGACAAACTGATTGTGGTGGAAGAACTGGACGGGTTTATCGAGACACATTGTAAGAATCTGGGGCTTTCGGCAGTCGGGAAGGAGCTGTTTTCCGGTATCGGGGAACTGAGTCAGAATGTGGTGAAAGAGAAGCTGGGCAGAGCAGTGCAGACAGGCCCGTCTCTTGCGGAGGAGATTCCCGCAAGACCTCCGGTTATGTGCGCGGGATGTCCCCATCGCAGCATTTTCTATGTTTTGAAAAAAATGAAACTGACGGTACTCGGCGATATCGGATGCTATACGCTGGGAGCCGTACCGCCGCTTAGCGCTATTGATACGACGATATGTATGGGCGCTTCCGTTTCGGGACTTCACGGGTTTGTCAAGGCCGGAGAGGCGGAGAATGCGGAAAAGACCGTGGCGGTGATAGGCGATTCCACGTTTATTCATTCCGGCGTAACGGGTCTGATGAATATTGCCTATAACGAGTCGAATGCGACAGTCATCATATTGGATAATTCCATTACGGGAATGACCGGACACCAGCAGAATCCGACCACAGGCTATAATCTGAAAGGAGACCCCTGTACGAAGATTGATTTGGAGAGTCTGTGTCATGCCGTGGGAATCAGACGGGTAAGAGTGGTGGACCCATATGATATGGAAGCATGTCAGAACGCAATCCGGGAAGAGCTTGCGGCAAAAGAGCCTTCCGTCATTATTTCGCGCCGTCCCTGTGCGCTGTTAAAATATGTGAAACATCCGGGCCCCATTTGTTCTGACCCGGAGAAATGCAAAGGCTGTAAAGCCTGTATGAACATCGGATGCCCGGCCATCAGCATGGTGGATGGTAAGGCGAAGATTGACGCGACGCTCTGTGTAGGGTGCGGTGTCTGTAAACAGCTTTGTAAGTTTGACGCGCTGGGTTAAGAGAGGAAGGACTGCGGAATGAGAGGAAAGATGGAAACAAAAAATATGATGATTGTAGGAGTAGGCGGACAGGGCACGCTGCTTGCCAGCAAACTGCTTGGACGTCTGCTGCTTGGCAGGGGATATGACGTGAAAGTCAGCGAAGTGCATGGCATGAGCCAGCGGGGAGGAAGCGTTGTTACCTATGTCCGTTGGGGAGAGCGGGTCTGTTCCCCCATTATCGACAAAGGACAGGCGGACTACATACTTTCTTTTGAACTGCTGGAAGCGGCACGCTATACGGAATATTTGAAAACGGGCGGAAAAATCGTTGTCAATCGTCAGCAGATTAATCCGATGCCTGTCATTGCGGGCGCGGCGTTTTACCCGGAAAATCTGGAAGAAAAACTGTCTGCCCAGGGCATCAGCGTAGACGCTTTTGACGCGCTGGCGCTTGCGGAAGAAGCGGGAAGCAGTAAGGCTGTGAATCTGGTGCTGCTCGGAAGAATTGCCAGTCATTTCGATTTTACGAAAGAAGAATGGATGGATGCCATAGAGCAGAGCGTACCGCCCAAATTCCTGGAAATGAACAAGAAAGCATTTGAAGCGGGAATGAGCGCGTAGAGAAAGGAGTATGGTTATCAAGATGGAACGGTATTATCAGAAAGAAATCGAGACTGCGGACAGAGAGCAGATTCTCGCATGGCAGAACGAAAGACTGGTAAAACAGGTGCGCCATGTGTGGGACAATGTCCCTTATTATCGGAAAAAGATGGAGGAAAAAGGGGTTGCGCCCGAGGATATCCAGGGTGTGGAAGATTTGCATAAACTGCCCTTCCTGACGAAAGATGATTTGCGGGAGGCTTATCCTTACGGCCTTCTGGCAACGCCTTTAAAAAATTGTGTCCGCATCCAGTCCACTTCCGGCACGACGGGCCGCAGAGTGGTAGCTTTTTATACGCAGCATGATATTGATTTGTGGGAAGACTGCTGTGCCCGTGCGATTACGGCAGCGGGCGGAACCGACGGAGATGTATGCCATGTCTGCTATGGTTACGGTCTTTTTACAGGAGGTCCCGGACTCAATGGGGGAAGCCATAAAGTGGGATGTCTGACGCTGCCCATGTCGTCAGGAAATACGGACAGACAGCTGCAGTTCATGGTGGACCTGGAGGCTACCATCCTCTGTTGTACGCCCTCTTATGCAGCTTTTCTGGCGGAGAGCATTCACGAGCGGGGACTGCGGGACAAGATTAAACTGAAGGCCGGTATTTTTGGCGCGGAGGCATGGAGCGAAGAAATGCGTCAGGATATTCAGAACAAACTGGGCATCAAGGCGTATGATATCTATGGACTTACGGAAACAAGCGGTCCCGGCGTTGCTTTTGAGTGCAGTGAGCAGACCGGAATGCACATCAATGAAGACCATTTTATTGCAGAAATCATCGACCCTGACACGGGAGAAGTGCTTCCCGAAGGAAGCAAGGGCGAGCTGGTATTTACGGCGATTACCAAAGAAGCGTTTCCGCTGCTTCGTTACCGCACCAGAGATATCTGCGTGCTTTCCAGAAAAAAATGCTCCTGTGGGCGTACCCATGTGAAGATGAGCAAGCCGATGGGAAGAAGCGATGATATGCTTATCGTAAAAGGCGTAAACGTATTCCCGTCCCAGATTGAAACAGTGCTTCTGGAACAGGGCTATCAGGCAAATTATCAGATTATTGTGGACCGTGTCAACAATTCGGATACGATTGAAGTCATGGTGGAAATGACGCCGGAGAACTTCTCCGATAATCTGGGTAAGATTACGGAGATGGAGAAAGGGCTTGTGTCAGCGCTCAAGGCAATGCTCGGCATTTATGCCAAAGTGCGTCTGGTGGCGCCGAAGTCCATTACACGAAGCGAAGGCAAAGCGGTGCGCGTCATCGATAAACGGAAAATATAAGGCGTCATCGGTAAAAGGTAAATATAAGACAGGACAGGAGAAAGGAGCAGGGGAATCATTATGACAATACCACAGATTTCTGTATTTTTGGAAAACAAAGCGGGACAGCTTGCGGACATCACAGGTATTCTTTCGGAAAATCAGGTGAACATGCGGGCGATTAACATTGCGGAGACAGCGGATTACGGCGTTCTCCGGCTTATCGTGGACGATGCGGCCAGAGCTTCTTCCATTCTTTTGGAGCAGGGCTTTATTCTGACAATGACGCCCGTCGTGGGTGCGGCGGTTCCGGATACGCCGGGGGGACTCAGCAATGTGCTTGGCGTAATTTCCCATGCCGGAATCGACGTAGAATATATGTATTCTGTTTTCGGACAGAAAGACGGACAGGCCTGTATGATTTTTCGCGTGGCGGACGCCGAAGGCCTGACAGCTGTTTTTGAAAAGAACGGAATCAGGACGATTCAGGGAGAGGACCTGGGTCTTCATTAAAGTAAGAATGAAATAAAAAGAAACGGCATCGTCGGCCCGGCCTGCATGGCGGATGGTTCTGATGATGCCGTTTTGATGTTATTTTTTCTTTTTATAAGAATGTTCCAGACTCTGAATCAGCTTATACAAAATCATGGCGATGGCGCAGAGGATAATAATGGATGTAATCAGCATGTTGAGCTGGAAGACCTGGGAACCGTAAATAATCAGATAGCCGAGCCCCCGTCTCGCCGCCAGAAATTCGCCGATGATGACGCCTACAAGACATAATCCGATATTGACCTTCATATTGCTCAGAATCAAGGGGACGGAGCTTGGAAGAATGACTTTAAACAGAGCGTCCCTCCGCGTGCCGCCAAGCGTCAGAATCAGTTTTAACAGTTCTTCATCGACCTGGCAGAACCCGGTATAGAGGCTGATAACGGAACCGAAGACGGCAACGGAAATACCGGCAACGATAATGGTTTTGGAGCCTGTGCCGAGCCAGACGATTAGAAGGGGAGCAAGCGCCGATTTTGGCAGCGAGTTTAGTACGACCAGATAAGGTTCCAGAATTTCAGACAGGCTGCTTTGATACCACAGAAGCATTGCGGCCAGAAGACCGAAAACGGTGACGAGCAGAAAACTGACGACTGTTTCCAGAAGCGTGATGCCTGTGTGTTTGAAAAAAGAAGCGTCCAGAATCATCTGGTACAGGTATCTGACGACTGCGCTCGGAGAACTGAAAAAGAAAATATCAATATATCCTGCCCGCGTTGCCATTTCCCAGAGCCCCAGAAAGAGGAGCAAAATCAGAAGCCGGAAAAAAGCGATTCTGTGATGATGCCTTCGGTGCGCCAGAATATAGGACTGTTGACTGGTTAGGTCATTCTTGTTCTTTTTGGTCTGAAAAATCATCGGAAAGCTCCTTCCATAAAAGATTGAAATAGGTCTGATAGACATCCGTATTGCGTATGGAGAGGGGAGAAGTGCGCGCAATATCATAGTGAATTGGCAGCTCGGATTTTGTCGTGGCAGGCCGTTTTGATAAAACGATAACCCGGTCGGCGAGGGTAATGGCCTCCGACAGGTCGTGGGTAATCAGAATGGCAGTTTTTCCGGTATTTCGTATGATGTTGCCGATATCCACGGACACGGTCATCCGGGTCTGAAAATCAAGCGCGCTGAATGGCTCATCCAGAAGCAGAAGGTCCGGCCTGATAGCCATCGTTCGGATAAGCGCGGCGCGCTGGCGCATTCCGCCGGACAATTCAGAAGGTCTTTTATCTTTGAAAGAATATAGCCCGTAGTCTTTTAACAGTCCGAGGACATACTGAATATTTTCGTCGTTCAGCGAATGATTCAGCTCCAGCCCGAGAATGACATTCTGGTAGATGGTACGCCATTCAAACAGATGGTCACGCTGAAGCATATAACCGATGGTTGAAGGGCGGCCGAAGGAAAGGGTGCCGCTTTCGGGCTTCAACAGACCGGCGATAATGGACAAAAGGGTGGATTTGCCGCAGCCGCTTGGTCCGACAATCGCCAGAAACTCTCCTTCCGCCGCCTGAAAACTGATATTTGACAGGGCGGGTGTTTCGCCATTGAGATTATGATAAGAGTAAGAAATATTTTGCAATGATAAAATTGGCTGCATTCTGAAAAATCTCCCTGTATTTATAAATTATTTTATGAAAGAATTATAGAATTGTGAAGGGAATGAAGCGTTTCGCAGCTGTTGCAGCACTATGAATAAAAAAAGCGGTTTTGATTGAAATGTATGGGTTTTTATGGTATCATCAAATTTAGATTTAATAAAAGCTACTGTCTGAATTGACGTTTGAAACGGGAATGGAGGGCAATTATGGCACAGCTTTGGGGCGGACGTTTTGTAGGGGAAACCGATAAGCTCGTATATCATTTTAATGCTTCTATCGGTTTTGACCAGAAGTTCTATAAGCAGGATATAGAGGGAAGTATTGCGCATGTTGTGATGCTGGAAAAACAGGGAATCCTGTCGAAAGAAGAAAAAGATGAGATTGTGAAAGGGCTGACCGGAATCAGACAGGATGTGGAAAACGGCGTTCTGCAGATTACGGATGAATATGAGGATATTCACAGTTTTGTGGAGGCGAATCTGATAGAACGTATCGGAGATGCCGGCAAGAAGCTGCATACCGGAAGGAGCCGGAACGACCAGGTGGCGCTGGATATGAGACTCTATACCAGGTCAGAGGTTCTTGCGGTAGATGAGCTGTTAAAGGAGCTGCTTACAACGCTTTTATCCGTTATGGAAAAAAATATAGAAACTTATATGCCGGGATTTACGCATTTGCAGAAGGCCCAGCCGGTTACGCTGGCACATCATATCGGCGCCTATTTTGAAATGTTCAAAAGAGACCGGCTCAGACTCCGGGATATCTACGGCCGGATGAATTACTGTCCGCTCGGCGCGGGAGCGCTGGCGGGAACGACTTATCCGCTGGACCGGTATTATACGGCGTCGCTTCTCGGTTTCGAAGCGCCGACTTTAAACAGCATGGATTCGGTTTCTGACCGGGATTATGTGATAGAATTTCTTTCGGCGCTTTCCACGATTATGATGCACTTAAGCCGGTTCTGTGAAGAAATCATAATCTGGAACAGTAACGAATATCGTTTTGTGGAGATAGATGATTCTTACGCGACGGGAAGCAGCATTATGCCGCAGAAAAAGAACCCGGATATTGCGGAACTGGTGCGGGGAAAGACGGGCCGGGTATATGGTGCGCTGATTTCCATCCTGACGACGATGAAAGGACTGCCGCTCGCATATAACAAAGACATGCAGGAAGATAAGGAGCTGACTTTTGACGCCATCGACACGGTAAAAGGATGCCTTGCGCTGTTCGAGGGCATGGTGCGGACGATGAAATTCAACCGTCCCGTCATGGAGAAGAGCGCGATGATGGGATTTACCAACGCCACGGATGCGGCGGACTATCTCGTCGGCAAGGGAGTGGCATTCCGGGATGCGCACGGTATTATCGGAAAACTTGTCCTGTACTGTATTGATAAAAAGTGCAGCATTGATGAATTGTCCATAGAAGAACTGAAAAATATCAGCCCGGTATTCGAAGAAGATGTCTATGATAAAATCAGTTTAAAAACCTGTGTGGAGAAAAGGCTGACGCCCGGTGCACCGGGGCCGGAAGCGATGCGGAAAGCCATTGCGCTGGAAAAAGAATATTTAGCGGGCGACTGGTATCATGAAATGGGAATACCGGAAGGCCGGTCATAACAGAAGAGATGTCGAAAGGAGTATGGTTAAAGATGGAAAAATTAAAAGTTGGTATTTTAGGCGGAACAGGTATGGTGGGGCAGAGATTTATCTCTCTGTTAGAAAATCATCCCTGGTTTGAGGTGACGACTATCGCGGCGAGCGAGCGCTCAGCCGGAAAAACGTATGAAGAGGCAGTGGGCGGCAGATGGAAGATGACAACGCCCATGCCGGAAGCGGTGAAAAAGCTCGTTGTGCTCAACGTGAACGAAGTGGAAAAAGTAGCGGCGGAAGTGGATTTCGTTTTTTCGGCGGTGGACATGTCGAAAGAGGAAATCAAAAAGATTGAAGAAGCCTATGCGAAAACGGAAACGCCTGTCGTTTCCAATAACAGCGCTCACAGATGGACGCCCGATGTGCCGATGGTGGTGCCGGAAATCAACCCGGAACATTTCGATGTCATCGAGGCGCAGAAGAAGAGACTCGGTACCAAAAGAGGCTTTATCGCCGTAAAGCCGAACTGCTCCATCCAGAGTTACGCGCCCGTTCTGACGGCCTGGAAAGAGTTCGAGCCCTATGAGGTGGTTGCGACAACCTATCAGGCAATTTCCGGTGCGGGAAAGACTTTTAAAGACTGGCCGGAGATGGTTGAAAACGTAATTCCCTATATTGGCGGCGAAGAAGAAAAGAGTGAGAAAGAACCGCTTCGAATCTGGGGAAAGGTGGAAAACGGCGAAATCGTTCCGGCATCGGAGCCTGTTATTACCTGTCAGTGCATCCGCGTGCCCGTTCTGAACGGACATACGGCGGCTGTGTTCGTCAAATTCAGAAAGCAGCCGACGAAAGAGCAGTTAATCGAAAAACTGAAAGCCTTCCGGGGACTTCCACAGGAACTGGAACTTCCCAGTGCGCCGAAGCAGTTTATTCAGTATATGGAAGAAGATAACAGGCCGCAGGTAAAACTCGACGTGGACTTTGAAAACGGCATGGGCATCAGTGTCGGCCGCATCAGGGAGGACAGCGTGTACGACTGGAAATTCATCGGTCTGTCCCATAATACGGTGCGCGGTGCGGCCGGCGGCGCAATTTTATGTGCCGAGACGCTGAAAGCGAAAGGATATATTACGCGGAAATAGTTTCACAGCCGTTTTGAAGGGTGCGGCATATAGGGGATAAGGTATGGATGATTTACGGGGACAGATAGAATTATTAAATTCCATGAACAGGAAACTGATGAAGGATGTGAAAATGCTGCACCTGATTTGTGAAACGTCCAACAGCGCTTTTCTTTATTATAACTATGAAGAAAATGTGATACGGACGATTGCAAACTGGGACTACTTCTTTGATTTTCAGGTGAAGAGCATGGAAGATTTTACCAGATTCTATGACTGTGTGGAAGAGAAGTATGTGGTTCCGCTGCGGGAGGCGCTTTTTATCGAAAAAAGAGGCATGGAATCCACGGCAATCGACGTTAAAATGAAAGACGGCAGAATGTGGGTTGAAGTGGAAATTACGATTGTCTATGATGATGCAGGAAATCCTGCGGATAAAATCATCCGGTTCAAAGACGTGACAAAGTTCAATTCACAAAATGACGAACTGACCTATATGGCGTACTATGACCTTCTGACCGGCCTGTATAACCGCAACTATTTTGTGCGTCTGTTCGGGGAACAGGTACGTCTGGCCAAAGAGGAAAACAAAGAGGTCGCAATCATGTTCATTGACCTGGATGATTTCCGGAAGATGAGCGACGAGCTGGGGATTATTATCGGGGACGAAATCGTACAGTGCTTCGGACAATTCCTGTCGGAGCTGGCGGAAGAAGATATTCTGATATCCCATTTTAACGGAGATATTTTCTGTATCGGTATTTACGACCCATATGGGAAAAAAAGCGTCGCTTCGGTCTATGCCAGAATTTCGGAGAGGCTGGAAAAACCCTTTAAATTAAGCGGCGGACAGGAAATCTTTCTGACGGTCAGCGTGGGTGTTGCGGAATACCCGGAGGCGGCTGCGGAAACGCTGGAACTGATTAACTGCGCGGAAATCGTTATGTTCCGGGCAAAAGAGAACGGGAAAGGCCGGATTCAGTATTTTGACGGTTCTATTCTGGAAGATTTTCTGCAGAATGTTTCAATAGAAAATAAATTAAAAGAAGCCGTTTTTTCTCAGAATTTCACCTTATATTTTCAACCGCAGTTTCATACAGCGGACAGGATTTTACGCGGTGTGGAGGCATTGATTCGCTGGAAGGATGAGACGGGCAAGGCGATTAACCCGGATACCTTCATTCCCATTGCGGAAAAAAACGGAACCATCGTTCCAATCGGCACATGGGTGATGGAAGAAAGCGTCCGCATCTACGCCGGATGGAAGGCCAAATATCACTATCCGATGATTTTGTCCCTGAATATATCCGCAATTCAGTATAAACAGCCGGATTTCGTGGATAAAGTGCTGCGAATCCTGAAAAAATATGATATTTCGCCGGAGGAAATCGAGCTGGAAATAACGGAGAGCATCCTGATAGACAGTTTTCAGGAAGTAACGGAAAAACTGGCGGTTTTACGGAATATCGGCATTAAAATATCGCTGGATGATTTTGGAACGGGATATTCCTCACTGTCTTATCTGAAAGGACTGCCTATCGATACGCTGAAGGTGGATAAATCTTTTATCGATACGGTCATCACCGACGAAAATACGAGAATTATTACGGAATCCATTATCTATATGGTGAAAAAACTGGGATTTGAGACGATTGCGGAAGGCGTGGAAACACAGGAGCAGTTTGATTATCTGACCGCAATCGACTGTGACAACATACAGGGGTATTATCTCGGAAGGCCGATGCCGCCGGAGAGAATAGAAGAATTGCTTGCTAAAACGCTTACATAGATGATATGAGATAAAATGAGGGGTTATGTTGAAAAATCAGAGATTTTTCAACTGCGAATTTGTGCCTTTCAGGCCCAAATATCGCGGTCTGAGAGAAAGGCATGGTTATTATTATGTTATCAGGCAGGATAGCGGAGTTACAATATCTGGACCAGTATTATGAAAAAGCGGGCAGCCAGGTGCTGGTTGTATATGGACAAAAGCATATCGGAAAATCATCGCTTTTAAAAGAATTTGCGGAAAACCGGCCAAGCCATTATTATCTCGCGAGGCCCTGTTCGGAGCGGGAACAGCTGTATCAATGGGGAATGCAGATAAGAATGGCCGGAAAAACAATCGGAGAGTTTCCGTCGTTAAACGATATCCTGAATACCATTTGCGAAGAAAGGGGCAGGGAAATCATCATTATTGATGAATTTCAGAATATTGCCAAAACAAGCGAGGCTTTTATGAAAGAACTCGTGCGGTTTATGGACGGTCTGGAAGCGCCTGACAGTGTGCTGGTCCTGCTTTGCAGCTCTTCCATCGGATGGGTCGAGAACAGTATGATTGCCAAAATCGGCGATGCGGCTCATTCCCTGTCCGGTCTGTTAAAGGTGCGGCCGCTTTCTTTCGGCGATATGGTGCACCGTTTTCCCGATTTCAGAATTGAAGAGTGTGTGGAAGCATATTCTATTTTAGGCGGGTTTCCGGGCCTGTGGAACCAGTTTGACGACAGACTGACGATTCAGCAGAATATCTGCCGGCGCATATTGAATAAAGACAGTTACCTGTTTGAAGAATGGGAGCGCATGGTAGCGGAGCAGCTGCGGGAAACGAGCGTCTATAATACGATTCTGGCTGCCATTGCATCCGGGAAATACAAGCTGAACGATATTTATCTTCATACGGGTTTTTCGCGTGCCAAAATCAGCGTTTATTTGAGGAATCTGATGGAACTGGAGCTTGTGGAGAAGGTTTTTTCCTATGATATGGCGGATAAGGAGAATGTGCAGAAAGGCATTTACCGCATTGTGCATCCGTTTGTTAATTTCTATTTTACCTACATGTATCCGTATATGAGCGCTTTACAGACGATATCGGTCGGAGAGTATTATAATCTGTATATTTACCCTTCTTTTCGGAAATATGTGTCCGGATGCTTCAAACAGGTATGCCGGGAACATCTGGCCAGACTGAACAAAAGAGGAAGGCTTCCGATTCACTATGAAACGAGCGGGGAATGGGTCGGCAAAGACGGCACGATTGATTTCATTGCCCAGGACGCGGAAGGAAAGACATTAATTGCACTCTGCAACTGGGAAAAGGCAATGATGACCTATGAGGATTATGAGTGGCTGCTTTCCTATGCCCGCAAAGTAAAAATCAACGCGGATTATATTTATCTGTATACGGCATCGGGTTTTGATGAAAAGCTGAATCTGGAGGCAAAAGTCAAAAGGAACCTGAAGCTGGTGCAGATTACGGACATATAATAAGTTGGTTTGACTGTGAAATGAGGAAGTATGAAGAAAAATTTGTTTATTGCGGAAAAGCCAAGCGTTGCAAGGGAATTTGCAAAGGCTTTGAAATACAGAATGAATAACCGGGACGGTTATCTGGAATCCGAAGAAGCGCTGGTGACCTGGTGTGTGGGTCATCTGGTCACGATGAGTTACCCGGAAGCCTATGACGAGAAATACAGAAGATGGTCTTTGGACACGATTCCGTTTATCCCGGAAGAATTTAAGTACGAAGTCATCGACGGCGTCAAAAAACAGTTCCAGATTGTGAGCGGACTGCTGAACCGCGAAGATGTCGATACCATTTATGTCTGTACCGACTCCGGGCGGGAAGGGGAATACATTTACCGGCTGGTGGAGCAGCAGGCGCATGTAACCGGAAAGACGCGCAAAAGAGTGTGGATTGATTCTCAGACGGAAGAAGAGATTCTGCGCGGCATCCGGGAAGCCAAAGATTTGTCGGCTTACGATAATCTGAGCAGCGCAGCTTATCTGCGTGCAAAAGAAGATTATCTGATGGGCATTAATTTTTCCAGAGTGCTGACATTAAAATACAGCTATCCGATAAAAAGTTATCTAAAAGCCGACAAAGCCGTTATTTCGGTGGGCCGGGTCATGACCTGTGTTCTCGGAATGGTCGTCAACAGAGAGCGGGAAATCCGGGAATTTGTGAAAACGCCTTTTTACAGGGTGCTTGCGGATATGAATGTCCGGGGAAGAAAATGCGGTTTTGAGTGGAAGGCCGTGGAAGGAACCCGGTATTTCGCATCCCCGCTTCTTTATAAAGAAAACGGTTTTCAGAAAAAAGAAACGGCACAGGAGCTGATTGACTATTTATCGGAAGAACCGGTAGCGGAGCCGGTACTGCAGAGCATCGAGAAGAAAAAAGAAACGAAGAATCCGCCGCTTTTATACAATCTGGCGGAACTGCAGAACGACTGCTCCAGGCTCTTTAAAATCAGCCCGGATGAAACGCTGCGCATCGCACAGGAATTATACGAAAAAAAGCTGACCACTTATCCGAGAACGGATGCAAGGGTGCTTTCTTCCGCAGTGGCAAAAGAAATATACAGAAATATCGGCGGTTTAAAGCAATATCCACCCGTCAGGGAATTTGCGGAAGAAATACTGACGAAAGGCAGTTTCAAAAATATCGCAAAAAGCCGCTATGTCAACGATAAACAGATTACAGACCATTACGCAATCATTCCGACGGGACAGGGGCTTTCCGCACTGGGAAGCCTGAATGCGACGTCGGCTAAGGTGTATGAGTGTATTGTCAGAAGGTTCCTGTGCATCTTTTATCCGGCGGCCGTTTATCAGAAAATCAGCCTGAAAGCGGATATCAAAGGCGAAGCCTTTTTTTCAAATTTCAAGGTGCTGGCGGATGGCGGGTATTTGAAAGTGGCGCAATATTCTTTTACCGGTGCGAAGGGAAACGCACAGGATGCGGGAAAAACGGCCGGGGCGGAAGATATGGCGGATGAAAAAAAAGAATCCGGGGCGGAAGGCGGCCAGGAAGAGGCCTGTGACGAGTCCTTTATGGAAGTCTTAAAAGGCCTGAAAAAGGGAGAAAAACTCGCATTACAGGAGCTGACAATAAAAGAGGGTGAGACGACGCCGCCCAAACGCTACAATTCTGGAACCATGATTTTAACGATGGAAAATGCCGGACAGTTCATAGAAGACGAGGAACTGCGCGCGCAGATTAAAGGAAGCGGCATCGGAACTTCTGCGACCAGGGCGGAGATTCTGAAAAAACTCGTACATATCAGGTATTTAAACCTGAATAAGAAAACGCAGATTATCACGCCGACACTGCTTGGGGAAATGATTTACGAAGTGGTTTCCGCATCTATCAGACCGCTTCTCGACCCACGGCTGACGGCCAGCTGGGAAAAGGGACTGAATCTGGTGGCCGACGGCTCCATTTCTTCAGAGGAATATATGACCAAGCTGGATGATTTCGTCACAAGAAGAACGAATATTGTAAAGCAGATGAACAATCAGTCCGTATTGAATGACCGGTTTCGTTATGCTTCGCAGTTTTATAAAAAATCTTAGGGAGTATTTCCCTGAAATTTCAGAAAGGAAAAGGTGAAAAAAAGATGTCAAATGGTTTAAAAGATGTTATAATTAAAGAGCTCTATACGTTGGAAGAGACGATAGCGGCGGATGTTTTTGCGGGGGTAACTTATCCCTGGGAGGTATTGCCGAAAATCGGTGAATTTATTGTAAAGCTCGGCAATACGCTGCCGGAAGACAAGTTCGAGAAACGGGGCGAAAACGTGTGGGTTGCCAAATCTGCCAAAGTTTTCCCTTCAGCTTATATCAACGGCCCGGCCATCATCGATGAGGACGCGGAAATCAGACACTGTGCTTTTATCAGAGGAAACGCGATTGTCGGAAAAGGCGCGGTTGTGGGAAACTCAACCGAGTTAAAGAACGTTATTTTATTTAATAAAGTACAGGTTCCCCATTATAATTACGTTGGAGACAGCATCCTGGGCTATAAGGCGCATATGGGGGCCGGTTCCATTACGTCCAACGTCAAAAGCGACAAGACGCTTGTCGTAGTAAGGGCAGGAGATGAAAGTTTTGAAACGGGGTTAAAAAAATTCGGTGCAATGCTTGGAGACAACGTGGAAGTCGGCTGTAATTCCGTTCTGAATCCGGGGACAATTATCGGAAAAGCATCCAATGTTTATCCGGTTTCTATGGTAAGGGGATTCATTCCGGCGCACAGCATTTACAAGAAACGGGGAGAAGTTGCCGCCAAGAGGGATTAGAAAAGAGTA
>CAJTRL010000047.1:25387-29847 GCA_910578715.1 uncultured Lachnospiraceae bacterium | reverse complement strand
TTACTTGGGATTCGGAATGCTTGTTTGGACTGAGCGCGAGACCCGATTGGACAGAGCATCGTTCTCTTTGGAGGCACGCTTTCGCTCCGCTAAAGGATGCAGCGGTACTAAGTTCGAAAGCAGCATAAAGCCGCTTTCTCACTAAATACCGGCATCCTTTACAGGGCCTCCGCCAGAGAACGATGCTCTGTCCGGGCGGCGGCTGAACTGGTACTTTCATTTATATTTATATTATTCAACAAAAACTGTTTACAAATTCTTCCAACAGGTATATGATGGTTCATGGAAAACGATTTCCGGAAAACCTTTTCCGGGACTGTCTTACCGTACAGAAGCCGGATAAACGGCAGAAAAAGGAAAAGCATGGTATCGATTAAAGATGTGGCAAAGAGGGCGGATGTGGCGATTTCCACGGTATCGAAGGTTTTAAACGATTACCCGAATGTCAGCGAAAAAACGAAACAAAAAGTGAATAAAGCAGTGGAAGAGCTGAATTTCGTTCCCAATTCCGTAGCGGCTGCCCTGTCATCCAAACAGTCCGGCAGAATCGCAATTCTCTTAAACCTTGACAATACCAGGCAGGCGGTGGATGAAATTAGTATGCAATGCCTTGCCGGGGCGATTCAACAGGCTGTGGCGCTGAATCTGGATGTTATTACCGTCTTTTTTTCCATGATACGAAAGATGACGATGGAAGAGATTGTCCGCTATTTTCGTTCCCAGAACATCATGGGACTTGTTATTTTCGGCATCTCCAAAGACGACAAGGTACTGCATCATCTTACGGCGTCCGGCCATTTCAAAATCGTGACGGTGGAAGCGCCGCTCGTCAACGAGCATACTTCCTGTGTCTGGGTGAACCAGGAACAGGCCCAGTATGAGGTGGCGCGTAAGACGATTGAAGAGAACAACGGAAAGAGCATCCTTTATCTTGCAGGCCGGAAAAACAGCTATGTGGCAGAGGCGAGGCTAAGAGGCATCAGACGGCTGGCGGAAGAACTGGAACTGCCATTGCTCGTGCGGAACGGAGATTTTTCCGAGCTGGAAGCCAGGAAGCATACGTTCCGTTATGCGAAAAAGAAAGATGTGGTCGTCTGCGCATCGGATTTGATGGCAATCGGCGCAATGAAAGCGTTGATTGAGATGGATATTTTCCGTCCGGTCTGCGGATTTGACGGCATTACGCTGATGGGATATGCCGGAAAACAGATGAATACGGTCAGACAGGATTTTTACGAAATAGCCGGAAGGGCGGTTACGGAGCTGAAAAGGCTTCTGGAAGGCGGAACCGGCGAGGAAATCATTGTGGAGCATCAGCTGATACGGATGCAGTATATGGATGTCATAAAATAATCGTTCAGAGATTTTCCCCAGCAGAAGCCATAAAGGCATAGCGTGAGAAGAACTTCTAAAGCTCACAGCAAGGGCTGTTTCGCTAAGAAGTTCTAAGTCTCACGCTGGAGAATGCCTAAAAAGCGGCATTCTCCCAACGGATTTGAGATTCCGCAGAGCGGAATCATGTTGGTTAGCGGGAAAGAATACGGTAACGCATAGCAGTCATGCGCAGAATTAAGATTTGGTAAATATGTTAATACTAATATAAAATATTGTAAAGCAAATACAGGAGGTATTTTTATGGCACAGGCGAGCAACCTGAAAAGAGATGTGTTGGTAATGAATCTGGAAAAAGAGCTGGAAGAGCAGATAAAAAGCATGTATGTCAAAGACATCGCTTCATGCAGTAACGAAGAATTATACTATGCGCTGCTCCTTTTGTCCAAAAAGCTGATGCAGGTTTCCGAACCGATTGAGGGCGAGAAAAAGGTCTATTATATTTCCGCGGAATTTCTGATTGGAAAACTCTTATCCAATAACCTGATAAACCTCGGCATCTACGACAGACTGGACGATATTCTGCGCAAGAACGGAAAAAACATGAGTGAAATTGAGGAAGTGGAGCCGGAACCGTCTCTTGGAAACGGCGGACTTGGCCGCCTCGCGGCATGTTTTCTGGATTCCATCGCAACGCTTGGACTTCCGGGAGAAGGCATCGGCCTGAATTATCATTTTGGCCTGTTTAAACAGGTATTCAAAGACAAACTGCAGCATGCGGAGAAAAACGACTGGATAGAAGAACATTCTTGGCTGACAAAAACGGATGTGACCTTCGATGTTCATTTCGGCGATAAAACGGTGACGTCCAGATTATACGACATCGATGTGGTGGGTTATGATAACGGCGTCAATAAGCTGCGGCTTTTTGATGTGGAGACGGTGGACGAAAGCATTGTAAAAAAGGGTATCGACTTCGATAAGGAAGACATCGAGAAGAACCTGACACTTTTCCTTTATCCCGACGATTCCGATAAAGCCGGCAACCTGCTGCGCATCTATCAGCAGTATTTCATGGTGAGCAATGCGGCGCAGCTGATTCTGCGGGAGCTGCGGGAAAAAGGATATGACCTTCGCCGGATGTATGACCATGCGGTGATTCAGATTAACGATACCCACCCGACGATGGTTATCCCGGAACTAATTCGGATTCTGGTGGACGAAAAAGCGTTTACGATGGATGAGGCGATTGAGGTTGTCAGCAAGACCTGTGCTTATACCAACCACACAATTCTTGCGGAAGCGCTGGAAAAATGGCCGTTGGAATATCTGGAAAAAGTCGTTCCCCAGCTGGTGCCGATTATCAAAGAGCTGGATAAGAGAGTTGCGGCAAAATACAAGGACCCGAAGGTGCAGATTATCGACGAGGACGAGCGGGTGCATATGGCCCACATCGACATCCATTACGGATTTTCCGTCAACGGCGTAGCCGCAATCCATACGGATATTTTGAAAAATACGGAGTTAAACGCATTCTACAAGCTGTACCCTGAAAAGTTCAATAACAAGACAAACGGCATTACGTTCAGAAGATGGCTCCTTTCCTGTAACCGGGAGCTGGCAGCGTTTCTGGCCGATACAATCGGGGACGGTTTCAAGAAAGATGCGGATAAGCTGGAAAAACTGCTGGAATTTAAGGATGACGAAAAGGTGCTTAGCCGGATTGCGGAAATCAAGATGAACCGAAAGAAGGACCTGGCGGCGTATGTACAGGAAATGGAGGGCGTTACCCTAAACCCGGATTCCATTTTCGATATTCAGTCAAAGAGACTGCACGAATACAAACGTCAGCAGATGAACGCGCTTTATATCATCCATAAATACCTGGAAATCAAAGCGGGCAAAAAACCCGCGAGACCGATGACCTTTATTTTCGGGGCAAAGGCGGCTCCCGCTTACATTATTGCACAGGATATCATCCACCTGCTGCTTGTTTTACAGGAAATCGTCAACAACGACCCGGATGTAAGTCCTTACATGACGGTCCTGATGGTGGAAAATTATAACGTGTCCTATGCGGAAAAAATGATTCCGGCCTGTGATATTTCCGAGCAGATTTCGCTGGCGTCCAAAGAGGCTTCCGGCACCGGTAACATGAAATTCATGTTAAACGGCGCGGTGACGCTCGGCACCTCCGACGGGGCAAACGTGGAAATCCACGAGCTGGTCGGCGACGATAACATTTATATTTTCGGAGAAAAATCCGAAACGGTCATCAAACACTACGAAAAAGCGGATTATGTTTCCAAAGACTACTACAAAAAAAGCCCGGTTATCAGGGCGGCGGTTGATTTCATCGTCAGCAAAGAGGTATTGAAAGTCGGCCATAAAAAGAACCTGGAACGGCTGCACAAAGAACTTCTGAATAAAGACTGGTTCATGACTTTGTTAGATTTGGAGGATTACATCCGGGTAAAAGATAAGATGATGGCGGATTATGAAGACCAGGAAAAATGGAGAAGGATGATGCTTGTCAACATCGCAAAAGCGGGCTTCTTCTCCTCCGACAGGACGATTATGGAATACAATCGCGACATCTGGAAGCTGAAATAGGAAAGCGGGGAGCCGGAACTGAGAGCGACAGTCTGAACTGAGGGCGACAGAGTCCGAATAACGGATAAATTCCGGAAATGCCGAACATGGGCGTTTCCGGGATTGCTTTATGCCTGTTGGTTAAATGGCACTAATTGTTTTCGGAAGCGTTATTCTCCGAGTAATAGCGGAACGCTTTTACGATATAATCAGAAGCTCCTTTTCCATATTTGCTGTCAGTCATGCTTTTGATGTAATCGCCTGAATATGCGTTGATAAGCATATTCATGTAGGATTTGCTACAAGATATGGATATGTTAGTGCTGTTTTCCTGTATAAACGACCATATTTCCTGAACGATGGACTGAATTTTGGAAGAGGAAACATCTTCTGACAAATCGGCGGTTAGTCTTTCATACAGTATATCAGATTGCTTTCCAATTTCTTTTACTTCCTCCGTTAATTGCGTGTCCATGAGTTCAGAGAAATGCTCTAAATTATGTTTCATGGCTTCGGTGTATTTTTCAATACTGCCA
>CAJTRL010000047.1:0-25290 GCA_910578715.1 uncultured Lachnospiraceae bacterium | reverse complement strand
CTTGATAACATCATCAGTGCTGTTATTTTTAAAATCCTCTAATGCGGTAATGTAATCTGACAGGTCAAATTCTTTAAAACTCATACATTGTTCTCCTTTCTCCAAACGGTTAAGAAGCTGTATCAGTCTGTCTGTTCGATTGCGTTTCAGCAGAAGCAGCTCTTTTTGCCTTTTAAAAGCCTTAATCTTGTCAAAGCCTGGTTTTTGCAGAATTTCTTTGATTTCTTTCAACTGAAAGCCCAATTCCTTAAAAAACAGGATTTGTTGCAGCTTTTGTAAGGCTTCATCATTATATAGGCGATAGCCGGATTCGGTCAATTTGCTTGGCTTTAACAATCCAATCTCGTCATAGTATTGTAATGTTCGTGTGCTTATGCCTGTTAATTGTGCAACCTGGCTTATGGTTCGCATTCTTATCAGCTCCTTAATTTTGTGAAGAAGCAGGACAGAGATTGCCGGCATATATCTGCTTTGCTCCTTTAAGTAAAGAATACAGTATCACGTTACGTGGGAGTCAATACTTTTTATTGAAAAAAATCAAATACTGGAGGGCATCAGTATGAATCAGTATTGTGTTTATCTTCTTTCAAGAAATGACGCTGTTTATTCAAAATAAAAACGACAATATGATATTGAAAAGATGACAACGTTTTGACAATAGAAAACCAGCAAGCTATAATAGATGATGTAACACGTTTTCTGATAATGAGAAAAGCCGGACTGAAAGATAAAATACTTTGCATACGGACAGAAAGCTGTGCGTGCGGGGAGAGAGGGAAACATGACCGAAAGAGAAAAAATGCTGGCGGGGCAGCTTTATGACTGTGGCGACGAGGAATTACTGACTCAATGGCATAAAGCCAAAGACCTGATAAGAGATTATAACAGGACGGACTCCGCCGATTTGGAAGAGAAAAAGCGTATTTTGCGGGAACTGCTCGGCGGCCAGGGAGAAAACCTGTGGATTACCGCGCCATTTTATGTGGACTATGGCAATAATATATATTTCGGAAATCACTGCGAAGTCAATATGAACTGCACCTTTCTGGATGACAATAAAATCATCATCGGCGACCACGCCCTGATTGCACCGAATGTCCAAATTTATACGGCGTTTCATCCGGCCAATGCGGCCGACAGGTTCGGAGAACTGAAAGAAGACGGTTCATTTGCATTTTGTAAGACACAGACCGCCCCGGTAATCATCGGAAACAACGTCTGGATTGGCGGCGGCGCGATTATTATGCCGGGCATAACGATTGGAAACAATGTCGTTATCGGGGCTGGCAGCGTCGTAACGAAAGATATCCCGGATAATACGATAGCTTGCGGGAACCCCTGCCGCGTGCTGCGGGAAAATAAATAAGTTTCCCCCTGTCAATCCCCCTAAGTGTATGATATAATGGTGCAAAAGAAAAACAAGCGACGCGAAGCGGCATTTGTTTTTCAAAAGGTGAGGCTATATAACAAGAGGGAGGAATATGATGAAGGATAATAACTGTGGATATTGTCAGGGCGGAGAACTGCTGGCGAAGTTCGGCATTAAAATCTGCGACCTGGATGTGAGCCAGCTTATCTTGTTCAAAGAGCAGAGCAAGCCGGGAAGATGTATTGTGGCATACAAAGACCATGTCAGCGAAATCGTGGATATCAGCGACGAGGAAAGAAACCGTTTTATGGCGGATGTGACCAAAGCGGCGAGAGCCATTCATAAAGCGTTTGCGCCGGATAAACTGAACTACGGCGCATACGGCGACACCGGATGCCATCTGCACATACACCTTGTTCCGAAATACAGGGACCAGGACGAATGGGGCGGTACATTCCAGATGAATCCCGATAAAAAATATCTGAGCGAAAACGAATATGCGGAGATGATTGAGAAAATCAAAGCGTGTCTGTAAAAATGGATGACCGCTCTTCCGCCTTGCGATGAAGCAGGGCGGGGAGCGGTTTTTGATGTTTACGGCCTGCGTTTACGACAAAAAATAGAAAAATGTGTTGAATATCATTTCGAGATATGTTATACTATCATCAAAGCATATATATTTCTATTTATCAAAGCAAATTCTTTTATTCTGTTTTTTCGGAAATCTATGCTTTTAAATCCAATGACATGTTAGAAGCAGGAGATTTCAGAAAAATGAAACTCCTGTCCGGGAGGAAAAATGAAAAAAGAAAAAGGATATGCAACTGTGAACCGGGAGTATAAAGACACGATATTCCGAATGATTTTCAGTTATATTTATACGAGCATCAGTCCACTTACAACCCTAATATGCCGTTGCGGGATTTGTTTTATGTGTCGAGCGAATATCAGAAACTGGTTGAAAACCGTTCTGTTTATACAACGTCCGTTGTGAAAATTCCGGCGCCCAGATTCATCACATTTTATAATGGGAAGCAGCGTATACCTGAGACTGTGTCGAAAGAATGAGATTCTTTCGACTGCGAATTTGTGTCGACGCTGGTCAGCGTCTTGCCACAAAGTTCGCAAGTTGAGAAAGGCGTATGGTTATCGTATGAGTATATTTGAATACGACGAAGAAAAAGAGCTTGCGCTGATACGCAAGGATGAGTACAGTGCCGGAATAGAAGAAGGGAAGAAAACAGGAATAAAAGATACAATGGAAAAAACTGCTCTTCGCATGCTTTCGGCGGGAACATATTCATTGGAGGAAATCGCGGATATCTCAGGGCTGCCTGTGAAGGACATCCGGCAGCTTCAGCCCCGATAAGGAGACCATATGGGAAAAAATATTTTCATAGAAGGCGTTCCCGGTACAGGGAAAAGCACGTTGTTGAACAGGCTTGCACAGGAGAACCCGGAATATCGTGTTTACCGTGAAGGAGATTTATCCCCGGTCGAGCTGGCCTGGTGCAGTTATATGACGAAAGGCGAGTATGAAACGGTTTTGCGCCGTTACCCGGATTTTGAAAATGAAATCCGCCAAAAGACGGCGGTGGAAGAAGAACGCTATATCGTGGCTTATACGCAGATACTGGCGGAAGAACGGGCCTTTTATCAGGAGATGGAGCGGTACGAAATATATAATGGGAGAGTCGGCTTCCGGACTTTTCATGACGTGATAATGAACCGTTATCGCCGCTTCAATGACGAAAACTGTCTGTTTGAATGTTCTTTTCTGCAAAATTCGATTGAAAGCATGATGCTGTTTTATCAGATGAAAGAAGATGAGATTCTCTCTTTTTATGAAGAGGCCTATGGAATTTTAAAAGAAAAGGGCTTCCGGCTGGTTTATCTGGATTCGGAACGAGTCCGCGAGAATCTTCTTCATATCAAAAAGGAGCGGAGCGACGAACAGGGGAATGAGATGTGGTACCCGCTGATGTTGAATTATCTGAAAGAATCTACTTATGGAAAAGCGCACGGATATTCCGGATTAGAAGATGTGATTTTGCATTTTGAAAAGCGGCGGAAGCTGGAAAAGCGGATTCTGCGGGAGATTGTGGGAGAAGACGCGCTGATTCTGGAGGCAAAAAATTTTTGTTGACATATCTTTCCAGTAGTTGTATTATCAATCTATACAAATCCTACTAATAAACTATGAAATAAAAACCGATGATACTGTTCAAAGAAATTCTTAGACAGAATGTTTTTATTTCCGCGGGCAGCGAGCCAGGCAGTCGTAAAGGAATCTGTTAATAAAAGGGGAGGAAATAACTATGTCAGCCATTAAAAAAAGCGCGGCGGAGCTTATCGGGCACACGCCGCTGTTAGAAGTAGTCAATTATGAAAAGGTAAAAGAGATTAACGACGCGACGATTCTTGTGAAACTGGAATATCTGAATCCATCCGGCTCCGTCAAGGACAGGGCGGCGTTAAATATGATTGAGGATGCGGAAGAAAGAGGGCTTTTAAAGCCGGGCGCGACGATTATAGAGCCTACTTCCGGCAATACGGGCATCGGCATTGCGGCGGTTGCGGCGGCCAAAGGCTACCGGGCGGTTCTGACGCTGCCGGAGACGATGAGCGTGGAGCGTAGAAAGCTACTGCAGGCTTACGGCGCGGAGCTGGTACTGACAGACGGTGCAAAGGGCATGAAAGGGGCAATCGCCAAAGCCGAAGAATTGCAGGCGTCCACACCCGGCTCCCTCATTCTCGGTCAGTTCGAAAATCCGGCCAATCCCGAAGCGCACAGGAAGACGACGGGCCCGGAAATCTGGGAAGACACGGACGGTAAGGTAGATATTTTCGTCGCGGGCGTCGGTACGGGCGGCACGATTACAGGAACCGGGGCATATCTGAAAGAAAAAAATCCGAATATCAAGGTTGTTGCGGTGGAGCCGGAGGGCAGTCCGGTTTTGTCGGGCGGCAAGGCGGGCGCGCATGGAATACAGGGTATCGGAGCGGGATTTGTGCCGGAGGCGCTGGATGTGAATATCTATGATGAAATCATTCCGGTGTCAAATGAAAACGCCTATGCGGCCGGAAGGGAAATCGCCCTCAAAGAGGGCGTGCTCGTCGGCATTTCTTCCGGCGCGGCGCTGTATGCGGCAACGCAGCTTGCGAAACGCCCCGAAAACAAGGGAAAGGTTATCGTTGCTTTGCTGCCGGATTCCGGTGACCGCTATTTATCAACGCCGTTATTTGCAGAAAAATAGAAAATTGGTGCTTTTGTTTTTTATGCACAGGGGTGCACAGATGAAATAGCTGCTGACGCAGCGTGCGCCCTGTGCGGCGGGCAAGGAGAAAATCTCCCTGGCTCGGTTAAAACATGCGTTCCCCCAAATATTTGTCATGCGGAACAATCAGGCATTTTTCGATAGATTTCCAATAGCTGTTGTAAAGATTTTTTTGTGCCGCGCCATAGCTTTCTTTCGAATCAAATTCCCAGTAAAGCATATATTTAACGCTCTTTACAATACGGGTGATTTTAAGGGGAGGAAGCCCTTCTTTGATTTGTTCCATATCTATATGATGGTCTCTTTTGGCAAGCCGGAGCAGAAGCAGTCCCTCCTGTTTTTCCAAAAAACTTTTCGCTTCGAGCATCAGCGCTTCAAATTCCTCTGTTTTTTGCGGTTTGACCTGATAAATACATATTTCGGTAAATGGCATACTCTTGAACCTGCTCCTTTCTCAGTTTGTTTATGCTTTCCATTTCAGTCTTGCTTTTTGTATAATACAAACGCTTCGTAAGGCTTGAGAGCGACGTCCCGCTCATCATAGCTGTTTTCCAGGTTGGCGATAAGACAGGGCGCCCCGATAAATTCTTCCGGGACGGTAAAAGCCGTTTCCATGTCGGTAAAATTGCAGACGACAAGCAGCTTTTCCTGTGCGAAAGTCCGTGTATAGACGAATAATTCTTCGCTTTCTTCCAGAAGAAGTTCATAGCTTCCGTATACCATGATGGGGAGCTGTTTTCTTAATGCAATCAGCTTCTTATAAAAATGGAATACGGAGGATGGGTCAGCCGTCTCGGTTTTGGCGTTGATTTCCGGGTAATTCGGGTTTACGGCAATCCAGGGGGTTCCGGTGGTAAAGCCGGCCTGTGCCGAATCGTCCCACTGCATCGGCGTTCTGGCGTTATCGCGGCTTTTTCGTGTGATACAGGGCCAGAAAACTTCATGGGGAAGGCGGCCGCTTCCACACCATTCCTGATAGGCGTTGATACTTTCGATGTCGCGGAAATCTTCCGGGCTCCGGAACGGATAATTGGTCATGCCCAGTTCTTCACCCTGGTAGATGTAAGGAGAGCCCTGCATCATATGCAGACAGGCGGCAAGCATTTTGGCGGAGGTTTCCCGATACTGCGGTCTGTCGTCTCCGAAACGGGAAACGGCCCGCGGCTGGTCGTGATTGTTCCAGAAAAGGCTGTTCCATGCTTTGCCGTATAATTCGTTCTGCCAGCGGGAGAGCGTTTTTTTCAGCGCGGTGAGAGACGGTTTTTCATCGGTCCATTTGCCGTATTTTCCATCGCCTTCCACATGCTCGAACTGAAAGACCATGTTCAGCTCATGGGTATTTTCTCCGGCATATTGCGTGGCAAGCGCTGTCGTGACGCCGGGAGTCTCTCCAACTGTCATAATATCAAACTTTGACAGAACTTTTTCGTTCATTTCCTGAAGATATTGATGCACATGCGGGCCGTGAACACAATAGGGGCCGTAATCGCCATAAAGACCGTTTACCTCCCCGTCCGGCATTTCGGACGTTTTGGAAATCATGCTGATGACATCCATGCGGAATCCGTCGATGCCCTTTTCACACCACCATGTCATCATATTAAAAATATTACGTCTCACTTCGGGATTATCCCAGTTTAAGTCCGGCTGTTTTCTGGAAAAAAGATGAAGGTAGTACATATCGGTCGTATCGTCATATTCCCAGGCAGAGCCGCCAAAACAGGAACCCCAGTTGTTTGGAGGCGCATTTTTTTCTTTTCCTTCGCGCCAGATATAATAATTCCGGTATTTGTTTTCTTTGGATTTGCGGCTTTCCACAAACCACGGATGTTCGTCGGAGGTGTGATTTACGACGAGGTCCATGACGATTTTTAAGCCTTTTTCATGGGCTTTGGCCAGCAGTTCGTCGAAGTCGGCCATTGTGCCAAATTCATCCATGATTGCCTGGTAATCGCTGATATCATAGCCGTTATCGTCATTCGGGGATTTGTAAACCGGGGACAGCCAGATAACATCGACGCCGAGATATTTCAGATAATCCAGCCGGGAGGTGATTCCCTTCAAATCACCGACGCCGTCCCCGTTGCTGTCCATAAAGCTGCGTGGATAAATCTGGTAAATGACCGCCTCTTTCCACCATGTTCTGTTCATAGAAGTGTCCTCCTTTTTGATTATGAGTATGTTTTCTTTCCCATTCATAAACGTATTTTTATTCCTGGGCACCAACATGTTTTCCCGCCGGTAAGCATATCTTTTTTCCTATGTGCAACTATGTTTTTCCGATTCATGAACATTTCTTCCTTGTGCGTATAATCCTGTTTTCTTTCAGTAGCATAACATACCGCGGCTCTCGTTCGCAATAAAATTCTACCGCCGGTGGGTGTCTTTTTTGGGGAAAATTATGTATGATACGGAGTAGTAAACCGAAGGTCTGTCAGAGCAGATGCGGACGGACCGGAGAATTATTTGGGGCATGGATTTATATAAAATATGAAATCAGGAGGACTTGGAGGATGGACCAGCAAAAAATCGGCTGTTTTATTGCCAGGCAGCGTAAAGAAAAAGGAATGACACAAGGGGAGCTTGCCGGGAAGCTCGGCATTACGGACAAGGCCGTTTCCAAATGGGAAACGGGAAAATCCATGCCGGACCTGTCCTTGTTTGTCCCGCTCTGTACCCTGTTGGAAATTACGCTGAATGAATTGTTTGCGGGAGAACGCATTTTAGCGGAGCAGCTGAAAACGAAAACGGACGAAGTATTGCTCCAGGTTATTACGGACTGGCTGGGTGGAGATGCCGGAAGCGGAAAAAGAAAAGAAGCGGAAGGAACAGCGCTTTGCGATATATTGAAGGTAGAGAACGTTTCAAAACGCTATCGGGCCGGCGGTTTGGAAACGGCAGCGCTTCATCAGGTCAGTTTCCGGGTCGAAAAGGGCAGCTTTGTGGGAATTATGGGAGCGTCAGGTTCCGGAAAAACGACACTTTTGAATTTGATTGCGGCGATTGACAGTCCGTCGGAAGGCGTGATAGAAATCGGCGGGAAGAGAACTGCGGACCTTTCGGATGAGGAGATGGCGAAGTTCCGCAGAGAGCATCTTGGATTTATTTTTCAGGAATATAATCTGCTCAATACGCTGACGATTTATGAAAATATTGCGCTGGCGCTGACAATACGTGAAGAGCCGGAAAAAGACATGGACGGGCGGATTCGGAAACTGGCCGGAAAACTGGATATTCAGTCCGTCCTGATGCAATTTCCCTATGAGGTATCGGGCGGGCAGCGTCAGCGCTGCGCCTGTGCGCGGGCCGTCGTCATGAAACCGGATATTATTCTGGCGGATGAACCGACGGGAGCGCTGGATTCCGCATCTGCCAGGCAGCTGTTAGATACGTTTACGATGCTTTGTAAGGAAGAGGGTGCAGCCATCCTGATGGTGACACATGACGTTCTATCGGCCAGTTATTGCGACCGCATTCTGTTTATGCGGGACGGCGAAATCAAAACATCTCTGGAGCGCGGGGATGCGGACAGACAGACTTTTTTTGCCCGGATTCTGCAAAAGACCGCATGGCTTGAGGAAGAGTCATGGAAGTAAGCGTGAAGAAAACCGCTAAGCGAGGAAGAAATTGTTAAGCGTGAAGAAAAGCTAAGCGAGGAGGAATTTGTTAAGCGTGAAGAAAAGCTAAGCGTGGAGGAATTTGTTCAGTGTGAAGGAAATCGTTAAATGTGGAGGAAGTTGCTGAATACGGAGAATGCCGCTTGTGCGGCGGAATAAGAGGAAAAATGTATCGGAAATTATCGGTTCGAAATGTAAAACGTTCTTTTATGGATTATCTGCTTTATTTTGTGACGGTGGGCATCTTGCTGGCGGTGATGGAATGTTTTGAATTTGTTGCGGAGGCCGGGAGACTTGCCGGGTTTCAGACAGCCTCACTGCCGCTGCTGATTGTCATGATATTAATTATATTAATATACTATATGAATGAATATATGCTGAAACAACGGGCAAAAGAATTTGCCAGCTATTTGCTGATGGGGATGGAAAAAAGAAAACTGACGGAAATGTTCCTGTGTGAATTTGGGATAATGGGAGCGGGCTGCTTTTTGATGGGAACCGCGCTCGGAACTGCGGCGTCGGGATTTATTTATCTGACAGGACTCTGGCCGGGCAGCGGATTGGGAGGGAATCTGCCGTGGATGATGGTACGCAGTGTTTTTCATTCCCTTCTGTATTTTGGCCTGGCGCAGCTGATATGTTCTTATTTCATCGGGCGCCGGCTTTACAAAATGCGGATAAGCGATTTATTGCTGGAAGAGAAGCGAAACAGGAGCTTTCAGGATATGGGAGCATGCCGGAAATGGGGACTGCTTTTTCTAATCGGTTTTGTCTGTTTTCTGGGCGGAATGCTCGGTGTGACTGGTCTGCCCGGCCAAAACGGTCTTCCTATTTTGTCGGTGATTGCGATTCCGCTTTTTACGGCTGTGTTTGCGGGGTATCGTTATCTGTTCGCCTGTCTGTGCCAGGCAAGGCGCCGGGCGGAAAAAACGGGCGCCGGGTTTTTTTACCGGAAAAGCCGGCTGTATTCGATGGCATGGATGTTGTCGAACCCTCAAAAGAACGCGCTGCTTGGCACGGTGTTCTGCATCTGCCTGCTGTTTTCCGCCGTTTCTTTTCAATTCGGCGTGCTGCTGTTTGTGCCGGGCGTGCCGCTTTATGATAAAATGAACCGGGAATGGATGGGCTTTCTGCAGATTTGCCTGAGCATCCTATTCTTTACGGTCTGTTTTTCCATTCAGGCGCTTCTGCTTCTGACAGAAATCCGGCGGGAAGCCGGGAATTTGAAGATTCTCTATTATTTGGGAAAAAGCCGCGCGCAGATTAAGGCTGTTTTGCGAAAGCAGATTGCGCTCCGGCTGGCGCTGCCGTTTGGAATGTCAGCACCGCTTCTTTTCTTATGTACGCCGCTCGTAAACTGGAAGCTGCGGACGCTTCTGCCCGGTATGGCGGCAAATGTTCTGCCAAGAGCCGCCGGAGCCTTCGGCCTGTGCACGGCGTTCTTCTATCTGCTTTATTTCGCCGTAGTCTGCAAAATAACCGCTCAGATGCAATTTGCGAAAGAGGAATAATTGTGATATAATCAGGCAAAAGAAAAACAAGCGACGCGAAGCGGCATTTGTTTTTCTTGCCTGATTAACGAGAAAGCGTTTGACGAAGTCAAACAGGGAGCGCGTCAGCGCGGGCTTTCGAGTCTATGAGCCTAACGAGCAAACGTCCGATGAAATCGGACAGAAAGCGCGTCAGCGCGAGCTTTCGAGTCTGCAGTGGGCAAAAGGAAAACAAACGACGCGAGCAAAAGGAGTCAAAAACATGTTAGAATTTCGGTATGATACCCAGTTATTAATTGAAGGAGAAAACCTGGACGAGGACAGCATCAGCGATTATATTACGGAGCATTTCAAGGGCGACTGTCTGCTGGCGGTGGGGGACGAAGAGCTGATTAAGGTTCATTTTCACACGAACGAGCCCTGGCAGTTACTGGAATACTGCGCTTCGCTTGGGGAAATTTATGATATTGTCGTGGAGGATATGGACAGACAGGCGAGAGGGCTGAAAGGGTAAGAAACAAAGGAGATTAACGGATAATGAACAGGGATTTGACGACGGGCAGCGTTTTTAAGACGATTCTGTATTTTTCGCTGCCTTATTTGCTTTCGTATTTTTTGCAGACTCTATATGGCATGGCGGATTTGTTCATTATCGGACAGTATTGCGGGGTGGAAAGCACGACGGCCGTTTCCATCGGGAGCCAGGTCATGCACATGCTGACGGTGATGATTGTCGGGCTGGCGATGGGCTCCACGGTCATGATTGGGCGCGCGGTGGGCGCGAAGGAAAAAGATAAAGTCAATCAGGCGGTCGGGAATACGGCCGTATTATTTATGACCCTTTCCGTTGTCTGTACGGCGGCGCTGCTGCTTATGGTAAAGGCGATTGTGGCGGTTATGGCGACGCCGGAAGAGGCGGTGGACGGGCTGGTCTGGTATCTGAATATTTGTTTTGCCGGTATTCCGTTTATTACGGCGTATAACATTATCAGTTCCATCTTCCGTGGAATGGGCGATTCCAAAAGCCCGATGTATTTTATTGCGGTTGCCTGTGGTTTTAATATTGTACTGGATTATCTTTTCATCGGCGTGATGGGATTCGGAACGGCCGGGGCAGCGCTTGGGACGACGCTTTCCCAGACCGTCAGTGTGCTCATTTCTTTTGTCGTTATTCGGAAACGAAAGATGATTCCGGGACTTGGCAGAGCCGATTTCAGGCCGAAAAAAGAAGTTCTTGGGAATATTTTAAAGGTGGGCGTTCCTGTGGCGATACAGGACGGGTTTATCCAGATAGCGTTTATCGTTATCACGGTTTTTGCGAACCGCAGAGGACTAAACGATGCGGCGGCAGTCGGCATTGTGGAAAAACTGATAGGGATTCTTTTCCTGATACCTTCATCCATGCTTTCGACCGTGTCGGCGCTGGCCGCGCAGAATATCGGCGCCGGCAGACACGACAGGGCGCGGGCAACTTTGAAGTATGCGACGATGATTGCGGTTGGGTTCGGGCTGGTCGCTTCGGTCATCATGCAGTTTGCGGCGGAAGGCGCGGTCGGGCTGTTTGCGGACGACGGGGAAGTTATCCGGCTCGGCGGGCAGTATATGCGGGGCTATGTGTGGGACTGCATTTTTGCGGGTGTACATTTCTGTTTCAGCGGATATTTTTGTGCATACGGGTTATCGATGATTTCTTTTATCCACAATTCGATTTCCATCGTCTGCGCCCGGATTCCGTTGGCTTATGTGGCGGCGGAATATTTTACGGAATCGCTGCTTCCGATGGGGATTGCGGCCCCGGCTGGCTCTCTTTTATCCGTGATTGTCTGCCTTGCGGCCTTTGCCTGGATGAAGCGGAAGGCGGCCCCCGGTTGAAAAGCAATCTATGAGATGCTATAATATTTTAATCACGATATAGTTGGAGAACAGGGATGAGCAAGGAATTTCTGACACTCAGGAGGGAAGTCAAATATATTGTTCCACTGGGAAAAGCTCTGCGTATAAGAGAATGTCTTGACGGTCTTCTGGAAAGAGACAGTCATTGCCCGGGCGGGGCATATTCGGTTCGGAGTCTTTATTTCGAGTCGGTTTATAATACGGATTTTGCGGACAAACTCTCCGGCGTCGATATCCGAAAGAAAGTAAGGGCAAGAATTTATGACGGGGATGCGTCCTTGTGCAAGCTGGAGCTGAAAGAGAAAATGGGCGATGCCCAGTCGAAGCAGAGCTTTCTGATAACGAAAAGGGATGTTAAGGCCGTTTCTTTGGGAGATTACAGTGTCCTTAAAAACTATTTTCACGATACGCAGACCAGCATAAAAGCATATGGCATTATGGCGCGGGGACGGTATATGCCGGCGGTCATTATCGAATACGACAGGCTGGCGTACAGATACCCTATGTATGACACGCGCATTACGCTGGATATGAATATCAGGTCTTCGGAATCAAATCTGAATCTTTTTTCACCAAATATCAATTATACACCCGTTCTGTATGAAGATGTTGTACTGGAAATCAAGTACAGCGGAAAGCTCATGGGATTTATATCCGATGCGCTGTGCCGGTTCGGACTGACACAGAATGCGTACAGCAAATATTGTTCGGGGCGCAGGAATTATTATGATTTTAATTACTAGGAGGATAATTTCATGTCAAAAGAAGAAGTGCTGAGTTATTTTTATACGAACAGTACAAACTACGGAGTAAAAAGGACGCTGGTCATCCTGACGTGCGGACTGCTGGTGGGACTGATTATCTATCTGACCTATTTTATTACATCGGAAAAAGTAGTATATAACCGGAAATTTAACTGGTCGCTGGTTGCCCTTCTGCTGATTACGGTTATCGTGATGTTAATGATAAGCAGTAACATTGCGATGTCTTTGGGAATGGTAGGCGCTTTGTCCATCATTCGTTTCCGGACGGCCGTAAAAGACAGCAGAGATACGGTATTCATTTTCTGGGCAATTGCCGAGGGATTATGTACGAGTTCGCAGAACTACCGGCTGGCATTTACTTCGGTGCTTTTTATTGCGATTGTGCTGATAATCGCCAGCAAAATACCCGGCATCTGGAACCGTTACCTGTTGATAATCACGGGGAGGGGGGGGGCTGATTGACAAAGAACAGCTTCAGGAAAAGCTGAGTCCCTATGTCGTGAATCAGAGAGTGCGGACCGCGAACAGAGGGGACGCTCACGAAGAGCTTATTCTGGAAGTCAAAACGCGGGGAGAATTGAACCTGAAAGTTATCGATGAGCTGACGGCAGTTCCCGGTGTGGAAACCGTGAACTGGGTCGTTGAATCCGGAGAAACCGTGGGATGAAAAACAGGAGAAGCGTTTTATTAGGTTTAACTGCATTATGCGCGCTGCTGGGCCTGCTGTTTCTGGAAAACGACGATGAGTATACGGAGCTCGTGTTCTCCGCCGAATCCGGTTTTTATGAAGAGCCGTTTATGCTGGAACTGCATGCGCCGGTGGGAACGGAGATTTACTATACGCTGGACGGTTCGGAGCCGGACGGGCATGCGATAAAATATACGGAACCGATTCTCATAGACGATGCGACAAAGAATGATAACAGGTATGCCTTGCGGACGGATGTAACGGCCGGATATATGACGGAACTTATCGGTCTGTATAATACAGATTTATTGCCGCCAGGATATGCCGTACCGGATTATCCCATCGACAAATGCACGGTTGTCAGGGCGGCGTACGTTGATGAAGAAGGAAACCTAAGCGGTATAAAGACCGGAAGTTATTTTGTCGGGTTTGATGAAAAAACGGGTTATGAGGGGCTCAATGTTATTTCCGTCGTGACGGAGCCGGATAATCTGTTTGATTACGATACGGGTATCTATGTTCTCGGGCGCACATACGACGAGACTTTTGACAGTGCCATGTCACAAAGGCACTGGTGGCAGTGGGGAGGAAATTACCACCAGAGAGGACGGGAGTGGGAGCGCGCCGCCAGCATTCAGATATTCAGTCCGGAAAGAGAGCTGGTCATCGCCCAGGACTGCGGGATTCGTATTCAGGGAGGAGGAAGCCGTGGCCGTCTGCCAAGAAGCATGAGCTTTTACGCGAGAGAGGAATATGATGAGGACGGCAGATTTTATGTGGATTTGTTTGAAACAGGTTACAGGGCGGACACGGTGACTTTGTTTGCCGGCGGGGATGATTATAGTACGAAACTCAGGGACAAACTGGTGTCCGAACTGGCAAAGGACAGAAACTTTGCCACGATGAATTATGTGCCCTGTGCGATGTTTCTGGACGGAGAGTATTGGGGAATCTACTGGCTGACCGAAAAATATGACAGCGCCTTTCTTGGATATCGCTATGATGTGGAAAAAGACGATGTAATTATGATTAAAAATGGCCTGGTGGCGGAGGGGAAGGAAGAAGACCTCGATTTATACCTGGAGATGCGGGATTATATAGCGGGCACGGACTTTTCCGTTCCCGGAAGTTATGAAGATGCCTGTGATGTGATTGATATGCAGAGCTTTATCGATTATTATGCGGTAGAAATCTATATTGCGAGGGGCGGAGACTGGCCGACCAACAATTTTGCCCTGTGGCGTACGCGCCGGGACGGAGGAGACGGATATCGGGACGGCAGATGGAGATGGATGCTTTATGATGTAAACTCCTTATCTTTGTCGGAAAGCCTTATCCAGACGGATACGGTAAGCTATACCAGGGACTATGATTATATGTTTGACAGTTTGTGCCGGAGCGAGGAGTTTCGAAAACAGTTTGCCCTTACCCTGATGGATTTGGCCAATACCTGTTTTTCGAAGGAAAGCGTTGAAGCATATATCGGGAATGCCGCCGGCCTGATGGCGGAACCGATGAAAGCGCATAATCAGAGATTTTTTGGAAAGGAAAACGAAGAGGTTTACCGGAGTGCCGTAGAGGACATACGGATTTTTCTGGAAAACCGGGAACCGTATATTGCGCAGTATCTGAAGGAAAATTTTGGGCTGGCTGGCGGTCTGGCCCGGGTAAAGGTGGAAATCAACGACACCGAAGCGGGAAATGTGATTGTAAATACGGCGAAGATACCGTTTGATGAAGAAAATATCTGGCGAGGGGATTATTTTACGGATTATCCGATAGTTCTGACGGCGGAAGCCGGAGCGGGATACCGCTTCGTGGGATGGGAAAAGGACGGAGAGCTGATTTCGGAGGAAGAAAGCCTTGTAGTCAGTTTTGAGGAAGAAGAGATTTCGCGGAAGGCTGTATTTGTGAAAGGGGACTGATATTATGTGGTTTGTATTTGCCTTGTTATCATCCGTATTTGCGGCGCTGACCGCCATTCTTGCCAAAGTCGGAATTGAGGGCGTCAATTCCAATCTGGCAACGGCGGTGCGGACGGTGGTGGTGCTCATCATGGCCTGGGGCATGGTTTTTCTGACAAATGCCCAGGGAGGACTTCTGGAAATCAGCAGGAAAAGCTGGCTGTTCCTCGTTTTGTCCGGACTGGCGACCGGGGCCTCCTGGCTCTGTTATTATAAGGCGCTGCAAATCGGCGAGGCTTCAAAGGTTGTTCCAATCGACAAGCTGAGCGTTGTCATTACGCTCGTACTCGCATTTGTTTTTCTGCACGAGAAGTTTACGGTAAAGTCGGCGTTCGGGTGCGTGCTGATTGGGGCCGGAACGCTTTTGATGGTTTTGTGAAATTTTCCGTAAAAGGGAGGAAACTGTGGTGGAAAATAAAGACGACAGGGAAGCGGACAGGCTTACGTTTTTGCAAAGCTATGATTTTATGAAGCTGGGCCAGGCCGTCAACCACCGGAACTGGCAGGTCGCGGCCATGACGGTGCAGCGGATGCAGAACCGGGTGCGGGAACTGGAACTGACTGTTTTTGAAAAACAGCTTACGAGAATCAGGCAGTGCATTCTGCACAAACAGGAAAGACAGGCTAAAGACATTCTGGCGCTGGTGATGGCGAGGCGGGCGCGGATGTTACAGGAATGGCAGGCCGGGAAGCAGAACGAAAGGAGCTGACGTATGGCTCTTCAATTTTATTTTGGCGGCTCAGGAGCCGGAAAAAGCAGAAAACTTCATGATTTTATCATAGAGGCTTCGGGACAGGAGCCGGACTGCAATTTTCTCTTAATCGTGCCGGACCAGTTTTCGATGCAGACGCAGATGGATTTGGTGCTGGAGCATCCGAACAGGGGCATTATGAATATCGACGTTTTAAGTTTCGGAAGACTGACGCACCGGATTCTGGAAGAAGTCGGGCATAAGGATATGCCGGTTCTCGACGATACGGGCAAAAGCCTGATTCTTAGGAAGGTGGCGGAAGCAGAACAGCAGAAGTTAGCGGTTATCGGAAAGCATCTTCACAAAATCGGTTATATTCATGAGGTAAAATCCGCCATTTCGGAATTTATGCAGTATGGAATCGGCTTAAAGGAGCTTTCCGAGCTCACGGAATCTGCGAAAAGCCGGGGAGCGCTGTATTATAAACTCAAGGATTTGCAGCTGCTGTATGCGGGCTTTTTATCCTATATTCAGGAAAAATTTATTACCACGGAGGAAACGCTGGACAGACTGCGGGAAGCGCTTCCGAAATCGGAAATCATCAGAAACGCTGTTATCGCCTTTGACGGGTTCACCGGATTCACGCCGATTCAGTATCGCGTAATACAGGAACTCATGCGGTTGACTAAGAAAGTCATTGTCACGATTACGATTGATGCGCGGGAAAATCCCTATCGGCTGGATGGGGAGCAGAAGTTGTTTCATCTGAGTAAAAAAACGGTTGCGGATTTGCGAAAGCTCGGGGATGCGGAGGGCGTTCCGATGCTTCCGGCGGTGGTCTGCGGAGGAGTGCCAGGGGATGGACCGTGTGAGCCGGAGACTGTGGGGAATGAACAGGGGCGTCCGGCGGAACGGCTTCCGAGATTTTGGGATAACCCGGAGCTGGCGCATCTGGAGAGGCATTTGTTCCGCTATCCGGTGGTGCCTTATGAAGCGGAGCCGACGCGTATCTGTCTGCTGGAAGCGTCAACGCCGAAGGAGGAAATCCGGCAGACCTGTATCGAGATATACCGGCTGCTCCGCGGAGAGGAAGGCCTGGGACAGCGGACAGGGGCAGAGAAGCCGGAGGGCGTATCCGTGCGGACCGGGGAAGCCTCCGGCCTTCACTACCGGGATATCGCGGTCGTGACGGGCAGCATGGAAACTTACGGAAACGATATCGAGGAGGAGTTTGCGCGCTTCGGCATACCGGTTTATATGGACCAGACGCGGGGAATCCTGTTCAATCCGTTTACCGAATATATCCGCAGCGCGCTGCAGATTGTTTTACAGGATTTCAGCAAAGATGCGGTTTTTCATTATCTGCGGACGGGGATGTGCGTCTTTGCGCGGGAGGATATCGACAGGCTGGAAAATTATATCCGCAGATTCGGTCTGCGCGGGAAAAGAAAGTGGAGCAGTCTTTTTGTCTATAAGGAAGAGGACGGAGAAGAGGGCGTTGCCGCGCTCGCCCGGTATAACGCGATGCGGGAAAGTCTGCTGGAGCAGCTTGCTCCGCTTCTTGGCGGTTATCGGACGGCGGGGGAACTAGTGCGGGCGTTATATGATTTTCTGGTAAAAAACGAGCTTCAGCAGAAACTTGCCCGTTATGAGGCGAAATTCAAGGCGGAGGGAGAGCCGGCAAAGGCGAAAGAATACGGACAGATTTACGGCCTTGTCATCGACCTGCTGGACCAGATAGAGGGACTGCTAAAGGACGAGCCAATGACATTCCGGGAGTTTGCGGAAATTCTGGACTCCGGGTTTGCCGAAATTACGGTGGGGACGATTCCCCAGAACGTGGACAGAATTGTTATCGGCGATATCGAAAGAACCCGTTTAAAACAAGTTAAGGTTCTTTTTTTTCTCGGTATCAATGACGGGAATATTCCGAAGGGAACCGGGGGCGGGGGCATTATCTCGGATATCGACCGGGAATTTTTACAGGAGTCGGGCTGGGAGCTTGCGCCGACGCCAAGACAGCAGATGTATATTCAGCGGCTGTATCTGTATCTGAACATGACGAAACCTTCGGAACGGCTTTACTTATCTTACGCAAAGGTCGGCAATGACGGCAAGAGCAGGCGGCCGGCTTACTTAATCGATACAATGCAGAAGCTGTTTCCGGGTCTTACCGTTCAGAGGCCTGAGCTCTGGCCGATGGAAGAGCAGTTGTCGAGCGGAGCGGACGGAATTTTGTTTTTTACGGAGCTTTTGCGGGAATATGCGGCGGGCAGACTGGACGTGGAGGAACAACGGAAACTGTATACCTTTTTTTGCAGTTACTATGGGAATCCTGACTGGCGGGAGACGGTTTCAGGGCTGATTGATACGGCGTTTTATCATTACCGGGAAAGTCCGCTTTCCAGACAGGTGACGACGGCGCTGTACGGAACAGTTCTGCAAAACAGCATCAGCCGCCTGGAAAAATATGCGGCCTGTGCCTATGCGCATTTTTTGCAGTACGGGCTGGCGCTGAAAGAGCGCGGAGAATATGGTTTTGAAGATGTGGATATGGGAAACGTTTTTCATGGCGTGCTGGAGCTGTTTTCGGAAAAACTGACGGAACGCGGGTATACCTGGTTCGATTTTCCACAGGAAGCCGGAGAAAAAATGCTGGATGAAGCGATAGAGGCCTATGCGGTCAGCTATGGCGAAACGGTTCTTTACAGCAGTTTCCGGAACCAGTACTTGCTGAAAAGAATCCGGCGGATTCTGGGGCGCACAATCCGCACGTTACAGATTCAGCTGCAGAAAGGGTCTTTTCTGCCGGAGCATTTTGAAATGTCTTTTTCCATGCTGGAAGATTTGGACGCGGTCAACATCGCGCTGACCGGACAGGAAAAAATGAAACTGCAGGGCAGAATCGACCGTATCGATACATGCGAGGAAGAGGACGTCGTCTATGTCAAGGTTATCGATTATAAGTCGGGAAGCCGGAAGTTCGATTTGGCGGCGCTGTATTACGGTTTACAGTTACAGCTTGTGGTCTATATGAATGCGGCCGTGGAAATGGAGCAGAAAAAGCATCCGGGGAAAAAAGTCGTTCCCGCCGCGATGCTGTATTACCATATCGCCGACCCGATGATTGAGGACGGACAGGCATTGACGCCGGAACAGCTGAATCAGAAAATTTTACAGGAGTTGAAGACGACCGGAATAGTCAACAGCGATGACAGAGCTGTCAGGCTGTTGGATAAGGAATTTACGGGGAAGTCCGATATTCTCCCGATTGAACGGAAAAAAGACGGCAGCTTTTCCGCTTACTCAAGTGTCATAAACGAAGAGGAGATGCGGACGGTATCGGATTATGTCAACCTCAAAATCAAAGAGCTCGGAGCCGGAATCTTACAGGGAAACATTTCGGTCAATCCCTGTGAACAGAACGGAAACAGCGCATGCACTTACTGCGCGTACCGGAGCATCTGCGGTTTCGACAATGAAATCGGCGGTTTTCAGATGAGGAAGCTGGAAAATCTGTCGCCGGACGAGGCGGTGCTCCGGATGGCGGAGGCGAATAAAAGTATAGGTTGAAAAATCGGAGATTTTTCATAGCCGAATTTATTCGGCAATAGAAAGGCATGGTTATTAAATGGGCGTTTCTTATACGGCGGAACAACAGAAGGTAATCGATACACATGGCTGTAATCTGCTGGTGTCGGCGGCGGCAGGCTCCGGGAAAACGGCGGTTCTTGTGGAGCGCATCGTCAAAATGGTGAGCGACGCTGCAAATCCGGTGGATATCGACAGACTGCTTGTTGTGACATTTACCAATGCGGCGGCGGCTGAAATGCGGGAGCGGGTCAGCAATGCTATCGGAGAAAAACTGGCAAAAGAGCCGGAAAACGAACATTTGCAGAAACAGGCGGCGCTCTTGCATAATGCGCAGATTACGACAATCGACAGCTTCTGTCTGTTTGTGATTCGCAATCATTTTCATACCATCGGGCTTGACCCGGGATTCCGTATTGCGGACGAAGGAGAACTGAAACTTCTGAAAAACGATGTGATGGGCGATGTGCTGGAACGGTGTTATCAGGAGGGCGACGCCGCTTTTGTTCATTGTATGGAGTATTTCAGCACCGGGAGCCGGGACCGGGCGGTGGAAGAGGCGGTACTCCGCCTCTACGATTTTGCCATGAGCCACCCGTTTCCGGAAGAATGGCTGCGGGAGCGGAAGAAGGATTATGACGTGCCGGGACTGGTGACAGGTGAGACTTATGGTGCGGCAGCAGATGAGGCTGTATCGGCGCTGATGGAAGGGACTGATGGCACGGCGGCAGACCGGGCGGCGTCCGCTCTGATGGAACTGGGATGGGTGCGGGATATGATGAGGCAGACCGATTTATCCCTGAAAGGATTGATTGAGCAAATAGGTCAATGCGTTGCACTGAGTGAAATGCCAGACGGTCCCTATATGTATGGGGAGCTGCTGGAACAGGAAAAGGAACAGCTCGAAAGGCTGCTGGCGGCGCAAAGCTACGAGGAGCGTTTTTTGCAGTTCTCTGCCCTTTCTTTCGGCAGACTTTCTCCCAAAAAGGATGCGGCGGTTTCTCAGGCAAAACGGGAACTTGTCAAAAGCATCCGTTCCGAAATCAAAGAACAGGTACAGGCGATGCAGAAGAATTATTTTGCCCGGTCTTCGGAGGAAATCCTGCGTCAGATGACAGTCTGCGGCGAAGCGGTCTGTGCGCTTGTGGATTTAACGCTTCTTTTTCTGGAAACCTTTGGCCGGACGAAACGGGAGAAGAACCTGTTGGATTTTGACGACATCGAGCATTTTGCACTGGAGATTCTGCTGCGGCATAAAGAAGACGGCGGCGTGGAGGCTACGGAAACGGCATTGGAGTACCGGAGCCATTTTACGGAGATTTTAATCGACGAATATCAGGACAGCAATCTGGTACAGGAATATCTGCTTTCCGCGATTTCCGGCGAGGCGGACGGGAACTATAACCGTTTTATGGTGGGGGATGTGAAGCAGAGCATCTACAAGTTCCGTCTGGCGAGGCCGGAGCTTTTCATGGAAAAATACAATACTTATCTGGAAGAGGACGGCGGAAGTACGCTGCGCATCGACCTGCACAAAAATTTCCGGAGCAGAGAACAGGTACTTACCAGCACGAATGCGGTCTTTTCCCAGGTGATGCGCAAAGAACTGGGCGGAATCGTTTACGATGAAAAGGCGGCATTATATCCGGGGGCGTTGTACCCGGAGGCGGACGGTTCCGGGGAGACCCACGCTGAAACGGACGGTTCCGGGGAGGCCCGCGCTGAAACGGACGGTTCCGGGGAGGCCCGCGCTGAGGCGGACGGTTCCGGGGAGACCCGCGCTGAAACGACAGGTTCCGGGACTATCCCGCCTTCCGGGGACAGGAACGAAACGGAACTGCTGCTTTTCGTGACGAAGGAAGAGGGAGCAAAAGAAGAAAGAAAAGAAGAAGGAAGAAAAGAACAGGGAGCGGGAGAGCTGGGGGCAAAAGAACAGGAAGCCTACGGAATCGCCGGGAAAATTAAGGAACTTGTCACTTCTTTCCGGGTGACGGACAAAGAGACCGGGGAACTGCGGCTGACTTCTTACCGGGATATCGTGATTTTACTGCGGACGACTTCGGGATGGGACGAGCTGTTTAAGAAAATATTGGAGGAAGAGGGGATTCCGGCGCATGTAACCTCCAAGACAGGTTATTTTGCGGCGGCGGAAGTACAGGAGCTGCTGCATTTTCTGCAGATACTGGACAATCCATTACAGGATATTCCGCTATACGGGACGCTGCATTCGTACTTCGGCGGCTTTACGGAGGAGGAAATTGCGCTGGTGCGGGCGGCTTATCCGAAAAAACGTTATCTTTATGATGCGGTCCGGCTGTATGTGGATGGAGGCTCGTCCGTCGAAGGAACCGCGGCGGAATCGGAGCATGCCGGCAGCAGGACGAAGGCGGAACCGGAGTCCGACGGCGTGGAAACAGAGACTTCGCTCCGCGGCAGACTGCGGGAATTTCTGGAGCAGGTGGAGCGGTATCGGGAAATGACCGTTTATATGCCGGTGCATGAACTACTTCAGACAATTATCCGCGAATATGACTATCTGCCCTATGTGATGGCTAAGCCGGGCGGGAGCCGGAGATGCGCCAATACACAGATGCTTCTCGTTAAAGCGGCGGATTATGAGAAAACGAGTTATTACGGATTATACCATTTTCTGCGGTATATCGAGCAGCTGGAAAAGTATGATGTGGATTATGGAGAAGCTGGCTTACAGGATGAAAATGCCGATGTGGTGCGGATTATGAGCATTCATAAAAGCAAGGGTCTGGAATTTCCAATCTGTTTTGTGGCGGGGCTTGCCAAGAGCTTCAATAACCGGGATGCGGGCGGCCGTCTGGTGATGGATGTGGATTTGGGAATCGGCGTGGATTATGTAAATCCCGAACTGCGGGTGACGAGCCGGAATCTGCGGCGGAATTTTATCGCATCCAGACTGCGTCAGGACAATCTGGCGGAAGAGCTCAGGATTTTGTATGTGGCGATGACGAGGGCGAAAGAAAAGCTGATATTGACGGGAACTTTGAAACAGCCGGAAAAAAAGATTTCGTCCCTGATGGCGCTGCAGTGGGTCAGGGAAAAATGCTTTGCGTATGATACGCTGCTACGGATGGGCAGCTTTCTTGACGTGCTTCTATATGCGGCTTCAAGGAACCGCTGTTTTGGCGCGTTATGGCGGCTGTGTGGGATTGACCCAGAAAGTCAAAATCCATTGTATCAGGAAGATATGAAGCTGCTTATCTCCGTTGTCCAATGGGAAGATACACTGGAGGCCAAAGCAGAAGACCTGGTCGAAAGAGAGGACGACCGAAGAAAATTATTGCTATTCGATGCGGCGGGAAACGTTGACCGGATAGATAAAGAACTTTTGACATTGATGTCGGATAAATTTTCCTATCGGTATTCCTATGACAATCTGAAAGATTTATATACAAAGACGACGGTTTCGGAACTGAAAAAGGCCGGAATGCGGGAAGAAACCGATTTTTCTTTCTCTTTATACGAAGAAGAACAGGTTGTTCCTTATCTGCCCAAATTCCTGAAACAGGACGAGACTGCCAGCGGCTCTGACCGGGGCAGCGCTTACCATAAGGTGATGGAGTTATTTGATTTCCGGCTTTTGACCGGATTGGGCGATGAGGAAAAGACTGCCCGGGAAGTCTGTCAGCAAGAATTATCAGAGCTGGTCCAGGAAGAACTGGACAGAATGCTGGCGGAGGAAAAATTGTCACAGGCTTATTATGATTTGGTTTCCGTAGATAAAATCGTTGCCTTTCTGAAAAGCGGCATCGCAAAAAGAATGGCAAAGGCGGCCTGTGCGGGGAAACTGTACCGGGAACAGCCGTTTGTGCTCGGACTATCCGCAAACCGTCTGAACGCGGAGTTTCCGGAGGAGGAAACGGTCCTTATTCAGGGCATTATCGATGTTTTCTTTGAAGAGAAAGGAAGCTATGTGGTGGTGGACTACAAAACGGATGCGGTTACACGCGCCGACGAACTGGTAAAGCGGTATCAGACACAGCTGGATTACTATGCGGAAGCGCTGGAGCAGCTTTCCGGGTACAGGCCTTCCGGCGGAGGAATGCGGACCGCGGAGAAAATTATTTATTCTTTCCGGCTGGAGGAGGAAATCAGGCTGGGATGAAGTTCTGTTCCGGCCTGTGTAAAATCTAACTGAACGAGTTTTTTTCCATTCGGTAAGGAACGGTCCTTTTTGTCAATGAGACGATACCCGATACCGCGCAGAGCCTGAATCAGCGGAGTTTCTTCTATTTGATGATGGACGCGGTCGAGATTGTAGAATACATGGAGATAGGGCGAATCGGAAACCCAGTTGTTTTCTTCGTTCCCGCGGTCGGCCGGATTGATTTGAATAATACAGGATATATATTTGGGATGTACCTGTTCCACTGATTTTAGAAAGCAGTCGTATCCGATATATTCAATTAACAAATCAGCAAGCAATAGTTCCGCTTTAGGTAGTCTGTCCGCTTCTTCCATGAGATTTAACTGCATACATTCCAATCTGTCGGAAATGCCGGAATATCGTTTCTTTACCGCGGTCAGATATTCCCTGTTAATATCGATGCCATACACTTTGTGAAATTTGTTCCTGTCGATGTGTTCCAGGCCGTTTCCGCCCGCAATTCCCAGAATAACCGCAGAACTTACAGGATAGGAATCAAACTGGCTTTTCATCATCTGGTTTAAGCACTGTAACTGCATAACCGTATTTAATTTCATATGCGCTTCATAATCGGATAAGGATATTTCTTCCCAGGGATTCATCATTGTATTTCCTTTTTAAGTTGGGGGACAGAGCCATGAACAGGGACAGCAACTCCATTACAGAGATAACAGTTTCAGATATAGTCAAAAATACCCTGTATGGCATCGGATACATTCATAATTTCGGAAAATGGCAATCGGTCTATTTTTTTATAACCACGGACCGATAAATCCAGCAGTGTAAGTTTTTCACAATGGATGTATCCTTCCGTATTTTTTGTGGACATCCATATATGAAGAGGTCCCGGCTTAGAGTTATGAATAACAGGGCATCCGATTATCTCACCGTTGGTATTGAAAAAGTCTTTACTGGCAATGAATACAGGATGTGAAATTTTTTCTATTTTCAAAATATCTCCCTGATGTAAAGGTTCCATTACCACACCTCTCTTCCGACAGGACCGCCCCAGTCATATTCGCCGTCAAGCATTAATTTTCCGTCAAACTCCGCAGCTCTTTCTTCCAGCGTTTTGTGACGAAATGGTTTTGATAAAGTAATGACACCGTTTGACGCTGTGACATCTAAAAGCTCGTTTAATGCAATTCCTGCACTTTTCAGTATCTCCTTTGGCAGTCTTATTCCCTGACTGTTACCCCATTCTTTTACCTGTGTCTGCATTTAAGCCCTCCTTAAAATTTGTATATACTTAGTATATACTGCGCCTGAGAAAATATCAATCCTCATTAAGAATAGAATTGTGAATAAATTAAAGAGATTTTAAATGATATTTACAATTTGGAAAGGTACAGTTTACAAGGGACTACACAAGGTAACGGTCTGACGGGCGCTGATATGCCCGTCAGATTTTCCATGTGATGTTCAAGCTGTCGCTTGTGGCGGCAACGGTGGTAATCATCAAATCCACCACCCGCCGCTTGTCGTCAAAGGATACGCTGTCCCATGTGTCGAGGTAGCCGGAAATCTGGCTGACCTGTTCCGGGCTGATGGCTTCCACCGTCAACTCCGCTATCCTTGCCAGAAGTTCCTGCTTGCGTCCGTCCAGTTCGGCTATCTTCACATTCACATAGGAGAGCAGCACATTGTTTGCGCCCGTCAGACTGTCCACCAGCTTTTCAATCTCGCTGTCCACATGGGCAAGTTCCACTTGCAGGGCGGTGATTTTCGGGTTTGCCTTTGCCGCTTTCTTTTTTCCTGTCAGCG
>CAJTRL010000046.1 GCA_910578715.1 uncultured Lachnospiraceae bacterium | reverse complement strand
TGTCGCATCAATCGTTCTGGTTTTCGTAATTCTCAGCTGGAAATTATTAAAATATTCCTCTCCATTGACAATCTGTAATTGAAATATCGTATAAACCAGATATCCGCCCATGCCAAGAAGAACCAGAACAAGAACAAGAAGTCTGGAAGTCACCATATTGAATATATTTTCTTTCAAATGTTCCCATATATTTTCAAACAAACTTCTTTTCGCCTCTTTTCTCCTGCTGCTCCAGACTATGGTTTACGCGCAGAATGACAGGATACAAAAACAGTGTTACGACTACCGTATATACCATTTCGGGAAAAATAATATGCACAAGATAATAGCTGAAATCAAATTTCCCCCGCAGAAGAAATAAAATGATATAACAAATCAGGCCGTAAAAAAAATCACTGCACAAAATCAGGGTAATTGGCAGTTTAATGTCTTCCGGGTAAAAAATTGCGCTGAATTTACCGTTCATATAGCCGATGTACATGTAAATCAGTGCATAAAAGCCGATGACGGAACCAAAAAAGATATCCACCAGAAGACCGCTGAAAAAACCGATAAGCAGACCCGTTTTTTCACCGCGCATAAAGCCAAAAGAAGCCGTCAGCACAATCAGCAGATTCGGAACAATGCCGCCAAAAGCGAGCGCACGGAAAACGGTGCATTGGAGCAGAAAACATATAAAAATAAAAAAAGCCGTCACGATAAAACGTTTCATAGACATCTGTCATCCATTCTTACTTTGCCACGGTTATTCTTCGACTGTCTGCTTCAGCTCCAATATGACCAGAACTTCTTCCAGATGCTCGAAATCTACCGCCGGCGTGATATAACCGGATTTGGTCAGGTTGTTGGAATCGGTGTTGATGGTATTGATATAACCGATTAAAATCCCCGGAAGGTATTTATCGCTGATATTGGAGGTCACCACTTTATCGCCTTCCACCACCACATCATCGCTGTCTTTGAGCTGTTCGAAAGAAATGACACCGGAAGCGTACAGCCGCAAATCCCCATTGACAACCATATTGTCGGAGCTTGACAATACCATCGCGCTTACGTTGGAATCGTCGGCAATAATTGATTTTACCTTCGACCAGTTCGGTCCGGTATCGACAATCCGGCCCACCAGGCCGCTGCCGGCCATCACGTTCATATCGACCGTAAGGCCGTCATCAGCTCCTTTATTGATGACAAAAGAATAAAACCAGTTTCCGGAGTCTCTCGCGATAATCCGGGCACCGACTTTCTCATATTCGTCGTATTGAGAATCCAGCTCATATAATTCCCGCAGATTGGTCAGCTCGTACCGGTCCTGCTGTAATCTCGTATTTTCAATCGTCAGCTCATCTATCTTCGCCCTTAACGTTTCGTTTTCCGCAATCAAATCCCGAATCTGCCCAAGCTCTTCCGAGCGGCTGCGAAGAAAACTGCCCGCCGCACTGACGCCTTCCTGAAAGGGAACGATGACATATCCGGCGGCTGCGCCGAGCGGCCCGCTGAAAATCGTCGTATTAAAAGTAAGCAGCACCATACCGGTACAAAGAATTGTCAGAATGAAAAGGAGATATTTCCCCGGCAGGGTAAACTTTTCCCCTTTCCTCTTGATGATTGGACTCATTTACTCATTCCTTCTATTGCATATGCTACCGATTTATAATTATCTTCGTTAATGATTTTGGCAAGCCCAAGCGCAACACTCTCTATCGGATGCTCGGAAAGATTGACCTTTAATCCGGTTCCTTTACTCATAAGCTGCGCCAGATTATTGACCTGGGAAGCTCCGCCTGTCAGATAGACGCCGTGCCGGTAAATATCTGCCGCAAGTTCCGGAGGCGTCCGCTCCAGAATCACTTTGATATTATCGATAATCGTATTAAAATGTTCCGTCAGACATTCGTTCACGAGGGCAGTCGGAATTTCCCGTTCCACCGGAAGCCCCGTCACGATATCGCGTCCATAAACGACGGCGCCGCTCTTCTGCGCCTCCAAATCGGCCAGCGCAATCTTCACGTTTTCAGCAGTCTTGCCGCCGATAATCAGGCTGTACTCCCGGCGAATCGCCGCTTTGATTGCCTCGTCGAATTTCCGGCCGCCCACTTTGACAAGTTTGCTCAGAACAATGCCGCCGAGGGACAAAATCGAAATTTCCGTCGTATCGAATCCGGCATTCACAACAAGAACACCCTGGGAATTTTTGACGTCGATGCCAAGTCCCAGACCGTCCGCCACGGCTTTATCCACAACCATGACTTTTTTGGCTTTTACATTGGATTCCTTAACCAAATCCTTGAAAGCGCGCTTTTCCACTTCCGTCACATCCCAGGGAACCGCAATATAATAATCCGCCGGACGTAAGCCGCCCTTCATCAAATCAATCATAAAATATTTTATGAGGGTTTCCATGTTCTGTATGTCTGCAATAACGCCATTACTCAAAGGATAAGTAATCTGGATGTTTCCCGGCGTTTTCTCATACATATCGAAAGCTGAATTGCCATAAGCGAACAAAGTCCGCTTATTCTCAATCGCAATCATGTTCTTTTCCACAAAAACATTGTCATCCGTGCGGTTGTATATTTTAATATTGCTTGTCCCCAAATCAATTCCAAATGCGTTATTTGCCAAGATTAAAACTCCTTTCAAAATAAATTGCTATCCGCATATATTTTTCAAGGAACGGAGCATTCGCTCAGCAGACTGCTTTCCTTGAAACTGAAATAGCTGTTATCACCGATAATAATATGGTCCAGCATGAAAATATCAATCGTTTTTCCGATTTCCGCGATACGCTTCGTAATCTGAATATCGTTTCTGCTCGGTTCCGGATTTCCGCCCGGATGATTATGCAAAAGCATAATATGTGTTGCCTGGGAACGGAATGCGCTGATATATACTTCTCTCGGCGATAACAGGGAGGCGTTGACTGTTCCGGTCGATAACAGCTGCTCCTCTAACAGGTGCATGCCGGCGTCAAACAGCAAAAGCAGAATATGCTCTACCTTCTCATGCCGGAACCGCTCCATATAATAGCCGGCCACGGATTCGGGTCTTGTAAAGGACAGACGCTCCCTTGCTTTTGTCTGCGCCATTCTGGTGCAAAGCTCTGCCAGCGCTTTCAGCTTTACGGCTTTGACTTTGCCGATGCCCTTTACCCGCATCAGCTCCTGAAGCGGTATCTGATAGAGTCCGAGAAGCCCGTTTCCGTATTTCCCGGCAGCCTGCAGCACTTCCTCACCGAGCTCCCGCGCACTCATCTTCTGTGTTCCTGTCCGTATGATGATAGCCAGCAGTTCGGAATCCGTCAACGTCTCCGCGCCATAGGAAATAAATTTCTCATATGGAAGATTCTGCATGATACCATTATCATTGTTCTCATACTTTACTAATTTCATTCAGCCTCTTTCCCGACGGCTGCTCTCTCCTTCACACAAACTCCCCATCCTGAACATTTTACCACAAACCCTTTTTTCTGTATACAAAATTTACCAAATTTTTTAAATCCGGAATTTCACGCAAAATCTTTTTCCGAAACAATCCCCCGTTCCACAAGGCTTTGCAAAGCCTTCAGAATGCCGAGTTTGGCATGGGGCCAAGTGAGGCCGCCCTGAAAATAAACCGCATAAGGCGGCGCAATCGGTCCGTCCGCGCTCAGTTCGATGGAGGAACCCGACACAAAGGCTCCCGCCGCCATAATGACCTGGGAATCATATCCCGGCATATCCCAGGGTTCCGGCGTCACAAAACTGTCTACGGAAGCGGCCGCCTGAATACCCTGGCAGAAAGCGATGACGCCCTCCGGATTTCCAAACGTGACGGCCTGAATGATATCGTGCCGGCTCTCCGTACCGTTCGGAATAACAGGAAAACCAAGCCTTTCAAACAAATTTGCGGCAAAAACCGCGCCCTTTAAGGCACTTGCGGTAACCGTCGGAGCCAGAAACAGCCCCTGATAAAAAGAAGACAATATGCCGAGCGAAGCGCCCACTTCCTTGCCGAGCCCCGGAGACGTCAGCCTGTACGCGGCGTTTTCCACACATTCTTTTGTTCCGGCGATATAGCCGCCAATTGGAGCAAGACCTCCGCCGGGATTCTTAATCAGGGAACCGACTGTCATATCCGCACCCACGTCACCGGGTTCGATGGTCTCCACAAATTCCCCGTAACAGTTATCCACCATACAAATGATATCGGGCCGGATTTCCTTGATAAAACGAATCAGTTCCCCAATCCGCGTCACGGAAAGGGTCGGCCTCGTCTGGTAACCTTTGGAACGCTGAATCGTCACCAGCCTGGTTTTGTCGCAGAGTGCCGCCCGAATCCCCTCATAATCGAAACTCCCGTCCGGGAGCAGCTCCACCTGTTTATAGGAAATGCCATATTCTTTTAAGGACCCTCTGGATTCTCTGATACCGATGACTTCTTCCAATGTATCATAAGGCTTCCCGACGGGCGAAAGCAATTCGTCGCCGGGCCGCAGATTGCTCATCAGCGCCAGCGCCAGCGCGTGTGTTCCGCAGGTTATCTGGGGCCGCACCAGTGCATCCTGTGCGTGAAATATCTTCGCATAGACTTCTTCCAGCGTATCCCGGCCCAGGTCATTATAACCATACCCTGTCGTACCCAAAAGACAGGCTTCGCTTACCTTGCACTGCTGCATGGCATGAATCACCTTGAGCTGGTTATATTCTGCGATTTCGTCTATTTCCCGGAACCGTTCTCCCAAAGAAACAAGAATTTCGTTTCCGAATTTTAATACGGCTTCCGAAATTCCCAGTTTTTGGTATTGTTCGTTTAGTTCTGTTTTCATAAATATTTTTCTGTCAGCCTTTCTATCAATCTATTTTTACAGCTATCCTATTCTTTGGCAATCATGCCCTTTTCTTTTAACAAGCGCATCATATATTCCAATATCGCCGCGTCTTCGCCGATATCGGGCGTCTTTCGGAAATCCTGTCTGGAAATCCATACCACATCCTTTTCCCGGCGGAACCATGTGAGCTGTCTTTTGGCAAAATGTCTGGTATCACGTTTCAGGCGGTAAACGGCTTCTTCCAGGGTGCACTCACCGTCAAGATATTCCAGGATTTCTTTATAGCCGAGCCCCTGCATGGACACATGATTTCTGGTGCATCCCATCTCTTTCAGCATCTTCACCTCATCTACAAGTCCGGCTTCCAGCATGGCATCGACTCTTTTTTCAATTTTTTCATACAGCCTTTGTCTCTCGTCGTTCAATACGAAGTAAATAAAGCGGTAAGGAGATTCTTTTTCATGCTGTTCTTCGTTGTGCTCCGAAATCGGTTTTCCCGTCTTCTCATAAAATTCAATGGCCCGGATGACGCGCTTTACGTTATTTGCATGCAGAATCTCACAGGATTTCGGGTCGATACGGCGCAGCCTTTCAAACAACGCTTCATTTCCCCGTTCTTGTGCGAACCGTTCCAGTTCCCGGCGGAATGCGTCGTCCTCTTCCGTTTCCGTGAAGTCGATATCATAAAGAACCGACTGGATATAAAAACCGGTTCCCCCGGCCAGAATCGGAATGTTTCCTTTGGCATAAACCGTCCGGAGCGCTTCTTTGGCCAGCGTCTGAAACCGGACGACATGAAATTCTTCTGTGGGCTCCAGAATATCAATCAGATGATGGGGAATACCCGCCATTTCTTCCGGTGTAATCTTGGCAGAGCCGATATCCATATGACGGTATACCTGCATGGAATCCGCAGAAATGACTTCCCCGCCGACAGCCTTTGCCAGTAAGACCGACAGGGCGGACTTCCCGACAGCCGTCGGGCCCGTCAGGATGATTAAGGGTTTCTTTTTCATCATGTAACAATCCTTTTAAATTTCTTTTCCAGCTCATATTTGCTCATGGTAATCATGGTCGGCCTTCCGTGCGGGCACTGATAGGGATTCTGCAGGGAAAGCAGTTCTTCAATCAACGTGTCCGCTTCCTGTACGCTCATACGGGCATTTCCCTTGACCGCGGCCTTACATGCCATCGACGCTATTTTCATGCGGATGCCCTCCGGCGTTCCCGAAAAAGTTTCTTCCGCCATTTCATCGAGCAGTTCATAAAACAGGCCGGCTTCCTGATAGCCGTATAAATCCACCGGAACGCCGCTCAGCGCATAGTCGTTTCCCCCAAATTCTTCGAGAACAAAACCGAGCGCCTCAAAATGAGCCATGTTCTGTATAAGACATTCTTTTTCCCGGCCGCTTAACGTAACGACGAGGGGCGGATTCAGATTCTGGGAAACGACGCCGTGCTCCTGAAACCGCCGGATAAAGCGTTCATATTTTACTTTTTCATGGGCCGCATGCTGGTCGATAATCATCAGTTTATCCTGATAGGAAATCAGCCAGTACGTATCGAACAGCTGTCCGATGAGCTTATAATGCTCCCTTGCGCTTGCGGACAGAAGGCGGTTATCGAATAAATCCATCTGTACGGGCGCTGTTTTGGCTTTTTCTCCGGAGGGCGCATTGGCGGAAGGCTGTTTGTTGTCTTTTGCAGTGCTATCCTGATAATGCGGCATCTCCCGCACGATGGAACCAGTAAGAACTGTTTGCTCATGAACAACTTTCTCTTGCACCGCATTTTCCCGTACAGCCTTCTCCTGTGCGAGCCGCTTTGTCTCGAAAGGTTCCGGAACATGTTCTCTTTTCTCCGGAATGTTTTCTTTCTTTTTCTGCTGCCCAGGCGGTTCCAGCGATACCTCCGGTATCATTTCCTGTTCATGCAGCCGATTATAGACCATTTCCCGAAGCTGTTCGTAAAATTCCTGTCCCCCGGCAATCCGCACTTCCATTTTGGTCGGATGGACATTTACATCGATACGTCCCGTGTCAATCGTAAAATGCAGTACGCAGAATGGAAATTTATGCTGCATCAGATATTCTTTATAACCGTCCTCCACCGCTTTTCCAATCAGACTGCTTTTGATAAATCTTCCGTTAATATAGAAAAGCTCATAGTTCCGGTTGGAACGGTTGATAAGCGGCGTCCCAAGATAACCGTCCACCGAAAACCCATCCCCCTGAGCATGAAATTCCTGTAATTCTTTTACAATATCCTTCCCGTAAATGCGGTATATAATCTCTTTTAAGTCATTGCTTCCCGATGTATGGAAACGGTTCTGCCCATTGATAATAAAGCGAAAAGAAATCCGGGGATGGGATAAAGCCAGATGCTCCATCAAATCCGCCACATAGGAGCCTTCCGTCTGGGGCTGCTTCAAAAACTTCTTACGCGGCAGCGTATTGTAGAAAAGATTCCGAACCAGAATCGTCGTCCCGTTCGGCGCTCCCACTTCTTCCAGTTCTTTTTCCACGCCGCCCTCGATAACGTAACGGATGCCCGTCAAATCTTCTTCCACTTTGGAAACCGCTTCCACCATAGAGACTGCCGCGATGCTCGCCAGCGCTTCTCCACGAAATCCGAGACTGACCAGTTCAGTCAAATCATCGGCTGTCGAAATCTTACTGGTAGCATGCCGCAAAAAGGCGTTCCGCATCTGGGATTTCTCAATACCGCTTCCGTTATCCGTTACCCGTATCAAAGAGATTCCGCCATCCTTGATTTCGACCGTTACCGCATCCGCACCGGAATCAATCGCGTTTTCCACCAGCTCTTTCACCACGCTGGAGGGCCGTTCTACCACTTCTCCCGCCGCAATTTTATCGATTGTCTGATGGTCCAGTACGTTGATTTTCATTTTGATAACCGTACTCCTTTCTCCGCCTTACGGCCTGAGCTTTTCTGATTCTGCCGCACCAATAGAACATTCTCTTCATTTCCAGCGATTTTTCAGCTTATTCTGCAAACGGTACAGCACATTCAGCGCATCCACCGGCGTCAGCGTCGTAATATCGATTTCCTCAAGCTCCCGCACGACGTCTTCATCCTTCACCGTATCGAACAGGGAAATCTGCTCTAAATCGACTTCGTCATATTTGACGGCTTTCTTTTTTTCGTTCTTAATGTTAATTTCGATATTCTGCACTTTCTCCGTAATATCGTTATCGCTTAACTGTTCCACGATTTCTTTTGCCCTGTCGATGACCATGTCCGGCACACCGGCAAGCCTTGCAACCTGAATACCGTAGCTTTTATCCGCGCCGCCTTTGATGATTTTTCTTAAAAACACGATATCGTCACCCTTTTCCTTGACGGCGATGCAATAGTTGTTTACATTGTCCATCTTGCCTTCCAGCTCCGTCAGCTCATGGTAATGCGTGGCGAACAAGGTCTTAGCGCCGAGCAGTTTCCGGTTACTGATATGCTCAATGACCGCCCAGGCAATGCTTAACCCGTCAAATGTGGAGGTGCCGCGTCCGATTTCATCCAGCACAAGCAGACTGTCCGCCGTCGCGTTCCGCAAGATATTAGCAACTTCGTTCATTTCCACCATAAAAGTAGACTGTCCGCTTGCCAGGTCGTCCGAGGCGCCGACTCTGGTAAAAATTCTGTCCACAATGCCAATGTCGGCTTTTTTCGCCGGAACAAAGGAGCCGAGCTGTGCCATCAGGACAATCAGTGCCGTCTGCCGCATATAGGTGGATTTTCCGGCCATATTGGGGCCCGTAATGACGGCAATGCAATGCCTTTTATTATCCAGATAGGTATCGTTCGCAATGAACATGTCATTCTGAATCATCTGTTCTACCACCGGATGCCGGCCTTCTTTGATATCGATAATGCCTTTTTCGTTCAGGGAAGGACGGACATAATGATTCCGTTCCGCCACATAGGAAAGGGCGGCGCATACATCCAGTCTTGCGATGGCCCGCGCCGTTTTCTGAATCCGCTCAATCTGTCCGGCGATGGTCTCCCGGATTTCGCAAAAAACGTCGTACTCCAGAGAGTACAGCTTGTCTTCCGCATTCAGAATCGTGTCTTCCAGTTCCTTTAAACGGGGCGTCGTATAGCGCTCCGCGTTGGCAAGCGTCTGTTTTCTGATATAATCTTCCGGAACCAAATCTTTATAGGAATTGGTTACTTCAAAGTAATAACCGAATACTTTATTGTATTTGATGCGCAGATTTTTAATCCCGGTGCGCTCTTTGTCTTCGTTTTCTAATGCGGCGAGCCAGTTTTTGCCCTCCGTCTTGGCTTTGCGCAGTTCGTCGATTGCCTCATGAAAGCCCTCTTTAATCAGACCGCCTTCTTTTACCGCAATCGGCGGGTCATCGATAATTGCATCGTCTATCAGATGGAAAAGGTCCGACAGGTCATCCATCTCCTCCTGAATTTTCTTCAAATATTCCGAAGAAGCATCCTGTAACACCGTTTTCATGGAAGGCAGCATTTCCAGAGAACTGCGAAAAGCAATTAAATCCCGCGGATTGGCTGTCCGGTAACTGACTCTTCCGAGAAGCCTTTCCAAATCATAAACCGGATTTAAATATTCCCGCAGCTCGTCCCGCAGCATACTGTTACCACACAGCTCTTCTACCGCATCCAGTCTTTGCTCGATTTCTTCTTTGTTTATCAACGGCTGCTCGATATATTTACGCAGCAGACGGCCGCCCATCGCCGTTTTGGTCCTGTCCAGCACGCCGAGCAGAGAGCCTTTCTTCTGCTTCTCCCGCAGTGTTTCGAGAAGCTCCAGATTTCTTCTGGTTGCTCCATCTAACAGCATATATTTGTTGGTCAGATAAGGATAAAGATGCGTAAAATGTTCCAGAGAAGTCATCTGGGTTTCATGCAGATACTGTAACAGCGCCCCGGCGGCAATCAGGCCGCTCGGAAAATCCTCTATGCCCAGTCCGAGCAGCGAAGACACATGAAAATGTTTCAACAGACTTTTTCGGCAGACTTCTTCATCAAAATAATGGCTTGCAAGCGAATAAACCGTTACGCCAAGCCGGTTCTTCATCTCTTCGATTGGAAAACCGCTGACATAGAAAGCCTCGTTGCAAATGATTTCAGAAGGTGCATATTTGTTGATTTCATCCTGTAATTTCCGAATGTCTTCCACTTCCGTCAGATAATAATCCCCGGTCGTGACATCGGCGGCGGAAATGCCGATTTTTCCCGGAAAATAAGAAATGCACAGAAGATAATTGTTCCTGGAATCATCCATCGGCAGATTGGTATTCGTACCCGGTGTAACGATTCTCGTCACTTCCCGCTTTACAAGCCCTTTGGCTTCTTTCGGGTCTTCCACCTGTTCGCAGATAGCGACCTTATATCCCTTCGATACGAGCCTTGTCAGATATCCGTCCACCGCATGGTAAGGCACGCCGCACATCGGCGCACGCTCTTCCAGACCGCAGCTTTTACCCGTAAGCGTGATTTCCAGTTCCCGCGAAGCCGTTTCCGCGTCTTCAAAGAACATTTCATAAAAATCGCCCAACCGATAAAAAAGAATACAATCAGGGTATTCTTTTTTCGTTTCCATATATTTCTGCATCATGGGAGTCATCTCAGCCATGTTCCTAACCATGCCTTTCTGATATATCAATTTTATCTGTCTTTTATCTATTGCCGCGAACCATAGAACTTCTTCTCACTTTATGTCCCGTGTAGTAAAACCCATGGCATTCGTCCAGCGACACCATCAACAATTTCCCGATATCGGAAGCATCTCCCGGAAAATGTACCAGCATATTATTGGAGAGCCTTCCCGTCACCAGGGAGGCATCCTGTTCATTTACTTCTTCCACAAGGGCTTCCATCACTTTCCCCTGTAACAACAGAGCCCGTTTTTTTGCCGTTTCCTGTACGACACTGAGCAGTTTGTCAAAAGCAGGACGCACAACTTCCTCCGGCACCTGGTCCTCCATTGCCGCGGCAGGCGTTCCGGTTCTTTTAGAATAGATAAACGTAAATGCGTTGTCGTAGGCCGCCTGTTTTACAACATCAATGGTTTCTTCCACATCCTCCATCGTCTCCCCTGGAAAGCCGACAATAATATCCGTCGTAATCGCGATGTCCGGTATAGCTTCCTTGATTTTTCGGACAAGCTCCAGATACTGTTCTTTCGTATAACGCCTGTTCATTTTCTGCAGAATCCGGTCGGAACCGGATTGCAGAGGAAGATGCAGATGATGGCATATTTTCGAAGATTCCTTCATGACCTGAATCAGTTCATCCGACAAATCTTTGGGATGGGACGTCATAAAACGGATTCTGCGAATACCGTCTATCTGCTCCACTTCCCGCAGAAGCTGCGCAAAAGTAACTGGATTTGTCAGATTTTTACCGTAGGAATTAACATTCTGTCCAAGCAGCATAATTTCCACGACCCCGTCTGCCGCAAGCCGCCTGATTTCCCGCAGAATTTCTTCCGGTTCTCTGCTTCGTTCCCGTCCCCTTACATAAGGGACAATACAATAGCTGCAAAAATTATTGCAGCCAAACATAATATTAATACCCGACTTATAGGAATACTTTCTGCTGACCGGCAAATCTTCCACAATGCGGTCCGTTTCGTTCCAGATATCGATAATCATCGCGCCTTTTCCGGGATGTTTCTGCTTTTTCCCGGACAGTTCCGCAGGCGAATTTTCAAACATCGTCACAAGAAGCTGCGCAAAGCAGTAAAGATTGTGAGTTCCAAAAATCAAATCTACAAAAGAATAACTTTTTTTGATTTTCTCGATGACGCTTTCTTCTTGCATCATACAACCGCACAGTGCGATTTTCAAATGCGGATTTTTTTGTTTCATGCTGTTTAAATAGCCGAGCCTTCCATAAACGCGCTGATTGGCATTATCCCTGACCGTACAGGTATTGTAAATGATGAAATCGGCGTCCTCTTCCGAATCCGTAAGGCAATAACCTGTTTTCTCCAGAATACCCGCCAGTTTTTCGGAATCCCGGGCATTCATCTGGCAGCCAAAGGTAATAACAGCGGCAAAGAGTGGACGGCCAAGCCGTTCACTCTCCGCTTTCACATATTTGTGCGCTTTTTCTATGTACTCAGATTGTAGTTCCGTCTCATTGTCATTTAGCAAATTGGTTTTCATAATGTTCATTTACACCTATCCGTCTGCTTTGGCAGACATTTCTTTGACAGATATTTGAATCAATCATTTTTGACAGACATTCCGTTTTATATCTGGAAATGGTCCATAATGCCCACAAGCGTTTCCACCTGCGCCTTCTGCTCTTCACTGACGGCTGCTGTTTCTTCAGATGTCGCGGAGTTATTATTGACTGCCGAAGATACTTCGGAAATGTTTGTATTCAGGCTCTGCATATTGACCACATCCTGTTCTAGCATGTCTGTAATCTGACTGATTTTTTCCGTGGCAACCTTAGCGTCCGCCATAACCTGCTGCATATTTTCAGCCGTTTCATCCGCAATTAAAATACTCTTGTCCATAACAGTCACAGTAGTTTCTATCAGCTCGGTAGTTTTTCTCGCCGCTTTGGCCGACTCATCCGCAAGATTCTTCACCTGGTCAGCTACTACTGCAAAGCCTTTTCCCGCTTCTCCCGCTCTTGCCGCTTCGATTGCTGCATTCAGAGACAAAAGATTTGTCTGGGTTGCAATGCTTTCTATCGTTCCGATAATGGTACCGATTTCCTCAGAACATTTGCTGATTTCCTGAATGGAAGCCTTTAGCTCTTCCATCTTCTGATTACCTGTCTGCAGCGTTGCACCGGCTGCCGATGCAAGTTTGGCCGATTCTTCCGCCGCTTTGCTGTTCTGTTCCATGCTCTTCGTCATCTTGTCCAGCGTGGTTGCCAGTTCACTTACCTGAACAGCCTGCTCCGTACAGCTTTCCGCCAAATCCTCCGCCGCGCAGGCAAGCTGGTCGGAACCGTTATCAATCTGCAAAGAGACATTGCGTATTGTAACAAGCGTTTCCCTCATTTTCTCTGCAATCTGTAAGAAAGATTCTTTAATCCGTATAAATTCACCTACATACTCCTGGTTCATGGTTATCTGATAATTGCCGTTCCCCATTTGCGCAAGGATTTCTGTAATCTCTCTTATCATGGCAAGCAGATTCTGTTTCATGAATACAATGGCTGAAACCATTTTCCCGACTTCGCTTTCGTTTTCTTCCATATCCAGTTCGGTATGGAAATTTCCTTCCGCCAGCACGGTCATCTGGTCAGATACCTTGATGATTGGCGTTAAAAGTTCTCTGTCTGCAAATTTGATAGTCCTTACCAGCTGGATTACAACGTATGCAAAAGAGGCTGCAAATAAAAATTCAAAGATAAGCTGCATTACTTTCAAAGCGTTCTGCTTTTGGTCTTTTCTTTCCAGAATACGGGAAATCGTATCATCCGTCTGGTTGTTTATTTTCGTGACGGTCTCCTCGTATTCTGAACTGAATACATAGGATACTGCAGACTCCAAATCCCCGTTCTTTACGGCTTCGATTGCCGCCTCTTCCAATGGCACAAGATTCTGCGACATGGAAGCGATTTCATTCAGGCTTGCCCACTCCTCTTCCGTAATATCACAGGATTTCAATGTTTCAACGGCTTTTTCCCGATTTTTGTCCTCGTTTAATTCTTTTCTATACGCATCCGCATATGCTTCACTTCCTGTAACCGCATAGGACTGCACATTATAAGTCAGCGTCTTGGAACCGATTCGATACTGGTTCAGCGCTACTGTCGCGTTTATCTGGGCAGTATATACTCTGGACATCCCAATATTAAATACAATAAACCCAAGCAATAACACGACGCCTATAACGACCGCGACCAATGCCTGCCGGACAAGCTGTTTCAGCCTCGCCGACTGGCTGTTTTTTTCCGCTGCACTGACTTTTTCTTTCTTCATAATAATCCGCCTTTCTGATAACCACCCATACAACTCTAGTTTTTACTGCAAAAAAACCCCACATTATTATACGAAAAACGGGGCATAAAAGCAATACCAAATTCAAAACTGTTTCTTAAAATGAATTTCCAAACCGCATCTCCTGTCCCCTAAACCAGTCAGGCAGCCTCTTAAAGGGGCTGCCCGTCTAAAATCACCTGCTGTAATAAAAGACCGTCTTTCTTCAAAAGTACAACATCGGCTTTTTTTCCCGGAGAAATACTGCCGTGATTTTCGTAAATGCCGACACTTTTCGCAGAATTGACCGCGGCGCATTTGACTGCAGATTCCAGCGGAATCCCCATCGAAAGAACAGCTGTCCGCATACAGTCTAACAAATTGGTTACGGAACCCGCAATCGTTCCGTCTTTCAGGGCTGCCAGATTTCCCGTCACCCTGACATCCTGGCCGCCCAGTGTATAGTCACCGTCTTCAAGTCCCGTTGCGCGCATGCTGTCGCTAATCAGAATAATTCGGTCATCTCCGAATATTTTGAATGTTGTTCTGACTGCCGACGGATGAATATGGACACCGTCACAGATAAGCTCCGCTTCCGCTTTTTCCGTGTCCGCCGCCGCGCCGATTACACCGGGAGCCCTGTGTGTGTAGGGAGGCATCGCATTGTAAAGATGGGTCACATGACATGCGCCTTTTTCAAATGCCTGCATCGCCGTATCGTAATCCGCACAGGTATGTGCCAGCGAAATAACCGTCTGCCGGTGTCTTTTTTCAATCAGTTCCATTGCGCCTTCTTCCTCCGGCGCGATGGCAAGGAGTTTTACACAGTTTCCCGACGCTTCGTTCAGCCTGTCAAACATGTCCAAATCGGGACGATGGATGTATTCGCCGTTCTGCGCGCCTTTTTTGGCCAGAGATACAAAAGGACCCTCCATATTGATACCGTGAAAACGGGCTCTCCCTTCATGTCCGCCTTCTTCCTGATATGCTCTGGCCGTCCGGCAGATTTGGTGAAGCATCTCCTCCGAAAGCGTCATTGTCGCGGGTACAATATTCGTCACCCCGACGGACGCTTCATAAGCCGCCATCGCATCGACAGCCTCTCTTGTTCCGTCGCAGAAATCATATCCCATGCAGCCGTGAAAATGAATATCTGTCAGTCCCGGTATGGCATAACAGCCGGAAGCATCGATTACCTTGCCATCCTCTGCTTTTTCTTTACAATCCACAAACTCTTTGCCGTTTATATAAATATCTTTTGTCACAAAAAAACCGTTTTCTGTATAAACACTGGCGTTTTTAATAATCATAAACCGCACTCCTTTTTGATATGACGATTTTTATTCGATTTCCGAGAGAGCCGCCTCATCGGCGATGACCGTCACATCCTGATGAAGCTGCAGTACGGACGCCGGAACTTCGGGCGTAATTGCTCCGAAAAATGCTTTTTTCACAATGGCGGCCTTATCCGCGCCGCTGACTACGACAAGAATCTTTTTGGCCATCATAATTGTTTTAATACCCATTGTATATGCCTGGCGGGGTACATCGTCAATGGATGCAAAGAAACGTTTGTTCGCCCGAATGGTGGAATCCGTCAAATCGACACAGTGCGTTTCAGCCTCAAACATCGTGCCCGGCTCATTGAACCCAATATGTCCGTTATGGCCGAGTCCCAGAAGCTGTAAATCCACACCGCCCACATTCGCAATGACCTGGTTGTAATCCCGGCACGCCTTATCGCTGTCCGCTTCCGTTCCGTCCGGCAAAAATGTCCGGCTCTTATCTATGTTGACCTTGCTAAACAGATTATCATTCATAAAATAATAATAACTCTGGTCATTCTCTTTGGTCAGGCCCTTATATTCATCCAGATTGACGCTTGTCACGCCCGAAAAGTCCAAATCACCTTTTTTATACTTTTTGACCAGCCTGGCATAAGTTCCTATCGGCGTAGAGCCGGTAGCAAGCCCAAGCACGCAGTCCGGCTTCATAATTATCTGCGCGGCAATTACATCCGCCGCCTTTCTGCTCATATCGTCATAGTCTCTGGTTCTGATGATTCTCATTTTATAACTATGCTCCTTTCATTTCAATCCTTGAAAAATTCATTCGCTGAAAAGTGAGAAAGGTCCGCCTTGCGGACCGTAAAAATTCCCGGCGTTCCGCCAATGGCGGAACGCCTTTAGAACTTCTTTTCACTTACAGCATTTTCTTCATCTCATCTGCTACGAACTGTACCTTCGTGCCTACGATGACCTGAACCGCGCTCTTGCTGGGTCTCATAACGCCCGCAACACCCGCGGATTTGATTTTCTTTTCGTCAACTTTCGTATAATCTTTGATTTCCAGACGAAGTCTTGTAATACAGTTATCCAGAGACGTCACGTTTTCCTTGCCGCCGAGTCCTTCCAGAATAACTGCAGCTACCTGTGAATAATTGTCATTGGAAAGAACTGCTTTCTTCTCTGCTTCCACATCGTCGTCTTCTCTGCCGGGTGTCTTTAAATCAAATTTGACAATAACAAACCGGAATACGAGATAGAATACAACAAATGCAGCCAGACCAAGCGGAAGAATCAGCCATGTGCTCTGTGCCGCCGGAAGCGGTGCCGAGAATACAAGGTCCGTTGCACCCGCTGAGAAGCTGAAGCCTGCCCGGAAGCCCAACAGTACTGTAATCACTGTGAAAATACCATATAACAGTGCATATACAACATACAGGCCGGGAGCTAAGAACATAAATGCAAATTCAAAAGGTTCCGTAACACCGCAGACAAATGCGCAGACAGCCGCGGAAGCTACCAGACCGATTGCAACTTTCTTTTTCCCGGTTTTTGCGGTGTGAATCATCGCCAGCGCCGCACCCGGAATACCAAACATCATACAAGGGAAGAATCCCGACATATACATACCGAGGCTCCATGAAACGTCCGCGCTTGTATGTCCGGCCCAGAAATGGGACAAATCGCCGAGACCAACCGTATCAAACCAGAATACATTGTTTAACGCGTGATGTAAACCTGTCGGAATCAGCAGTCTGTTTAAGAATGCGTAAATACCAGCGCCGACAGGACCAAGACCTACGATGCCGTTGCCAAGTGCAAGCAGCAGACCGTAAATAACCGGCCACAAGAACAGCAGAATTGCCGAAACAACTATCGCAGCGACACCGGAAATAATCGCAACGCATCGTTTGCCGCTGAAGAACGACAACCAGTCCGGAAGTTTTGTGTTCTTAAATTTGTTATAGCAGCTTGCGCCGATGATACCCGAAAGAATACCGATAAACGGGTTCGCAATTGCGGAAAATGCAAGCGTTTTCTTCGCATCTTCTGCGATGGACGGCATAATTGTCGTAACGCTGCCAACGGAAAGCAGATTGGTAATCATCAGCCAGGATGCCAGAGCCGCAAGAGCCGATGTACCGTCATGGTCGTCGGACATGCCGACACCGACGCCGATAACAAAAAGAAGCGCCATATTGTCAATCAGCGCACCGCCCGCTTTTACCAGGAAAAATCCCAGTTTAGGCAGAAAACCGACAACGTCGCCGCCCTGCATGGTCGCCGGACAGAGCGCATAACCGATGCCCATCAGAATACCGCAGATTGGCAGACACGCTACAGGAAGCATCAGGGACTTCCCCAGCTTTTGTAAATATTTCATCATAATCACTTACCTCCTTATTCTGGTTTATAAGTTCTCGGTAAAAAATTTTTGAACCGCCTCAAAAGCCGCGTCCTCATCTTCTCCTTCAATCTGACAGGTCACTTCCGTTCCCTGTGTAATGCCGAGGCTCATGAGCATAATCAGCTTTTTGGCATCGCAGCTTTTACCGTTGCCGCTTATGGTAATTTTACTCTGAAAACCCGCCGCCATCTTTACAAGAAGGCCCGCCGGTCTTGCATGTAATCCTACCGGGTCCTGAATAACATATTGAAACTCTTTCAATTTGCAACCCCACTCCTTTCCTTATTTTTTCAGAAACAGGATGGCATCACCCTGTGCCACATCGCCTGAATCCGCCATCCGAATTTCGGAAAACTCTTCCGGATTACAGACGATAACCGGCGTAATTACGTCATAGCCAGCTTCTTTAATCTTCTCGATATCCGCTTCCATCAGAATGTCGCCTTTTTTGACCTCCTGACCATCAGCCGCATGAATGGTGAAATATTCCCCCTTCAGATTCACCGTATCGAGTCCGACATGAATCAGGACCGCAGCACCGTTATCACCCGTAACCGCCGCCGCATGACCGGTCGGAAACATGGTAGTAACCTTGCCGTCTATCGGCGAACATACCTGGTTTCCGGAAGGAATGACTGCCGCGCCTTTTCCCAGAATTTCTTCACTGAAAGTCGGGTCATTCACTTCTTTGATGCTGACGAGGCGGCCTGCCATCGGCGAACCGATTTCGATGCCGTTATCCCTGCCCAAAAGATTTTGAAAAAGCTTCATCTGCTCTCCTCCTTTCCTCTAAGTTTCCGAATCCCCTTGATATTGTATAAAAAAAGACCGGATTTCATAAATCGCTTTTAACCCATTCATAAAATCCGGTCCTTTCTGCTCCCTTATTTGGCCGTCAAAATTTCAACTGTTTTCATTTGTAATTATAGCAATATGTACATAGAAAGTCAACAGAATATTTTTTTATTCAATAATATATCCATTTTTCCCATTTTAGCAGACTTGTTTTTGTGCAAATAGCATAATGTTTGCGGATGTGATTATAATTTGCAAATATGATTATATCTGTATAGTTTATGATAAAAAATGAAATATATGACCATATTCAATATACGGCTATATTTTTTTACAGCATGTCACCGCCAGCGCTCCCGGCCCGATATGACAGGATACGCTCAGAGATAACGGGTCCATATAAATATCAAAACCCGGGAAAGCCTCCTTAACCTCTTCCCGGAACTGCTCCGCAGCTTTCAAATCGTAAGTATAGGCCATCGCCAGACAGATATTCTCCGGTGTCGCGCCGCCGAAACGATTGTTCATGTCGTTTCGGATGGCATTTATCATAATGCTCTTTCCCTGGGAAACGGTACGCGCCTTGGCAAAGGCATCCAGCTTTTCTCCCTGAATCTGCAAAACGGGTTTCAGCTTTAAAATCGTACCAAGAGCGGCCGCGGCCGGCGTAATGCGTCCGCCTTTTTTCAGATAATAAAGGGTGTCCAGCATGATATAAATGCTGGAATTGAATTTGTCTTTTTCGAGAAACTCTTTGATTTCCGCAGCGCTCTTTCCCTGTGCTGTTAATTTCAGGGCATCCAGCACGGACTGGCGCTGTGTCACGGAGATACGCTGGTTGTTCACCACATGCACCTTTCCATCGTAGTCTTCGGCGAGCATCATTGCGCTCTGGCAGGAACCGCTCAAACCGCTGGACATGGGAATATGCACAATCTCGTCATTTTCTTTTAACAGTTCGTCCCAGAGATTCATGACGGATTCGGGCGTCGGCTGGCTCGTGACCACCGCCGCGCCGGTCATCAGTTTTTCATAAAATTCCGGCTGTGACAGAGTAATATCTTCATAATATGTTTCTTCGTCAATCATAAAGGGCATTGGAAGAACCGAAACGCCCATTTCCTTTGCCTGTGATTGTGTAATTCCGCTGTTACTGTCCGTAACGATTGCAATCTTTGCCATATTAACTCCTTTCCTGACCCTTCCTGATAAAGAAAATATAATTATATGCTCCGGAAATCCACGGCCTTCGATTCGGCCTTTTCCAAAACATGCAAAAGCGCTCCGCTTCTTTCCTCCCGGAAATCCGGGTCTTCGGAAAGAAATCTGTCTACGGCTTCACTGGCCTGTTGTAAAACCGGCGCGTCGGTAAAAATATCCGCCAGTTCAAAACTCATGATACCGCTCTGCCTGATGCCGAACAAATCTCCCGGCCCGCGCAGTTTCAAATCCTGACTGGAAATATAGAAACCGTCGTTGGATTCATTCAAAATTTTCAAACGCTCCATCGTCGTTTTATTATCCGATGTGCTGACAAAAATGCAGTATGACTGGTGTTCACCGCGCCCTACCCGGCCGCGGAGCTGATGAAGCTGTGCGAGCCCGAACCGCTCCGCATTTTCCACCATCATAACGGCAGCGTTCGGCACATTGATGCCGACTTCGATAACGGTCGTTGAAACGAGCACATCGATATGATGGGCCGCGAACTCTTCCATAATCCGGTTCTTTTCCGCCGGACGCATTTTTCCATGCAGTGCAGCAACCTGTATGGAGGGAGAAAGCGCCGCTTTCAGCTTTTCCGTATAGGAAAGCACATCTTCCAGTTCTTCCATCTCTCCCGCTTCCACCATCGGGCAGATGACATAGACCTGGCGGCCCGCCCGCACCTCTTTTTCCATAAAGCGGTAGGCGGTATTCCGGTAGGAAGTGCCGACCACGCAGTTCTTGATGGGCAGTCTGTCCGCGGGCAGTTCATCCAGCACGGAAATAGAAAGGTCTCCGTATAAGATAATTGCAAGCGTCCGGGGAATAGGCGTCGCACTCATGACGAGTACATGAACGGCATTTCCTTTTTCCGCCAGAATTTCCCGCTGTCTGACGCCGAAGCGGTGCTGTTCGTCGGTAATGACGAGGGCCAGCTTATGATATATAACCTTTTCCTGAATCAGCGCATGGGTTCCGATGACGATATTCGCACTGCCATCCGCAATCCGTTCATAAATCAGTTTTCTGTCTCTGGCCGTCGTCGAGCCGGTCAGAAGTACGGGACTGATTTTCAGCCCGTATTGTTCCTTCAGTTTCAGAAGAGCATCAAAATGCTGTCTTGCGAGCACTTCCGTAGGAGCCATCAACGCGCCCTGACAGCCGTTTGCCGCACACATAATCAGGGAAAGGAAAGCCAGAATAGTCTTTCCGGAGCCGACGTCCCCCTGAATCAGTCTGCTCATCACAGATTCTCCGCCTAAATCGTCCCTGATTTCCCTCCACACCCGGCATTGTGCACCTGTCAGCCGGTAGGGAAGTCTTTCTAACAGCCGCACCGTGTCCGCAGTTTCTATCATTTTATAAGCATTGGGTAACTCGTGATTATCCGCTTTCATCCGGCGAAGCATCAGAATAAACAGGAAAAATTCTTCAAAAACAAGTCGTTTTCTCGCCCGGAGAAGCGTCTCTTTATCGGTCGGAAAGTGCATTTCGCGCATAGCGTCCCTCTGCGGCATGAACCGATATTCTTCCATGACAGATTCGGGCAGAAATTCTTCCGGAAAAGAACATCGGGAAAAAGCCTGGTTGACTGCTTTGGTCACCGTCTGGTTGCTCAGCCCTTTGGTCAGCGCATAGCGTGGAAGCAGTCTGTCCGCCATTTCCGCATACGCTTCCGGTTTATAGATGGCGGGCTGTTCCATGGCCAGCCTGTTTCCCTGTTTCTGAAGCAGCCCGCGGAAAATATGAAAAACGTCCTTTTTCAGGGTATTTTTCAGATATGGCATATTAAAAAAGGTCATCTGCACCGTTCCGGTTTCATCCTGTACCATAAAGTTCAGAATTTGAAGACTGCGCACATGCTTTACCGCCATATTTCCGGTAATGATACCGCGGATGGCCGTTTTTTCCCCGGCCACAGCTTCCGCTATTGGCACAGGCTGTTTAAACTGCTCGTAATCCCGCGGATAATAGCGGAGCAAATCTTCCGCCTCCCGGATGCCGAGTTTATAAAACAGTTTCGCCGTCTTTTCACCGATTCCCTTTAACGCCGTAATTTCCATGCGATACCCATGCCTTCCCTATTCCACAGACACCGTATAATAATAGATAGGCTGGCCTCCGTACTGTAATTCGATATCGCAGCCGCCGTATTTCTTTTCCACCTCATTTTTCAACGCTTCCGCGTCTTCTTCCGAAATATCCGAACCATAATAAATACTGATAAGCTCCATCTCTTCGGACATCATTTCTTCAATCATGCGAAGCGCCACATCCTGCATTTCGCCGCCGACGGAAAGGATTCCCTTATCACCGATACCCATGAAATCGCCCTGTTTGATTTCTTTATCGTCGATGGTCGTATCTCTGACCGCATACGTTACCTGCCCCGTATGCACGTTCTTAATTTCTTCCGTCATTGTCTCCGTATTTTCTTCGATGGACAAATCGGGCACATAATTAATAACCGCAGTGATTCCCTGGGGAACGGTCTTTGTCGGAATTACGATAATATTCTTGTCTTCCACCAGCGTTTTCGCCTGATTTGCGGCGAGAATAATATTCTTATTATTCGGCAGAATGAAAATATTGTCCGCATTGACTTTTTCGATGGCATTCAGCATATCCTCCGTACTCGGATTCATTGTCTGGCCGCCTTCGATAATATAATCCACGCCGAGCGCTTTCAGAATTTCATTGATGCCGTCTCCGACGGAAACAACAATAAAGCCTACGTCTTTCCGGGGAGCGTTCTCCACAGGAGCCGCATCCTGTCCGGACGCCTCCCCGGCATTTCCCTGATTCTGGGACATTTTAAAGAGCTTTTCCTGATGTTCCAGCCGCATATTGTCTATTTTCAGATTGGAAAGCGCGCCATACTTCAATGCCTTCTGGATGGCAAGTCCCGGGTCATTGGTATGTACATGCACCTTTACCACATCATCATCCGCAACGACTACAATAGAATCACCGATGGATTCCAGATACTCTTTAAAATCCATTTCCATCTTAATGTTAAACGTTCTGGTAAGCATAATGATAAATTCCGTACAATAACCGAATTTAATCTCCGCATTCGCCTGTGCCTCCAGACTGCCGGACGCTTTCGGCGCGGCTTCATGCTGTTCCGTGGAAATCGTAAAATCTGTTTCTTTTCCAAGATACGCATCATAAGCGCCTTTCAAAACCTGCATCAGCCCCTGACCGCCGGAGTCAACAACGCCGGCCTGTTTGAGTACCGGAAGTAATTCCGGGGTACGGCTGAGCGTTTCGTCCGCATGACGGATAACCTGGTCCAGAAAATCCGCGAGGTCTTCCATGCCCGCATCGGCTAACTCCCTTGCTTTTTCCGCACCGCCCCTTGCTACGGTCAGGATGGTGCCTTCCTTCGGTTTCATAACCGCTTTATACGCAGTTTCAACCGCTTTATCGAAAGCATCGGCAAGCACCGGAACCGTGATTTCCTGACAGTTCTTGACGCTCTTGGTAAAGCCTCTGAAAAGCTGTGATAAAATAACGCCGGAATTTCCTCTGGCGCCTCGCAGAGAGCCGGAAGAAATGGCCTTGCATAAGGACGGCATATCGAGCGCGCCCGTTTCGAGCAGAGACGCTACTTCTTTGGCCGCGGACATAATCGTCAGCGTCATATTCGTTCCGGTATCGCCATCCGGAACCGGAAAAACATTTAACTCATTAATCCATTCTTTCTTGCTTTCAAGATTTTTGGCGCCGGCCAGAAACATCTGCGCGCACATTTTAGCATCAATCGTATTTGAAGCCACCTCAAATCCTCCCTCTAGTCAATCACTTTCACACCTTCGACGAAGATGTTAATCTTTTCAATTTCTATCCCGGTAAACTCGCCGACTTTATATTTTACACTGTCAATCAGATTGTCCGATACGGCGAGAATACTGACTCCGTAGGAAACAATGACATGAAAATCCAGCGTCAGTTTATTGTTGTTTAACGACACCTGTATTCCCCTGGTCATACTCTCCTTTTTCAAAAGTTTAACAAGTCCGTCCTTTACGCTCATGCCGGCCATGCCGACAATACCGAAACATTCCATCGCAACCGTTCCGGCATACTGCGCTATGACTTCATGGTCAATCGAAATATTCCCCATATGTGTGTCCATCGAAGAAGCTCTCATAGAATACCTCCTTATTTATTTTAGACATATAATTGTATTATAACCCGTTATGCCAAAAAAAGAAACTAATATTTCCGGGCGCCCCACAGATTATTTTTTTTCATATCCCGGTATTCGTGATAGGCCTTTTCCAAAATCTGTCTCTCATTGGTGAATTTCAAAAGATGATACGCCTCATGATACTTATAATAACCGGCATCCACAAAGAACTCCTCTTTCTGCGGTTTGCTGTAATAGCTGTCGGCCATCATCAGATACCAGTGGACTTCTTTTTCAACGGTATCTTCGGGCACGACAAAAGTATATCCGCTCGTTCCGATATATTTGATGATGCTCGCCCTGGCTCCCGTTTCTTCGAGCACTTCCCTTACGGCCGTTTCTCTGTGCTCTTCTCCGGCTTCCACAGTGCCTTTGGGGAGCACCCATCCTTCATATTTGTTATGAAAATTTTTATATAACAGAAGTATCTTGCCGCGGAAAATGACAACGCCCCCACAGCTTACCGCCTCAATCATTTCAGTTCCTCTGCTCCTTTCCCCGGCTGTTTTCAGCCTTCGCTCCCCGTTTCCAGATACGCGTTAAAGATTCTCTTGGCAATCGGTACGGCAAAATCGCCGCCGGAACCGGCGCCTTCGATAATGACCGTCACGCATATCTGCGGATTTTCTACCGGAGCAAATCCGGTAAACCAGGCATGGGAATCCGTTTTGACGCTGTTATATTCCGCAGAACCGGTCTTTCCGGCCGCCGTATAGCCGGAGCCTTTCAGCTTTGTTGCCGTACCGCTTTCCACCACTTCCGCCATCAGCTGTGTCAAAGCCTCCGCTTCCTGCTCAGACATCAGCCTTCCGTATGCGCTTTGTGTAAATTGTTTCATCACATTTCCGTTTGCATTCTCCACCCGGTCAATCAGATACGGCTTCATCAGCACGCCGCCGTTTGCGATGGCACAGGTTATCATGTTCATATGAAGCGGCGTGATGGCGTCCGTTCCCTGGCCGATGGAAGCCTGCATCACATCCGAATCGGAAACATTCTCATTGACAAGCACACTGCTTTTGTTATAGGCGAAAGAAACTGGCAGTTCCTGGTTAAACAGCAAATCCTCCAGCGTATTTTCATAACTGTTTTTGTCAAGCTGTACGCTGATATTGGCAAAGGAAGCGTTACAGGATTTGGCGAAAGACTTCGTGAAACTTTCGCCGCCGTGCGCCGTTCCGTGAAAACAGTTAATCACGTCTTCTCCGTGTTTGAATCTGCCATTGCACTGATAAGTATAATTCTGGTAAGTGTCCGGGTTCTCCCGGATATACTCCAGCGCGGTTATGATTTTAAAGGTGGAGCCCGGCGGATAAAGGCCCTGCGTGGCCCGGTTTAACAGCACGCTGCTGTCCTTATCCTGTAACAGCCCGTCCCAGATAGCCTCGATTTCATTCGGGTCAAAATCCGGTTTGGATACCATTGCAAGAATCCGTCCCGTAGAAGGTTCCGTTACGATAATCGCTCCTTTATAGGCCCCAAGCGACTGATAGGCAATTTCCTGTAAATCCACATCCAGCGTGGTATAAACGCTGTCTCCCGGATATTTTTCACCGGACACCTCACTGGCCACCTTGTCCGAAAGTTTTACATTGGACTGAATCAGATAATAATTAGCCTGTGCTTCCACGCCAAATCTTCCGTTCGAGGCATAACCGACCACATGGCTGAACTTGTTTCCAAACGGGTATTCCCGCGTCTCTTCGCCATTCTCATCTATGACGGTCTGCGCCAGCACCTGTCCGTCCCAGGCATAAATGCTTCCTCTCGTATTCTGGTTAATCAGCATGGTCTGACGGCTGTTGTAGTTGTTGTTAATCATTTCTATTTTGTGCGTCATCGCATAGTAACAGGTATATCCCATCATGCAGATAAAAGCCGCCGTAAAAAGACCGGTAACGAGATAAATCTGATTAGTCGTCTTCTTCCTCATCTTCTTCATCCGCATATTTCTGCTTTTTTCCGCCTCTGACGGCGCGGCTCTTCTCCCCTCGGATTCTCTTCTTCGTTCTGACAATTTTCTCTTCCTCGCTCTGTCTGATGATATAAATTCCCTCTATTACAAAAAACATAATCAATGTCGTCAAAATCGAGCTTCCGCCGTAACTGATAAATGGCAGCGTTATGCCCGTCATCGGAATAAATTTCGTACCGCCGCCGATTGTTAAAAAGACCTGAAAAATATAAGTGATGCCGAGCCCGAAAGCAATCAGCTGATAAAACCGGTCTTTCAGCCCGGCTGCAGTCAGCATCATCATAATAAATGTGCCGATGCAGATAAGTATCATACACATCGCAAAGGCAATTCCAAGCTCCTCTGCGACTGCGGAAAACACAAAATCCGCTTCTACAAAGGGAATCGCCGTAGGATTGCCCCGGAAAAGTCCGAGCCCGAACCAGCCGCCGCTGCTGATGGCAAACAACGACTGCGCAATCTGGAATCCCGCGTCGTCAATGCAGCTCCAGGGGTCTCGCCACGCCTGTACGCGCACCTGTACATGATTAAAAAGCTGGTAGGCAAATACCGCGGCCCCGCAGCCGCCGACGGAGCCAAGCAGCAGATATATCCATTTTCTCGTGGCGATGTATACCATAAATACATAGACGATAAAGAAAATCAGGGCGCTTCCCAAGTCTTTGGAGGCCACAAGAATCAGCACATGAGCGCCCGCGATAACCGCTGTCAGCGCGACCCGCAGAATATCGTTCGTTTCGTACAGGGCTCCCGCCAGAAAAAAAACAAACAGGATTTTTACAAATTCCGAAGGCTGAAAAGTGATGCCCGCGACGGAATAAGAAATTCTGGAACCGCGCGTTACGGAACCGAGCGCAAGCACGATACCGATTGCACCAAGACCGACCGCCGCATACACCCATGTGAGTTTTTTCAAAAAGGCCAGCTGGTTCACAACATACGGAACCACCATACCGACAGCGATGGACACCGTTACGATAAAGAACTGTTTTATCGCCTTTTCATAAGAAATTCTGGTCAGAATGACAAAACCAATGCTTAACAGCATACACATGTTGTTGACAATCAGCCTGTTCCCTTTCGGATAAATCATGCGGAACAGCATAATCGTCGCGAACAGCAGAATCTGCTGGAACATATAAAAAAACAAGTATTGTATTTTGCCCGTCTGAAAACAAATTACCATGAAACAGGAAAAGTGCACACAAAACATCAGCAGATTCTGCCTGATATAGATACCGTTCCTTTTTTCTTCTTCCCGATAGCGGAAAGCCATAAAACCCTCTATTGTATAGAGTGCGAGCAGTATTGTAATTAAATACCTGGAAATCTCTGTAATGTAAAGTTCCATAAAATTAACCCTTCGTTCATTCCACGCCGCGCGCATAATGCCCGGCGGTATATTCCGCCGCCGGAAATTCTTGCTTTTTATGAAAAAAACAGTCTAAAATTTTATCCGTCTGGCTCCCCGTCTCCCAGACAAAATCAAGCCGCCAGGCAAAAAGCTGCATTCCGGCCAGCTCTTTTCGCTTCTGATGCAGAGAACAGGGAACGGAATTATAAATAATATTATAACAGTGTCTGCAGCGGCACTGCACCGGAAAGCGCACATGATACCGGTCCGAAAGCTCGTATTTTTCCTGTCGGCTGCACGGACTTTCCTGCCCCCGGCAGACACCCGCCGTCTTTCTGACACAGTTTGCGGAAAGCATCATTGGAATCGTTCCGTATACGACCATCGACATCCGAAGCGGCCCGTTATCCACCGTTTCTTCTCTGCCGGCACAGGCCGCAATTTCCTTTGTAAGCGCTCCGCCCTCTTTCCCGTTCAGCTCCCAGGGAAGATAGCTTTCTTTACAGTATTTCCCCAAAAGCCGGGCGCTCTCCCTGTTAAAGCAGTAGATGCCCGTATCCGTTACAATCTCATAAGGCGCTGCAAAAGTGCGGATGGCCGAAAGCGATTCCAGATTCCGCACGAGAAAACCTTCTACCGGAAATGTCTCCTCTGTCCGAGAAAATAATTCCCGAAAATATGAACCATCCTTCTCCCGCACGATATAAGGAAGTGCAAGAAAAATTGCAGGGACACTTCTCCCTTCCAGGCACTGACCAATCTGGTCAGATTCCTCCAGATACCAGTCACTGTCGAGATATATCCTCTCGCACGGATATTTCAGAGCTGTTTGTAATTGTGCAATATTTTGCACCGCAACGTGCAGTTGCGGCCGTTTTAATGGCAGAATCCGGTTTTGGGGCCCGTTTTGCAAGGTATCTTTCACGCGCTTCCTGTATGGCAAAAGCCCGTTTTTCTCTATCAGTCTGTTCTCGAAAGCCTCTACCGCGTTTCTGCGCAGCTCATTCAACCGGCCGACGGGCATAAACGCACCGTCTCCTGTGTCTGCCTGTTCCTCTGTTATTTCCACAAAAGAATTTCCCGTTTTGCGCAAATGTTTCAGAAAATCCTCCCGTGACATCGGCCTGTTTTTCGCCTGTTCCACCGTTTGACCTTCTATCGTCAGGGAAACACCTTCTCCGTCCATCCGTATACGGGCCGCCTCTCCTGCATGAAAGAATCCGGTCACCGACGCACGTGCCTTGCGTTCCCCGTTCAGATAAGCGCCGGCGATTTCAGAGAGCAGCTTATCATCCTGTCCGAGATAGCCGGGTTTTTTCACCGTAATCATTTCCCGGCCGTTATGTCTTTCATAATATCCGGTCTGCACTTCATCCCGGATATAGAGTTTTCGCAGCCTGTCCATATCGGCCTGTTCTACCCGGTAATTCCGGCTTCCATTTTCGTAGTACAGGTCGATGTATTTCCGATAAACGGCCGTAACACCCGCCGCATACTCCGGCCGTTTCATCCTGCCTTCGATTTTAAACGAATCGATGCCCGCTTCTATCAGTCGTGGAAGAAAGGACAGTGTACACATATCTTTCAGGCTCAGCACATACCCGGCATCACCTTTCGGGCCTCCCGCCTGGTCAAGAATCTGATAAGGGAGTCTGCACGGCTGTGCACACCGCCCCCGGTTGCCGCTCCGTCCGCCCAGAATGCTGCTGAACAGACACTGGCCGGAATAACTGTAACACATGGCGCCGTGAATAAAACATTCCAGTTCCAGCCCCGTGTTCTCTTTCATCGAACGAATTTCCGAAAGCGAAAGCTCCCTGGCCGGAACAATTCTTGCAGCCCCGATTTCTTTAAGCAGCAAAGCTCCCTGGCTCCCCGTAACCGTCATCTGGGTGCTGGCATGAAGCGCCATGCCCGGAAAAGTCTCCCGGATATACTGCCATACGCCCAAATCCTGTATGATGACGCCGTCCAGTCCGGCCTCATACAGAGGACTGATATAGTCATAAAGGGTGGAAAACTCCCGCTCTTTGACGAGCGTATTAACGGTCAGATAAACTTTTTTCCCCAAAATATGCGCATACCGGACGGCCCTGCAGATTTCCTCTTCCGAAAAATTATCCGCATAAGCCCTTGCCCCGAACTTTGCACCGCCCAGATAAACTGCGTCCGCCCCCGCATTAAGCGCGCCTGCAAGCGCCTCATAATTCCCGGCGGGAGCCAGTAATTCCACTTTTTGCATCATGTCCCTTCTGCCCTTATCAGAAAAGGCTGCCTTTTCAAGACAGCCTTTCTTATTTTTTCAATTCTGCCAGTTCCGTTTCCAGACGAATCATTTTCTTTGCATTCTCGTTCGCATCCAGCTGCAGATTTTTAACGTTTTTCTCCGTATTCTCCAGCTTTATCTGAGAAGTAATCAGTTCGTGCTTCAAATCATACATTTCTTTTTCTTTATTTTTCAGTTCTTCTTCCAGCTGTGCAATCCGCTGCCTGGCCTTGAAATAGTCATCCGCAATGTTTAACTGCAGCAGAACATTCTGTGTATCGAGCGGCAGTCGTTTGAAAGTATCGGCCTTTCCGTATTCATTTACTTTATTATTGATATAGGAAGCCACTTTCTGCAAATACTCTTCACTCTCATAGCCGCTTAATGTAAAGACCTTTCCTCCGATAATAACTTCCGTATCTGTTTTTGATGACATGAACGCTCCCATCCGCCCGCTTACGCGGGTGCCCTTATCTTTCGGTAATTGCACGGCATGATTCCTTTTCAGAAAATGCCGGACATCTTCCGAATCCGCCGCCCGGCACTGCTTTTCTACAAAATATGCCCGCCGGACAAAGTTCCTATACAATATCTATTATATATAGCTTACAGCGGAATTTCAAGCCCTAAATGATGATATGCGGAATCTGTTACGACTCTTCCCCGCGGCGTTCTGTTCAGGAGACCGCTTTTGAGCAGATAAGGCTCGTAAACGTCTTCCAGCGTCCCGGCATCCTCGCCGATTGCCGCCGCCAGCGTATCGAGACCGACCGGCCCGCCCTTAAATTTCTCAATCATCGTAAGCAGAATATTTCTGTCGATATGGTCCAGCCCCATTTTATCCACTTCCAGCAAATCCAATGCCGTTGCCGCCACTTGTTCGGTAATGACGCCGTCATATTTAACCTGTGCGAAATCCCGGACCCGCTTTAAAATCTGTTCATAAGTCATAGTTCCGTCCTGATAGGAACGCAGA
>CAJTRL010000045.1 GCA_910578715.1 uncultured Lachnospiraceae bacterium | reverse complement strand
GCTCCGGTGAACCCCTCTACGCTCAAAATCCCTTGATTTTAAGCCATTCTTCAATACTTTCGCCTGCGAGTACCCAAATTCCTATGGCATCAATTCAAGATTGCCGCCTGTGCCGCCGCCAGTCTCGCAATTGGCACTCTGAACGGTGAACAGGAAACATAGGTCAGCCCTACTTTATGGCAGAACTCCACAGATGACGGGTCGCCGCCATGCTCGCCGCAGATGCCGAGTTTTAAATCCGGTCTTACGGAACGGCCTTTCTCCGCGGCCATCTGTACCAGCTGGCCAACACCGCTCTGGTCAAGTCTCGCAAACGGGTCAGACTCGTAAATTTTATTCTTATAATAATCACCTAGGAATTTCCCGGCATCATCGCGGGAGAATCCGAAGGTCATCTGCGTGAGGTCGTTCGTACCGAAGGAGAAAAACTCCGCTTCTTCCGCAATTTCATTTGCCAAAAGCGCCGCTCTCGGAATTTCAATCATTGTACCGACATGATATCTGATATCCGAATTTTTCTCTTTTTTTACCAGTTCCGCCGTTTCCACTACAACGTCTTTGACAAATTTCAGCTCTTTCTTCTCGCCTACGAGCGGAATCATGATTTCCGGCACAATATCGAAGCCTTTTTCTTCCTTCACTTCGATTGCCGCTTCCATAACGGCTCTTGTCTGCATTCTCGCAATTTCAGGATAGGTAACCGCAAGACGGCATCCACGATGTCCCATCATCGGGTTGAACTCATGCAGGGAATCGCAGATTTCCTGTACTTCTTCGGCCGTCATCATCATCTCAACCGCCAAATCGTCGATATCCGCCTGTTCTGTCGGCACAAACTCATGAAGCGGCGGGTCTAAGAAACGAATGGTAACCGGTCTGCCTTCCATCACTTCGTACAATGCTTTAAAATCGCCTTTCTGGAAAGGAATCAGGGCATTCAGCGCTTTTTCTCTCTGCTCTACTGTTCTCGCAAGAATCATCTGGCGAATCTTCGGAATCCTGTCAGGCTCAAAGAACATGTGCTCCGTACGGCACAGACCAATGCCTTCCGCACCGTATTTTACCGCATTGGCCGCGTCAGCCGGCGTGTCCGCATTGGTACGCACCTGTAACTTGCGGTACTGGTCAGCCCATTCCATAATTCTGCCGAAATTGCCGCTTACGGATGCTTCTACTGTCTGGATATCGCCTTTATAAATCTTTCCGGTGGAGCCATCCAGAGAGATATAATCTCCTTCGTGGAATATTTCCCCGCCCAGTTCAAATACTTTGTCCGTTTCATTGATTGCGATTTCACCGCAGCCCGATACACAGGCTGTTCCCATACCGCGCGCCACAACTGCCGCATGGCTTGTCATACCGCCGCGCACGGTTAAGATGCCTTCCGCCGCGTGCATTCCTTCGATATCTTCCGGTGAAGTTTCCAGACGCACCAGAATAACTCTTTCTCCTTTTTCGCGGGCAGCTTTGGCTTCTTCTGCGGTAAAATAGACTTTACCCGCAGCGGCGCCCGGAGATGCGGGGAGCGCCTGACCAACAACCTGTCCGGCTTTTAAAGCAGCCGCATCAAACGTAGGATGCAGTAACTGGTCTAAAGATTTTGCTTCAATTCTGAGAACCGCCTCTTTGGGTGTAATTTTTCCTTCATCCACAAGGTCGCATGCAATCTGGATTGCCGCGGGCGCCGTTCTTTTGCCGTTACGGGTCTGTAAGAAGAACAGTCTGCCGTTTTCAATCGTAAATTCCATATCCTGCATATCGCGGTAATGGTCTTCCAGTTTATTCGCAATTTCCATAAACTGTTTATAGCATTCCGGCAAATCCTGTTCCAGTTTGGTAATCGGCTGCGGTGTGCGGATGCCCGCCACAACATCTTCGCCCTGTGCGTTAATCAGGTATTCCCCGTAAATGCCTTTTGCACCGGTGGAAGGATTTCTTGTGAATGCAACGCCCGTACCTGAGGTATCGCCCATGTTTCCGAATACCATGGCCTGTACGTTTACGGCCGTTCCCCAGTCACCCGGAATGTCGTTCATTCTTCTGTATACAATCGCTCTCTCGTTATCCCAGGAACGGAATACAGCCTTCACAGCTTCCATGAGCTGTACCTTCGGCTCCTGCGGGAATTCTTCTCCTTTATTTTCTTTATAAATTGCCTTGAATCTGACGATGATTTCTTTCATATCGTCCGCCGTCAGTTCCGTATCATAGGAAACTCCTTTGGAGGCTTTGATTTCATCGAGTATTCTTTCAAAATAAGATTTGGGAATCTCCATTACGACGTCGGAGAACATTTGAATAAATCTTCTGTAAGAATCATATGCGAATCGTGGATTCCCGGTCTTTTTGGCAAATCCCTCTACCGCAATGTCAGTCAAACCAAGATTCAGAATTGTGTCCATCATGCCCGGCATGGATGCCCTCGCACCTGAACGAACAGATACCAGTAAAGGATTTTCCGTATCGCCGAACTTTTTATCCTGCTTTTTCTCCAAAAGCGCAAGCGCGTCAAAAATCTGTTTCTGAATTTCTTCTGAAATCTGTTTTCCGTTGTTGTAATAATCCGTACAGGCTTCCGTCGTAACCGTAAAACCCTGTGGAATCGGAAGGCCAAGATTCGTCATCTCTGCAAGATTTGCGCCCTTTCCGCCTAAAAGATTACGCATATCCGCATTGCCTTCTTCAAATAAGTACACCCATTTTGCCATAGCATCTCCCTCTTTTCTAAATGATTGTGCTTTTTTTTATCATATCATATCTTTCTTTATCACGCACCAACTTTTTCCTTTTTTCTGCCAGAAAAATTTCTGTCCGGCAAATCTCCGTCCGAAGCAGTTTCATTTGAAAATAAATTCTGGGAAGAAGCATTTTTTAACGGATATTTCGACCTTTCAGGTATAAAGCTGTCGAAAATAAATAAATCAAAGTCTTTTTTTAAACTCTCCAGCTGTCCCTGATTCTTCACCGTCCAGGCAACCGCCAGATTTTTATACAGTTTCCGGCAGATTCGCCGTCCCAGTTCTTTTTTAAAACAGCAGTTGTAAGCGATAAAATCCGGTCTGGTCGCCCAGTTCATCAGCAAGTGGGTCAGGAAAAAATGAAGCAGACTTTTATAGTTGCCGTCGTGCCGGAAATTCGTGGACAGCTGTCCGCGCATAACCTCTCTGTGATGTCTGCGGTACCATAACAAGGCCAGCGGATTGAACGATTCAATACAGTAAACGCCGTGATATCCGGCGAACATTTCCTGCACTGCCGGACACAGGGATAAGTCTGTCCATTCAATTTTTAATTCGACGATTAACGGAACCCTTCCATCCACCATCTTCAGAAATTCCTGTAAGGAAGGGATTTTTTCCTTCGTCTGCAAAAGGGAAAATTCCCGCAGTTCTTCCCAGGTATAATCTCCCGGTTTCCCCGGCACGCCGCACATTCTTTCCAGCGTAAAATCATGAAAAACCACCGGCACACCGTCTTTTGTCAGCTGCACATCCAGCTCTATGCCATACCCCGCTTCCACCGCTTTTCGAAATGCCGGCATCGAATTTTCCGGTGCCTCCGTCCTGTTGTCATGCAGCCCCCGGTGCGCATAATATACGCCAAGAAAAGGCTTCCTTTTCGGCTTTCCGAAAATCCTCGGCATTATCATGAACAAATACAAAAGAAACAGTACAGCACAGCATATCATTATTATCATAGCCGTTTTCCAAATTATCATACAAAATCCATGCCTTTCTCTTATCATTTCACGGCGGCAGAGCCGCCCGCTTTTCCTATTCTGATTATAATGCAACCCCCGAAAACTGCAAGTCCATTTCTCCCGATTCTGCTGATTTTTCTTGAAAAAGCGTTTTGTTTATGTATAATAGAAGAAGTGACTGTCAACCGCATAAATGAAAAGTTACAATTCAGCCTCCGGCGTGCAGCATACTGTACCTTCCGAGGCACGCTTTCGCTCCACGAAACCCTGTAACGGTACTAAGTTCAAAAGCCATAAAATGTCTTTTTCACTAAGTACCGACGGGTTTCCAGGGCCTCGACAGGTACAGTATGCTGCACGCCGGAGGCTGAATTGTAACTTGGAAAATAAGAGGTTTCAAACATGATTAGTGCAAACAACGTAACTTACAGAGTCGGCAAAAAGGCTCTCTTTGAAGATGTCAACATCAAATTTACGGAAGGGAACTGTTATGGCCTGATTGGCGCCAACGGCACGGGCAAATCCACTTTTCTGAAAATCCTGTCCGGCGCGCTGGACACGACAAACGGGGATATCGCAATTACACCCGGTCAGCGGCTTTCCGTTCTGGAACAGGACCATTTCAAATACGACAGCTATCCGGTCATGGACACCGTCATCATGGGCAATGAACGGCTGTATCAGATTATGAAGGAAAAAGACGCGATTTACGCCAAAGAAGATTTTTCCGATGAAGACGGCATCCGCGCCAGCGAACTGGAAGCGGAATTTGCGGAAATGGACGGCTGGGACGCGGATTCCAATGCCGCTACGCTCTTAAACGGCCTCGGCATCGACACCAGTCTGCATTACAGCATGATGAGCGATTTGAACGGTAACGAAAAGGTGAAGGTTCTTCTGGCAAAGGCGCTCTTTGGCAACCCGGATATTCTGCTTTTAGACGAGCCCACAAACCACCTGGACTTAGACGCCATCGCCTGGCTGGAAGAATTTCTGATTAATTTTGAAAACACGGTTATCGTCGTTTCCCACGACCGTTATTTTCTGAACAAAGTGTGCACGCATACGGCGGACATCGACTACGGCAAGATTCAGTTATATGCGGGCAACTATGATTTCTGGTACGAATCCAGCCAGCTTATTATCAAACAGCGCAAAGAAGCCAATAAGAAAAAGGAAGAACAAATCAAGGAATTACAGGAATTTATTTCCCGTTTCTCCGCCAATGCTTCCAAATCCAAACAGGCAACTTCCAGAAAACGGGCTCTGGAAAAAATTGAACTGGACGATATCAAACCGTCCAGCCGGAAATATCCTTATATCGATTTCCGTCCGGAACGCGAAATCGGAAACGAAGTGCTGACGGTGGAGGGCATCAGCAAATCCATCAACGGGGAAAAAGTGCTGGATAACATTTCCTTTATTGTCGGCCATGATGACAAAATCGCTTTTGTCGGCGGCAACGAGCTGGCCAAAACGACTTTATTTAAAATCCTGACAGGCGAACTGGAACCGGACGAAGGCACTTATAAGTGGGGCGTTACCACCTCCCAGGCGTATTTCCCGAAGGACAATACTGCGGAGTTCGACAATGACTATACCATCAGCGACTGGCTGATGGGCTACTCTCCCGTCAAGGATATTACTTATGTCCGCGGCTTCCTGGGCCGTATGCTTTTTGCGGGCGACGACGGCGTGAAAAAGGTAAAGGTTTTATCCGGCGGGGAAAAAGTCCGCTGTCTGCTCTCCAAAATGATGATAAGCGGCGCAAACTGCCTGATTTTCGACGAACCCACAAACCACCTCGATATGGAAGCCATCACAGCGCTGAACGAAGGCATGATGCGGTTTAAAGGTGTAGAGCTCTTTTCCTGTCATGACCATCAGGTGGTACAGACGACCGCAAACCGCATTATCGAAATTCTGCCGGACGGCACAATCATCGATAAGATTACGACTTACGACGAATATCTGGAAAGCGACGAAATGGCAAGAAAACGTACCGTATACACGAGCACCGCAACGGAAGAAGAAGACTGATGAACAGCGTTGACTTACATGTACACTCCAACAAATCGGACGGCACCTTTACCCCTTCACAGCTGGTGGACTACGCCCTGGAAAAAGGACTCTCCGCCTTCGCCCTGACCGACCACGACACCACGGACGGTCTCGACGAGGCGATTTCCCATGCGGCGGCCCGCCCCGTCGAAGTGATTCCAGGCATCGAGTTTTCCACCGAATACGAGGGCAAAGATATCCACATCGTCGGTCTTTATATTCACTATAAGGAACCGTCTTTCCGGGACAAAATCCAGTCCTTTGTGGACTCCCGGACGGAGCGCAATATCAAAATGTGCCGGAATCTTCAGGAAGACGGCATCGATATCACTTACGAAAAATTATGCGAAGAACATCCCGACGCCGTGCTGACGCGGGCCCACTATGCGGTCTATCTGAAAGAGCACGGTTATGTATCGAGTTACGCCGAAGCCTTTGCCCGGTATGTGGGCGACCATTGCAAATATTATGTGCCCCGTGAAAAAATCACGCCGTCCCAGGCGATTGCGCTGATTCTGCAAAACGGCGGCGTCCCCATTCTCGCCCATCCGCCCCTTTATCACATGGGGAAAGACCGGCTGGATGCGCTCGTATCCATGCTGAAACAGGCGGGGCTCGTGGGAATAGAGGCAGTTTACAGCACCTATGAGCGCCAGGACGAACGGGATATGTTCCGTCTGGCGAAAAAATACGATTTGCTGCCAAGCGGCGGCTCCGATTTTCACGGCGGCAATAAACCGGGCCTGGATTTGGCCGTCGGGTACGGCAAGCTGTTCGTACCGGAGGAATTTCTGGACAACATTAAGAAGGCCGCGGGACTGTAACAGTTCAGCCTCCATGGGGACAGAGCATCATTCTCTGGCGGAGGTCCTGTAAAGGCAGCCGGTCCTTAGCGAAAAGGCAGCCTGCTGCATTTGAGCTTAGTACCGCTGCTGCCTTTAGCGGAGCGCAAGCGTGCCTCCAAAGAGATGATGCTCTGTCCCCATGGAGGCTGAACTGTTACACTAACTTGCGTTAATATCATTCTCAAAGCAGCACAGTATGGAGCACACTATGAAAATCTTATTCACCGACTTGGACGGTACTTTATTAAATAATCAGAGCATGGTATCGGAAAATACGAAAGCGTTTCTCGACGATTTCATCCGGGCGGGCAATAAACTGGTTCTCTCTTCCGGGCGGCCGCTTCTCAGCATTCTGGAAGTGAAAGAACTGGCCGGGCTGGATTATCCAGGCGTTCTCATTTCCGCAAGCAATGGTACGCTCATCTATGACTGCGACAGCCGGACGCCGATTCTGGAAAAACGTCTTCCGCTCTCCCAGGTGTCTTATTTACAGGCGAAGGCCAGAGAATTTCATTTGCACATTCAGACTTATACGGACGATGCCATCGTCACGGCCGAAGAAGACGAGGAAATCCGCTTTTACCGCAGACGGATTCATCTCCCGCTGCTCCTCGCACAGGACTATGCTTCCGTCCTTCCCAAAGAGCCGTTGAAAATGCTGGCAATTCATCTGAGCGACCACGCCCGGCTGACCGCCTTTCGCGACGCAGTTTCCGACTGGGCGGCCGATAAAATTCAAATGATTTTTTCCAACGATTACTATCTGGAACTTTTTCATAAAGACGCGGGAAAAGGAAACGCCGTGCGCTTCTTATGCGATTATTTCCATATTCCGCTTTCCGACGCTTTTGCCGCCGGGGACGCGGACAATGATATTTCCATGATTCAGGCCGCGGGATGCGGCATCGCCATGGCAAACGCCGCGCCCGAAGTCAAAGAAGCCGCCGATATCGTCACCCCAAAGGATAACGACAACGACGGCCTCGCGGAATTTCTCCGCTCGGTACTTATGTAATTTTTCGCCCGTTGCCATTCACCATCCGCCAAACATATAAACATGTTCTTTCCTCAAGCATACTCGCAAACCCGCGCTTTCAGCGCTCTTCGTCCGATTCCATCGGCAGTCCGATTTCATCGGATATTTGCTCGTTGACAGCCGGGAGAAAAACAAATGTCTCCTTCGGAGCCGCTTGTTTTTCTTTCCGGCTGTCACATGGCAAAATCAAACAGACTAATCTGGTTCGACTCCGGCAAATCGCCGAGAATGCCGAGTCTGTCCATTAATTCCGTGACGGTCTGCGATACTTTCGTGCGGTCCCTGAAATCATCCTTTGACAGGAACGGGCCGTTTTTCGCCGCTTCCACCACCGCATCGGCCGCTTTTTCGCCGAGTCCGTCAATACTGCTTAAAGACGGCATCAGCTTATTGACGCCCGATACCTGGAACAGGCGCGCCTGTGCGCGAAACAGGTCTATCGGCTCAAATTCAAAGCCTCTTGCATACATTTCCTGGACAATCTTCATATCCCGGTAGGAATCCTGTTCTTTCTTGCTCAGTTCATCGCTTCTTCTTTTATAATCCGCCATCACCGTTTCTAAGTGCTGCTGCCCCTGACACATCATTTCATAAGAAAAGCCGGACGCGCGGATGCTGAAAAACGCCGCATAATAGGCGAGCGGATAATTAATTTTGCAGTAAGCGATGCGCCAGGCCATCATAACATATGCCGCCGCATGGGCCTTCGGAAACATGTACTTGATTTTCTTACAGGACCAGATATACCAGTCCGGTACATCTGCCGCTTTCATGGCCTCTTCCCATTCCGGCTTCAATCCTTTTCCTTTCCGCACGCTTTCCATAATGGTAAAAGACAATGCCGGGTCCACGCCCATATGAATCAGGTAAATCATAATATCGTCACGGCAGCAGATTGCGGTGGAAATCGTCGCTTTTCCCTCTTCAATCAGCGTCTGGGCATTGCCAAGCCATACGTCCGTTCCATGCGCCAGCCCGGCAATCCTGACAAGGTCCGTAAAACATTTGGGTTTGGCATCGATAACCATCTGCATCGCAAATTCCGTTCCAAATTCCGGAATGCCGAGACATCCCAGCTTACAGCCGTTAATCTGTTCCGGCCGGATGCCGAGCGCTTCCGTAGAAGCAAACAACGACATAACCTGTTTGTCGTCCAGCGGAATCTTCACCGGGTCGATGCCCGTCATATCCTGTAACATCCGAATCATGGTCGGGTCATCATGGCCGAGAATATCGAGTTTTAACAGGTTGTGGTCGATGGAATGGTAATCAAAATGCGTCGTCACAATATCCGTTTTCATATCGTTGGCCGGGTGCTGTACAGGCGTAAAAGAATTGATATCCTCTCCTACCGGCAATACGACAATACCGCCCGGATGCTGCCCCGTGCTTCTTCTGACGCCCGTACAGCCCGCCACAAGGCGGTTGATTTCACAGGTTCTTTTCCGCTGTCCGTGGTCTTCATAATAATTTTTTACATAGCCAAAGGCTGTCTTATCCGCCAGCGTGCCGATTGTCCCCGCCCGGTAAGTCTGCCCGTAACCGAAAATCACTTCCGTATATTTATGCGCCTTACTCTGATATTCGCCGGAAAAATTCAGGTCGATATCCGGCTCTTTATCGCCTTTAAACCCTAAGAACGTCTCAAATGGGATATCAAATCCTTCCTTTTGCAGAGGCGTCCCACAGACCGGACAGTCCTTATCCGGCATATCACAGCCCGCGCCGCCGCTGAAAGCGGTGACTTCCTCGGAGTCAAAATCATAATAATGACACTTCGGACACAGATAATGAGGGCTCAAAGAATTTACTTCCGTGATACCCGCCATATTCGCCACAAAAGAGGAACCGACAGAACCCCTGGAACCTACCAGATAACCGTCCTCCACCGATTTCCATACTAATTTCTGGGCAATGATATACATAACCGCAAAACCGTTGGAAATAATGGAGTTGAGCTCTCTTTCTAACCGCGCCTCCACAATTTCCGGCAGCGTCTCGCCATAAAGTTCATGCGCTTTTTTATAACAGATATCCGTCAGCAGTTTATCGCTGTTTTCGATGACCGGCGGGCATTTATCCGGCCGCACCGGGGAAAAGGACTCTATCATATCCGCGATACGGTTCGTATTGGTGATAACCACCTCTTCCGCCTTATCGCTGCCAAGATAGGAAAATTCCTCCAGCATTTCTTCCGTCGTCCGAAAATAAAGCGGCGCCTGGTTATCCGCATCCGTAAAATGTTGTCCGGCCATGATGATTCTCCGATAAACCTCATCTCCCGGGTCAAGAAAATGCACGTCGCAGGTGGCTGCCACAGGCTTATGGAACTGTTCTCCCAGTCTGACAATTTTCCGGTTGATTTCCTTGATATCTTCCATCGAATTGATGTTCGGCAGCTTCTCCGACGCAATCATATACTGATTATTGCCAAGCGGCTGAATCTCCAGATAATCATAAAAACGAACAATCCGCGCGATTTCCGCATCCGGCTTTCCGTCGAGAAGCGCACGGTACAGCTCCCCCGCTTCACAGGCGCTTCCCAGAATCAGCCCTTCCCTGTACTGCTGAAACAGGCTTTTGGGAATCCGCGGTCTTCTTGCAAAATAATTCAGATGAGATTCCGACACCAGACGGTATAAATTCATACGCCCCACATTGTTTTTCGCCAGAATAATCGCATGATAGGTCGGCAGTTTTTTGACAATATCAGGGCTGGACTTCCCCATCGCATTCACTTTGGATAACGTGTCCGCATCCTCTTTTTCTAACATTGGAATGAATTTGACGAAAATCTCCGCCGTCGCCTCCGCATCGTCCACCGCCCGGTGATGATTCTCCAACGATACGCCGAGCGTTTTGGCCACAGCGTCCAGCGTATGCTTGGCCTGTCCGGGCAGCAAAATCCTGGCAATCCCCACGGTGTCCACATAAGTAAAATCATGCGCGATGGAAAGCCTGTCGCAGTTTTCCATGATAAAACTCATATCGAAATTCGCATTGTGGGCCACCCGCACGGCGTCGCCGCAAAATGCCAGAAACTGAGGCAGAATTACATCAATGGTCGGTTCCCCGATAACCATGTCGTCCTGAATGCCCGTCAGTTTTTCAATTTCAAACGGTATCGGCACTTCCGGGTTGACAAACGCGGAAAAACGCTCCGTAATCTGCCCTTCCACGACTTTCACCGCGCCGATTTCAATGATTTTATTGTTGACGGGCGAAAAGCCTGTGGTCTCGATATCGAACACGACAAATGTCCCCTTGAAATCCTGCCCCTTATCGTTGGTCACGATTTCCCGGAGGTCGTCTACCAGATAGGCTTCCACGCCATATATAATCTTGAAAAAGTCCTGTTTGTCCGGTTCTTCCTCCCCGGCTTCTTTTCTTTTCGCCTTCTCCGCTTTCCACAAATCTTCCCATACGTGATTGGCATCCGGAAAAGCCTGTAAAACCCCGTGGTCCGTAATCGCAATCGCCGGATGCCCCCACTTATAGGCTCTTTTAACGATGTCTTTGGCTTCCGATACGCCGTCCATATCGCTCATTTTCGTATGACAGTGCAGTTCCACCCGCTTGCGCACGCTCGTGTCGGAACGAGAAACGGTAAAATCGGGAATCTTTTTCACACCGTAAATGGAACCGATTGTCAGCTCATGGTCGAATTTATCGATGACCGCTGTCCCTTTCAGCTTCACAAAAGCCCCCGGTTTCATCTCCGCCGCAATTTCATCAACCTGCTCCGTCGCGACAAACAATTTCACCGTCATCGTGTCCGTAAAATCCGAAATGTCATAAATTAAAATGGACCGCTCATTTTTGATATCGCGCTTGTCAAAATTCAGGATTTTGCCGCGCACAACAACGTCTCCGATTTCGCCAATCACTTCTTCCATCGGAATCGCATCTTCCTCAAAATCTCTTCCGTATAAAACATCTGGATTGTCGGAACGCTTCATCGGCCTTCTTCCGTCGCCTCCGGCGCTCCGGTCTTTTCGGAACGGCCTTCCCTGAGCTCCGGTTCCCGGCCCGTTCCACATCACCGTCTTTTCGCCCGTGGAACCGGAAGCCAAACCGGCAGTTGGAGCGGCAGCCGGACCGCCGGACGCGCCCTGTCCGGCTTTTTGCGCCTTTGCGCTGTTTCCCGACATCCCATTCGCAAGCCCATCAGCAGAGCCGGATGCGCCGCCATCCGCCGCCATTGCTTCCGCTCCACCGGACATTTTTTCATTATCCGGCCCGGTAAATGCGGGGCCGTCCGCTTCCGCTCCTCCCATACCATCCGCGGTGTCCGCGCTTACGCCTCCCTTGCCATATCCGGCCCGCGCGGAAATCTCCGCAATCTGCATCGCCAGCCGCTTCTCGTCCTCTTCTTTATGCTTTGCCGCCTTATGCTCTTTATAACTTGTCAGAATTTCCACAGAAAAGCCGCAGCGCTCATTATAGATTTTATCCAGAATGCGCACCAGCTCTTCCGCCTTTTCCTTCCCGAGCACCGTATCTTCCAGTGTCAGCATCACTTTTTCATCGGAAGGATAGGCAATATCCGCGTTTTTAAAAAGATTATATTCTATCGGAGAATAATCCCGCAGTTCCAGCAGAATGCTGTCCCGGTAAATATCCATCAGCTTTTCCGGCGTATACTGGGAAGAAAGATGAAACCGCTCATAAATGCGGATGACCATCGGCGCGCCTGGGAAAAACTGCTTCCGCATTTCCTGTTCTACCAGAAAAACATCCGCCTTCTGAATCAGCCTGTCGGAAGAAATATAGATTCTGAGAAAGTCTTTCCGCTTCGTCGCGGAAACTCTCTCCACCATAACCTGTTCAAATAAATCCTGCATGCCGCTGTTTAGTTTTAATGTCGGAAATACGTCAAAAAATTTTTTGGACATCTGTTGTACCCTTCTTGTCTGTTGTTATTCTTTTTATAATGCTTTAATCAATTCTTTCAGACTGCTAAAACCTCTTTCTCTGACAAGTTCCATCATTCTATCCGAATAACCATCCTCCAGCCCTGTTTTCTCAATAGATACTGCAAACGAAAAAAGGCCTTTTATATGCGCTATTTTTGTGCCATCTCTTTCTTTTCTGTCATACTGCTCAATTGCAGACCAGAATATTTCATTTTTTAATTTTTTTCCGACACTGATATGTCTCCGACCATCCTCAGCCCTCGTGATACTCACCCCGGTAACACGGACATGATTAGACTTTTCAAGATTAAAAATTTCTGTCTTTTTTTCATTGAGAGATAAATGAATCCGTTTAAGTAAATTTCTTACGATTTGCTGTAGCTCTTCGATTTTAGCCTCATATTCCGGCTCGACTTTAAAGGATATCACAATGTCATCGGCATATCTCGTATAAATAGGATTTGACAATTCCATTTTTTTCATTTTTCCATACAATAAACCGTCAAACTCTTTCATATATAAATTAGCCAGAGCCGGAGATGAAACCAGCCCCAGTGGTAATCCTTTCTCTCCTACACTACATTTTCTTACAATTTCATAGCACTCCGTCCGGCTTATTTCTGTATCTTTATTAATCTCATAAAACAAACATTCTGCCAGATACTTATGATTTAAACTGGGGAAAAAATTTTTAATGTCCATCTTTAAAAAAATATCATTATACATATGAGCCTGAGCATTTTTATAGATGGAAGAACGCGGCGCATATGCTTTGGCAAATATTGAATTATATGTGTGGTCGTTTAAATATTTTACAACATTTTCATGATATTTTCTCAGTTCGCTATTTTCACCATATGTTATTATTTTACGTACCTTATTCTTTGTTTTAATATATTTTACTATTAACTGCTCGTCCATATTTTCCTCTTATACGATTTGCGTTTCCGTTAAAGTACCCAGACAATTTTTATATTTTTCATAAAAAAAGAAATTCGTTCCATCCTTATTTTGTAATACCGTCCTGTTAATTGTTACCTTATGGTTCTCAAGGTATAATTCGTCTTTATTAATTGTCATAAAACCTGCGGCCTGAAATAAATACAGGCTCATCCCAATCAACTGCCCAATGTAAACACTTTCTATATTCCAGCATACTTTTATGGAACATTCCTTAATTGTTTCCCCTGTTTTTTCCATAATTGTATTCATGAAAATTTCCTGCAATGCTTCTTTTATTACCCGGATATATTCCTTCATTTCCTTTGTTCTGTTGAATATTTCCTGATAAATTTCCCTGATATTGAATACAGAAGCGATACAGCACAATAACAATCTTGGCAATGCGGTAATTTTCAAATTACCTTTTCTAACCTCATAACCAATATAGCCTTTTTTTACATTGGAAATCTTATCTGAAAATTGTATGGTATAATCCGCCCTGCTGTCATCAAGAAAACTCATTATTTTATTTCCCAGATTTGTCCCTATCTCATTTTCAAAAAATGAAGTATGCCAGTTCTTTACATTTTCAGACAATAGATTCTTTTCAATTCGGGGATAGAAAGTTATTGTATAGACTTTGTTCTGTGCATTTACGAAAGCGCGCCTGATAAATTCACCAAGTTTATCTTCCTCCACGGCTATTTTATCCGGCACAAGTAAACATGTTTTCTTTAATGAACCCGGCTCACTTAGAAACAAACCGATTTCGGCTCCTGTAGATATGCTCTCCTGAATAATGATATTGTTATCAGCTAAATAATTCATCACCATTTCTACCTGATATAAATCCTGCATATTAATATCGCCATATCGTAAAAGGCGCTTACTTTTTCTTCCAAACATAAAATTATCTTCTAAAATAATCGGTCTCAGATTACAGTCATATTCTAATAAATAGGCTCTTAGCACATTTCTCTTATCTGTCGGTTCATTTCTGCCGTATTTTACTCCGCATAAGAAAATATATCTGTACTCTTCTTCTATTTTCCGTTCCTTAAAAATATATTTTTTCATTTGTATACCCATCTGTCCGCTTCAGCGGACACGCAAATTACTAATTGAATTTATTCAACACTTCCTCGCAAAAAGCATATGTAAATAAAAAAAGGACCCTACTTAAATTTGGTAATAATTCTTTGTAAAAAGAAAATTTGTTCTGGCGGTTCTGCTACTGACGGCAAGGTTGCCGACAGTAGCAGGTTCCCGGAATAAATTTTTCTTTTTTCCAAAATCTCGACGCAGTCGAACAAATTTAACCAAATTCTGAATACGCTAACCTCATACGCTGAGGCGGCAGACAGCCTTACTAGGATCCTATTTTATTTTATCATATCATTCCTAATTCTTCAAATACATTAAAATTGCAAAAGAAATTATTTTTTTCATCTCTCAACTGCGCATCGGCATAATTTTCCAAAACCCCCTTATTAATATTATACCCCATATCCATCAGATATTTTTGAGCCGTCATATCGGAATCATAATAAAACTTCAGCAATGATATATATTTTGCAAGCGTCTGTTTTAAGAAGCTCGGCTTTTTTCTCCACTGTGGGAGCCTGCTGGCCGCATAGTCTTTGGAAACAATCAGATTAAGCAATATCAAAATATCATCAAACGGAACATCTATATCTTTCTCATTTTCCAGTATCTGCCCACTTATTACCTGACAGATTCCACATACTTCATATTCCTTTTGCCCCACAAGTATTTGATAATTTTCAAATTCCCCCCGATATGCTCTTATCAACTGGGCTATGAGATAATGTATTACAGTTTTATCTTTTATTTGTAGCAGCATACTGATAATATCGGCATCCGAAAAATAAACTCTGCACCCGCTTCTAATATACAAATATTTCGTAAATTCACTTTTCTTTATCAAAAAATTCTCATTTTGAATCCCGTAAATATTCACCTTAACCGGAACATAAACAGAAAAATCTTTGTTTGCCCCTTTATATGCACTTTCTTCTAATTTATTTTGATGCAGTTCATCCAAATCAGCTATAAAATTTTCGTATTTCATTTCTCCCAGTTCTCCAACTCTTCCCGCAGAGTCGCAAGCAGCTTATCCTCCGGCACCTTCCGCACGATTTCACCACGTTTGATGAGCAGACCTTCGCCGTCTCCTCCCGCAATTCCGATATCCGCTTCCTTTGCCTCTCCCGGCCCGTTGACGGCACAGCCCATGACCGCCACTTTGATATCCAGCGGAAATTCCGCCGCCATCGTTTCTACCTGATTCGCCAGCCCGATTAAATCTATTTTCGTCCGGCCGCAGGTCGGACAGGACACCACCTCGATACCGCCCTTGCGCAGCCCCAGCGTCCGAAGCAGCAGTTTTGCCGACTTAATTTCTTCCACCGGGTCTCCGGTCAGGGAAACGCGGATGGTATCGCCGATACCCTGATAAAGGATAATACCGAGCCCCGCCGCTGACTTGATATTGCCGCTGTATAAAGTCCCGGATTCCGTAATGCCTACATGCAGCGGATAGTCTGTTTTCTGCGCCAGCACTTCATGGGCTTTGACACACATCATCACATCGGAAGATTTGATACTGATAACCAGATTATCATATCCCAGCTCTTCGATAATATGAACTTTATCCAGCGCGCTTTCCACGATGCCTTCCGCCGTTACTCCGTGATATTTCTCCACCAGTTCTTTTTCCAGGGAGCCGCTGTTGACGCCCACCCGAATCGGAATATTGCGTTCCCTTGCCGCGGAAACGACCGAAGCCACCTTTTCCCTGCTGCCGATATTTCCGGGATTGATACGGATTTTGTCCGCGCCGTTTTCGATGGCCGCAACCGCCATTTTATAATCAAAATGAATATCCGCAACAAGCGGAATATGAATCCGTTTCTTAATCTCTCCAAAGGCCTTTGCCGCCTCCATCGTCGGAACCGTTGCGCGCACGATTTCGCAGCCTGCCTGTTCCAGCCGCAGAATCTGTGCGACGGTTGCTTCCACATCTTCCGTTCTCGTATTCGTCATCGACTGAATCAGAATCGGATTTCCTCCTCCGATTATCCTGTCGCCTATTTTTACAATTTTTGTATGCTCACGGTACATGAAATATCCTCCCTTCGTCCCTTTCCACTGAAACTTCTCTTCCCATCATTGTACATCATACCAGCAAAATAGAAAAGCTATTTTCCGCCCCCCTGTATGTAAAAGATTCGTTCCCTTTTCTTTCCCGTCGCGCAGTCCGTCAGGCCAATGGACAGTTCATACGCATCCTCTTTCCCATAAAGCTCCTGTTCCAGTTCAAACAGCAGATTTCCTTCCGGCTTATAGATACTGTCATAGCGGATGACTACCTTTTGTCCCTGTTTATTATACACGATGACGGGCAGCGGCGTTTCTCTCCCGTTAGCCTGTATGGAAAAAAATCCGGCGCACAGGCCACAGAGCAAAAGTCCGATGGCGAACAGCCCCGTCGTCTTTTTTTCCGTCAGCCAGATTCTTTTTTCCAGCTTCTGCAGCCCATACTGCCTTTTTCTTCTACTACCCCACAAACGCCGTCTCCCGGAAAACTTTTCCTTTTCCAAATCCGCCCGCAGTTCTTCCACCGTCTGATACCGCCTGTCCGGTTCCTCCGCCGTGCACTTTGCCACAATCCATTCCATATCCTGTGTAATCTCCGGGTTCATATATCTGACGGGCCTTATTCCATAAGGCGGTCTGGCCGGATTATGTCCGGTCAGCATATGATAAAGTGTGGCACCAAGCGTATAGATATCGCTACGCTCGTCCACACCGCTTTCAAAAAACACCGCATCCGTTTTCCTTCCCGCCTTCACCTTTTGAATCGTATATCTATTTAACTGCTCCGGCGCCGCATACCCCACCGTGCCCGCCAGATTTTCCGCCATACGGTTATCATAACGGCTGTATAGCGCCGTTCCGAAATCCACCACCCGCAATCCGCCGTCCGGACAGACGATAATATTTTCGGGCTTTAAATCCCGGTACAGAACAGGCGGCTTTTGTCCATGCAGATAGGAAAACAGTTCCAGTAACTGCAGTGCCCATTCACAAGCCTGTTTTTCCGGTACTGCGCCTTCCCGCTCAATATAGTTATGTAAACCTTCTCCGCGAATATATTCCATCACAAGATACTGTCTCGATTCCTGAAAATAATCGTATATTTCCGGCAGCATCGGATGCTTCAGACTTTTCAGCATTTTCATTTCCTTTTTCAAAATACTGATATCCTCTGTATCGTTCGCTTTCTCTGCTTTTCCTGTTCTCTCTGCAATTCCCGCTCTTTCTGCATTCTCTGCATCCCGCACTTCCCCGGCGTCTTTTTCTTCTTTCAACGCAACATACCGCTCCAGATGCCTGTCCCACGCCAGATAAACGGTACTGCTGCCCCCTGTGCCGATTTTTTCTTTCAATTCATACTTACCCATCAATAACCTTCCTGTCATCGCCTCACCTCCGTTTCCTTTCTCTGTCCATCCGTATTCCGATATAGACTGCCGACAAATTATCCTTCTCTCCCCGCCGCACTGCCGCCTCTCCAATTTCCCGCAGCCGCCTGTTGCACCGTTCTTCCGTCATCCCGTCCGGCGCAAGGATTTCTCCCAGTTCTTCTTCTCTCATCTCATGCCAGAAGCCGTCGCTGCACAGCAGAAAAGCATCCCTCTTTCCGATAACGCCCATTCGGAAATCCGGCTGAAAAAAGCCGAAGCTGCCCACGCATTTTGTCAGCCTGTTCTTTCCCTGTACATGGTCTTTTGTCAGCAGTGAAATTTTATTTTGGGGGCGCCCCGCCAGACGGTATATCCGGCTGTCTCCCAGATGCCAGAGCAGATAATTCTTTTCCCACAATACAAGCAAAGACATGGTGGTTCCCATCTCCAGCCCGCGCGCATCCGCATAAGAATACAGCTTCTGCTGTACCTGGAAAACCTTTCGTTCTCCCAAACGCCGCAGAACCCAGAGCGGCTTCTTCTTTCCAACGGATTTTAAAAGGCCGTCATAGAACCATGTAATCAGTTCTTCCGTCAGATATCCGCTGGCCCATTCTCCCCTGTCCGCGCCTCCCATTCCGTCGCAGACCGCTGCCATCAGCACTCTGCCCTGCAGCGTCATGGCCTGTAACACGACAAGGGAATCCTGATTTGTTTCCCGCACCGCGCCCCGGTTCCAATATACACTTGTCCAATACTTCATCCTTTTAACCGATATCCTTTCCTGAAAAAATAAGTTTATAATTATCGAGTAAAAAATAAATCATGATACATGCAGTGAAGACCGCAAAGATTTTCAGAAACGCTGTTGAATTGATTATTAAGATTATACCCCATCCGGCACCATCTGGCAAGCTCGCAAACACGCTCCTCCGGATTTTTCAATTCAGCCTCCGCCCGGACAGAGCATTGTTCTCTGGCGGAGGCCCTTGAAAAACGTCGGCACTTAGTGAAAAAGGCGCTTTGTGCCTTTTGAACTTAGTACCGCTACGATTTTTCACGGAGCGAAAGCGCACCTCCAAAGAGAACAATGCTCTGTCCGGGCGGAGGCTGAACTGTTACGATTTTTATAAATACCTACCGGATAATTTTCATAATATCGTTATACATGACGAATACCATCAGAATCATGAACACCACGAGGCCCGCGAAGTGCACAAGCCCTTCTTTTTCGGGAGAAACGGGCTTTCCACGGATGACCTCAAGAAACATGAATACAAGCCGCCCGCCGTCCAGCGCCGGGAGGGGAAGCAGGTTCATGATGCCCAGATTGACCGACAGCAGAATAATGATGTTCATCATCGTAAAGACGACGGAGGAAATTCCGTAATCCTTCACTTCATCATAGGTATCGCCCACAAACTGCGCAATGCCGATTGGCCCCGATACATCATCTTTCGTCGCCTGTCCCTGTAAAAGCATCAGAATGCTCTTATAGGTCGCCTTCACCCAATAGCGCACCTCATAGACGCCGTACTGGAATACCTGAAGCGGATTACAGTCAAAAAATTCTCCCGCGCCGCGCAGTCCGATATAATATCTGCCGTCCTGTGCATCATAGCGGGGAACGATAACAACATTCTGTTTTTCACCGTTTCTTTTTATCTGGATTTCCAGCGTCTCGCCCTGGTTCATCGCCGAAATCAGGCTGACTTCCCGGTACAGATGGATTCTTTCGCCATTGATTCTGACAATTTCATCGCCTGGCAGAATCCCGGCTTCTTCGGCCGCAGAACCTTCCATGAGCTGTTGTACCACCGGCCTGTCTGAGCCGTTAAACGCCACGACAATCAGGGAAAAGACAAAAGCCAGCACAAAATTGAAAAAAGGTCCGGCGAAGACGGTCGCAATTCTCGCCCAGACATTCGCCTTCAGAAAAGAATGTTCGTCCGCTTCTCCATTTTCCGTCATTACGCCGTCTTCTCCGTCAAACATACAGGCGCCGCCTATCGGAAGCAGCTTTAAAGAATACTTCGTCTCTCCTTTTTGAAAAGAAAACAGCGTCGGGCCCATGCCAACCGCAAATTCCACGACACGGATTCCGTTTCTTTTTCCAATCAGAAAATGTCCGAACTCGTGGGAAATAACCACAATTCCAAAAATAATCAGAAATAAAATAACCGTTTTAATAATCCATCACCTGCTTTATATATTCATATGTTTCCGCTTCTGTCTGTAAAATTTCCTCCACGGAAGGATTTTCTATTACTTTATGATGCCCCATCGCCTGCTCAATTAATTCCGGAATCTGAAGAAATCCGATTTTCCGCTGTATAAATAAGGCCACAGCTTTTTCATTCGCCGCATTGAATACCGTCGGAAGGCTGCCGCCTGTCCTCGCCGCTTCATAAGCAAGGCCCAGACCGCGGAAGGTTTCCACATCCGGTTTTTCAAAAGTAAGCTGCCGGAGCGCAAAAAAATCCACCCTTTTCCCAGGAAGATGTCTTCTGTCCGGGTAAAACAGCGCATACTGAATCGGCAGTTTCATATCCGGCATGCCAAGCTGTGCCATAATGCCGCCGTCCACATATTCCACCGCGGAATGAATAATGCTCTGCGGATGGATGACGACCTGAATCTGCTCAAGCGGCACATCAAAAAGCCAGCGTGCCTCCATCACTTCCAGTCCCTTATTCACAAGAGAAGCGGAATCTATCGTCACCTTTTTCCCCATAGACCAGTTGGGATGTTTCAGGGCATCTTCTATCGTCATCGCTCCCAGTTCTTCTCTTTTTTTGCCCCGGAAAGGTCCGCCGGAAGCCGTCAGAATGATTTTGCTCACCCGCTCCCTGTTCTCGCCGTGCAAAGACTGAAAAATTGCGCTGTGCTCGCTGTCCACCGGTAAAATGGAGACGCCGCATTTTTGGGCAAGCGGCATAATCAGATGCCCCGCCGTCACCAGCGTTTCTTTGTTGGCAAGCGCTATTGTTTTGCCCCGTTCAATCGCCGCGATGGTGGGCCGGATGCCAATCATGCCCACAATGGCCGTCACGAGCACTTCCGCCTCTTCCAGCGTGGAAATTTCCAGCAGTCCCTCCATACCGCTTACGACTTTCACATCCATATCGGCAACCCGGCCCGCCAGGTCGGCCGCCGCTTCTTCACTCCACATGGCCGCCATCCGCGGGCGGAACTCCCGGATTTGCTGCTCCATAAGAGCCGTATTCGTTCCCGCCGCCAGAGAGACAACCTGTAAATCCGGCTGATTTCTCACGATTTCAAGGGTCTGCGTGCCAATTGAGCCGGTAGAACCGAGTATTGCAATTTTTTTCATCCTGTCTGATTCCTTTCCAATACACTAACCTGTAATCAATGTCAGCCCAAAGAAAATAAACGGCGCCGCGATGATAACGCTGTCAAACCGGTCCATGATGCCGCCATGTCCCGGTATCAGTTTTCCATAGTCCTTAATATTGTGGTCCCGTTTAATCGCCGACGCCGCCAAATCTCCTATCATCGAAACAAGTGCTCCGACCGCGCCGAGACACATCGCCGGAAACAGCCCTATCTGTACCTGTTCCACCGATACCGGATTAATGACATAATAAGTATATAATCCGAACAGAAGCGCAGCGCCTACTACACCGCCGATGCCGCCTTCAATAGACTTTTTCGGACTGAGCTTCGGCGTCATTTTATGTTTTCCGAACAAAACGCCCACCGCATAGGCACAGGTATCGCTTCCCCAGGAACAGAGAAAAACCAGTACTGTCAGGAGCGCTCCCTGTTCCCATCCTTCCCGGATGATATAAAGAGAAGACAAAAGAAAAGGCGCATAAATCAGCTCAAAAAAAGCCGCCATCACCTGTCCGGCCTGAAATCTCGGAAAGCTGAACACATAGACAAACATAAAAATAAGAACCGCCACAACCGTTACGGTCATAAAAACACGATAAACCGAGGTAAGCTCATATTCTTTCATGCGCAGCAGACCGATATACAGCCCTGCGTAATAGGCAATGGTCAGCAGAAATCCGGTCATTTCCAGAGCATTTACTCTTTTTCCTCCGTCATGCACGCCTGTTGCCTTCGTCAGTTCCCGGTACGCAATCAGAGATATCGTGCATAATACCGCCGCCAGTACCAGACCGCCCGCTATAATCGTGCCGGCGGCAATCGCAACCAGCACAATCCCACTGATTAGTCTCGTCCGAAACATATTACACCCCTGCCTTTCAAAGAAAAATTATTCTTCGCTTATCATACCATACTTTCTGTTTCTTTTATTATATGCCGCAACAGCTTTTTCCAATTCTTCTTTGGAAAAATCGGGCCAGGCCGTCTCCGTAAAATAAAATTCCGCATAAGAAAGCTGCCACAGCAGAAAATTGGAAATCCGCTGTTCGTTACAGGTACGAATCAGAAGGTCCGGGTCCGGCAGTCCGTGTGTGTCCAGTTCCCCGTTCAATAACTGTTCCGTAATTTCTTCCGGTTTCAGCGCGCCTTCTTCGATTCTGCATGCCAGTTTCTTTACAGCACGAACGATTTCATCCCGGCCGCCATAATTGATGGCGATTTGAAAATGCAGCCCGGTATTGTCCTTCGTCGCCTCTTCCAGCCGCGCAATCTGCTCTCTGATATCCTCATCCAGTCCCGTTTTATCGCCGATAATGCGGACGCACATATTGTTTTTGGCAGCCGTTTTCAGACTGGTCTTCATATAATTGCGCAAAAGTTTCATCAGGGCGTCCACTTCTTCCTTCGGCCTTGTCCAGTTTTCCGTGGAAAAAGCGTAGACTGTCAGGTATTGTATACCCATGCGGTAAGCCTCCTCACAGATAACCTCCACCGTCTTCGCGCCCTGTACATGACCATAATTTCTGGGCATTCCCTTGCTTTTGGCCCATCTTCCGTTGCCATCCAGAATAATTGCCACATGATTTGGTATTTTAAAACCTTCTTCCATGCCGCATCCTCCCTATTTTCCCAGTACAAAACCTGTAAAAAAGGGGACAGCGGCGTATTTCTACCCCGCAAGCCCCTCATTTCTTTTATATGTTCGACTTGTTATACCGTCATAATTTCCCTGGACTTCTCTTCCACCAGCTTATCCACTTCTTTGATATACTTATCCGTCAGTTTCTGAAGCTGGTCGCCAAGTTCCTTAATCTCATCTTCCGAAACTTCGGCTTTCGCAAGTTTCTTGAAAGCATCCATACCGTCGCGTCTCGTATTTCTGATTGCGACTTTGTTTTCCTCGCCCCGTTTCTTAATATCTTTTACGAGTTCTTTTCTGCGCTCTTCCGTCAAATCGGGAAATACCAGGCGAATGACCACGCCGTCATTGCTCGGCGTAATGCCCACATCCGACATCATAATCGCCTTTTCGATTTCTTTAATCAGGCTTTTTTCCCAGGGCGCAATCTGTATCATCCTCGGGTCAGGAACCGTAATATTGCCCACCTGCTGAATCGGGGTCGGTGTTCCGTAATAATCCACTTTAATCCTGTCAAGCACATGAGGATTGGCACGGCCCGCACGAATGGTTCCCAAATCCATTTCCAGATAGTCGTACGACTTTTTCATTTTTTCATCATATGGCTTTAACCTGTCATCCATCTTTTATTACATACCTTCCTCTCTCCTATACGGTTACTTTTGTTCCGTGAAACTGCCCTTTGATTGTATTTACAATGCTGTCCTTCTCATTCAGCGCAAATACCCACATCGGCATTTTGTTATCCCTTGCCAGAATGGAGGCCGTCATATCCACCACCTGAAGATTTTTCTCTATCACTTCATCGATGGACAATTCATCATATTTCCGGGCTGCCGGATTCGTGTGCGGGTCGCTGTCATAAACGCCGTCTACCGCTTTGGCAAGCAGAATCACATCCGCATCCACTTCCACCGCACGCAGTACGACACCTGTATCTGTCGAGAAATACGGATGTCCCGTACCGCCTGCAAAAAAGACTACCATATTTTTGCCAAAATATTTATTTGCCCTGTCTTTTGAAAACAGCTTGGTAAAAGAACCGCACTCAAAGGGCGTCAGAACACTGGTCATCATGCCGACGCTCCGAAAAATTTCCGACACATAAATACAGTTCATAATAGTTGCCAGCATACCAATCTGGTCGGCCTTCGTCCGGTCGATGCTCTCGCTGGAACGGCCCCGCCAGAAATTACCGCCGCCGATTACGATTCCTACCTGAATCCCTTCGTCTATGAGCTGTTTTACCTGTAAAGCAACTCCACGTATCGTTTCATCATCAAACCCGGTTTTCTTCTCCCCGGCCAATGCTTCTCCGCTTAATTTCAATAAGACACGCTGCATCCCGATACCCATGCCCTTTCCATTCTCAGATTATTTATTTTTACCTTTTTCTTTATTCTTCTTAATTTCTTCAAAGAAGGAAGTCGGATTAACGTCTGCATAGCACTGGGAACACATACCTTCAATAACTGCTCCGTTATTAATCTGTACGGATTTGGATTTAATATTGCCCATCACGATTGCAGAAGTGTCCAGAACAACCGGCCCGTGTACGTCGATATCGCCCTTAACGGCGCCCGCGATAACTGCGCTGCTCGCATTGATATTTCCGATAACAACCGAGCTCTGTCCGATTTTAACGCTGCCGCCGCTGTTTACTTCGCCATTGATTCTTGCGCCTTCCGCATAGATTTCCGCTGCTTTGGAATTACCCTGAATCGCGCCCGTAATATTCAGTTTACCGAGAATGTCGATATTGCCCATAACCGTACCAATCAGTTCCAGAGAACCTCCGGAGGTAATGTCACCTGTGATAGACATTCCTTCTGTTACGACTGCTGTTTCGTCTGACGGTGTTGTTTCCTGTACTTCCATTTCCATTTCCATCTCCATGTTTTCATCTTCCCTTTCTTTTTCCTGTTGAGGCGCTGCTGCCTCCTCTTCTTCATTTATAGATGTATCCGATGCCGCAGGCATATCCGCCTCCATCGTGCTCATCTCCTCTGTTATATCTTCTGTTTTCTGCTCTTCAGGCAGCTGTAAAATCACATCATCCGGAATCAAATCATCCGAAGCCGTATCTTCCAGACCCAGTTCTGCCAGAATATCTTCATCCGCCGCTTCTTCCGGTGCCGGAACATCTGCCGCCGGAACTTCTGTCTCCGCCATAAGTTCTGCGAGAATATCATCGCCTTCTTCTGCAGCCCCGGATGCCGGTGCTTCCATAACCGGTTCTTCCGCACCGCTGTCTGTCGCGAGCGCTTCCATCTTATCCAGCATATCGCTCAAATCATCGGGAGTCGGTATTCCCCCGGACTGCGCCGCTTCCATCTCATCAGCCGTTTCTCCGCCGTCCTGAGCCGCCAATGTATCTTCCGGCGCCAGCTCATTGACCGCCTGGGATAAATCGTCTTTTAAATCTGAGAAAAAACCCATTCACTCTTCCTCCTAGTCACTACTAATATGTTGTATCGGTTCCGTATCTTCTGTAATCGGAACGATTACGGTATTGTCCATTGCCTGAATCCGTTCGATTAAAGCCGGCAACGCCTCCACCGTAGTATTTTTATTTGACGCATCATGCATCAAAATAATACTCTCCTGATATTTAGGTAAAGTCGTCATGCAATTATTAATAATCGCCTCTTCACTGATATAACTGTTGGACGCGTCTCCTGATGAAACGTTCCAGTCAAAATAAGTAATATCCTGTTCATCCAGATAAGCAATCAGGTCATACATGTCCACTCCGCTGACCGTATTGCTGCTTCCGCCCGGAAATCTGCAGTACCTGCACCATACCCCCGTTGTTTCATACAGAAATTCCTGTAACCTGCTAAGGTCCTGTGCATAACTGTCAACTGACTGATAGATTTCATCATACTTATGGCTGTACGAGTGCATTCCGAGCGTATGGCCATCCGCCACAATCCTCTGATACAGTTCCTGATACCTTTCTTCTTCCCTGCCTACCACAAAAAAAGTCGCCTTGACGTCATATTGTGCAAGGATATCCAGAATGCGCTCCGTATTGCTGCTTGGCCCATCGTCGAATGTCAGGTATACTTTGCGGACACTTCCGTCTTCCAGAACCATCTCTTCATCCGCAGATTTCTCCGGCATTTCCATGCTGTCACGTTTGGAAACCATGACACCATCCGCCGTATATCTGTCCGTATATTCTCCGGCTTCTGTTTCGCTTTCCCCGGTTTTTACTGTGGATTCCTCCGCCCCCGGTTCTTCCGGCTGGCCGGAAAACGCAGTTTCTCCTGTATCTTCCGTATCATATAACGCAGCCGCTTCTACTGCCTGTGCCTGTAACCTTCGCAGTTCTTTCTGCACGACATGAAGACGGATTCCCAAAAAAATACATAATGCTGTAAGAACAGGCGTCGCTATTACGAGAAAGATGATAATCGTTTTCCTTAAAAAACGCCGTTTTTCTTTTGACATCGGCGGCTTTTTTCCATCTGTCTCCGCCATTTTCCTGTTAAACTCCTTCGTATTTTCAATATTCCTTATCTATCATAACACATCTTATGAATTACGAAAAGTAATTTTCTGAAAAACGCTATGAAAAAAATTGGAACTGGCCGAAAGACCAGTTCCACATTTCTATGAGATACAACAGCTTCCCGTATAAGGCGCCAGTTCCAACCGCACGAAATAGCCTCTGTCGTTGTGGCAGACCGGGCAGACCGGAGGCACTTTGGTTCCGCGATAGATGTTGCCGCACTCCATGCACATCCACGCCGTTTCCACGTTTGCCGCAAAAAGTTCCCCCTTTTCCAGCCATTCCGCAAACTGACCGAACCGGTTCCCGTGAACTTTTTCGATTTCCGCAATCTGCCGGAAAGAATCGGCGATTTCCAGAAATCCCTCTTCCTCCGCTTTCCTGGCAAAATTCGGGTACACGTCACCATGTTCCTCGTATTCGTTATGCTGTGCCATGCGTAAAAGCGCCGCCGCATCCTTGGAAATATCTACCGGATATGCGCCGTCAATCGCGATGTTCTCTCCCGAAGCCTTTTCCAGATACTTATAAAAAACTTCCGCATGCTCTTTTTCCTGTTCCGCCGTAAACCGGAATACCGCTTCGACGACATAGAGTTTTTCTTCCCTCGCCTGTCCCGCGGCAATCGTATAACGGTTCCTCGCCTGGCTTTCTCCCGCAAAAGCGCGCATCAGATTGCTTTTTGTCTCGCTGTTTTTAAAATCCATACCACTGTTGCTCCTTTCCCGGCACCCTGTTCTTTCCATGCTCCTGTCCGGCAACGACGGTTTTATGGAAAAAATGCCTGTTCTTCCTACCAGTTTTACCGGGAAAAAAGTTTTTTATTCCTGTAACAGCCCCTGAATTCCCTCGCGCTTAAACAATTCTTTATAGTATACGAGTTCCCGCTGAATCAAATCGTCTATCACCTGCATACCGAGCAGCTCTACCGGCGCTTTATCGTCCGTCAGAAGACAATTTCCTTTTTCATAAGGCACAATGCCTTCCGACACACGCCTTAACATTTCCTGTAACTCCGGCTCTTCGACCATGCTCCGGCCGTCCTCAAATACGGCAAGCGCTTCCGGGTTCTGCGTCGCAAACAGCTCCCTGTTTGTCGTGCCCGCCACATCCACCGTATAGACATAATCAAAAACGGAAGCAATCGTGTCCGCAAGATAATCGTTGATGTTTCCCCCCGAACTGCTTGTCAGTTCGGGACCTGAACCGGTATACATATTCATATTGACGACCATCACGCCATTCTCATTCAGATGCTCCCGCACCAGCGTAAAAAACTCTACGGAAGACATTTGAAAAGGAATCGTAATGTCCTGATAAGCGTCCACCATGATAACGTCGTAAGTCCCTTCGGACGCCGCCAGATAACTTCGGCCGTCATAGGTCGTTACTGCAATGGAATCCGGCAGTTCGAAATAAGTCCCGGCCAAATCCGTAATCTTCTGGTCGATTTCCACGCCCTCAATGGAGGCCGGGTCATAATAATACGCACACTGTTTCGCATAGGTCCCCGTCCCCATTCCGAGAACCAGCATATTGCCGTCCGCTTTTCCCGACATCAACGGAGCCGCCATCGCATAATCATAATACATCCCGGTGGCGCCGCCGTCCTTTTTCATAATGGACTGCACGCCGAACAACACGTTCGTGGACAAAATAACGCTGTCCTCCGTCTCTTTTACCTGTAAATAGTTGTAAATGGATTCCCCTTCATATAAAAGATTCGTTTCCCAGAATGCAAAGCTGCCGGAAGCGCCCGTCAAACAGCAGACAAGAAAAAGAACGCCGCCGATAACGCAAGGCTTTTTTCTTCCTTTCGTGCTGATAAAATAAATCAGAGCAAGCAAAAGCAGTATGCCCGCAAAAATCAGAAACGTAATAGAAGTTCCCACCGCCGGAATCGTCACAAAAGTCGGCACAAAAGTACCGATAATGCTTCCAATCGTATTAAACGCATTCAGGGAGCCAACCGTTTTTCCACTGTCATCCAGACTGTCTACCGTATATTTCACAAGAGACGGCGTCACCGTTCCCAGCAAAAACAACGGAAATACGAAAATGACCATACACGCCAGAAAAGCAGCCCAAATCAGGAAGTTACTGCTGACTGTAAAAACCAGCGCAGCCGAAATTCCAATAATAACATATTTTCCGAGTACGGGAATCGCCGCAATCCATACCGCCGCAATGATTATCCGCACATAAAGCCTGTCCGGGTCAGGATTTTTATCCGCACTTCTTCCGCCCCATATATTGCCGAGGGCCATTGCAATCATAATCGTGCCGATAATAATCGTCCAGACAATCTGCGAAGAACTGAAATAAGGCGCAAGAAGTCTGCTTGCGCCCAGTTCAACCGCCATAACGGACATTCCCGCAAAAAACTCCGTCATGTACAGATAATATTTGTTTCGTAAAATGCCCTGTCTCCCGGAAATTGTTTTCTTTTCCACATTTTCCATAGATGAACCAAAAACCATGCCTTTCTCTGTTTCCGCCTTTTACACGGAAACATTTTAATTAGATACTGAAATCAAATTTACCGCCCGTTATCGGTTTTTCTTCCGATTTAATCTGATTCCAGTCCACATTTTTAATCTTTTCCAGGAGTTCTTCCACAGTATCGGCCTGTACTCTCGTTTTCTTCGTCCTTCCCTGTGCCGCAATATCCTGTTCCTTCTGCTCCTGCGCTTTCTTCTCCTGTTCGGCTCTTTCCTCTTTCTTCGCTTCTCTTGTTTTTTCTACCCATTCTTTCTGTCTTTCACCGGCCTTTTCCAGTTCGGCAAAATAGGAAACCTGGCCATCCTTGCCAATCGTGATGCCAAGCCGCGCCACGTCGTCTTTATTCTCGCCGAGTTTATCCTGAATGCCTTTCAGCTGGTCTACCGCATCATCCAGAATGCCAAGATATTTTTCTTTCGCGTCTTTGTCCGCAGCCATCTCTTCCAGCGTTTCAGGCTCAATCAGAACGCTGTATTCTTTCGTTCCCTTTGAAAGATATTCGGCCGCTTCCTCGTCGTTTTCATAATCAGCCACGATGAAATCCATGTTGCTGTAATTCTTTTTCATCTCTTCCAATAACTTTTTGGCGCGCTCGCTCAGCTGCACCGGCTCTTTTTTCTCTGCCTTTTCCGCTTTTTCGGTTTCTCTGGCATTTCTGTTCTGTACTGTGTTCCCCACATAACTGTTCTGATATACACCATATCCTTCGATTTTGCTCATTTTTTGTCCTCCTTTGACTTTTTGGCGAAATCCGTTTCTTCTGCAGCACAATTTACATCTTATTGGTTATATCGGACATTCACAGATTTTTCTTTATACCGTTTCACAAACTTATCAATTCCATTTCCTTATCTTTGAAAAATAACACAGAATACAAAAACCCCTTGCAAACGGTGCATACACACCGCTTACAAGGGTTCTCATGTTTAATAATCCGCCGCAGACTTTTGTCTACATGCCCATCTGTTTTGCGAACTTTTTGACGGAATGCCAGATTTATGCGAAGTTGAGGGGAACTCTGTTTTCTGTTTACCAGTTTTTGAGTTGGTAAACTTTTTCCGCTCTTCACTTTTCCACTCAAACTACATGATTTTTAAAATTGGTAAAACAATTTTCTGAGTTGGTAAAGTTAAGTCAAGAACCATTCCTCTATAAATATATCACTAATACAATTTGTCATTGTAATATCATCTAATTCAAGAAATTTTTTAACATTCACTTCTATAGGTACTTCTTTTTTAAATACTTTATCTTCTTCATCTATGTCCTCTATTATAAAGCCTAAGTCAATCCTATAAATGCTTTGATTTTTTAAATAACCACCTATATATTCGTACTTAGTATATTCAAAATAGACTCTTTCTATCTCTTGATAAATTTTTGCTGACACAATATCAGGATCAATATAAGTACCATATTTTTGTACTAGCTTTGGCAATATTTCAATAGCAGAATATATATCATCTGCTTTATAGTATGGTTTCTTTTTTTCATCATCAATCACTTCTATTGCTTTATCTATAGAAACTGCAAAAAATTCTCTCCTGGGATTTACTCTATAAGAATCCAGTTTTCTATGTATCTCTTTTTCAAATTCTATATAATGGCGAACATAAATTTCATATACTACAATAAAAGGAGTTGGAAGAGCAGTCGTATAAGATAACTGCTTAGCTCTTTTTTCAGCTCCAAATGTTGTACTTCCAATTTTAAGTAAACCATTTAATGAGTCATTACTCAGTATATAAATATATCCTTCTTCCATTTTTAATATTTCCTCAATATTATTTCTATATTTTTTTACTAATATTCATAAAATTTTGGATAATTCTACTCAGAACTATCAAAAAATGAGAGACTATCCCAAAGTTTGTGTAAACCTCCAAACTGATGTAAGATAAGATTACACAGTATGGAGGTATTATTATGGCAAGAAAAAACGAAAGTCCACAAAAAGCAGCAATGAGGGAAATGAT
>CAJTRL010000044.1 GCA_910578715.1 uncultured Lachnospiraceae bacterium | reverse complement strand
AAGCCCCCCTCAAGATGAGATATCCCACGGAAGTTAAGACCCCTTAAAGAGAATGAGGTAGATAGGCATGGAGTGGAAGTGCAGCAATGTACGGAGCTGACATGTACTAATCGGTCGAGGGCTTGACCATGCGGAAGGCCGCGAGCGTCCTTCCGCTTACAGTTCACTGGCGTGAACTGTCCGGGAAACGGGAAAAGGAAGACGGATGAAGATTTTTGGTATTTGGTTTTGAGGGTATGATAGACACTATTTACACTTTTTTGTAAATAGTGTTTTTTTTTGTTCAAACTTATGATATAATATATCTAATTTGATACTGTTGATAGAAAATATACTTAAAAAACAGAGAATTCATCCCATAAAATATTCAAGATGGCGATTTGGTGGATTATAAGATATTTTCTAAATATATAATGTGAGGTGGATTACATGGATACAAAGATTCTGCTTGAGAATGGAACAAATGAACTGGAGGTACTTGAATTTAAACTGGATGGCAATGCATATGGCATCAATGTGGCGAAGATTAAGGAAATCATAACCTATATGGATGTCACACCGGTTCCGAATGCGCACCCAAGTATTGAAGGTATCTTTATGCCGCGCGATACGATGATTACGGCAATTGACCTGAAAAACTGCTTACAGCGCGGCGTATCGAAAGCGGGTGGTCTTTTTATCATTACCAATTTTAATAAACTTGATGTTGCTTTCCATGTTGATTCCGTTGTGGGCATTCACAGGGTATCATGGAAAGATATCATTAAACCGGATTCCACGGTTTCTTCTGCAGAAGAAGGAATTTCTACCGGAATTATCAAACTTGATGGAAGACTGATTATCATACTGGACTTTGAAAAGATTATGACGGATATCAATCCGGAAACTGGCCTGAAACTGACAGATATCGATGAACTGGGTGAAAGAGGAAGATATGATGTCCCGATTCTGATTGCAGAAGACTCGCCGCTGCTGAATAAGTTAATTGTGGATTCTTTACATAAAGCGGGGTATGTGAATCTTATCCATACGGAGAACGGCCAGCAGGCATATGAAGTGATTTGTGACTGCAAAGAAGAAGGAACGCTTCATGAGCATGTGCAATGTGTTATCACCGATATCGAGATGCCTCTTATGGATGGACATCGGCTGACAAAGTTGATTAAAGAAGATGATGAAACGAAGAATATTCCGGTTATTATATTCTCATCTCTGGTTAATGAGGAAATGAAGAGAAAAGGCGAGGCGTTAGGCGCCGATGCACAGCTTTCCAAACCGGAAATCGGTAGTCTGGTGAAAGTTGTTGACAAATTAGTATTAAAGTAGATAGAAAACAAAGGCCGGGGGTTCCCGGCTTTTGTATTTTATGCGGGCGGCGGGCAGAGAAAACTTTTCACCTGTTCGATTATGACGGGAAATTGCGTAATTGCTGCGGCGTTCAGGCAAATTAGCGTTTTTGCCCAGGTGATACGGAGAAATTGAAAGAGAGTCTGAAAAATGGAATGTAGCTTATCAAAAATCGTGGATAAATGTGATGATGCGGATATGATTTTAATCGGAATCGGAGAAGAATTTCAATATGACTGGGATTTTTTATTGCAAAATGAGCGGTATCAGGAAATTGAAAAAGAAATAGAGGAAAAAGAGCTTCCCGGTCAAAAGGAATATCGGTGGATTGTTCCTTTTCTGCAAAAGATGGCATTGGAGAATTTTACGGACAGTAAGCTGGATAGAGCATATCAAAATCTGAAAAAACTGATAGAAGGGCGCAATTACTTTATACTTTCCATTGCATGTGATGATTATGTATACCGTTATGGTTTTCAGGAAAACCGAATTGTGACGCCTTGCGGAGGTTTCAGGCAGATGCAATGCGATTATAACTGCAGCGGGCGGATAATGGCGTTTGACAATGATATGTATCAAAAAGTTTTATCTTATTTTCAAAGAGAGATAAAACTGGAAGAACTCTCGGAGCCGGTGTGTGAATATTGCGGCCAAAAGAAAAGATTTAATCAGCTTGGCGTTAGTAAGTACGCAGAGGAAGGCTACCTGCCGCAATGGGAAATTTATAAAAAGTGGCTTCAGGGAACGGTTAATAAAAAAACATGTGTAATTGAACTGGGAGCAGGTATGGAGATGCCTGCAATTATCAGATGGCCTTTTGAAAAAATTATTTATTATAATCAAAAATCCTTTTTGTACAGGATTCATTCTGCACTGTACCAGCTCGGAGAAAATATGGGGGACAGAGGGACAGGAATAAAAGAAAATTCTATTGATTTTTTGGCAAATGGATTTGTTTAATTGTGCCGTATGTGATAAAATAGCAGAGGTAGCTTTGTTATAAGCTGCTTCTGAGTATAAATAATTATTTGGAGAGAAGCTATGAGTTCAAACGAAGAATATCTGGAAAATTTATTACAGTCTATGATGGATGGAAAAGTAGCAGACTCTTCCACCCGGAATTTAAAGGATGAGGGAAGGCCCAAAAGTGCGATTGAAATGCTGACTGGGGAAGAGCCTGAGCGGGCACCGTATGCTCCAAAAACGGATATATTAGATGATATTCAGGTGGATAATATGCCGGAAGGCAGTATGGTTTCTGAAAATATGGGATTGGATAATGTCGGTTTGAACGAATCGGAAACGGAAGATGACGGACTGAGTGCTCTTGACTTAAATGACATGGCATTGGAAGATGACGGATTAGAAAACAGGAGTCTGGAAGAGCCGGAATTAGATGCTATGGGCCTGGAAGATTTGGCATTAGAAGAACCGGATATGAATGACATGTTATCGGAAGACATCGATAATGATATGGCATTAGATGATTTAAATCTGGCAGAATCCGGTCTGGACAGTATAGCGGCAGACGGAGCCGAATTAGGAAACGAAGCATTGGAAGAACCGGGACTAGACGGGCTGGAGCTGAATGATATGGCATTAGACGAGTCAGGACTGGACGACATGGCACTAGACGAGTCAGGACTGGATGATATGGCATTGGAAGAGTCAGGACTGGATGATATGGCATTAGACGAGTCAGGACTGGATGACATGGCATTAGATGAGTCAGGACTGGATGACATGGCATTAGATGAGTCAGGACTGGACGATATGGCATTGGAAGAGTCAGGACTGGATGACATGATGTTAGAAGAGACAGGTATGGATGATATTGCGCTGGAAGAACACGGACTGGACGATATGGCATTAGACGAGGCAGGGCTGGATATGCAGTTTGATGACAGCGGGTTAGGAGAGCTTGGTTCCGATACGGCAGATTCTTTGGGACTGGAGGATTTTAATATAGATGATATGGGCATAGAGGAATCCGGGAAGGATGATTTATCGCTGGATGACTTGGATTTGGGCGAAATGTCCATGGATGATTCTCTTGGTGATGACTTTTCACTGGATAATCTTCCGGAAGAGGTGCCTTCGGCAGATGACATGACAACCAAGGAAAGCGGCACGGATGAAATGTCGGACGATTTTGCAATGGATGAAGGCGGTATGGATGACCTGGCGGAAATAAATGACCTTTTGGAGCAGTCGGGTCAGGATGAAGAAATTGACGATGATATGCTGGCTTTATTAGAAAGCGTTTCGGATTCCGGCGAGGATGATATGTCTGCCGGCGATAACAATGAGTTTTCTTTCTTTCCGGGAGATGATGACGGAGAGAACGGAGCGGCATCTATCGAAGGGTTAGAGGAAGAAGCGCCGCCGGAGGAAGAGAAAAAGGAAAAGAAGAAAAGAAAGTGGAGAAAGAAAGATAAAAAGGCGGCAAAAGAGGAAACAACAGACGAGTTCGCATCGACAGGAGAATCTGACGGAGAAGAAGGCAAAGAAGGGGAAAAAGCGGAGAAGAAACCGGGCGCTTTTGCAAGATTTCTTGCATTTTTGACAGAATCCGACGAGGATGAAGAGGAAAAAGCGGCCGGCACCGAAGAAACGGGAGAGGCTTCGGACGAAAATATGGAGCTCCTTGCAGAGCTGAGCGAAGAAGATAAGAAAAAAGGGAAAAAGGAAAAGAAAGAGAAGAAGAAAAAGGAGAAGAAAGGAAAAGGAAAGAAAGCGGCGGCTGAAGGCGATGAAGACGGCGAAAATGAGGGCGCTGCGAAGAAAAAGAAGAAAAAGCCCAAAAAAGAAAAGAAAGTAAAAGAGGCGGTAGAGGAAGATGTAAGGGCGGATGCAGGAAAAAAACTTTCAAAGAAAAAAGTAATACCTGTTATTTTATTATGTATGACAATTTTGTTGTGCATTATTGTTTTCGCGGTCATTATACCGGACAATATGCAGAAGCGGGATGCAAGAGTCGCTTATGACATGGGAAATTATGAAGTTGTCTATGAACTGCTTTATGGAAAGGATTTAAACGAAGAGGAAGAAATTCTATTACATAAGAGTACTATCGTTATGAAGATGGAACGCAAGATAAATTCTTATCGCAACTATCTGAAACTGAACGGTAAGGAGCTGGAAGCGCTGAATGCGCTTGTTCAGGGCGCCGCATTATATTATGAGCTTCTGCCTGAGGCGGATGAGTACTTTGTGCTGGGTGAAGTCGAAGAAAAATACCAGCAGATTCTTGCAATTTTATCTGAACAGTACCGGCTTTCCGAAGCAGATGTTATGGATATCATCAATTCCGAAGATGATGTTGTTTACACACAGAAAATAACGGCCGTTCTTTCCGGACTGATAGCGCCGGAGGAAGCTACAGACGGGGTAAGAGATGTCCTTCCGGAAGAACAGGAGATTCTTGACGGACTTCCGGAAGAACCAGATAACATTACGGATGATATTTTAAACAATCCGACGGCGGATGTCCTGAGCGGTTCATCGTCGGACGATTCAAATACTTCCTCGGATGATATTTCTGACAGCGCATCAGATGCGGCGGCCGGTTCGCCGGATGGCATGGTGGAAGGAACTGCGGCAGATGGGACGGCATCAGATGGAATTACGAATCCCGGAGACGAAGTAAAATATATCGAGCCGGTCTCGGTAGAAGTACATCAGAATAACTGAAAAGGTGAAGAAGAATGGTTGCTGTCATTGATTATGATGCCGGAAATATAAGAAGCGTTGAAAAAGCGGTAGCGGCTTTGGGCGGCCAGGCGGCTGTGACAAGGAAGCCGGAAGAAATATTATCGGCAGAGCATGTGATTCTGCCGGGTGTCGGGGCTTTTGGCGACGCGATGGGGAAACTTCGTAAATATGGATTGGACGGGGTTATTCGGGAAGTTGTGGCGCGTAAGACTCCTTTTCTGGGTATCTGTCTTGGATTACAGTTGTTATTTGAAAGCAGCGAAGAAAGTGAAGGCGTTAAAGGACTCGGCATTTTACCCGGTAAAATTGTTCGAATACCGGAAGGAGCTGATTTAAAAATTCCGCATATCGGGTGGAATTCGCTTTCTTATCCGAATCCCGGCAGACTTTTTAAAGGCGTTCAGGAACAGTCTTATGTTTATTTTGTACATTCCTATTATTTACAGGCGGAGGATGCCGGGATTGTCAGGGCGGTAACGCAGTATGGCGTGGAGATTCATGCTTCTGTTGAAAAAGAGAATATTTTTGCCTGTCAGTTTCACCCGGAAAAGAGTTCGGAGACCGGCATGAGGATTTTGAAAAATTTCCTGGAAATGGAGTAATGAACAATGCACACGAAAAGAATCATTCCCTGTCTGGATGTGAAAAACGGAAGAGTCGTCAAGGGCGTGAATTTTGTTAATTTTAAAGATGCGGGTGACCCGGCGGAGGTCGGCGCCGCCTATGATAAATCCGGTGCGGATGAACTTGTTTTTCTGGATATTACGGCTTCTTCCGACGCAAGAGCGACGGCTGTCGAAATGGTCAGGAAAGTGGCGGAAAAGGTATTCATTCCTTTTACGGTAGGCGGCGGCATCCGCACGATAGAAGATTTTAAAGCCATTTTGCGGGAAGGTGCGGACAAAGTATCGGTCAATTCCGCAGCCATTATGAATCCGCAGTTAATTGCGGATGCGGCGGATAAATTTGGAAGTCAGTGTGTGGTAGTTGCGATTGATGCCAAGAGGCGGCCGGATGGCAGTGGATGGAATATTTATAAAAACGGCGGCCGTATTGATATGGGAATCGATGCGGTAGAATGGGCTGTCAGGGCAGAAAAACTGGGAGCCGGAGAGATTCTGCTGACCAGCATGGACGGAGACGGTACAAAAGCCGGATATGACCTGGAGCTGACAAGACAGGTTTCGGAGAATGTATCGATTCCAGTGATTGCATCCGGCGGCGCCGGAACAATGGAGCATTTTTATGAGGCGTTTACGGAGGGCAGAGCCGATGCGGCGCTGGCGGCTTCGTTATTTCATTTTAAGGAGATGGAAATCAGGGATTTAAAAAAATATTTAAGCAAAAAAGGTATTTCGGTAAGACTTTGAAGACATCGGGACAAAACCTCCGGTGTCTTTTTCTTATTTAGTACCATACTTCTTCTGCAGTCTGCAGGATTTTTATTTTGCATCTTACAGGCTGCTTCATACCACTTACCGCATTTTCCTTGCCATGCTTTCCGGCGTATTTCATAATAAGGAAAAAGTTTCACAGACGAATTTATTCGTCATGCAAATATTGGTGCCAATGCGCTGAAAACACTGCGCTTTCAGCGCGGGCCCAAATTCGCGGGCTGAGCAGGAATGGAGGATTTCTATGGCGGAAACAATTATCCGGGTGTCACATCTGAAAAAACATTTCAAGGAAGTGAAAGCGGTGGACGATATCAGTTTTGATATTGAGAAAGGCGAACTGTTCGGATTTCTCGGCATTAACGGGGCGGGGAAATCAACAACCATCAATATGTTATGTACTTTATCTGCACCGACAGAAGGCGAAGCCGAGGTATGCGGTTATGCTTTGGGGAAAGAAAATGAAAAGATTCGGGAGCGGATTGGGGTGGTTTATCAGACAAACTGCCTGGACGAACGATTGAGCGTTAAGGAGAATCTGCTTGTACGGGCTTCTTTTTATGAAAAAGCCAAAAGCCGGATTCTGGATGTATGCGAGGCTCTGGAGCTGGGAGAAATATATAACAGAAAATTTGGGATGCTTTCAGGGGGACAGAAAAGACGCTGTGAAATCGCAAGGGCGCTGCTCAACAGGCCGCAGCTTTTGTTTCTCGATGAGCCGACGACGGGACTCGACCCGGCAACGAGAAAATACGTCTGGCAGAGCATTGAGCGGATTAGAAAGGAAACGGATATGACTGTTTTTCTGACGACCCACTATATGGAGGAGGCTGCAAAAGCGACGAATATTGCCATCATAGACGGCGGGCATATCATGGAGAGGGGGACGCCTTTTGACCTCAAGGAAAAATACGCAAAGGACCGGCTGATACTGATTCCGAAGGGGGAGCGGGAGGCAGTATTCTGGCAAAATCTGGAAGCGGAAAAAAAGCCCTTTAAGAGAAAAGAGCAGTATGCTGCGATGGATTTGGAGAGCAGTCTGGAGGCGCTTCCGATTTTGCAGCGGATGAAGCCGGATATCAGCGGATTTGAACTTCTTCAGGGGTCGATGGATGATGTTTTCCTGAATGTGACAGGCAAAACACTGGGACAGAATGAAAATCAGGAGGTAGCAGGATGAAGGCGGCATTGTATCTGGTAAAACGAAATATTCTCATTTTTATAAGGGACAGAGGAACGGTAATCTCTTCCATTTTATCCATGCTGATTACGCTCGGACTGATGTTTTTATTTCTCGGTGATATGCACAGCCGGGATATTATCTACGCGCTGGAACAGTTTGGAGGAAACAGAGATGCGGCGGCGGACAGCGCCAATGCGGAATACCTGATTTCGATGTGGACGCTGGCGGGGATTCTTCTTTCCAATACGGTAACGGTGACAATGACGGCAATGGGCAGTATAATAGAAGATGAAGTGAGCATGCGGCTGGCGAGTTTATATGTGACGCCTGTAAAAAGGATTGGCATTGCTTTTGGATATGTGTTTTCCGCATGGAGTATTGCCGTTTCAATGTGTATGATTACGCTGGCGGCTTCACAGGTCTGGCTGGCGGCAGCCGGGCAGACGCTGCTCGGCTGGGAGGCGTGTCTGCAGCTGCTTGGCATGATTATGCTGAATGCCTTTGCTTATGCGGCAACGGCCTATCTGCTTACGTTGTTTGTCCACAGTGTGGGCGCATGGAACGGCCTGCTTACGATAGTTGGAACGCTGGTTGGATTTGTGGGAGCCATTTATCTGCCGGTGTCGGTACTGCCGGAAACGGTGGCGGATATTCTGCGGCGTCTGCCGTTTCTGCACGGCGCAGCCATGATGCGGGTGGTCTGTACGAAAGAAGCGGTGGAAAAGACCTTTGCGGGGATTCCGGCGGAGGCGGCAGAGATTTTCCGGGAAAAAATGGGCATCACGGTCGTTCTGGGAGACGGTCCTGTGCCGTTTACCGTGCAGGCGGGATATCTGCTTGCGCTTGGCGTATTAACGATTGCGGCGGCCGTGGTAATCAGCAGAAGAAAGTCGCTGCAGGACCGGTAAAAGGAATGATAAATCGCTGCTGGCAAGGCAAAAGAGCCGGACGAAACCACTGTATGACGGATGAAAAGAGCAAATGAAGGCGCACACAATAAGTTTTACAGGAAGGGTTTGTGTATGAAGATTATTATAGAAGATATTGGGCCGGAGGAAGAAGAGGCGGTTATCATCCGCTGCCGGGAGGTGGACGAAGCGGTCATGCAGCTTGTCAACGGACTGAAACTGAAAAAAGAAAAGCTGACGGTCAGGCAGGGAGAGAAAATTCTGCAGATAGAGCCGGGGGATATTTATTATTTTGAAGCGGTCGATAATAAGGTTTTTCTTTATCTGGAAAAAAACGTATATGAAACGAGAATGAAACTATATGAGCTGGAAAGGCGCTTTGCGGGAACCGATTTTTTCCGGGTGTCGAAGTCCGTCATTCTGAATCTGGCAAAAGTAAAAAATTTTACGCCGGGATTCAACGGAAGGTTTGAAGCGTTGATGAAGAATGGAGAGCGCGTTGGCATTTCAAGGCAGTATGTGCCGCTCTTAAAGAACAAGCTCGGCATATAAGGGGTTATCAGGAGGTGTAATATGTTATCGAGAATCAAAGAAATGTTTCATACCTATTCCTATGTCGTAACGGGCGTACTTTTTGCCTGCGCGTTGTTTATCACGGTTTTTAACAGGACAGGAATCATTCCGGCCATTCTTCTCTGGCAGATTCTGGCCGTATCATTTCTGTGTGTATTGGGAAATTTTTTCTTTCCACAGCATGAAATGACGAGACGGGAGCGCATTGTCCGCAGATTATTACATTATCTGTATATTAATCTGGTGGTTTTCGGAAGTGCAAGGGTTTTTTACTGGTTTGATGAAGATAATCTGCTCATGAATGTCTTTATGTTTTTGATTATTCTTGTAGTTTTCTTTACGGTATCTTATACAGTGCATCGGGAAAACCGCAAACTTTCGGCATTACTGAACGAACGTCTGGAGCAGTATCAGAACAAAAAATCATAACAAAAGCAGCAGTACCGGAATAAAAAATCATAACAAAAGCAGCAGCGCCGGAATAAAAAAATCATAACAAAAGCAGCAGTATTGGAATAAAATATAATAACAAAATATAACAAGAGAACATAAGGTATGGCAGGACAGAATAAAAATAAATTGCCATGAAGTCCCATTCGTTGTATAATAGACGAAATTCAAGGGAAAGGCAAGGTTATTAAAATGGATAATAAAATACCTTATAAAATTTATCTGGAAGAAAAGGAAATGCCGAAACAGTGGTACAATGTGCGCGCTGATATGAAGAAGAAGCCGGCGCCGATTTTAAATCCGGGTACGCTGCAGCCGGTTACGGAGGATGAGCTTTCGGGCATTTTCTGTCGTGAACTGGCAAAACAGGAGCTGGACGATACGACAGCTTATTTTGATATTCCGGATGAAATCCGGGATTTCTATAAAATGTACCGGCCGTCGCCGCTTGTCCGGGCATATTGCCTGGAGGAAAAGTTGCAGACGCCCGCACATATTTATTATAAATTTGAAGGAAACAATACGTCGGGAAGCCATAAACTTAACTCTGCGATTGCACAGGCTTATTATGCGAAAAAGCAGGGGTTAAAGGGCGTAACGACGGAAACAGGAGCGGGCCAGTGGGGAACGGCGCTTTCCATGGCGTGCTCTTATTTTGATTTGGACTGTCAGGTATATATGGTCAAATGTTCTTATGAGCAGAAGCCTTTCCGGCGGGAGGTTATGCGTACTTATGGCGCAAAGGTAACGCCTTCTCCGTCCATGAATACGAATGTGGGGCGTAAAATCAATGAAGAGTTTCCGGGGACGACGGGAAGCCTCGGCTGTGCGATTTCAGAAGCGGTGGAGGCCGCGACCAGCCAGGAGGGTTATCGTTATGTGCTGGGTTCCGTGCTCGCACAGGTATTGCTGCATCAGTCCATTATCGGACTGGAGACAAAGGCGGCTTTGGATAAATACGGTATTAAGGCCGATATGATTATCGGCTGCGCGGGCGGCGGCTCCAACCTGGGCGGCCTGATTTCACCTTTTGCGGGGGAAATATTACGGGGAGAAGCAAAGTATCAGATGATTGCGGTGGAACCGGCTTCCTGTCCGAGTCTGACGAGGGGCGTCTACGCATATGATTTCTGCGATACGGGAAAAGTCTGTCCGTTAGCGAAAATGTACACATTGGGAAGCGGTTTTATACCATCCGCAAATCATGCGGGAGGCCTCCGCTATCACGGCATGAGCTCCACCGTTTCCGAATTGTACGACCAGGGGCTGTTAGAAGCAAGAAGCGTGGAGCAGACCGAAGTATTCCGGGCGGCAGAGACTTTTGCGAGGGTGGAAGGCATTCTTCCGGCGCCGGAAAGCAGTCATGCCATCAAGGTTGCGATTGACGAAGCGATGAAGTGCAAAGAGACCGGAGAAGAAAAGAATATCGTGTTCGGCCTTACCGGAACCGGCTATTTTGATATGATTGCTTATCAGCGGTACAATGACGGTGAAATGGAGGATTATATTCCGACAGACGAAGAACTGAAGAGGGCAGTCGCACAGCTTCCTCAAATCTGAGGGGAAGCCGGCGACTGTGCAAAAGGGAAAGAAGTCTGGTGAATGTGTATGGAAAAGAAAAGAAATAAAAAAAGAACGGACAAAGGATTTTCCTTACTTCTTTCGATTTTACTTGTTTTTTGTATTCTGGGAGTTGTAGTGTTTTCCGTTTCACGAAAATTATCGAAAGAAATGTCCGCGGCGGCAATTCAGAATCTGAATGAGAGTCTGGATTTGATAAAGAGCACCATAGAATCGATTTTAAATAAAGAAGCGGAGTTTCAGAAGCTGATGGCACAGGAAATTGCCCTGCGGGAGGAACCGGAAGATTATATCGCTTCTTATCAGAAGAATCAGACGATGGTAAAAATTTCGTTCATCCGTGCGGGCGAAACGGAAGGAATTTCCAGTACGGGAGAGATTTTTTCCGAAGAGGGACTGGATTTTTCGGGCAGCATGATAGAAGGGCTGGCGGTTTCCCATTCCTATATGAATTACATGGGGACATGGGCGTATTCCCTCAAATGCCCGGTCATGAAGGAAGAGCAGGAAATTGGAACTCTTTATGTGGAGTATACTTATGATGCGCTTGACAAATCGCTTCCTGAAGGATTTTATAATAAACAGGCCATGCTCTATATTATGGATGCGAAAACGAAAAGGTTTGTGCTGAAACCAAAGGGAATGGGAGAGCGCAGCGCGGGACATCTGAATCTGGAAGATTTTTACAGAGCAAATGATATTCAGGATGAGGAGCTCCGGGCCGAAGTAGAGAACTGTGTGCAAAATGGAAAGAATATCATGTTTTATCATGATATACGGGGAAAAAGCGCCCTGAATTATATGTGGACCGTGAATGACGGTATGATTTATTTAATCGGGTATGTTCCGATTGAAGCCATTCAACAGGAGGGGAAGACCGTAAATCACCACATTCTGATTGTTGTAGTGGTTATGCTGGTTGCGTTTTTCCTGTGCTGTATTTTGTATTATTTCAACCAGAGGCAGCAGAGAAAACTCATGCGGGAACGGGAAGCGGAAAGGGAGCTGCATAACAGACAGCTGGCGGAAGCACTGCATGCGGCGCAGCTGGCGAGCAATTCCAAGACGACATTTCTTTCGAACATGTCTCACGATATTCGTACGCCGATGAATGCGGTTCTCGGCTTTACCACACTGCTCGCAAAAGATGCCGAAAATCCGGATAAAGTGCGGGAATATACGAAAAAGATTATGGCGTCGGGACAGCATCTGCTCAGCCTGATTAATGATATTCTGGATGTCTCCAAGATTGAAAGCGGAAAGGTCGTTCTGACCGTAGAAGAATTTACATTGAATGATTTGGTATCTTCCATCGATGCGATTGTCCGCCCGATGGCAGGCGCAAGGAACCAGGAATTTCATGTGGAAGTAACGAATATTAAACATGAGCGTCTGTTAGGAGATGAGACAAGAATTAACCAGATTTTGATAAATCTGCTTTCCAATGCCGTGAAGTATACGCCGGAAGGGGGAAATATCTGGTTCCGCATTATCGGCCTGAAACAGCGTTCCAGCCAGTTTGAGCATATCCGAATCGAAGTCGAGGATGACGGATATGGGATGACACAGGAATATTTAAAAACGATTTTTGACGCGTTTACAAGAGCGGAGAACAGTACAACGAATAAAGTTCAGGGAACAGGGCTCGGCATGGCGATTACCAAAAATATCGTAGAACTTATGGGAGGAACTATCGAGGTTTCCAGCGAAGTCGATAAGGGAAGCCTTTTCCGGGTAGAGCTGGAATTCCGCATACCGGAAGGTCAGACGGATAAGTTGTTCTGGGAGCAGAGCGGCATATCCCGGATTCTTTTTGTGGGGGATAATCAACGGGAAGGGCAGAGCATACAGACGCTCATGGCTGATATGGGCGTTGCGGTGGATATCGTGCCCGACGGGGAGAAAGCTCTGTCCATGTTACAGAAATCCGGGAATACTTCCGAGAGTTATCAGCTGGCCTTGCTGGATGTCAATGTACCGGTTATAGATGGCGTTCAGACAATAGAGCGAATCAGGAATCTGCTGCCCGGGACAGCGCCGCTTTTCTGGATGACAGACCATGAGGCGGAAGATATGGAGGATATGGGAGATGCGTTTAAGCTGGAATATACAGGAGTTTTTGCAAAGCCTTTCTTTGTATCTGCGCTGAAGGAACGGATTATGGAGATGCGGGAAGAAGAATCGGGAGAGAGCGAGGCGGCGGAAACCGAAAAAGATGAAGGTTTACAGGGACTGCATTTCCTTGCGGCGGAAGATAATGAAATCAATGCGGAAATTCTTTCGGAAATTTTATCAATGGAGGGCGCGACCTGTGAAATCGCCGAAAACGGAAAACTGGCGCTGGAGCGTTTTGCAAATGCCGAAGAGGGTGCATTTGACGCGATTCTCATGGATGTTCAGATGCCGGTGATGAACGGCTATGACGCGACAAGAGCAATCAGAGCGATGAACCGCGGCGATGCGGGAAAAATCCCAATTATTGCCATGACGGCAAACGCTTTTGCGGAAGATGAAAGAGACGCTTTGAATGCAGGAATGAATGTTCATCTGGCAAAGCCAATCGACGTGGACCTGTTAAAACAGGTAATCAGACAGTATGTACACGGAAAAGCAAATAAAGACGAATCAATTGGCAATGAATGAGGAGTAATCAGAAAGAAATAATGAAAAAAGAAAAAAAGAATATTTTTAGAAAAACTGTTGCGGTATTTTTGACGGGGGCAGCGGTTCTTGCCGCGACAGCCTGTGGGAATAAGGCGGAGTTCAATCTGGTGGAATCGGAAGAGGCCGAAACGCGGGCGGTAAACTTGTTCAGTCCGATGGAAAAAACGAATCCGGATGCGGAAAATGTGGCAAGAAGCGCGGCGGATAAAACAATTGTCATGGCGGAGGAGGAACTGGGCGTATCTGTTGGCTATATCACATACACAGCGGAGGATTATCAGGATAAGACTTATGATGATGTGGCGCTTGACAGGGCACGGAACGATATGGATGATATCTATCTGCTGAATCCTGATGTGATTAAAACTTTGGGAGAAGAAGGAAAGCTCATGGATTTATCAGGGCTCGCATGTGCGGAAAATCTGCGGGATGTAGTAAAAACGGCCAACACAATCGACGGAAAGCTGGTAGCAATTCCGCAGGAAGTAGTTGCCTATGGTCTGTTTATCAATAAAGACATGTTCGAGCAGTATCACCTGGAACTGCCGGAAACGCCGGAAGATTTTCTGGAATGCTGCAGAGTATTTAAAGAAAACGGAATTGAAACACCGGTAGGGGCAAACCGCTGGTGGCTGGAAACTTTTGTGCTGGCCCAGGCTTATGCGGATTTATATAACGGCGGAAATACGGAAGCGGAGATTGCGGCGCTAAACAGCGGCGAAAGCAAATACAGCGATTATATGCGTCCGGGATTTGAATTTCTTCAGGAAATGATTGACTGCGGCTATATCGACGCCGGGAAGGCTCTGGTCAGCGAAGCAATCGAAGGCGAAGGGCCGGATTTTCTGGCGGGCAAAACGCCAATCGTCATGGCGTACTGGGGAGCGGCCAATACGGAAACTGCATACGGAGCCCCGGATTTTAACATGCTGGTTATCGGCTTTCCGAGCAGCCGCGGACAGATGCCTGTCATGCCGATGACGGGATTCGGCGTCGGCTCCAATGCGGAACACGCGGAAGACGCAATGCGTGTTCTGGATGTGATGCTTTCCGATGAAGCGCTCCAGGTATATGCGGAAACGAATAAAGTAATTTCACCGTCCCAAAATGTGGAGGTGGAATGTATTCCTGCGTTAAAACCGCTGAACGACAGGATAGAGGAAAATGTTTATGTTCTCGGTGCCAACGCGAATATGCAGCTGGAACAGTGGGGAAACACCTGTCTTATCGTTCGGGATTTGTTAGACGGCGCTACGGTGGACGAGTGCATGGCGGAATTTGACAGACTCCAGGAAGAAACGCTGGCGAAGTAGGCGTTTGGCTTCCAATTGCGGAAGAATAACGGTTCAGCCTCCGGGCGGACAGAGGCAGGGAAAAATTTAGTTGACAAACCCGACTGCCCTATGTATAATAATTTGAGTGTGAATAGGAGTCAGCTATGTTCATTAATTTGACTGAAGTATTAACATCCGAGGATAAAGTGCTTACAATGCAGACGGAAACGGATATGAAGGAAGTCACTGTTGGCGGCGAAGTGTTTGAAATTCTCGAAAAGTCTCCGGTTTGTCTGACTTTAACCAATATCGGTAAAGGAAGGGCAGCGGTAGAAGGACAGGCCGAAATCATGCTTGCCATGAAATGTGACAGATGTTTAAAGCCTGTTGAAGAAAAGCTGGTTCTTCAGTTTTCCAGAGAAGTTCACGCGCCGGATGTTTATCTGGAGCATATGGATGAGGAAGCGGAGGACGACCAGAGCTTTATGGATGGTTATCAGCTGAACGTAGAGGACTTACTGAACAATGAAATCATAATCAACTGGCCGAGTAAGATTTTGTGTAAACCGGACTGCAGAGGAATCTGCATGAAGTGTGGCCGGAATCTGAATACCGGAACATGTGAATGCGATACGTTCATTCCAGACCCCCGGATGTCAGTGATAAAAGATATCTTTTATGCGGATAAGGAGGTGTAACGATGTCTATTTGTCCCAAGAACAAATCTTCCAAAGGAAGAAGAGATAGGAGAAGAGCAAACTGGAAAATGACTGCTCCAACCTTAGTGAAATGCAGCAAATGCGGCGCATTAATGGTACCTCACAGAGTTTGCAAGAAGTGCGGCACATACAACAAAAAAGAAATTATTGCGGTTGATTAAATCGGATGCGGAGAATCTGGGCCGCGAAGGAAAGCATGTGGAGAAATCAAGGGATTGTGTGATATATGATTCCTTGATTTTTTTTTACCTTGTTTTTCAGGCCATTTTCTGTGAAAAACTTGATTTTTACGGGCCAGTCTAGTATATTAATATATGATGTCTTACAGGCAGAGGAAGGAGCAGGGGTAAGGACATGGGAGAATTTGTCAAGGTAGCGGTAGACGCAATGGGCGGAGACAATGCTCCGGCGGAAATCGTGAAAGGAGCGGTAGAGGCCATCCAGGAAAGCAGCAAAGTCAAAGTCTATCTGGTAGGCAATGAAGAGGCGGTGAAGAAAGAGCTGGTAGGTTACACATACCCGGAAGAGCAGCTTGAACTCGTTCATGCAAGTGAAATCATTGAGACTGCGGAACCGCCGGTAATGGCGATTCGGAAAAAGAAGGATTCTTCCCTTGTAAAAGCGCTGTATCTTGTGAAGGACGGAACCTGTGACGCCTATGTGTCTGCCGGAAGCAGCGGAGCGACCCTGGTGGGCGGACAGGTTATTGTAGGCCGTATCAAGGGTGTGGAAAGACCGCCGCTGGCGCCGCTCATTCCTACTGAAAACGGCTGTGCATTATTGGTGGACTGTGGCGCTAATGTGGATGCGAGAGCGTCTCATCTTGTACAGTTTGCCAAGATGGGTTCGATATATATGGAAAATATTATGGGCGTCAGAAATCCGAGGGTGGCGATTGTCAATATCGGTGCCGAAGAGGAGAAAGGCAATGCGCTTGTGAAGGAAACGTTTCCTCTTTTGAAAAACTGTCCCGATATCAATTTTATCGGAAGTATAGAGGCCAGGGACATTCCGGCCGGTATGGCGGATGTCATCGTATGCGAAGCGTTTGTCGGAAATGTGATTTTAAAACTGTATGAAGGCGTCGGGGGCACTTTGATTAAGAAGGTGAAAGCTGGCATAACATCTACCCTTCGGAGTAAAATCGGCGCATTTTTAGTGAAACCGGCCTTAAAGGAGACCTTAAAGGATTTCGACCTGGAGCAGTACGGCGGGGCGCCGATGCTCGGCCTGAACGGTCTGGTCGTCAAGACACATGGAAGTTCCAAATCCGTCGAAATCAAAAATTCGATTTTACAATGTATTATGTTCAAGGAACAGAAGATTAACGAAAAAATCAGAGAGAAGATTACCGTACAGGATTGAGAAAGGCTGGCTGCATATGGAATTTGATAAGTTAAAGCAGGTCATTGCAAATGTTTTAAGTGTGGACCCGGAAGAAATTACAATGGAAACAACATTTATGGAAGATTTGGGGGCGGATTCTCTGGATATTTTTCAAATCATCATGGGAATTGAAGAAGAATTTGATATAGAGATTCCGGCTGAAAAGGTGGAACATATAGCAACGGTGGAAGAAGCGGTTCATTTGATTAAAAGCGCAGTAAAAGCGGCAGAATAGAAGAAAAACCCTTTCTGAAAAGGGTTTTTTTCGTTTGTGGAGGTATCAATGCAGCAAAAACCGATAGAGGAACTGGAACAAAAAATCGGATATCAGTTTCAAAATAAATTATTGTTTAAACAGGCGCTGACGCACAGCTCTTTTGCCAACGAACAGAAAATCAATAAATCTGAAGATTATGAGCGTCTGGAATTTCTGGGCGACGCGGTGCTCGAGCTGGTTTCCAGTGAGTTTCTTTTTCAGGAAAATAAAGAAATGCCGGAAGGAAAACTGACGCGGATGCGTGCTTCCATCGTCTGCGAACAGGCGTTGGCTTACTGCGCAAAACAGTTTGGGCTTGAATCTTATATTCTGCTCGGCGTGGGAGAGGAACGGACCGGAGGCCGGACGAAAGATTCCATTATTTCGGACGTGATGGAAGCGATTATTGGAGCGATATATCTCGACGGCGGTATGGAACCGTCGGCGGCTTTTATTCATCGGTTTATCCTTTCCGATTTGGAGCATAAGCAATTGTTCTATGACGCCAAAACGATTTTACAGGAAGTTGTGCAACAGAAAAATGAAGGAAAACTTCACTATGAACTGATTCGGGAGAGCGGCCCGGACCACGATAAGCTGTTTGTCGTGGAAGCCAGAATTGATGAAAAGAAAATCGGTGAAGGAACGGGAAAAACCAAAAAAGCGGCGGAGCAGCAGGCGGCATATGAGGCGCTTGTTTCTCTGAAAAGATAAAATGCGGGGTATCTATGTATTTAAAAAGTATTGAAGTACAGGGATTTAAATCTTTTGCAAATAAAATTACATTCAAATTTCACAACGGAATCACGGGAATTGTAGGGCCGAACGGCAGCGGAAAAAGCAACGTTGCGGATGCGGTAAGATGGGTGCTCGGAGAGCAGCGCATCAAGCAGCTTCGGGGCGCTTCCATGCAGGACGTTATTTTTTCGGGTACAGAGATGCGGAAGGCCCTGGGCTCCGCTTATGTTGCGATTACGCTGGACAATGCCGACCACCAGCTTTCCATCGATTATGATGAAGTAACGGTGTCCAGAAGGCTGTACCGTTCCGGTGAAAGCGAATATATGATTAACGGTACGATATGCCGTCTGAAAGACGTCAACGAGCTTTTTTACGATACGGGTATCGGCAAGGAAGGGTATTCGATTATCGGCCAGGGACAGATTGATAAAATCCTGAGCGGCAAGCCGGAAGAGCGCCGGGAGCTTTTCGATGAAGCGGCGGGCATCGTCAAATTTAAGAGAAGAAAATACGCGGCGCAGAAGAAGCTGGAAGACGAAAAGCAGAATCTCGTCCGGGTCAACGATATTTTAGCGGAGCTGGAAAAGCAGACGGGGCCTTTGGAGAAGCAGTCCGAGAAGGCAAGAATTTATTTACGGAAAAAAGAAGAACTGAAAACATTGGACGTCAATGTTTTTTTGCTGGAAAATATAAATATCAGGGAACAATTGGATGCTGCCGAGGAGAAGCTGCGGATTGCCGGCGGTGAATTAGAAGATACGACGCAGAAATATGAGCATATCAAAGAAGAGTATGAACAGATAGAGAGCAGAATCGAACAGCTGGACCAGGCCATCGAGCAGGCCAGGGCGACGCTGACGGATACAGGCGTTATGCGTTCCAAACTGGAGGGCGAAATGAATGTCTTAAAAGAAAGGATTCATTCGGTCGAAGGGAATGAGGAACACTTGCAGACCCGCATTCATAACATTGAATCTTCTATGGAAGAGAAAAATCAGGAAAAGGAAAACATTGCACAGCAGAAAGCGGAAATCGATGAAAAGCTGACCCTGTTACAACAGGCAAGGGCTGAGGCCGGAAAGCTGTTAGAGGATGTACAGGGCAGAATCGAAACCTTAAATAATAATATCGAAACCGGTAAAAATACCATTATCGACGCTCTGAATAACCGGGCGACTATCAAATCCAAAATGGGGAGCTTTGACACGATGTTGGAGCAGATTCAGATTCGGAAGGCGGAGCTCAACTCCCGTCTGCTGCGGGCAAAATCGGACGAAGCGGCCCATACGGAGACGATTAAAAACCTGGAAGAGGAATTTGAAAGAATCAACACGGCGATTCAGGAGCTGCGCGATAAACAGGAAGTGTCGGAAGAAAAACTTGCAGGGATGCGGGAAGAACTGGCGGATAAAGACCAGAAACTGCGGGACACCCAGGTGTCTTACCATCAGGAAAAGTCCAAGCTGGACGCGCTTTCCAATCTGACAGAGCGTTATGAGGGCTACGGCGGAGCGGTCAAAGCCGTTATGGAGCAGAAGACGAAGAAAAAAGGAATTATCGGTGTCGTTGCGGATATCATTCAGGCGGAAGCCCGATATGAAACGGCGATTGAAACGGCGCTTGGCGGCAATATTCAGAATATCGTGACGGAAGACGAAGAGACCGCAAAGAGCATGATTGCCTATTTAAAAAGCAGCCGCTCCGGGCGCGCGACGTTTCTTCCGCTGACCAGCATCAAAAATCCACAGGAATTTAAGACCCCTGAAGCGCTGAAAGAAAAGGGCATTATCGGGATGGCGGACGAGTTGGTTAAGGTGGATAAAAAATACCGGGACGTGGCAAAATCTCTGCTCGGCAGAATTATCGTTGTCGATAATATTGACAATGCGGTGAAAATTGCCGCGAAGTTCCGGCACAGTCTCCGGATGGTTACGATTGAAGGGGAACTGCTCGTTCCCGGCGGCGCCATCAGCGGCGGCGCCTTTAAGAATAACAGCAATCTTCTGGGCCGCCGGCGTGAGATGGAAGAACTGGAAAAGAAAATCAAACAGTATGTGATGGAGATTGACCGTCTGCTGGAAGATATTGAAAACACCAAGACGGCGAGAAATAAGCTGCGCCTTGAAATTGAAGATATCAAGGGACAGCTGCAGCGGAAATTTATCGAGCAGAATACGGCGAGGCTGAACGTGGAACAGGCCAGGGAGCGGAAGAACGAAGCGGCGGAAGGCTCCGAGGAACTGCAGACGGAAGAAGCGGAACTGGAAACGCAGATTCGGGAGATTCAGGAGAATAAGAAAACGATTCTGCTGGAGCTGGAATCTTCCGAAACGCTGGAAAAAGAGACGGAAGTGCAGATTGAGGGCTTTCAGCGGCAGTTGGAAACGGAGCGCGCCGAAGAGTCGGCACAGGCGGCCAAGGTTTCCGAATGGGATGTGGAAGTCGAGAAAATTCTGCAGCAGGCAGAATTTCACCGACAGAATATGGAGCGTATCGACGGTGAAATCGGCCGTCATGAGATGGAACTGAAAGAAGTTCAGGAGAATTTACAGGCCGGCCGGGAAGATGTGGAACTGAAAAAGGAAAGCATCCTGGAGATTGAAAAAACAATTCTGGCATCCCATACGACTCAGACCGACACGGAGAGTAAGCTGAAAGAGGACATCGCTGCCAAAGAAACACTTTCCGCGAAGCAGAAAAACTTTTTTACGGAAAGAGAAGAAATGGCAAAACAGATGAACGCGCTGGATAAAGAAGTGTATCGTCTGGGCAGCCAGAAGGAAAAACTGGAAAATTCCATCGAATCCCAGATTAATTATATGTGGGATGAATACGAAATTACCCTTTCCGACGCATCTTCCATGCGGAATGAAGAAATGGACGATTTGCCGGCAATGAAAAAAGACATTTCCCGTTTAAAGGATGAAATCAGAAAACTGGGCGATGTCAATGTCAATGCCATCGAAGACTATAAAAATCTGATGGAACGGTATACGTTCTTAAAGACACAGCATGACGATTTGGTGGAGGCGGAGCAGACATTGCTCGGCATCATCGAAGAACTGGACACCTCCATGCGGAAACAGTTCAATGAAAAATTTGCGGAGATTAACCGGGAATTTGACAAGGTGTTTAAAGAGCTGTTCGGCGGCGGAAAAGGAACGCTGGAGCTTATCGAGGAGGAGGACGTGCTGGAAGCGGGCATCCGCATTATCGCACAGCCGCCCGGAAAGAAACTGGTCAACATGATGCAGATGTCCGGCGGCGAAAAATCGCTGACCGCTATTTGTCTTTTGTTTGCCATTCAGAATTTGAAACCGTCGCCGTTCTGCCTGTTAGATGAGATTGAGGCGGCGTTAGACGAAAATAATGTAGGCCGCTTCGCAAAGTATTTACATAAGCTGACGAAAAATACCCAGTTCATCGTCATTACGCACAGGCGCGGGACGATGGAGAAGGCGGACAGGCTTTACGGCATCACGATGGAGGAAAAAGGAATTTCCACATTAGTCAGCGTAAATCTAATTGATAAGGAACTGGATGATTGATGAGCGAAGAAAAAAAAGGATTTTTTGCCCGGTTAAAAGAAGGGCTTACCAAAACAAGAAATAATATCGTACACGGAATTGATTCCGTATTCAGCGGCTTTTCCCATATCGATGAAGACTTTTACGAGGAGCTGGAAGAAATTCTGATTATGGGCGATATCGGCGTGAATGCGGCAGAAGAAATTTTGACGAGGCTCAGGGAACAGGTGAAAGAGAATCACATCAAGGAGCCGGCCGACTGCAAAGATTTCCTGATACAGAATATCAAAGAGCAGATGCAGGTGGGCGAGACCGCCTATGAATTTGAAGAAAAGCAGTCCATCGTCCTTGTTATCGGTGTCAACGGCGTTGGGAAGACGACTTCTGTCGGAAAGCTGGCGGGAAAACTGAAGGCGCAGAACAGAAAGGTTCTGCTGGCGGCGGCCGATACGTTCCGGGCGGCGGCGGGCGAACAGCTTACGGAATGGGCGCACCGGGCGGGCGTGGATATTATCGGAGGCAAAGAGGGCGCGGACCCGGCCAGCGTCATTTATGACGCGGTGGCGGCGGCAAAGGCGAGAAACGTCGATGTGCTTCTGTGCGATACGGCGGGCCGTCTGCATAACAAAAAGAATCTGATGGAAGAACTGAAAAAAATCAACCGTATCATCGATAAGGAGTTTCCGGACGCCCACCGGGAAAATCTGGTCGTATTAGACGGTACGACAGGCCAGAACGCGCTGCAGCAGGCCAGAGAATTTGGCGAAGTGGCGGATTTGACGGGCATTATTCTGACGAAGATGGATGGAACCGCCAAAGGCGGCATCGCGGTGGCGATTCAGTCCGAATTAAAGATTCCGGTGAAATATATCGGCGTCGGAGAGACCATCGACGATTTGCAGAAGTTTGATGCGGAACAGTTCGTGAACGCGTTGTTCGATAGGAGCGAAGAGATGCTCTAAAACCCGCCGGAAAAGTGATAAGAACATAGTGATACAGGAAAGGGGCAGAAAAATGGAACTTACGTTAGAAAAATTTGAAGAGGCATGCGAAGTCGTGAAAAAAGTCACGATGGAGACCAAGCTGGTATACAGCGACTATTTCAGCGCGCAAACCGGAAACAAGGTATATCTGAAACCGGAAAACATGCAGTTTACCGGGGCATATAAGCTGCGGGGCGCTTATTATAAAATGAGCACGTTATCGGAAGAAGAGCGACAGAAGGGTATTATTACGGCTTCTGCCGGAAATCATGCGCAGGGCGTTGCTTATGCGGCCAAATGCTATCATGTCAGAGCGACCATCGTCATGCCGACGACGACGCCGCTCATCAAAGTCAACCGGACAAAGGGCTATGGCGCGGAGGTTATTCTGTACGGGGATGTCTATGACGAGGCCTGTACATATGCGTATCAGCTTGCAGAAGAAAAAGGATATACATTTGTTCATCCCTTTGACGATTTGGACGTAGCGACCGGACAGGGAACGATTGCGATGGAAATCATCAAAGAGCTTCCGCTGGTGGATTATATTCTTGTACCGATTGGCGGCGGCGGACTGGCGACAGGCGTTTCCACGCTTGCCAAACTGCTGAATCCCAAGATTCAGGTTATCGGCGTGGAACCGGCGGGGGCGAACTGTATGCAGGCGTCCATCAGGGCCGGAAAGGTAACGACATTAGAAAGCGTCAGCACGATTGCGGACGGCACGGCCGTAAAGACGCCGGGAACGAAGATTTTCCCTTATATCAGCCAGAATCTGGATGACATTATCACGGTAGAAGATGAAGAACTGGTGGTAGCCTTTCTGGATATGGTTGAGAATCATAAGATGATAGTGGAAAATTCCGGTCTGCTGACCGTGGCGGCATTAAAGCATCTGGATGTAAGTAATAAAAAAATCGTTTCCATTTTAAGCGGCGGTAATATGGACGTGATTACGATGTCATCCGTCGTACAACAGGGACTGGTACTGCGGGACAGAATCTTTTCCGTATCGGTGCTTCTGCCGGATAAACCGGGCGAACTGTCCAGGGTATCGGATGTGATTGCAAAACAGAGCGGAAATGTCATCAAACTGGAGCATAACCAGTTTGTTTCCATCAACAGAAACGCGGCCGTTGAGCTGCGTATCACGATGGAAGCCTACGGAACGGAGCATAAAAATCAGATTATCGGAGCGCTGGAAGAGAACGGTTATAAGCCGAGGGTGGTGCGCGCAAGCATTTAAGCATATTGCGCGGGCACATCCCGATACCGCGGCCGGGCAGTGTGTTGGAATATCTTATTCCAGGGTAATATGATATCAGGAATAAGACGTCGGATAATCCATATACTGTAATTTATGAAGGAAGCCTGAAAGTATATTCTGCCGTCTCAATCGGAAGGATAAGCAGACTGTGAGCGTTTATAGCTGCAGGATTCATGAAAGAAAATACGACGGCAAAAAGTGTCCGGGGAGCGGCTGGATAACCGCTGGCAAGAACAAGAGGTATCGGGATGAAAAAGCAGATTTTCAAAAATTATGTGATGATAACAATTATGGCGCTGCTGAATGCAGCGGCAATCAGTCTGTTTATTGACCCGCATAATCTCGCGCCGGGCGGCGTAACGGGTATTGCAATTATTATCAGCAGAATTTTACAGGTAGAAACCGGTACGCTGATTTTTGCATTAAATATACCGATTCTGCTGTTTTCCATCTGGCAGTTTGGTATTCGTTTTACGATATCGACGATTTATGCGACTGCAATGATTTCCATTTTTACGAATCTGCTGGCGCCCCTGGGGCCGGCGACGGACGATATTCTGCTGGCAGTGTTGGCAGGCGGCGTCCTGTATGCGGTTTCCATCGGTTTTATCATGAAGTCGGGAGCGACAACCGGCGGTATGGATATCATCGTCAAATGGCTGCGCCTGAAACTGCCTTATTTAAAGACAGGCATGCTTTTTTTTATCACGGATGTTATAATTATAAGCGCATCGGGCATTGTGTTCCGAAACCTGGATGTCGCTTTGTATGCGGGAATTATTGCGGTTGTTAATTCTTTTATGCTGGATATCGTACTGTATGGAAAAGACGAGGCGAAGCTGCAGTACATTATCAGCGATAAAGCGGATGAAATTACGGACAGACTCCTGAAAGAGCTGGATATCGGCGTGACTCAGATTGAAGGCCGGGGCGCATTCAGCGGAAGAGAGAAAAAGGTGCTGATGTGTGTTGTCAAAAAGCCAGTATCGCCGCAAGTGGAAAACATTGTTAAAGAAGAAGATGCCGAGGCATTTATGGTCATCACCAGCGCTACGGAGATTTTTGGTGAAGGCTATAAAAGCTATTTTGGAGAACGGTATTAGCGGCCAGACGGCGCAAAACGGCATGTAACGAAGAGGAGTATATATGCGGGGAAAAAAAGTACAGATGAAAAGAAAGAGCAGAAAGCAGCGGAGAACCGAGAACGGTATTTTGTTCGGCTCTATTATCCTCTGCATCGTAACCCTGTCTGCGGTTACGCTTTGTATGGTGCTGGTATTTCATTACCGGGCCTCACAGCTGGAAGCGGACGAGATGCGGGATGAGATTGCACTCCTCAGGGAAAACTATACGCAGGAAGAAGTGGACGCGATGCTTGCCGAGGAAAAAGAAAATGCGGCGCTTGCGGCTTCGGAGGAAACGGAAGATGCGATGCTTTCCCGGATGAAAGAGCTGATGCTTTCCGGCGACGGGGCGGTTAATATGCTGCGTCAGTTTTTTCCGAATGAAATTGTACTCGTTGATAATAATCAATATTACTTTTTCCCGATTCAGGATAATCTTGCGAAGCACGCTTTTCTGCCGGAAAATTTTGTACATACGGAAGATGAGCTGATAGAATATTATGATAACGGAGAACTGATTTCACACATGGGAATCGACGTGTCCAGATATCAGGAAGAAATCGACTGGCCGAAGGTTGCGGCAAGCGATGTGGAATATGCTTTTATCAGGCTTGGCATACGCGGTTATACGGAAGGAGAAATCAAAGAAGACGATACTTTCGAGGATAACATTAACGGTGCCCTCGATAACGGAATAGATGTGGGCGTATACTTCTTCACCCAGGCAACGAGTGTTGAAGAAGCGGAAGAGGAGGCGCAGTTTGTCCTGGATGCCATCGAACCCTATGACGTCACTTATCCTGTCGTGCTGGATGTGGAAGCGGTTAATCAGGACAACGCAAGGACAAAAGACCTGACGAAAGAAGAACGGACGGAATATTGTATCGCTTTTTGCGAAATGATTCGCCAGGCGGGATATACGCCGATGATTTACGGGAATCTGAAATCGTTTATGCTGCTGCTCGATATGGAGAAACTGGAAAATTATGATAAATGGTTTGCTTACTATGACGACCAGCTCTATTTTCCATATAATGTCAGGGTCTGGCAGTATAAAGATACCGGAAGCATTGACGGCATCGATACGGATGTGGATATCAACATCAGTTTTGGAAACTTTTCAGGCGAATAACGGTGTCCGCATTTAAGAGGCGCGGCTGAAAACGGGAAAGGAGAATGGCAGTTCTTGAATGAAAAGAATCTGGCACAATATGAAAAGACAGGCTTTCTGGAAGAATCCTGGAAGCTGTTTCATATCAGGGACTGTATTCGGAAAGAGTTCCCGTTTCACTATCATGATTTTTATAAAATCATTTATTTTGTGGACGGAAATGTCAGTTATAAGATTGAAGGAAAAACGTATCGTTTAAAACCTCATGATTTTGTGCTGGTTGATTATAATGCGATTCATAAACCCGAAATTGAGAATAGCAGACCTTATGAACGGTATATTATTTACCTGTCCGCGGAATTTATGAGCCATGAAACCAGACAGGGCGAACAGTTGCGGCACTGCTTTGAAATGGCTGGTCTGTCGGGGAACCATGTGCTTCATTTTACGCCGGGCAGTTATGAGAATCTGCTGGACTGCCTCATGCGGATTGAAAAAGAAGAACGAAAGGAACAGGATTTTCTGCGGGAAAGGATGCTGGAAGCCGCCTTTCTGGAATTTATGGTGTTGTTCAACAGGGCATGTATTGCACAGCCGAAAGCCTTTATTGAAACGGCGGTTTATCATGAAAAAATCGTGGATATTATTTCCTACATTCAGGCACATCTGACGGAAAATATCAGCATAGATTACCTGGCTGATACTTTTTATATCAGCAGATATTATTTAATGCGGCAGTTTAAAGAAGCAACGGGTTATTCCATCCATCAATATATTAATGAGAAAAGGATTTTGGAGGCAAAGCGAAGAATCCTGACCGGCGTGCCGGCTTCCAAAGTCTGCTATGACTGCGGCTATTCGGATTATTCCACGTTTGCAAGACGTTTTAAGGAAATTGTCGGCGTTGCGCCGTCCATGCTAAAGGAAGCGCGGTATCATCTGTGAGTATTGTGGAACCAGGGTAACCGTTCAACCTCCGCCAGAGAACGATGCTCTGTCCGGGCGGAGGCTGAACGGTTACAAATGGCGGAAGATTTCAGCAGAAGATTTTATGTAAAAACAGTTTTCTTTTTCGCGGAAATTTGCTACAATAATGCTATACATATATGACCGAATATTTTTCTATAAAAACTATATATAATGACAGGTGCGAAGCGCCGGAATGGAGGAAACATGAGATATTTTTTCGAGTCCAAAGTGGAGAAGCGCGATAAGGGGTACATCATCGATTTACCTTTTAACGTGTGGGAAGTGTGCAAACAGAGAGATGTCATTCAGGGAGATTTGGTTCTGGATAATAAAATCATCGACTGTGAACTTCATCCAAAGGAAAAAGGAAACTACGAGATTTTTATCGAAGATGAAGAGGCGGTGAGCGTGGAGCTTGGCATAACGCATAAAATTCTGCTTCATGTAAACGGCTCCCTGATTCGTATGGACCAGAACAGCCCGTACAGCTTTGAGAACCCGGTTCGTAAGATTGACAGCATTGATGTTATTAAGCTGCCGGAAGACGGACTTTGCGGCCAGGCCTGCGTTGCAATGCTGGCAGGCGTTACGATTGCCGAAGTCATCAGCGTTATGGACTGCCGGGAATGGCAGGCTACGATGGGGCGCGTTATCTCCGCGTTAAATTATTACGGCATTGACCATACGGATATCATCATGTATACCGAGGGAAGAGACACCGTACTGCCCAAGTGTGCGATTCTGATGGAAAGAATGGGGCGTTTCTGCCATTATCTGGTACATTTTGACGGAAAATATTATGATTCCCATGCGGGCGTGATGAACGAGTACGATACGAGCAAACTTTTGGGGTATCTGGAAATTAAATGCTGATAAACAGCAATATATTGTTAAGAAGTAAGGGCGGTATTTCTGACTGCGTGTGTGACAGATGGATATGCTGCCCTCTTGTTATAAATAAGGTATTATGCGGAAAAAGGGCATAAGCACAAAACCGCATGACGAGTAAGAATGGGGGAGCAGAATGCAGAGAGTACGTTTGGCGGGGCGTTCCGGAATTTTTGAGGATATGGAAATGGAAGTGGAACAGGAATTGATAATAGGACGCGATGCGAATGCCTGTCAGCTGGTTTATCCGGCAACTGCGAGAGGAATCAGCGGTATACACTGTAAAATCCAGAATACCGTTCAGGGAGTTTTCCTGACGGACGTCGGTTCTACAAACGGAACATTTCTGGCGGACGGAACCAGACTGCTTCCGGACAGGCCGCAAATAATGCCGGACGGCCAGGGTTTCTACCTCGGAAGCAGAGAAAACGGGTTTGATATTCTGATTGGATAAAGTCCTTCGTTATAAAAGTGTTTTCATATCAGGATGAAATGGTTTCTTTATATCTGCATTTGGGGAATCTGGAACATCCGTAAAACTGTTCCCCGGCATGTTCTCCTTTTCTGGCGGTGCGCAGAACCATTTCCGCGCCGCATCTGACGCATATTTTTGGATTGTTCTGTGGGATAATTTGTTCTGGTACGTCTGATTTCGGGCCGGGTTCTTGCGGCTCCTGTTTTATTTCCTGTTTCGCCGCGTTCTGTTGTTTTGTAGTTTCATTATTGGGAGACGGCTCCTTTGCATTTCTATTCATTTCCGAACCGGAAGTCCGGGTTGCTTTCTTACTGGTATGTCTGGCAGTATTGATGTTTTCGATATGTTTCAGCTTTTCATATTCGCTTGTCTGCGTATACGGATAAAGTATTTCATAAATGCGTTCGATATCCATTTTGCTGAGGGACTGTATCGAACGATTTCCAAGCAGTTTTACCGTTTCATGAATCGACGGCCTGTTGATGACTTTCACATTCGGGCTATCCACGGTAATATCTTTCAGGGAGCATCTTTTTGAAAACGCGATAACGGAATAAACCGGAATATTGTTTCCGACGATTTTCTTTAACCATTTGATATGGGTATTATTCTGCATAATGGGGTTATAAAAATGCTTTTTTTGCACGCGGCGGTTATTGCCCCGGAGCGTCTGTGTCCATGTATTGCTTTTTTCGCTTCCGAAAATCCAGCCGCTGTAATTTTTGCTTTCTATGACAAAAATACCGGTGGAATGAATGAGGAGGACATCGATTTTCGTCGTTGTGCCGTCATTTTTTGGAAGGTAACAGTTGAAGAGAAATTTTCCGCCCTCTGCTTCAAAGGATTTCAATTCCTGATAAGTCAGATATTCCCCGTATCTGCCGCGATTGTAAAGCGTTGCAAAATAACTGTTGCCGGTGATGTGTGCGTAAGTTCCCTTTTTAAAAGAATGCGCATTGAGAATATAAAAAACTGCCAGAAATAATATAGGAAGCAACGGAATGGAAACATATAAAATCATTACATTGGCCAGCATATTCATCAACATAGTGTACGCTCCTCTTTTGTCGTATATTTCCTTTGTATTTTAGGAAAGTATAGAAAAAGCATAGCATTAGTTTATGGGGTGTTTCAGTATGTGCGCAAAAATAACGCAGTTTTGAGCAAAATTTGCAGTCTTATCAGATTTTTAACCGGCACCTTCGCCTGAAGCAGAATTTCTGAAGCAGAATTCTTAAGTTTGTCAAGAAAAAATACTTGACACACCTGTTCCGATATAGTAGAATAGCAAAGGTCGGAGTATGGAAGAATCCGATGGGGGAAGAATCATGGAGAAAATCGTAGAACAGGGTTTGCTGTATGATTTTTATGGAGAACTGCTGACTGCGCATCAGAGACAGATATATGAGAGCGTTGTGTATGAAAATCTTTCTCTGAGTGAAATCGCGGAGGAACAGGGAATCAGCAGACAGGGCGTGCATGATATCGTGAAACGATGCGATAAGGCGTTGATGAAATATGAAGAAAAATTAAAGCTGATTGCCCGGTTCCAGAAAATGAAAGAAAAAATTCGGGAAATGGACGACCTGACAAGACGTTATGAACAGAACGAAGCGGATGACAAAGCGGCATACTGTCAGAAACTGCGGCATTTGTCAGCGGAAATTCTGGAAGCGTTATAGAAAGATAATCGAGGTTCGTATATGGCATTTGAAAGTTTAACGGATAAATTACAGAATGTATTTAAAAATTTAAGAAGTAAGGGCCGTTTAACAGAAGAAGATGTCAAAGCTGCTTTAAAGGAAGTGAAAATGGCGCTGTTAGAGGCGGATGTCAATTTCAGGGTCGTAAAGCAGTTTGTGAAGTCCGTGGAAGAGCGGGCGATTGGACAGGACGTACTGAGCGGGCTGAATCCGGGGCAGATGGTTATCAAAATCGTAAATGAAGAAATGATTGGCCTGATGGGTTCCGATACGACAGAAATTCAGATGCAGCCGGGCAAGTCGATTACCGTCATAATGATGTGCGGTTTACAGGGTGCCGGTAAAACAACGACGACGGCGAAACTGGCGGGGAAATTTAAACTAAAAGGAAAGAAATCTCTGCTCGTTGCCTGTGATGTGTACAGACCGGCGGCAATTAAGCAGTTACAGATTAACGGAGAGAAACAACAGGTAGATGTTTTTTCGCTGGGAGAGCATCATAAGCCGGTGGATATCGCAAAGGCGGCATTGGAACATGCGAAGAAGGAAGGCCACAACGTGGTTATCCTGGATACTGCGGGACGCCTTCATATCGATGAAAGCATGATGGCGGAGCTTCAGGAAATCAAGGCGAATGTCGATGTACACCAGACGATTCTTGTGGTGGATGCCATGACCGGTCAGGATGCGGTCAATGTGGCGAAAGATTTTGATGATAAAGTAGGGATTGACGGCGTCATTTTATCGAAAATGGACGGTGATTCCAGAGGCGGTGCGGCCCTGTCCATCAAAGCCGTAACGGGCAGACCGATTTTGTATGTCGGCATGGGCGAAAAACTCTCCGATTTGGAACAATTCTATCCCGACCGGATGGCCAACCGGATTCTGGGTATGGGCGATGTGCTGACGCTGATTGAGAAGGCGCAGCAGAATATCGATATCGACGAAGAAAAAGAAAAGCAGATGGCCGCCCGGATGAAAAAGGGCAAGTTTGATTTTGAAGACTATCTGGAAAGCATGAAACAGATGCGCAACATGGGCGGTATTTCCAGTATTCTGGGAATGCTTGGCATGGGAAAACAGATGGGCGATATCGAAGGGATGATTGATGAAAAGCAGATGAACCGCATGGAAGCCATCGTACTGAGCATGACGCCCCAGGAACGGCAGAATCCCAAACTGTTAAATCCGAGCAGAAAACACCGGATTGCCAGAGGCGCGGGCGTGGATATCAGCGTGGTGAACAGATTCATCAAACAGTTTGAACAGTCCCAGAAAATGATGAAACAGATGCCGGGGATGCTCGGCGGCAAGAAAGGCCGCGGTATGTTCGGCGGTATGGGAAAACTCCCTTTTTAGGGTTTTCAGTATAAAATAATATTTTTACAATGGAGGCAGAAAAAATGGCAGTTAAAATCAGATTAAGAAGAATGGGAAAGAAGAAAACTCCTTTTTACAGAATTGTAGTTGCGGATTCCCGGTCGCCGAGAGACGGAAGATGTATTGCGGAACTCGGAACCTATGACCCTAACACGGACCCAAGCACCTACAAACTGGATGA
>CAJTRL010000043.1 GCA_910578715.1 uncultured Lachnospiraceae bacterium | reverse complement strand
GAAAAGCAGCAACGGTACTAAGCTCAAATGCAGCATAGCTGCCTTTTCGCTAAGTGCCGGCGCTTTTCCAGGGCCTCCGCCAGAGAACTATGCCCTGGCCGGACGCTCGTAAGCCGTTACAATTCATTACTATTTTTTATTATAAGGACTGGCGAAAAAAAATAAAAGTGATATAATATAAAAAAATGCAACAATATTCACCTGTTTGCACCAGAAGGAAACTATCCTCCGGTGCGGAATAAGAGGAACCATGAAATATCTCGATTATAAAGAACAACGGCAACAGGGTACTTTCAACTTTCCGATTGCCTTTTATCACGAAGTCCCTCACAGCCCCCGCTATTATATGCCTTACCACTGGCACCAGCATTATGAGATTATCCGTATCGTGTCCGGCGCCTTTCATCTGACGCTGAACAACGATACCTGTACTTACCATGCGGGAGACGTTATTTTCATTACGGACGGCACGCTGCACGGAGGGAACCCGGAAGACCATACCTGTATTTACGACTGCGTCGTTTTTGATTTTCAGATTCTGCTCCAGGATAACCACGCATGTTCCAAAAATATCCACGATATCATGAATCACAAAATTACCATACACAATCTGCTTTCCGAGCGGAGTCCTTCCGTGCTTCCCATCGTGGACAATCTGATGTTTGCTCTTTCCGGCAAGAAGCCCGGCTACGAATTTATGACCCAGGGATATCTGTACCAGCTCATCGGCACGATTCTTCAGGAACACTTATACGAAGAAAACGTCAACGATGTGAAAGACGCAAGGCATCTTAATTCCATCAAAAGCGTGCTCGCCTACATCTCGGAAAACTATAACGGCAGTATCAGCCTGGACAACCTGGCCAAAGTAGCCGGAATGAATCCCAAATATTTCTGCCGTTATTTCCGCAGCATGACGGAACGCACGCCCATTGACTACCTGAATTATTACCGCATCGAATGCGCCTGTGAGATGTTGTCAACCAAAGATATTTCCATCAAGGAAGCCGCAATTTCCTGTGGATTTAATGACGAAAGTTACTTTATCAAAACTTTTCATAAATACAAGGGAATCACGCCAAAACAATTTATGAAAACGGAATTTTGACATTTGCATCCACAAAATTTGCATATATAAAAAAGAAAGGTTTTTCCTATGGCTAGAAAAAAATCAAAATATTTTCTGTCCGTCCTGACCGCGCTATTTTTCCTATGCGCACTGACAGCCTGCGGACAACAGAAAGAATCCCGGTCCGTCTGCCCTTTCACCGGCCTGGACTGGAACAGCACGATTGCGGATATGACCGCCGCGGAAGGGGAAGATTATTCCACTTATGATTCTCTCTATGGCGGGCTCTGCTATACTTATCCCAAAGAGTACGAAGGCCGCCCGGGCACGATAAAATATATGTTTGACGGAGAAGACCGCCTGATGAGCATTGCCTGGGCATACAGCGCTGAAACGGCGGAGGATTTGGAAACGCTCTACGATACCATCAGCGCATCCATCGTTGAAAAATATGGTGAAAGCGGCTATGACGCCGGGGGCGTCGGCAATTACGGCGGCGTCTGGTACCGGGAAGAGGGCGACATTATCTTATCGACGATGATGACCGCTGAAACCAAAGCGTTACAGTATGCTTATCTGCACCCACTCGTCTCCCATACGGCGGAAGAGTAAACAAAAGGAGGTTTCCTATGAAAACACAACATCAGGCTTCTATCAACGCTTATCAGGCTGACGGATTCATCGGCCAGTATCAGCGGCTTGTGAAAAATGTCGTCATTCCTTATCAGTACAGCGTTCTTTGCGACGAGGCTCCTGATACGGAGAAAAGCCACGTCATCCAGAACTTTATCAATGCCGGGAAAGCGCTCCGGCGGACCGGAAAAGCGGCGGAGAGCGGCCCGGCTGAGGAGGACGGTGCGGCGAATACCGGCAATGCAAAGTCCGACGAGAACGGCGGTTTCTACGGCATGGTTTTCCAGGACAGCGATGCCGCCAAATGGATTGAAGCCGCCGCTTATTCCCTTTCTCTTTTCCCGGACGACAAACTGGAAAAAACCGTCGATGAATTGATAAATATCATCGCCGATGCCCAGGATGAAGACGGCTACCTGAATACCTACTACACCATCAAGGATAAGGACAAACGTTTTACAAACCTTCAGGAAGGGCACGAACTGTACTGCTCCGGCCATATGATGGAAGCCGCCTGCGCTTATTACGAAGCGACCGGAAAAGAAAAACTGCTTCAGGTCATGTTAAAAAACATGGAACACATTTACCGCCATTTTATCGTGGAAAAACATCAGGGATTTCCGGGGCATCCCGAAGTGGAGCTCGCCCTTTTGAAACTGTACCGGGTTTCGGGCAACAAACACTGTCTGGAGCTGGCGGAATATTTTATCAATACCCGCGGCGCTGACCCGCATTTTTATGAAAAGGAAAAAGCGAAACGCGACTGGAGCGTATGGAATAATGACCCGACAGATACGGATTATTCCCAGGCTTCAAAACCTGTCCGGGAACAAAAGGACGCAACAGGTCATGCGGTGCGCGCCGTATATCTGTATACCGCTATGGCAGACTTAGCCTCTTCCACCGGAGATGCGGAATTGTTTGCCGCCTGCCGCAGACTGTGGGAAAGCATCACCAGACGCCGGATGTACCTGACCGGAGGCATCGGCTCCACCGGGCTTGGAGAGGCTTTTACCGTGGATTATGATTTACCGGGCGATACCGCCTATTCGGAAACCTGCGCTTCCATCGGACTACTGTTTTTCGCTTCCAGAATGCTGGAAAATGAAGTGGACGGAGAATACGGCGATATCTGCGAGCGCGCCTTTTACAATACAGTGCTCGCCGGAATGCAGCTGGACGGAAAGCGGTTTTTCTACGTCAATCCGCTGGAAATCATTCCCGGCATCTCCGGCATCTCCGTGACCCATAAACACGACCTCCCGGTGCGCCCCAAATGGTACGCCTGCGCCTGCTGCCCGCCCAACGTGGCCCGGCTGATTTCTTCCTATGGCAAGTACGCTTATGGAGAAAATGAAGACACGGCCTTCTGCCATCTTTTTGCCGCCGGAAAAGTCCGTCTTGAAAACGGCATGCGGTTTACCTGTGAAACCAAATATCCTTATAATTTTGAGATTCTCTACCATATAGAAAAAGGCGGAAAGCTGGCTGTCCGGATTCCCGGCTGGAGCAGAACATGGCAGCTTTCTGTCAATGAAAAAAAGCTCGAAACCTCCGATGTTCTCCTTCAGAAAGGATATGCTTACTTAAACGTATCGGACGGCGATACCGTCAGACTGGTGCTGGACGGAACCGCCCGTTTCCAGTATGCTTCTTTGAAAGTTCCGGCGCTGACCGGCAAAACAGCCATCTGCCGCGGTCCGCTGGTATACTGCTTCGAAGGAGTGGATAACCAGGGCGACGTGCTTTCTCTTTCCCTATTGAAAAACGGTGCGCTCCGGGTATCGGATTTTCAGGAAGACCTTCTGGGCGGCACGGTGACAATTACCGCAGACGCACTCCGCACGGAAACCTCCGGCGCTCTGTCCACGGAATTATATTCGGATGAAGCGCCCGCTACCAGCCCCTGTCAGGCAGTGGCCGTTCCTTATTATACCTGGGGCAACCGGGGAGAAAACCAGATGCGGGTGTGGATGGATTTTGTTTAATCGAAGAAAGGTATGATATTTTGTATTGAGTTTAAGGTCAGACGGCTGCAAAAGGAAAATAATCTGGAGGAAACCGTACAGGCGGCGCTCCGTCAGATAGAAGAAAAGGGATATGCCGCCGCCCTGACCGCGAAAGGAATCCCCGCCGGACATATCCGAAAGTACGGCTTTGCTTTCGAGGGGAAACGGGTATTAATTGGGTAGCCTTTACAATAATCATCCTCGAAAATCCTTATTCAGCGGGCCGGGATATGACTGCCGGAATATTTTCAAAACACTGAAAAGTATTTCCTGAAAAATTCCACAAAGCCCGGCTCCACCGCAATCCGGTCCAGCTCGCCTTCCTCCATATCATAATAATATTTTCCCGTTCCGATATGGACGGAAAGGCAGTCGAGCGGAAATCCTTTCTGCCTTACGCCGTCCTTATGCGGTCTGGACGTAATCAGGAAAGGCTCGCTTTCCATACTTTTTTCCATGACTTTATAAACATGCGTTTCATCGATAACAAGACAGACCGCATTTTTGTATACGGCTTTCAAATCCCCGTATTTTTCGGCAAGTCCTATGTAATGCTTCTGCATTTCTTCATCGGTAAGAACTTTTCCCCCGACCGTTCTCACATGAACGCCCGGCTGTTCCGCCTCCGGCACACCCTCAAAGTACAAGCCCGAATCACAGGAAAAAACGGGCATGCGAAACGCTTTATAATAAGCAAGCGCTTTCTTTTCCGCATTTTCCAGCGGCGTCGTGCCATCCTCCGTCACTTCCGGCACCGTAAAACGGTTCCGGTCAATATCCCCCAGGCCGATGATGCGAAGTCCGAGCGGCGAAAGTGCCCGGCGCATCGCCGCGAGTTTTGCCTGATTGCCCGTCCCGTACAGGAGCTGTTTCCCGCTTTGTGCCTTGTCCGCTCTGGCTTTTCCCCGAAATTCCTTTTCGATATGCAGATGCTCCCGCTTTCCAATCAGCTCAAGTCCCTGAAAATCCAGCTCGATGATATAGGGCATCCAGTCGATGATGCGCAGAAAAGAATCGCAGTCATAGCTGTTATCATAATAATGCAGAATCGTGCCAAGCGCCGTTCCATGCGTGCCGATGACAATATTTTTCCCCTCATTGGCGCGCAGAATATCCTGTAACGCCGCAATATTCCGCTCCTGTACCATCCGAAGGGACTCTCCGCCCTCCTCGTGATAATCGTGGTCGGCCCACCGCTTCTGGAACATTCCGTAATTGTTACCGTCGGGTCCTTTTTCCCTCTCCCGCAGACGCTCATCCGTTATAATTTCCTGTCCGTAAAAAGCCGCTGTCTCCGCAATCGTATCGAGGCTTCTCCGATAGGGACTGCAGTAAAATCTGTCTATCTTTCTGCTTTCCGAATATTCCCTGTCCCGGATATCTTCTTTTTTCTGTACGGTTTCCATATGCCGGAAGAATTGGCAGACAGCCTTTGCATCGGCCCGTCCCTCCGCCGTCAGGGGACGCGTTCTGTCGTCCTCGTGGTCGTGCTCCGGCTGCGCATGGCGCACAAAATAGACTCTGGTCATCCTGTTGGCGCTCCTTTCCGTCTGTCATTCATGCGATATTTCTTGTATCAGAGCAGCAAATCATTGCATAAGGGAATCACATTGATGAGCGGCTCCTCATACGGATGAATCTTCCGAATAATCTGAACGGCCTGTTTCACTCTTTCAACGGGACAGCGCACTTCCATTTTCATTTCGTTTCCGCTGCACAATTCCCCTTTTTCACCCTGATAAGGATTACTGCCTTCCAGCGGTTTCCAGAATCCCTTTGTCTCCTGATAAGATACGACATGGCTGTAATTGCCGACCCGGCCGATTCCCCTGTCCGCCAGGGCGTCCCGAATTTCCTCAATAAATTCTCCCGGAACATATATTTCCAGCTTTACTTCTTTTACATCTACTTTCATCTTAATAACATGCCCCTTTCTCAATCTGCAAATTTGTGTGCTTATATAATTCATTCTCGTGCAGTCCGTTCCTGCACGGTCCATTTTCGTGCGGTATGTTCCTGCACGGTCCATTTTCGTGCAGTCCGTTTTTCATGCAATTCATTTTCCATACAATTCTTTTCCATGCCGCCTGTTCTCATATGGGCGCCGGACTACCGGTACTGTACCATCACAGGAATATAATACCCCAGATTGTCATCCAGTTCCAGACAATATTTTGGCTTTCTTCCCTCGTCGTCATAAAAATAGTAGTAAAGAAGACTTCCGTGGGTGATATAACCGTTTTCATAAACCACCCGGCTGTTCTCGTCATAGTAACTGTCCAACGTACAGAAAGTCGTGCTGAATACATAGCTGTTATGACGATAACGGCGGCAGAACATGCTGCCATCGTCCCGGTAAACATAAGCAATCTCTATCAGCGTGTCTTTCCCCGTCTCCGCTCCGCCGTCTTTCAGCCATTCGATGTACCCTTCTGAAATAAAGTAATCCGGTTTTCCGTCTTCCCTGTATTCCAGAGTTTCCTCGTAATCTTCCACCGAATCCGCACCGTTTTCTCCATCATAAGTTTTCATATCATATGGGTCCGGCTCTTCCCATTCAGCTTCCCATATTTCGTCAATCGTAAAACCGTATAAATATTCCATTTTTTCCACATCGCTGCTGAAACGATATTGATGGATAAAGCCACAGGCCGTTTTTTCCTGTTCGTTCACATAAAGCTCCAGGCTGAGATTGCCACGCTCATCATAAGCCTCATAAGAAGGTTCCAGGCCCGCGAAACCATACTCTGCAAGCAGCGTCTGCTTGTCCGGGTATTCCTCCATGTGTCCTTCATTTCCCCAGATAATGCGCTGCATCTGTTCATATCCGTTCTCGTCCCGCTCCTCATTTTCCTCCTGCGGCTCGGATATCCAGACATTTATCGTCGAATCTTCCTCAAAAGGACTAAGCCAGTACCAGACATTCCAGAAGAGATAACTATAATATTTCCGGTTTACAGGCTCTCCGTCCTCATCGACTGCCGTCTGCCCCGCAAAAACGGTTCTCTGCTCCAGACAGTCCCAAATCTCCAGCATTCCCGTTTCTTTTTCCATATCCCATCTGCGCACCTCAACAGTCTGTCTTTTATCCATATTCATCTGGTATATGGTCTTTTTCACATATGCCGCGCTCTCTTCCCGCACCATCATATTCGGCCCTTCAAAATCATCATAAAGCGGAATCTCTATCGCCTCTTCTTCCAGAATCCGCCCGTCCACATGTTCCCAGTCATAAGGAAACAGCAGCCCGGTCCTGCCATCCGCCGAAAAAATCTCCAGGTCGGAATAGGAGTCATAGTACAAATCATCATACCGGAAAGTCAGCGGTTCCGTCAGCGCGCCGCAGAAAAACTGCTGAACAACCGTGCCGGATTCGTCGCATATCCGCAAATCGTACTGTCCCTTTCCTCCCCTTACCGGCACAAGCGACATCTTATAGTCTTCCATCGTATAAGGAAACGGAAAATCAACGAAAACCGCCATCTTCTCCAGCATCGCTTCCTCTACCTCCGCCACCTGTCCGACGGCCTCCGCCGACCGCGCTTCTTCGACGGAAGCGACGGATTTTCCGGTGGTCTCCGACAGCATCCGGACCGCAGCCTTCTGCGTTTCGTCTTTCGTACCACAGGCGGACAATGACAGGACGGATAAAAGAAAAGCAAGTCCCAAAATGACAGTTTTTTTATTTTGTGCATTCATAGCGATACCTCCGACGGTGCTTCTTTTCCAGTCATCTATTTACCTGATATCCGCACTTCTCCTTTAGAAAACCCCATATCTTTCCCCCGCAGTTTCCCTGACTTCATCAAAAGGCCTGACCGCCGGAGGAACGGCTTCATGTCCGCCGATATGCTTTTCCATCCATACCATATTATACCAACGGCCGTTTTTGTATCCGCACCGGTCAAACTCTCCCACCAGCCTGTAACCCATATGTTCGTGGAACTGCACGCTGTTATGCGTCAGCAGTTTGTCTTCCGTTTCCAGATATGCAATACAGGCATTCAGATTCTGAATATTTTGTAAAGCGAGCAGTTTTTCCAGCATTTCATACAATGCCTTTCCGATGCCGTTCTTCTGTAAACCGTCCCGGACATATACCGTCGTTTCCACCGCCCAGTCATAGGCAGCCCGCTCCTTGAATACTCCGGCATAAGCATACCCGGCAATTTCTCCGTCCTTTTCCGCAACGAGATACGGATATTTTTCGAGCACATGCCGCATTCTCTGCTCAAATTCCTGAAGGGCCGGAACAACATATTCAAATGTAATCGCTGTCTTTTCCACATAATGCGCATAGATAGCAAGAAGCGCCTCCGCATCCTGCTCTTTCGCAGTTCTGATTGTGTACTCTGTCATATTAAAAACCATGCCTCTTTCTCACATTCCGTTTAGTCATGGCCGCAGTTAGCCGCATCAATGGCAATGACTAACAGCAGCCCGTCCAGTTCATCCGCTGCCACCTGGTTCCATTGTCTGCACAGACTTTTTACTCATCCGGCTATATTAACATTTTTTATAATGGCCTCTTCCATGAAATTCTATAATCCCTTTATCTCTTAAAACCTGTAACTGCTGTCTTATTTTATCCCTGATATGCTGATTCTCCGGATGCTTCAATGCAAGTGCCGGAACAAACTGATACATCTGATTTAATGTAAATTCTTCATCCATCATATTAACGCAATTTAATATATCAAGCATCCATCCTCTTGCATCAATTTTATACTGTTCCATAAAGTTTATTTTCTTTACATTGGTAAGAATTTTGTCAACAGACTGTTCCACTCCATCTTTAACGATATAGATTCTTCCTTCCGCCGGTACATGCTTCAAGACAATATTGCATCCGACCCATCCGGCACGCTTTGCCGTATCTGCCAGCGGCTTTCTCTTTTCTACAATATCCGGCACAAAGAAATATTTTGGAATCAGTATAAGATTTTTTATTTTATGATCATTTTTATCATATTCCATAAAAAAGAAATTAGGGTTATTGGAGGATTTAATCCTCTCTATCATTTTATCATAAGCCCCGCCCGCTATTTTACTGCTAATTGGAGTCTTTTTACTTTTCAATTCATATTCTTCCAGACAATTCTGGCAGTAAAAATCCGCCACAGGCCTGTTATTTTCAAAATGACTGATATGTGCATTTCCACAACAGGGGCAAAATAAATTGTTTTCTACCCATTTTTCTGTAATTACCCGTGTCTTTTGCGAATTGCTTCGATATCCCCCGGCAACGCTCTCATTCATTTGCAAATTCAAATCTGCCACCATGCCTTTCACAGAATGATTTCGTTCAGCTTCTCTATCATTTTTCTCTTTTCGCCGCTTCCGTTTGTCGCAAATCTGAGAAGCGGTATTTCGTACAATTCCAAAATATGATTTTTCAGCAAATCCCGGCGATGCTGTTCCATTCCTTCCTTATGAAAAGAATATCCGTCCACTTCAACAGCCAGTATTGGCCTTTTACTAATTCTGTTATAGATAACAAAGTCAACATGAGTCGCGGGATTCATTGCATACCGAAATTCCTCTTTGCTTAGTAAAGAAAATTCTCTGATCAGCATCCGAACCTGTGCATGGCAGACCACATCCAAAGAAGCATATTCGTCTGCTGCCAATATTTCCTTGATAAAAGTATACATCAGATTTTCAGAATCATATTCGGAGACTTTCCCGTATTTTTTTAAGTAATTTTTTCTTTCCTCAAAATACTGATGATACAAATAGTCAAAAATCGAATATACTTTACTTTCAACGACCTCAAAATTCTGATACTGAATATATGTAATTAAATCCGTAATATTGCATTCCCTCATCTGTTCATTTCCAGTCACGACCAGCATCAGTTTTTTCTTTGCCCGCGATACTGCCACGTTAATCAGATATGGATCGTCTGCAAAATCCGTTATTTCATCATCCACTGTTGATATGATAATAGTATCTTTTTCTTTTCCCTGAAACTTATGTACAGTTGCCACTTCAATATCGCTAAATTCTTTTTCCAGCGCTTTTACCTGATTTTTATAGGGCGCGATAATTCCCGTATGTTCAGCATCCGTAACATACTTTGGTATAACCTCTTCCTTGATAACGTCTATCTGCCGCTGACTGTAATGATCGCGTACATGATTGCCAGGAACAGTTTTCACTACCGCCAGTACGTCTTTCTCTCCCTTGTCCTCGGTCATAATAACAAGCTCGCCCCGATAAAACTTCTGATTACAGAAATTAATGATTTTAGGATGACATCTGTAATGTTCCCGCAGTAAAGTCTGTGTTACATTCGGCATAACATCCAATACCGACTGCAGAAAACTCTTTGTGAACTGATATCCTTCATGAATATGAAAACTGTCAAATATTGCTTTAGCGCGTTTTTTAATATCTTCTGTAATAACATTGGGCAGCTGTTTTGTATCGCCCACAATAACAGCATTTTTCGCACAGGACAATGCCAGTGCCCCTGTCGCCACATCGACTTGAGAGGCCTCATCCATAATCAGATAATCATAGACCACTTCTGCGTTTAAACTATTTCTGGATGAAAACGTTGTACTCAAAACGACCGGATATTCTTCCAAAACACGATAAGGGCTTCTCCATAAATCTTCCTCTGCAAATACTATACGGCTTTTCTTTTCTGCGTATTTTTCTGCCAGTCTGCCTTTCAGCAGTATCATCGACTGCTCGCACAGTTCTTCCAACACATGGTCTCCGGCATTTTCCAGATATATTTCTATCTCCATAATGCGCTCTGTCAATTCTTTTTTCTTTGCCGCATAATATAGTTTCTGAAAAGTTGTTATAATCCTGGATTTTTCCTGCCCGAAAAAGCGGAAATCACCTATACCGCCCCATAATATACTCTTTAATTTATAAAACAGTCCGATTCGGCCTTTTTCTTCTATATGCCGCTGGCATTCCTGCCATAGTTTCATCAAGTCTTTTGCAGAAAGCGGTTTCCTGGATGAAATTTCCCTAATGTTAGAAAACATCTCTTCTACATATTGCTGAAAATACGCTGCCTCTGTTTCCAGCTGGGACTGCTCCTGGCGCAGCGCGGCCAGTTCCTCCTGTTTATCAAATATCTTTTTAAGTAAAAATGATTTGTCCTGAATACTGTTTAATAAAATATCCGATCCTTCCTGTAGTTTCCATGCCAAAATATCAGGATATGACCCTTGCTGATTTTCAATGAAACGCTTTTTATTCTGTGCACTTCCCAATGCGGCCACAATAAACCCCAGATTATATTTAGAAGATGCCAGTTTTTCCAGAACATTTTCTGTTGCCGCATTATTATTGGAAACAATCTGTACAGTCTTACCCTGTAACAGTATATTAGCGATAATATTCAAAATAGTCTGCGTTTTTCCGGTTCCCGGCGGTCCCTGAATGACACTGATTTGATTTTCCATAGCATTCTTTACTGCTGTATACTGGCTGTTATTGCATCCAAAAGGAAAAATCGGTATATATTCTTTCTGTGCTTTCTTTTTCTGTAAAGATGCCGGCAGCAGATATTTAGCCAATGCGGTATCTTTTCCAACAAAAGCAATTTGAGCCATTCTTTTGGCAAGCAGCTTTTCTCCGGTTTCTTCATTTCTGATATCGCTCAGTCCTGCAATTTGTCTTATATATTCAAATACATTTTTCGCCTGTCCCTGGTTCAGACAGGATTCCAGAAGTGTCAATTCATCCTGAAAACAGTCTTTTTCCTGTCCATTTTCAAAACAAATATGATAATACACAGCATATCTGCCTCTAAAACGGCAAAGTGCTTCTATGTTAAATAATTCCCGGCCGCCCCTGAAAATCCGATACATATGAGGATTCAGAATTTCTGGATTTTTCAGACGCTCTACATTTTCGCCTCCATAGAAGTAAGTTTTTCCCTGATTAAACGTAACGCTCCATTTGTTTTCAATAATATCGTATTGGCATTCCTTTACTTCGGCCGTTTTTATTTCGCCTTTTATAATAATCATATGTGTTCTGGTATTCATTTTCTGTCCTTTTTACACATTTTATAATAGATATTATAACCTACATAGCCTGAAATGTTAATAAGTCAGAAAAACTCCGCAGGAAAACCTGCGGAGTCCATATTTTTGAATCTATAAAATATCTGCTTATCTCAAGAGAAAATTCTAAAGAATTATCTCTTCGAGAACTGCGGCGCGCGTCTTGCGGCTTTGAGACCGTATTTCTTTCTTTCCTTCATACGAGGGTCTCTCGTTAAGTAACCCGCTTTTTTCAGGGTCGGTCTGTAATCTGCGTCCGCCTGAAGCAGCGCTCTCGCCATACCGTGTCTGATAGCGCCCGCCTGTCCTGTGTAGCCGCCGCCTTTTACGGTAATAATCGCATCGAATTTATCCACCGTTCCCGTAGCAACCAGGGGCTGACGAACGATAACTTTCAATGTCTCAAGTCCAAAATAATCATCAATCGTTCTCTTATTGACGGTAATATCACCTTTTCCCGGTACCAGATATACTCTTGCAATGGATTTTTTTCTTCTGCCAGTTCCATAATATTTTGCTGCTGTTGTTTTCGCTGACTTAGCCATTTTAATTTTCTCCTTTCAGTCCCTTGAATTAAAATGTTAATACTTCTGGTTTCTGAGCTGCGTGTTTATGCTCAGGTCCTGCATACACATGAAGTTTTGTATACATTTGTCTTCCTAAAGGTCCTTTTGGAAGCATGCCTTTTACAGCAAACTCAACAACTCTCTCAGGATGTGTGTTCAGCATCTCTTTTAAAGTAGTCTCTTTCATACCGCCTACATATCCCGAATGGCGATAGTAAATCTTCTGGTCCAGTTTCTTTCCTGTAACTTTTACCTTCTCCGCATTTACGACGATTACATAATCGCCCGTATCGATATGCGGTGTGAAAATCGGTTTATTTTTGCCTCTTAATACTTTTGCAACCTCGGATGCCAGACGTCCGAGTGTCATATCCGCAGCATCCACTACATACCATTTTCTGTCGATTGTAGCCGGACTAGCCATAAAAGTCTTCATAGTAATTCCTCCATGATAATCAATTCTTTCTTTTGATTGTCTGCTTCTGATGTTTTTCCGGTCTTTTTATGCGGATGTCCGGCCGCACGCAAAACCTCCAAACAATCTTCTGGTACCTCTATTCAAAATGCCCTGCCGGGGCTGTGGCACGGCATTTTTAAACATTGTCACAGTTAAATATTATATTATACGCATCCACGCGTGTCAACTGATTTTTTCAAATATTGGTATTTAAAAACTCATACTTCATTAGGGTAAGGCCGCACGCCGGCGCAGTTGGACCCGCCGCACTCCTGTTCTTTGCTTCAAGGATTCGCTTCACGTCTTCCGGTTCCAGATTTCCTCTTCCGACCTCCATCAGCGTTCCGGCCATAATTCTTACCATATTATAAAGAAAACCTCTGCCCGCCACGCGAAAGACAATCAGATTCCCGTTCTTTTCCACTTCCGCCCGTTCCATCTGCCGCACGGTATTTTCCGCCTGGGAATCTGTGCTGCAGAAACTTTTGAAATCATGGGTTCCGACAAAATACCGGGCCGCCTCCTTCATCCGTTCCACGTCATAATGCGTATAAGAAAAATGCGCATAGAGCCGCTCTGTCGGCATCGGAAACTCCGCATGATAGATGCGGTATTCATAAGTTTTCCGGCTGTCGCAATGTCTCGGATGAAAAGCAGTATCTACTTCTTTTGAGCCCTGAATCTTAATGTCCGCGGGAAGCCGTGCATTCAGCGCATAAGCGAGTTTGTCCGGCGGAATGTTGGTATTGGTATCGAAAACGGCCACATTGCAGAGGGCATGGACGCCGGAATCCGTTCTGCTCGCGCCGATAACCTCCGTTTCTTCCTGTAAAAGCTCGGAAAGACAGCGGTTCAGCACGCTTTCAATTGTCTCCCCGTTCGGCTGTCTCTGCCATCCGTGGTAGTTCGTTCCGTCGTAAGCCACCGTCAGCATGATTCTCTTCATCGTTTCTCTCATTCCGCCGCACAGGCGGCATTTCAAATACAAAAGATTAATATTTGCTATACTTTTTGTTTAAAACGGCAGATGAACAAGCATATTCGCGCCGATGCAGACCGCCAGATAGCAGACAAGGGTCAGATAGGCAATGCCGTCCCTTTTTTTATATTGTAAGGGTTTCATTTTCGTTCTGTTGTCTCCGCCCCGGTAGCATCTCGCCTCCATCGCCATCGCAAGGTCATTTGCCCTTCTGAATGCCGAAATAAAAAGCGGTACGAGCAATGGCACAAGGCTTTTGGCCTTTTTTACCAGATTTCCGCTCTCAAAGTCCGCCCCTCTCGCAATCTGGGCTTTCATAATTTTATCGGTTTCTTCTAACAGCACCGGAATAAAACGGAGGGCGATGGACATCATCATCGCGACCTCATGCACCGGCACTTTCAGAATTTTCAGCGGCCCCATCAGTTTTTCCATCCCGTCCGTCAGATTATTGGGCGTCGTCGTCAGCGTCATCACCGAAGAACCGATAATCAGAAAGGTAAGTCTGACCGCCATAAAAACAGCGGTTCTCAGGCCTTCTTTTGTAATTGTCAGTTTCCAAATCGAAATAAGCGCCTCGCCCGGCGTCAGGAAAAGATTAAAAACGACGGTAAGCAGCAGGAGAAAGACGATTGCCCGCATTCCTTTTACCATAAACCGGAACGGCACTCCGGAGAGTTTTATCACACATGCCAGAAAAACCGCCGCTATCATATAACCGACTATATTCTGTACTATAAAAAGGGAAACGATAAAGGTAATCGTTGCAATCAGCTTTACCCGCGGGTCCAGTTTATGAATGACGGATTCCGCCTGATAATACTGGCCCAATGTAATATCGCGTAACATATTCTTTTCCTACTCCCATCTTTTCATTTAATTATATGCGTCCCAGAACCCGCAGTATCTCATCCCGCGCCTCCGGAATCGTTGTGACATCCGTATTGACCGGTATGCCCTCTTTCAGGAGCGCCTGCATAATATAAGTGACCTGCGGTGCAGCCAGTCCGACCTGTTCCAGCTCCTTATAATGGCGGAACACTTCCTTCGGCGTATCATCATAGAGTACGCTTCCTTTGTTCATCACAATAATGCGCTCTACATATTTGGCCACATCCTCCATGCTGTGCGATACGAGGATAACTGTAATTCCCATTTCTTTATGAAGGGTGGCTATCTGGTCCAGGATTTCATCTCTCCCCTTGGGGTCGAGTCCTGCCGTCGGTTCGTCCAGAATCAGTATATCCGGTTTCATCGCCAGAACGCCCGCAATCGCGACCCGTCTTTTCTGTCCGCCGGATAAATCAAAGGGCGACTGATAGAAAAACTCGTCTTCCAGTCCCACCTGTTTCAATGCCGCATAAGCGCGCAGTTCCACCTCTTTCTTTGGCAGTCCGAGATTTTTCGGTCCAAAGCATACGTCGCTGAATACGTCGATTTCAAACAGCTGGTGTTCAGGATATTGAAACACAAGGCCGACTTTGCTCCGCAGTTTCTTCTTATCATAATCGGCGTCATGAATATCTTCTCCGTTAAAAAATATCTCGCCGCCCGTCGGCTTTATCAGGCCGTTTAAATGCTGCACGAGGGTTGACTTGCCGGAACCGGTGTGCCCAATCAGGCCGATGAACTGCCCGTCCGGTATGACGAGATTAATATCTTTTAAAGCATGTACGGCAAGCTCCGTATCTCCACCATATACATAATCTACATGATTCAAAATTAAAGGCATTTTATTTATCCTTCCCGAAAACTCTCCCCAAATGTCCGACTAATTCCTCCGTTGTCAGAATCCCATCCGGGATGTTCAGTCCATGTTTCTGCAGTTCATGCGCGAGCAGCGTCACCTGGGGCACGTCAAGACGAAGCTCCTGTAATCTCTCCACATTCGAAAAAATCTCCCGCGGTGTTCCCTGCATGGCTATCTTCCCCTGGTCCATCACAAAGACCTTATCCGCATGAATAATTTCTTCCATATAGTGCGTAATCAGAACAACCGTTATACCTTCCGCCACATTCAGCGCCCGCACGGCACGCACCACTTCTTTCCGGCCGTTCGGGTCTAACATCGCCGTCGGCTCATCCAGCACAATACATTTCGGGTGCATGGCAATGACGCCCGCAATCGACACACGCTGCTTCTGTCCCCCGGAGAGTTTGTTTGGAGAATGCTTCCGGTATTCATACATACCGACCGCTTTCAGGCTTTCCTCAACCCGCTCCCATATCTCCGCTGTCGGAACGCCCATATTCTCCGGGCCAAAACCCACATCCTCTTCCACTACCTGGCCGATAATCTGATTATCCGGGTTCTGGAATACCATGCCGGCGCTCTGCCGCACATCCCACAGATTTTTTTCCTGCGACGTGTCCATGCCATCCACCCAGACAGTGCCTTCCGTCGGATACAGAATGGCGTTGATATGTTTGGCCAGCGTGGATTTTCCTGAGCCGTTATGCCCCAGAATCGCAATGAAATCGCCCTGTTCAACATCCAGGTCCACCTCATCTACGGCGCGGGTAATCCCTTCCACATTTCCTTCTTCATCGCGTCTGATATATTCAAATACCAATTTTTCCGTTTTTATAATTTCCATTTGTTACCCTGCTTCTCAAATCAGTTTACAATCAGTTCAACTTATTGTACTAAATAATACCGTGATTTACAAGTCTTTACCATGCAATGATTACTCAATTTCCAGACAGGAAAAATTGTAATCGGAACTGTATATATAATATCTGCCAATCTGTGTTTCCAGCTGTAAATCATCTTCATGAACTGCAAGAAATTTCTCGAAATTTTCCATTTCACTTTCCGAAATAATATATGCCGTCCGCGTTTCATAAGGAATTGCCGGCGCATACCAGTCCGCGTAACTGACCCATTTGCAGACATCCATATGCTCCACCGTGGCAACCGCTGCCACTCTTATTTTTCCGTTGGAAAGAACCGTCATCTTATTCGCGTTTTCAAACGTCGAATAAGATATCGGGAAATCATTTTCTTCCAGAAAACGGACGACCTCATAGGATTCGCTCTGCGGCGGCTCCTCTGCTTTTAATACAGGCAGATAAATATGAAGCAGACGTTCCACGGCAAGCAGCGCAATGATAATGCCGACGCCGGAGCGCAAGCCATACAGCAGTTTTTTATCCTGTCCGATTTTCCTGTAAAATAATATCGTCACATACGCCATCGCATAGGTAAACAGGAAACAATATCTTTTCGTACTTTCCACCGTCGTAAAGGCCAAAATCAGCGCCGATACGACCGGAGAACTAAGCAGAATAAGTCCTCCCCACTCCTCTGTTTTTATTTCTTCCTTTCTGCACATCCGGTACAATAACTGCAGAAGCCAGAAAATTGTCGTCAGGAAAAGGAGCAGCGTGCATATGCGCACCAGAACCGGCTGTGAATCATCGAACCCTATCGCCCTTGCCATATCCGGCATAACGACGGTAAACAGTTTATGAAATCCATTTCGTATATTTCTCGATAAATCCTGTCCCACGGAACGGGGATAAAATGTTCCGAGAAAACTGACTACCAGTAAAGCCGCCGCCCACAGGCTGATAAGGATATCGCTTTTCTCTTTCTTTTTCCCACAATATATGCCGTATAAATTATAAATAACCATCATGCCGAACAGAGGCCCATATATTACGAGGATTCCCCTTACACCCTGCAGTCCCAGAAGAAGCGCGAACAGAAGCCCCGCCGCCAGTTTTGCCCATTTTATGGATTTATCCCGAAGCCCTTCCAGGTATACGCTTAAAGTAAAAAATAAAATAATCACATGTATTGCATAATAGGACGCAAATAAATAGGAAAGCTCCAAAAGAATATAATCCGCCGGAAGCATCAGGCACAAAAAGGCGAACAGGAGCCGCTCTTTTCGCTGAAAACGAAGTACCTTGCCAAAATAAAGCACACTTATCAGAATAAGCGCCGTCATGGTACAGCACGCAAGCCCTTCCGACAATACCATATTATGGGTGAGTCCATAGAAAAGAGCCGCCAGATTCGGCGTACAGATAATCTGCGTTTCCGTCGCGATATACCATCCGTCCGGAACAATCTCTTTGGTCTCCCAAACCAGTTTTCCATAAATAGCATCCGCCGCCGTATCGGAATTCATTCGAAAGTTAAAATGAAACAGATTCGAAATGCCAATCATCAGCAAAAACAACAATATTCCGGCAGCAAGAAGCGCCGTCACGATAGTTTCTCTCTTTTTTGCAGATTCCATTTTGTGCCGTACCTTTCCAAAATCTAAAAGTCTGTGTCATTTTACCAGTTTTAGGATTTCTTGTCAATTCGGAGGTTATACCTGTATATTCGCAGCAGTCCGGTCTCCTATTTATTATTCTTTCACTTTGTGATACACTATATCATAAATCTGCATGAAAGGATTTTATATATGAAAAATTCTCGAATCAAAAAGCAAATCATCAACCAGCTTTTGAAGCCGCTCTTTTTTCTGGTATTCCTGATTATCGTATGCGGCTTTCTTGCCCGCAATTTTGCCGGCTCGGAAACCATCGTCGATTATGTCAATAAAAACCAGGCCGCCGCCGCTGAAAACGGCGTACCCGAAACCGAAGCCGCTACCGCTGAAAACGGCATATCCGAAACCGAAGCCGCTCCTGTAAAGAACCAGGAACCGGAAACAGGTTCCTCAAAGAATCCGAACGTTGGAACAAATCCGGTAAAAGGCCAGGAGCCGGAAACAGGTTCCGTAAAGAATCCGGACGCGGGAACAGGCTCCTCAAAAAATCAGGCGCCGGAAACAGAAACGGCATACAAAGAAGAAGGCACACATATAGATAATAGCAAAGAAACATCCAATGGAGATAATACAATGGCACAGAACATTCCCGCCGGACGAACGGTTTTTGCGGAAGGATTTTATTACGAACCGCTGAGCGAAGAAATCAAATCCAGAATTACCGGAATTTCCTATCCGGTTGCCGCTTCGGAAGCATTGTCTTCAGTCATACCTGTTACCAATATTCTGGAAGAGGGTACACTCCCCGCCGTCACTTATGACGATTTGCGCTATCTTTCCGTGCTTTACTATGATTTTAACGGCGAAGTGCAGACTGGCGAGCTCATCTGCAACCGGGGCATTGCGGACGATTTGATGGAGATTTTCCACGAACTGTATCTGAACGAATATCAAATTGAAAAAATCAGGCTGGTGGACGAATATCAGGCCGACGACACGGCCTCCATAACCGACAATAACACTTCCTGTTTCAATTACCGCGTCGTAGACGGCACCACCAGTCTGTCCAAACACGCACTCGGATGCGCGATTGACATCAATCCGTTTTATAATCCGTATGTGGTCTTTAACAAAGACGGAAGCGGTGAAACATATATCTCCCCGCCGGGCAGCGAAATATATGTTGACCGCTCCAAAGATTTTCCTTATAAAATAGACGAATCCGATTTATGCTACAAACTCTTTACGGAACACGGCTTCACCTGGGGCGGTAACTGGAATTCCTGTAAAGACTACCAGCACTTTCAAAAGGTGCCGGATTAATCTCCGGTCTGTTTATCATTCAGCCTTTCGTCCAGTTTTTCAATGGTGCTCTGGCTCAGAAATATTTCGATATCATGAAACTGCGTGTAGGAAAGTCTGCCGCCCGCGTCCAGATAGGCGAGCAGACAATCCTCCAGCTCTTTTTCTCCCAGATAGGGCATGCATTCCGTCAGACCTTCGTAAAAATGTTCTTCCGGCAGCATACTAATAAGCGCAGCCGTCGTTTTTCCATCCAGATAAGGACACAGCGCTGAAAGCGTTTCGACGGAAAGCGGCTCCACGTTCCCGCTTTCGATGGCTTCCGTCAGATAAGCCCCGGAGCTTTCTGCATCCGAATAGATAAAAATATCGGTAAGCTCATCCTCTTCAAACTCCGTTCCCCGCTTTAAAAGCCCTTGAAACGTTTCGCTGACAACATCCTCTTCCATATAATAGATACATTCCAGAAATTTATCTTTTTCCACGGTTCCGTTCTGGACTGCCGACAGTATCTGTCCCGCGTATTCTTCTTCCTCCGAATAGTAAATATGCGCAAAATCTCTGTCCTTTAATCCCGAAAATCTGATTTCCACCTTATTCAAAGAAGCGGCCTGGCCTGCGATTTTAATCACGTTCCGGCCCTTCTGCATCGTAACCGTTGTGCTGTTCTTTTCCCCGCTATCGTTTAAAACCGACACGGAACCGTCCGGCGCAATGTGCACGAGCTTGAACCGGCCTTCTTTCAAATCGAACTCGGAGGTTATCTCAATATCCCTCTCCTCCTCCGCATAAATAATCCGAATCGTTTCTGTGCCGTCCAGAAGAAAGCGTGAAATGGACACACCATTACCGCCGCCCGAGTAATTAAACGCCTGCCATTTGTCGCTCACATCTTCTCCCGCCAGCAGCTCTGCGTTATCATAGGCAAGATAGGCGTCTCCTTCTTTATCGTATTTGCCAGCGTCAAAGAAGTTCTCCCATCCGTTATCATTCCATCCAAAAGCATCTTCCTCCCAAGCCTCGTCGCCGTCGGACAAATATACACTGCCGCATGCAGTCAGAAACAGCATTCCCGCCATCACACCTGCGGAAAGCGCTCCCTTTATGATAGTCGTTTTTTTAAAAGCAAGCACGTTTTGCAGCCTCCTTTTCAGTTCAGAATTTCCTGTCACAAAAGTTGTCGCCAGGGCGCTTTTCATGGAAACGGCATTTCGCTCCGCAATATCCAGAAGCACATTTCCATAGAGCTTTCTGCCCTCCTGCGTCAGCAAGGCAAGCACAGCTTCATCACAGGAAAGCTCACAATCCAGATTCATTCTCCGGTCTGTCCAGTAAAATACCGGATTGAACCAGTGAATACAGAGCAACAGCTGGTACAGCCATTTAAACCACAAATCCCGGCGCGCCACATGTACAAGCTCATGATGCAGTATCAGCTGATATTGGTATTGCGTAAGAGAATCCGTTTCCGGTAAAAAAATAACCGGCTTCCACAACCCGACCGTGACAGGGCCCGAAACGGAAGCGCTCCTGTATACAGGAGGCATTTTCCGCACATGAAGCCTCGCCGTCATACTCTGCGTAAGAATCGTTATCTGCCTGTCTGTAACCGGATATGCGCCCTTTCTGATATAAAGAATAAAACGACGGTAATTCCGTAATTTAAAGAACACCGCGGTCATTGCACCGACCAACCAGAGTACCGCCGCGCACGAAATCCAAAATCTGAATCCAGTGCCCAGAACACGCTCGGTTTCCGACTCTGTAAGCACTTCCGGTTCCGTTCTGGCGACGGTTTCCGCCGGACTCTCCGGTCTGGTTCCGGCTATGCTTTCCGCTGTGTTCTCCGATTCTGCTCCGGTCACGGCTTCCTCAAGGCTTTCCAGCTTCACGCTGGCGGCGGCCTCTGCTATGCCTTCCGGCTCCGTTCCGGCAATGACACCCACCGGATTCCCCGGTCCGGTTCCGTCCATGGCTTCCTCCGCGCCTTCCATTTCTGCTCCGGCCGCCGCTTCCTCCTGGCTGAAATTCCTGACATCAAATCTGATGCCTCCCGGCAGAGAATCCGTAAACTGCACCGGCAATATCAGCCTTATAATAATAATAAACCAAATATAATAATTCCACTTCCTGGAAAAAAACTTCTCCGTCAGCGGATGAATCAGCAAAATGACTGCTCCGACCAGAGCTCCTGACAATGACAGCGACAGAATCCGCAAAAACGCTTCGCTCATATAATCCGTTATCATTTTGTCTTTCCTCTCCCCTCTTCCATATTTTGATTAAAATAATCGCGCAGTTCTTCTATATCCTCTTTCGAGAGGGCTTCGCTATTCACAAGCGCCGCCGCAAGATTCTTTGAACTTCCCCCAAAAAACTTTTTCAGAAAATTCTTTGTTTCCTCTTTGACATACTCTTCCCGCTCGATACAGGGCGTATAATAGTATACTTCCCGCTTCTCCTGACCGATAACGCCTTTTTTCAGCAGTCTGTTAATAAAGGTCAGAACCGTTGTCCGCTCCCAATTTCTGCTCTGATTCAGAATGCCGCGTATTTCATTGGCATTCAGAGCTTTCCCCGCAGACCATAATGCCTCCAATATCTCCAGTTCCGCATCGGAAACCGTCGCTTTTCGCTCCATGGCTTTCGCTCCTTTGCTTTATAATCGCAGTCTACTATTGTAGACATTTTTAGTCTACACCTGTAAACAGAAAATGTCAATCTTATTTAACATAAAACGTAACAGTTCAATCATGCCATTCATAAGTCACCAGAATATACATCTTGACTAATTATATTACGAATTGGCTGGTGACTTATTTCATGTCGGGCGTCCGCCCTATAAAATAGAAAAACCGAGTATGTGCAAACACATACTCGGTCTTTCCATTTTACTTTTCTTACATTATTCCATACATTATACCAGTTCCAGTACAACTTCCATCGCCGCGTCGCCTTTACGGGGGCCGATTTTAATGATTCTGGTGTAACCACCTTTACGGCTCGCATATTTCGGGCCATACTCATCAAAAAGTTTTGCCGGTAAATCAACTTTTTTGGTGCCTCTCTTCCTTCCGGCAGCCGTCGCCGGAACTTCAACGACCGGATAAAGCACTCTTATCATCTGTCTTCTCGCATGAAGTCTGGAAGGCAAATCTTTCTTGATTTCTTTTTCAACGTTATCGAATACGGTAACTTTCTTGCCGTCTACAACTTCTTTGACTCTCTTGCCGTCTTTGTCTTTTCTCGGAACCTTTGCCGTTACTTTGACAGTTTCAAAATTATCCTTCTCCTTAACTGCCAGCGTAATCAGTCTTTCCGCAATCTTACGGACTTCCTTCGCTCTTGCTTCCGTTGTAATAATCTTTCCGTGGTAAATCAGATTGGTTACCTGATTTCTAAGTAATGCTTTTCTCTGGTCAGATGTTCTGCCAAGTTTTCTGTATTTTGCCATGACTGGCTCCTTTCTCATGCAGAGCTTTCTATAAGCTCTTTTATGGTACATCCGGCTACGCTCTTTGGACTTACTTACCGAATGCAGTCAATAGTTCCATCCATGAGCCGGCGTATATGCGCTCTTTGGACTTATCCCATACGCCCGGTACAAAAGGCCAAATGCCTTCCGCCACATGAATCTTTCTCAGGCTTCGTCGCTCGGATTCAGCTGAAGTCCCAATTCTTTTAATTTCGCCAAAACTTCTTCCAAAGATTTCCGTCCGAGATTGCGGACTTTCATCATATCTTCGGAAGTTTTGTTCGTCAATTCTTCAACCGTATTGATGCCTGCTCTCTTTAAGCAGTTATAGGAACGAACAGACAGCTCAAGCTCGTCAATGCTCATTTCCAGCACCTTTTCTTTCTCATCGTCTTCTTTCTCTACCATAACCTCCGCAGTCTTGGCATTTTCCGATAAGTCAATGAAAAGGTTCAGGTGTTCGCTGAGTACTTTTGCCGCCAGACTGACCGCTTCATCAGGAACAAGGGTTCCGTTCGTATGAACATCGAGCGTGAGTTTATCGAAATCCGTAATCTGGCCTACACGGGTATTTTCAATTGTTACATTTACTCTTTCGACCGGTGTATAGATAGAATCAACCGCAATCACGCCAATCGGTAAATCGTCTGTCTTGTTTTTTTCAGAACTTACATATCCTCTTCCTTTGGTAATCGTCAGTTCCATGTACAGCTTGGTATCTTTTCCGCTTAAAGTAGCAATTACCAATTCGGGATTTAAAATCTCTATGTCCTGGTCAACCTGAATATCCGCTGCTCTTACAACACCTTCGCCCTCGTACTCAATATATGCCGTCTTAGGCTCATTTGTCTCGCTGCTGTTTCTGATTGCGAGACTCTTAATATTCATGATGATTTCCGTAACATCTTCCTTCACACCCGGAATAGAACTGAACTCATGCAAAACGCCTTCGATTTTGACCTGACTTACAGCCGCACCCGGAAGAGAAGAAAGCATAATTCTTCTCAAAGAGTTTCCAAGGGTAATTCCGTAACCTCTTTCCAGTGGTTCCACTACAAATTTACCGTACCTTTTGTCTTCAGAGATTTCTACAACCTCAATATTTGGTCTTTCAAAATCAAACACCGCAATACCCTCCTTTACGAAAAATCACGTTACTGCTCAATTATTTGGAGTACAATTCGACGATAAGCATCTCGTCAACGGGAACATCTATCATCTCTCTCGAAGGAAGATATTTTACAGTTCCTTTCATAGCTTCCTGGTCAACTTCGAGCCACTCCGGAACCAGTCTTCCGCCTGTTACCTCGAGGATATCTTTATATCTCTGCAAAGACTTTGCTTTTTCTTTTACTTCAATGACATCACCGGCTTTTACCTGATAAGACGGTATTTGAACAGCCTTACCGTTCACGAGAAAATGTTTATGACCAACGACCTGTCTCGCCTCTCTTCTCGTTCTCGCAAAGCCCAGTCTGAAAACAACGCTGTCCAGTCTGCTTTCCAGCATAACCATAAGGTTTTCACCTGTCATGCCTTTCATTCTGTCGGCTTTCTTATAATAATTTCTGAAGGGCTTCTCCAGTACGCCATAGATAAATTTTGCTTTCTGTTTTTCTCTTAACTGAAGGCCGTACTCACTGACCTTTTTGCCTGTTCTTGCGGATGTTCTGTTAGATTTTTTGTCATAACCCAAAAATGTAGGGTCTAAATCGAGGGCTCTGCATCTTTTTAATACAGGAACTCTGTTTACTGCCATGTCTGGCTCCTTTCCGAGAGGGGCTGCCTCTCCTTCAAAATTTTACCATACAGGTAAAACCTGTTGTTTACAATACCGTCTGCATACAGCCGGTACTTTCTTCCAACGAGTTTCTTAACATATCATAATATACTTCAATACACCGGAAGATTTGCAACGCAAATCTTTCACAAATTTTTGCCCCATTGGGCAAAATTTTGTTAGACGCGGCGGCGCTTCGGCGGCCGGCATCCATTGTGCGGAACAGGAGTTACGTCGCGGATGCTCGTTACTTCCAGGCCACATGCCTGTAATGCACGGATTGCCGCTTCACGTCCCGAACCCGGTCCTTTAACCATAACGTCAACTGTTTTTAAACCATGAATCAACGCAGCTTTGGTAGCTGTTTCCGCCGCCATCTGTGCTGCATATGGAGTAGATTTCCTTGAACCTCTAAAACCAAGACCGCCGGCACTTGCCCAGCTTAACGCATTACCTTCGTTATCTGTCAAAGTAACGATTGTATTGTTAAAAGAAGACTGGATATGTGCCTGTCCATGTTCAACGTTTTTCTTTACACGCTTTTTTGTTACTTTCTTTGCAACTTTTTTAGCCATAATAAACTAACCTACTTTCTCATATAATTATTTCTTCTTATTTGCTACTGTACGCTTCGGACCCTTTCTTGTTCTTGCGTTGGTCTTCGTCCTCTGACCACGAACAGGAAGTCCTTTTCTGTGACGGATTCCTCTGTAACATCCGATTTCCTGAAGTCTCTTGATGTTCAGGGCGATTTCTCTTCTCAAATCACCTTCTACCATGTAGTCTTTTTCGATAATTTCGGCAATTCTTTTTACCTCATCATCCGTCAATTCCCTAACACGCGTGTCAGGATTTACATTTGCTGCTTCCAGAATTTTGTTTGAACTTACCCTTCCGATGCCATAGATATAAGTCAAACCAATCTCTACACGTTTTTCTCTGGGTAAATCAATACCAGCAATACGAGCCATTTACGTTTCCTCCATTTTTCCGTGCATCAAATACACTTTTACTACTAATTGATTGGGGCTGTTGAAAATTCACTGTCTTCTCAACTCGCGATGTTTGTACATAAGTACAAACTCGTCGTCGAAAAATCTTTGATTTTTCGACACCGCCCAGTCGGACCTGCGTCCGGCCTTTCCAAACATGTGGTATCAAAAAGTAATCTCCGTCAGGCTCTTCCATCTATTATAATCAGTACCATTTATGAAGAAATAATACTGCAGCCGCTCATAATCAGTTGGACAAGAACCCCTTTTATCAATACTTCTGCTGATAAAAATAACCGGGATTAACCTTGTACCTGTTTGTGTTTCGGATTTTCACAGATTATTCTGATCTTTCCTTTTCTTTTAATGACTTTGCATTTCTCGCAAATCGGTTTTACTGATGATCTAACCTTCATGTTAAACCCTCCTTTCAAAAAAGACCGTTTTACATTATACCATAGGGCTATCCCTTTTGCAAGACCTTTTATTTATCCCGCCAGATAATTCTTCCTTTGGAAAGGTCGTACGGGGACAGCTCTAAAGTTACCTTATCACCGGGCAAAATCCGAATAAAATTCTGACGGAGTTTACCGCTTATATGCGCCAATACGACATGCCCGTTTTCCAGCTCCACCTGAAACATGGTATTGGGTAACTTTTCAATTACTGTTCCTTCGATTTCAATCACATCGGCTTTCGACATCTGCTACCTCCTGTTTTTACTTTGTGATGCTCATCCGGTACTGCTGTCATTTTGAAATGCTCATCCGGTATGTTTCCAGCGCTTTCCGGATTTCAACATCATCTGTCTTCCCGGCCTTTATTCGTTCCGACAGTTCCGGACTCGAATATTTTTTAATTATCTGAATATGTTTCTTATTCTTTTTTTTTGGCTTCTCCAGCGTTTTCAGTCTGCCGTCAGCCAGATAAACATATTCAGTTTCTTCCTTAATTATGACATAAACCGTATTTTTATCGTGTCCAGCTTTCGAACTGGCAAGCATTCCTGTCATTTCCCACCCATGCCTTTCTCTCCGCCTTTATATAGGGAGCGTCAGGATTTCCGGTTCTTTGTCGGTTATCAATATCGTATTTTCATAGTGTGCGGAATAAGCGCCATCCGCGGTTACCACAGTCCAGTCGTCATCCAGCCATTCAACGTCTGCGCAGCCCATATTAATCATCGGTTCTACGGCAAGCGTCATTCCCGGCTGTAAAAGAACGCCTTTGCGCTTTTGTGCAAAATTCGGTATCTGGGGGTCTTCATGCAGTTTCGTCCCGATTCCGTGTCCGACAAGCGCCGTTACAATTCCATATCCGTAAGATGTAACATAAGCGTCAATCGCATTGGAAATATCATAAAGATGATTTCCCGCTTTTGCATTTTTAATCCCTTCAAAAAAACTCTGCTTCGTTACCGCAATTAATTTCTCGGCTTCGGGGCTGACCTTTCCGACCTTATGAGTTCTGGCGGCGTCTGAATGGTAGCCCTTATAGATGAGGCCTGCATCCAGACTGACGATATCCCCCTCTTTCAGTATTCTCTCTTCATGAGGAATGCCATGTACGACTTCATCGTTGACCGATACACAAATAGATGCCGGATATCCCTGATAATGTAAAAAATTCGGTGTGCATCCAAAACTTCTAATCAGCTTTTCGCCCAGCCTGTCAATATCTTTGGTGGACATGCCCGGATGAATCGCTTTGCCGAGTTCCTCATGCACAATCCCCAGCAGTCTTCCCGCTTCCCTCATCAAAGCGATTTCTCTGGCAGATTTAATTGTAACAGCCATCTTAATCCCCTACCCTTACTCAGTCTGCAGTATTCCTGAAATATCAACCGAGAATATCCGTGATGGCAGCGAACACATCCATCATATCCGCCGTCCCGTCAACCGTCTTTAATATATTCTGTCCGGTATAATAGTCAATCAGGGGCTGTGTCTGTTTATGATAAACATCGAGACGGTTCTTTACCGTTTCTTCCTTATCGTCATCGCGCAGAATCAGTTCTTTACCGCATCTGTCGCAGATTCCCTCTTTTTTCGGGGGAACATGTTCTATATGAAAAGTAGCGCCGCATGAAAGACAGGCACGTCTTCCCGACATTCTTCTGATAATATTCTCATCCGGCACTTCTACATCAATTGCATAATCAATTTTGTCGCCAAGCTCTTTGATGGCCTTATCCAGAACCTCCGCCTGTGGAATTGTTCTCGGAAAACCATCCAGTACATACCCGTTCTTACAGTCCTCCTGTGCCACTCTGTCTAACAGAATCCGAACGGTCAGTTCATCGGGAACGAGCGCTCCCTGGTCCATATACTTCTTGGCTTCCATGCCAAGCTCCGTACCGTTTTTTACATTTTCCCTGAAAATATCTCCTGTCGAAACATGAGGTATTCCATATTTATCGGCAATCATCTTCGCCTGTGTGCCTTTTCCGGCTCCCGGCGCGCCCAACATAATAATCTTCATCGTCTCTCTCCCCAGTTATTTCTTTGCCAAGATATCATTTCTCATAATATAGGAAGAATCGCCTATGGCGATTCTTTCACACGAAAAGCTGTCGTAAAACGACAGCTAGATGTTCTCAGGCACCGCATCCTCTGATGCGGAGTCTTAGAACATCTTTTCGTGCTAGTCGTTTAAAAATCCTTTATAATTCCGAACCATCATCTGGGATTCAATCTGCTTGATTGTTTCCAGAACAACGCTTACGATAATGATAAGGCTCGTTCCACCAAAAGATACGCTCGCACCGAAGATACCGTTAAAGAAATAAGGCACCACGCATACGATTGTCAGACCAACTGCCCCAATGAAGACAATGTAATTCAGAATCTTCGTCAAATAATCGCTGGTCGGTTTTCCGGGTCTGATTCCCGGGATGAATCCACCCTGCCGCTTCATATTATCGGCAATCTCAAGCGGATTAAAAGTAATGGAAGTATAAAAGTACGCAAATGCGATGACCATTGCCACATATACGACCAGACCGATTGAGTATACCGGCTGCTGTGGATTACACCAGTAACTTGAATTTAATCCCTTCAGAACTTCTCCCCAGAAACCTGTTCCCCTGACATTAAAGAAAGAACAGATAATTACCGGAAGCTGCATCAGGGAGGATGCAAAAATTACGGGAATAACGCCCGACGTATTTACCTTTAACGGAATATTGGTGCTCTGTCCGCCGACCATTTTTCTTCCCTGTACCTTTTTCGCATACTGAACCGGGATTTTTCTTACGCCGTCATTTAATATAATGACAAGAATAACCATCCCGATAATAATTGCAAAAATAATCAAAGCCGCCACAACTGCTTTTGCAATCGATTTTCCGAAAACAAACTGCTCGAACAATGCCGTAATATCTTCCGGTACGCGGGAAATAATATTGATTGTCAGAACAACGGAAATACCGTTTCCTACACCGTTCTCGGTGATTCTTTCGCCTACCCACATCAGGAATGCACTGCCTGCGGTCAGGGCTGCAATCGTCGTAAGGATGGTGAATACGTTATACGTTTCAAGCAGTCCCTGACGACCAAAACCAATTGCCATAGCCGATGACTCAATCAAAGAAAGTCCTACTGTTACATAACGGGTAATCGATGCGATTTTCTTTCTTCCGTCCTCCCCGTCACGCTGCATCTCTTCCAGCTTCGGAATCGCAATCGTCAGAAGCTGCATAATAATGGAAGACGTAATATACGGCGTGATATTCAGTGCCAGGACAGACACTCTTTCAAAAGAGCCGCCTGTAAAAGCATTGAAGAAATTAAACGCATCGCCGGTCTGCTGTGCGAACCATCTCGAAAAATAAGTTCTGTCAACACCGGGCACCGGAAGCTGTGAACCGAGACGAATCACAACTAACATCATGAATGTAAAAAAGATTTTCTTTCTTAATTCTTTGATTTTAAAAGCATTTTTTAGGGTTGTAAACATTACATCACCTCTGTTGTTCCACCAAGTGCCTCGATTTTTTCTTTTGCGGATGCGCTGTATGCGTTTACCTTCACATCGAGTTTTTTGGTCAATTCTCCGTTTCCAAGGATTTTTACGCCATCGCGAGGATTTTTAACAATTCCCTTTTTCATTAACGCCTCAACATCAACCGTAGCGCCGTCGTCAAATGCTTCCAGTGCGCTTAAGTTGATTGCGACGATTTCCTTAGAGTTTCTGCATTTGAACCCTCTCTTCGGAATACGTCTGTATAATGGCATCTGACCACCTTCAAAACCGATTCTCGGTGCACCGGAACGGGCTTTCTGGCCTTTATGTCCTTTGCCGGCTGTTTTGCCGTTACCCGAACCATGTCCGCGGCCTCTTCTAAAATTATCACTGTGCTTGGAACCTTCTGCAGGTCTTAAATTTGATAATTCCATGCTAACTATGCTCCTTTCTCTATGAATTCCTGATTATGCCTCTTCTACTTTAACCATATGTCTTACTTTCTGAATCTGGCCGCGTGTAGAGCCATTATCCGGCAATTCAACGGTCTGTCCGATTTTTCTGAGTCCCATCGCTTCGATAGTTGCTCTCGCCTTCGGAATCTGGCCAATCTTAGATTTCACTAATGTTATTTTTAACGTTTTTTCTGCTGCCATCTTTATATCCCTGCTCCTTTCTCAGTCTTATACCATCCGACCTTTGCTTTAAGACATAATCTCTTCAACAGATTTGCCACGGTTCTTAGCTACCTCTTCAGGAGTCTTTAACTGGCGAAGACCAGCGATTGTCGCAAGTACAACGTTCTGTTTATTGTTAGACCCCAGAGATTTCGTACGGATATTGTTAATGCCCGCAAGCTCGCATACGACACGGGCCGGACCGCCGGCGATAATACCGGTACCTTCCGGAGCTCTTTTGAGCAGAACCGAAGCGGAACCAAACTTTCCGATAAAATCATGTGTAATACTGTGATTCGGGTCAAGCGCAACAGTAACAAGATTCTTAATTGCGTCCTCTTTTCCTTTACGGATAGCCTCCGGAATTTCAGTCGCCTTTCCAAGTCCGGCTCCTACATGTCCGTTGCCATCCCCTACAACTACCAATGCTGTGAAACGGAAGTTACGACCACCCTTTACAACCTTAGTAACACGTTTGATAGTTACAACTTTTTCAGTCAGTTCTAACTGGCTGGCATCAATGATTGTACGTCTCATGTGATTTTGTCTCCCTTCCTAGAATTCTAATCCAGCTTCTCTGGCTGCATCAGCTAATGCTGCAATTTTCCCCTGGTATATAAAGCCGCCTCTGTCAAAAACAACCGTATGAATACCTTTTTCAATCGCTCTCTTAGCAATTACTGTTCCTAAATATGCCGCTGCATCAACGTTATTGGTTTTTTCCAGTTCAGCCTTTACCTCTTTTTCAAGGGTAGATGCTGCAACTAATGTATTTCCAACTGTATCGTCAATAATTTGAGCATACATATGATTATTACTTCTGAACACAGCCAGGCGTGGTCTCTGCGTAGTACCGCTTAAATGGTTACGCATTCTTTTATGCTTTTTAACACGAACTTTTTGTCTCGATTCTTTACTAACCATTTTCATACTCTCCTTATCTGTTATTTCTTACCAGTCTTACCAACTTTACGTCTGATTGTTTCATCAGCATATTTAATACCTTTGCCCTTATAAGGCTCCGGCCTTCTCTTATCTCTGATTTCAGCGGCGAATTGGCCAACTTTTTCTTTATCGATACCCTTAACGATGATGACATTCTGCCCTTCCATAACAGTCTCGATGCCTTCCGGGTCAGTCATCTCAACCGGATGGGAATATCCCAGATTCAGCGTCAATACTTTACCCGATTTGGATGCTCTGTAACCAACACCGTTTACTTCCAGTTTTTTCTCATACCCATCAGTCACACCGACAACCATATTATGAACCAGAGTTCTTGTCAGACCGTGTAAGGATTTCATTTTCTTTAAGTCATTCGGTCTGGAAACATGAACTTCCGCGCCTTCTACTTTGATTTCCATCTCAGCCGGAAGCACTCTCTCAAGTGTTCCCTTTGGACCTTTCACAGTCACTTTATTATTTTCTGCAACTTCCACAGTAACGCCTGCGGGAATCGCGATTGGCATTCTTCCTATACGTGACATGCCCGTACCCTCCTAATTTTATTTGTGCGCATCAAGCGCCATTGTCATTATTTTATTAATCGGACAGAATTGCGCCAGCAATTCTGTCAGCCGAAATTCTTTTCGGCCGCCGAAACTTAGTTTTTCTTAGGTGCAGTTCTTTCGCACCTTAGTAAAACTTTTCGGCATTTGGAACATCCGGAAGAATTGCGCCAGCAATTCTTCAAGCCGAAATTTAGTATTTCTTAGATGGCGTCTTTTGCCATCTTAGAAATTCTTTTCGGCACTACCACACAAACGCTAACACTTCACCGCCGACCTGAAGTTCTCTTGCCTTCTTATCAGTGATAACGCCCTGGTTGGTAGAAACGATTGCAATGCCAAGTCCGCCAAGAACCTTCGGCAGGTCTTCTTTACCGGCATATACACGAAGACCCGGTTTGGAAATTCTCTTGATACCGGAAATAATCTTCTCGTTCTTATCCTCGCCGTATTTCAAGGTAATATGAATTGTCTTGAAACTTCCGTCGTCAATTATATCAAATTTCTTAATATAACCTTCATCAAGCAGAATCTGAGCAATTGCCAGTTTCATTTTCGATGACGGCACATCTACTGTATCATGTTTTGCAGTATTCGCGTTACGGATTCTTGTAAGCATATCCGCAATAGGGTCATTCATTGTCATTTGAATTGCCTCCTTCTCAATTTTTATTTACCAGCTGGCTTTACGGACACCAGGAATCTGGCCTTTATACGCTAACTCACGGAAGCAAATTCTGCAAATTCCGTATTTTCTTAAATAAGCATGTGGACGACCACAAATTTTGCACCGGCTGTATTCTCTTGTAGAGAATTTGGGTTTATGCTGCTGTTTTATCTTCATTGCTGTTTTAGCCATGAATTTACCTCCTTCTACTTAGCAAATGGCATG
>CAJTRL010000042.1 GCA_910578715.1 uncultured Lachnospiraceae bacterium | reverse complement strand
GGAAGATAATTGCTGTTTCAAAATGAAGATGAACTGCAACGATAAATATGGTGATATTCATTCATATAAAATATGGGCTTTTTGCAAAACAATTTCATCCATACCTCATTTCCAAATAGAAGAAATCAAAAATACTGAAACTCCCTGAACCATACAATTCAGGGAGTTTGTTGTTTACTCTTTATTTATCATTCCAAAATATTTCAGTGCTTCACTAATCATCCTCTCTTTCTCTGGTGGACAGTTGGGAACTTTCCCATTTTCAGTTTTAGGTAGATTATAGTTCTCTCTTTCAATAATGCCAAGTTTTCTCTTAACCTGTGCTATGTATAAATGGGATACCTTTGTCTGATAATGCTCCCATACATAGTCCTTAATCTCCTGATAGGTAGCTGTGCCGATGCACTTCCGCCTGTCTGCTTCATTAAGGTCAATTTCTATCTCTATCTTGGTGGATTTGCCACCTGATTTTTTACGCGACAAAAGGACGCACGTTTCAATCCCCCCTGTAAACGGAAACATATCCACCGCCACGGCCCGCTCCACCGCATAGCCGTTTGCCAGAAAAATCTCCAGGTCCCGTACCAGACTGGTCGGTTTACAGGAAATATATAAGATATTCTCCACACCATATCTTATAATTTTTTGAAGTGCCTTCGGATGAATGCCGTCGCGGGGTGGGTCAAGAATTATCATACCCGGTTTTTCCGCTATGGTATCTATTACTTTCAGCACATCTCCCGCCAGAAACTCACAGTTATGTAAACCATTTGCCGCTGCATTCTCCCGCGCGGCTTCCACCGCTTCTTCTACGATTTCCACGCCGATGACTTTCTTCGCCGCTGACGCCATCAACTGCGCAATCGTTCCGGTTCCGCTGTATAAATCAAAAACCACCTTATCCGCCGCGCAATCCGCAATGTACTCTCTTGCCGTCCGATACAGCACTTCCGCCCCCAGGCTGTTCGTCTGGAAAAATGAAAATGGAGAGATGCGGAATTTTAAGCCGAGCAGTTCTTCATAAAAATAATCCTTTCCGTATAAAATGTTCGTCTCATCGCTCTGCACCACATCGGCAACAGAATCATTTCTGATATGCAGAATGCCTGTTATTTTTCCCTGTAACGGCAGTTCGAGCAGCGCTTTCTGCATACCGTCCAACAGTTCCGCCTCAGATAACGCTGTTTCAAAGCATACTGTCTCAACAGACTCCGCCCCAGATAACGCCGTTTCAGAGCATACTGTCTCAACAGACTCCGCCCCGGATAACGCTCCACTCTCCGGCGTCTGCGTCGTTGTCACAAGGGCCAGCAGAATTTCTCCTGTCTTCGCCGCTTTCCGCACGAGAAGATGGCGCAAATAACCGGTATGCCTAAGCCTGTGATAAAAGGTCACGGGAACGCCCTGCTCTTGTTTTGCGGCAAAATAGTCTCTGACACATGTTAAAATGCTGCGGTAATCTTCATCCACTATCTGACACTCGGTAACCGATACGATATCATAAAAACTGCCTCTTTTGTGCATACCGAGGGACAGCGGACCATCCTTTACCTCATCCCCGAAAGAAAATTCCATTTTGTTGCGGTAGCCAAAACAGATGGGACTCGGCCTGATGCCTTCAAAGCAGTATTCCCCCTGTCTCTCCAGTACGGAGTCCAACAGCCTCTTTACCTGTGCTTCTTTGATTCTAAGCTGTTCTTCATAAGGAAGGGAAAGGTAAATACAGCTGCCACAGACGCCAAAATGGGGGCAGGGACTTTCGATTTCCATTGGCGCGCGCCGGATGACCTCCAGAAGCCTTCCCTCGGCCTTTCCTTTTCTGACTTTATTTACAGAGCACCTGATGCGCTGACCCGGCAGAGCATTTTTTACCACGCATATACCTTCCTCTGTTTCCACGATTCCCTTATTCGGAAAATCCGTCCGTATGACGACGCCTTCCAGAACCTGTCCCTTTTTCATAAAAATCTCCATTCCTTTCCCTGATGAAGTCCCGCATGCCGCACCAGCAGCAAACTCCCATATGCGGGCCTGCACATAAAAAACAGGATGTATTGTATATCCATATACATCCTGTTTTCCCTCACATATAACATCAATTCACCCGGAACAATCGTTTCTTCCAGCCGCCCGACCGCTTCTTTCAGACGTCTGCCGGTTATCTTCAGCCGCTTTCAACAGCTTACCGGCCATCCGCCACTTCTTTCAGCAGCTTACCGATTGCCCGCCATTTCTTCTTATCAGCTTACCGATTATCCGCCGTTTCTTCTTATCAGCTTACCGATTATCCGCCGTTTCTTCTTATCAGCTTACCGATTATCCGCCGTTTCTTCTTATCAACTTACTGATTGTCTGCCGTTTCTTTTACAGGCTCCTCATCGTCCTCTTCATCCTCGAACAGGTCATCGTCAAAATCGTCATCGAAATCATCGTCGAAATCATCCAGATAATCCGGCTGCATATGACGGTATACCGCATATGCAATTCCCGCTACCGCCGCAATCGCACCGATAACCGCAAATACCCATAAAATGGTATTGCTCTTCTTCTCTTCTTTTTTCTTGCCAAGAAGCCCGGCTACTCTTGTATTATCCAATACCTCATCCAATTTATTTAAAACTTCCTCTTTAATTTCTGTTCTGCTCATACCCAAATCCTCTCTTTCCTAATTGATTGATTACGGTTTCCAGTTTTTCCCGCTTCGATTGCACTATACAATATAATATACCACCAATTCGGATTTTTTACTATATTTTTTTTCAATTTGTCTTTTTAATTTCTCTTTTTTCAATGGCATCTGTTTCTTGCTGCTTCCAGTTTCTGTGTCCCGGCTGTTTTCCTCCGGTTCATCATAATTTTTTCATCATCCAGTACGCATCCGCATATTTCCCGTCTCTATATTTCATGCGGTTGGGGAAACGGCCATAATTCTCAAACCCTAATTTTTCATATAATGCTATTGCACTTTCGTTATCCGCAATTACCTCTAACTCCGCCTGTTCATAACCGAGCTCTTTTGCGGTTTTTAAAACGGTCTCCATCATAATTTTTCCGATGCCTCTGCCGCAGTATTCCCGGTACAGCGCGATTGCAACATCGCACCTGTGGCGGTACCGCTTAAATTCGCCGGCCTGCATCAGAGAACAATTTCCGGCATGCTTCCCGTCAACGATTGCAACAAGCATCAATTCCCTGTCAGAATCCATGATTCTCTGGATGAAGCTCCGTTCCTGTTCAAAAGATAAAGTGACTTCCTCAGGTTCCCTAATCAGCCAGGGCGTTTCCGCCGCGGTGATTTTCAGATAGTTTATCAGGTTTTCGGCATCCGTTATCTGAGCGCTTCTCAGCACGACTTCGTGCCCGGTTTTATCCATTACTTTCAAAGGCCCGTATATCATCCTTTTTCCCCCTCTGTCCGCTTCAGCAGACACTCAATTCTTCCCTTCCAGTCTTTTCCCGCGCCCTTTCATACCTTTTTCAGCTTCGCAAATCCCGCATACATGATTTTCTGGCCGGCCTCGTCAAAAACAACCGTTACCTGATAGTCGCGGGGTCCTTCTTCTATTTTCATTACCGTGCCTTCGCCATATTTCAAATGCCTTACCCGGTCGCCCTGTCCGTAACCGAGGGCTCCGGCGGATGTATGTTTCGCCGTCTGTTCAGCAATCTGGGCCGTCGTCCTCGTAATATAAGGCTGGTCCTCATAGGCAGTACGCTTTGGTCTGACGGCCGCTCTGGGCTTTGCGGCCGCCTTCGGCCTGTCAAAAACGGTGTCCGCGTCGATGCCAAACTGTCTCCGATAGCCGCCCTTCCCAGTCATTCCGGCATTACGGCGGTAACCACCGTCCTCCGGCATATCGTTCCGGCCATAACCGCTATCCGTCTGTACGCCGCTCCTCGAATATCCGCCGCTGTAACCGCTTTCCGGCATGCCGCTGTCATACGGGCCTCTCCGCCCTCCTGTCATGCCGCCATAGCCGCTTTCCCGCTCTTCATAATCGTCATACGCCCTGATTCTGGGGCCGGGCAGTTTATGGTCTAACAAAAGCGGCGGTATTTCTTTGACAAAACGGCTGACCGGATTATACTGTGTCTCGCCGCGAATCATGCGCTGTCTGGCACAGGTAATCGTCAAATCGTCTTTGGCTCTTGTGATTCCCACATAGGCGAGCCTTCTTTCCTCTTCTATTTCCAGAGGGTCATCTGAGGTAATCGTCATATAGCTCGGAAAAACGCCGTCCTCTAAGCCCGCCAGATAGACATGCGGAAATTCCAGCCCTTTTGCGCTGTGCAGGGTCATCAGAAGCACTTTATTCGTATCGTCAGATACCTGGTCGATATCCGCAACAAGCGCCACTTCTTCCAGAAATTCGCTCAGGTTCGGCTCTTCATGTGTCTCGTCATAGGATGCGGCCTTACTGATAAGCTCGTCGATATTCTCAATCCGGTCTTCCGCATCCTCCGCATCGGATTCTTCCAGTTCCCGTACATATCCGGTGGTTTCCAGAATGTCTTTTATCAGGTCTTCCAGATTAAAAAACTCCTGTTTGCTTCGAAATGCCTGAATCATAGTGACGAAAGGCTTCAGTTTTGACGCGCTTCTTCCAATTGTCATAATCTGCTCAGCTTCCCGCAGCGCATCATAAAAGCTGATGTTTCTGCTGTCCGCGTATTCCTGTACCCGCACAATCGTCGTCGCGCCGATTCCTCTCCGCGGCACGTTGATGATTCTTTTCACCGCCACATCGTCGCGGCCGTTATCAATTGTCTTTAAATACGCCAGAATATCCTTGATTTCTTTTCGGGAATAAAAATTCACGCCGCCGACAACCTGATAAGGAATGCTTTTCATAATAAAACGCTCTTCCAGCACGCGAGACTGCGCATTGGTCCGGTAGAGAACCGCACAGTCGCCGTAATCGGCCTTAGCTTCCCGTTTTTTCGCCCGCACGGTTTCCGCAATATAGTCCGCTTCATCGAGAGCCGTATCGAACTGCTGAAAATGGATGGATGCGCCGTCCTTCTTATCGGTCCAGAGCGCTTTGTCCTTCCGCCCCACATTGTTCTTAATCACGGCGTTTGCCGCGTCCAGAATATTCTGCGTGGAACGGTAGTTCTGCTCCAGTTTGATGACACAGGCTTCCGGATAAACTTTTTCAAAATCCAGTATATTGCGGATATTGGCGCCCCGAAACTTATAAATGGACTGGTCATCATCGCCCACCACGCACAGATTTCTGTACTTGGCCGCCAGCAGCCGAATCAGCTCAAACTGCGCCGTATTGGTGTCCTGATATTCGTCTACCATAATATAACGAAAGCGCTCCTGGTAGCTTTCCAGCACTTCCGGAACACTCTTAAAAAGCTCTACCGTTTTCACGATTAAATCGTCGAAATCCAGCGCGTTGTTTTTGCGGAGCGTCTCCTGGTATTCTTTGTAGGCTCTGGCAATCCTGCTTCCGTTATAATCTCCCATATTCTGCATTTCATATTCCGCCGGGGAAACGAGTTCGTCTTTCGCAGAGGATATTGCTGAAAGAATCGTCCGTTCTTTCAGCATCTTCGTATCGATGGAAAGTTTCTTACAGACTTCCTTAATAATGCCCTTCTGGTCATCCGTATCGTATATTGTGAAATTATTATCAAATCCCAGTCTGTCGATATAGCGCCGCAGAATCCGCACACAGGTCGAATGAAATGTCGATACCCATACCGCCGAACCGTAACCGATAAGCTGACCGACACGCTCTTTCATCTCTCCGGCCGCCTTATTCGTGAAAGTAATCGCCATAATATTGTAAGGGTTTACGCCTTCTTCTTCCATCAGCCAGGCAATCCGGTGGGTCAGCGCGCGGGTTTTGCCGCTTCCCGCCCCCGCCAGCACAAGCACCGGCCCGGAGGTTGTAACCACCGCTTTTTTCTGCTGTTCATTCAATGTATCGTAAATACTCATTCAAATAACCATGCCTTTCCGTTCGCCAGTCATACTTTTCCCCGGCAAAATGGACTACCGCAGTAGCCCATTCTCATTTCTGCCTGTTTCTTTTATGACTGTTCTCAGTTCTGCCCGTTCAGCAGTTTCTGCTTATTGCGCATCCCAAAACCCGGCTGACTAAAACAACTGTCTTCCGCAGTTTCCGCAGAACTTCGTGCCGTTTGTAGGCGTTCCGCAGTCAGGGCAGAATTTCGGCCCCGCGCCGGGTGCCCCTGCGCCCGCCGTCTGCATGCCGGGATTCCGGCCGGAACCCTGTCCCACGTTCATCTGGCCGACCATCTGCTGGCCGAGCGCCATGCCCATCTGCAGATTGACCATATCGGAAGCGATACCGCTCGCGCCGCCTTTTCCCATGCTGTCCGCTGCCGCCATCTGGGTATATTTATTCATATCGCCCACCATAGACTGGGCCGCCGCTTTTTCCTGCATCTTCTTAATTTCTTCGGGATAGGAAAAGCTCTCAATCGTAAAATCGGTAATGCCAATACCGAGTCTGCGCATATCCATGTCCAAATCGGACTCAATGCCGCGTGCGATATTGCGCGCGTCCGCCTGTAAATTGAACATGTCCCGGCCTTCTTTGGCAATCCAGCTCATTAAGAGCTGGTCAAGGCTCGCAATAATACGTTCTTTTACGTCCTCCACCGTATAAGTCTGACGGATGCCCGCCAGCTTGTCAATGACAACCTGATGTTCCACAATCTTACAGTTAAAAGTGCCGAAAGCGCGGATTGGCATACCGCCCGGAAGCCCTTGTGCCGGGAGGTTAATTGCGTTTTTTGTTCCCCACTTAACAAGCAGCTCTTTCGTATTGATGAAAAGCACTTCCGCGCGCAGCGGTGTGTTAAACCCGAATTTAAAACTTTTGAGCGTCGTCAGGAACGGAATGATATCGGATTCAATATCATAGCTTCCTTCATCTTCAAAAATACCTTCCACAACGCCGTTGTACATAAAAATAGCATCCTGTCCGGGGCGGATAATGAGTTTAGAACCTTTTTTGATTTCCTGATTCTGCCATTTATAAAACAGAACGCCTTCCCGTCCCTCATTCCATTCCACTACATTTGAAAACTGATTTGAAAATAATCCCATCTATGTATCCCTTTCTAAACATAAAATATTATATGCAGAATGTCTTAACGGACATTCTGCAAGGAATGATTTAGATTTTCTTAGGCGGTGTCCTGTAACGCCTTAGAAAATCTTCATTCCAATCCCATCTCCGCCTTTAACGCCGCAAGTTCATCGTCCACCGCAGAGGTCTTGTTATCGTTGTCATATTTCTTTGCAAGTTCTTCCAGACTGTCTTCTTTTCCCGCGTCGTTTAACTCGGTCATCGCATCCGCCTCATCGAACATTTTATTGACCTTCTCTTCCATCCGGTCAAAAGCCGCCAGATTGCTGCCCGCACTCTCCATACCGGAGCCGAGCCCGTTCATTTTTTTCTGGGTCTCCGCTACCCTTGCCTTTGCCTTTAACATATCTCTTCTGCTCTTTAACGAAGCGATATCTTCCGCCAGCTTGTCGTGCATCTGACGCATTTTCGCCGAATTTTCACAGGCCATTTCGTAATTCTTCGTCAGAACGGTCTGTTTTTCCGCCAGCTCCGCTTTTTTGGACAGGAAACGGCGCGCCTCGTCGTCATTGCCGGCCGCTACCGCTTTTTTGGCGTATTCGCCCATTTTGGACATTTCCGATACGCAGTCATCCAGTTTACGCTTCGCGCTTTTTTCTTCCGCCATAATCGCCGCCGTTTCGGCTTTTACTTTGGAAAAATCCTGTTCCAGATTCCGCAGATACTGGTCTATCATCTTTTCCGGGTCTTCGCATTTGTCCAGAAGAGCATTGATATTTGCCGCCATAATGTCCTTAAATCTCGTGATAATCCCCATGTTACATCCTCCTAAAGTGTGATTTATTGTATTGTCTGGTTATTTGGGTTTCCTTTTTATTGCTGCTATTACATTTCATTGCTGTTGTTCAGACTTTCCGCCTGCCTGCTCAGGTTTTCCACCAGCCCGGCTACCTGGTTCACGATATCCGTATTTCTGTCACAGGTATTGTTTGTCTCATTGGAATGGGCCGTCACCTCTTCCATAACCGCCGAAATGGTCTGTACGCTCTCCACAATGCCGGCATTGGCTCTCGCCAGCTCGCTGACCACTTTCTCTAACATCCGGCTCTGCTCATCCACGCTCTCCGTACTTCCCGCGATTTTTTCAAACCGGTCCGCCACGGTCTCCGCCGCTTCGCTCTGCTTTGTGTTATTGCTCATGAGCTGCTCAATTGCTTTAATCGCAATCTCCAGTTTTCCCGAAACATTGCCGATAACTTCCGTAATGTTGACCGTCGCCCCCTGGGTCTGGTTAGCCAGGTTGGAAATTTCCGATGCAACCACCGCAAAACCTCTTCCGGCTTCTCCGGCCCGGGCCGCCTCAATGCTCGCGTTCAGGGAAAGCAGACTGGTCTGGCTCGCCACATTCGTAATCAGTTCGATAATCGACTGCATATTCTTCATATAGGCTTCCAGCTCACCGATATCGGCCACCACTTCATTTCCGGCATGTTCGGACGATTCCACCTGTGCCAGAAGCGTTTTCAGGCAGTTTTTGCCGTCCAGCACGTCGTTCTTCGCCTGTTCCATGCTGTCGCCGATGCTTTTCGACACAGACTCTACTTCTTCGATATGCTTCTGGATTTCTTCCGTCTGGCCGAGCTGATTCTGAATCGCCTCCGCAGCGTCGTTTGCACCGGAAGCAACCTCTTCCATTGCGTTCTTCGTCTCGGTAACCGCGCTTCCGAGCATATTCATCTGTTCCTGTACGTTGATGATGCCTTCCGACATCTCGCCGGAAGTGGTCATTACGCTGTTTAACAACCTGGACACATTATCTTTTTCCTGGCCGATTTCCGCCATTTTTGCCCGGTTGATTTTCGCCATGACATCCGTTGCCATACAAAGAAATACCGCTACAATCAGCATCAGGATGACACGAATTTCATAGGTTGCCATTTCCTCCCCCGCAATCCCTACCGTAACCGCCTGATATACGGTAAAAATCAGATTCACTAAAAAACCGCCCGTAGAAAGCACGATGCAGTATTTCAAATCGGAATACAGAGTAATGACGATGTAAAGCGGAATCGCAAAGGTAAATGCCGTAACATTATTTGTCGTAAAAATGACAAATATGTAAAAAATGCTATAACCAAATCCAAGAATATGCTTGATATACTGGTTTGCCGGATTCCTTTTATACAGAATCCATTCAATAACAACCGGTACAATTGCAAGCAGCGCAAAAACCATATAGTACCCGACTGTTCTTGCTCCTTTTGCAACTTCCAGCGCATAAGATGCCAGCAGAATAACGACCAGCACCGTATGACAGAAAGCTGCCGTTCTGTTCACGTCTTTTCTCTCTTGTCCCATGGTCCCCATCCTCTCGTGTCTTTTATATTCAATTTGTACTTTAGTATAACATAGAACGAATTGGGCGCACAAGAACTTTTCACGCATTCCGAAACACATGTGAGGTAATTTCGGCGGGAGAACGCCCGGGCTGCGCATCGTTCTCTGACGGAGGCCCTGTAAAGGCGCCGGTCCTTAGCGAAAAGGCGGCTTTGCTGCATTTGAGCTTAGTACCGCTGCCGCCTTTAGTGGAGCGCAAGCGTGCCTCCAAAGAGAACGATGCGCAGCCCGGGCGCTCTCCCGCCGAAATCCATTCTCTTACATCACCCCAATCACAATCCCCGCAATAATTATCGCCGCGCAGAACAATTTATGTCCGGTATTTTTTTCATGGAACAGGAAGCGGCCCGCCAGAATCGTCACCACGCAGCCGGCCTGTTTTAACAAAGTCATGACCGTTACCCGGCTTCCGTCCATGCCGTTTGCCAGGAAAAGCACCCGGTCGGCAACGACAATCAGAAGGCTCAATATCCATACCCAGTAATTTTTTAAGACCTGAAAAAAATGAATCTTCGTCCTCGTTACAAGAATAAAAAGAAGATAAAAGCACACAAGAAATAACAGATACCAGAACTGCAGCTGCGAACTGCTGATATCCTTCATCAGCAGCTTGTCTAACAGTCCGGACACCGCGTTGAACAGACAGGAGGCAAAAGCCATCAGGACGATTTTTACATCTACCCGCTCACTCCGTTCTTCCCGTCTGCTCTGCGCTTCCTCCCCGCTCCTCGCAGCTTTTCCGAACAGATTCCCCGGCTTATATTTTAATAGAAGCAGTCCCGCCGACACGAGCACCAGTCCGATTACCTGAAAAGCGCCGAGAGCTTCCTGTAATACGATAACGCCGAGCAGCGTCGCAAAAAGCACTCTGGACAAATCCAGCACGCCGTACAGACTGATTGGCATCTTTTTGATTGCCCGGAAGCTGAAAATCCATGCCAGAAAAATCACAAAAGATTTTAACCCGACTCCCAAATAGAATTTCGGTTCCATTCCCATCGCATTTTTCGCATCCGGCAGCACCATCATAAAAGCTAACAGCGTATACAGAAATAACACTTCAATCGTCGCGTTTTTCTCAAGCGCTTTCTTTTTTACGATTTCGCGAACTCCCTTAATGATTCCGTAAAGGAGCACAAACCATACCCACATCATCCGTTTTCTCCGTATCTGTCGTTTATAAAAAGCGCAAGCTCCGCAGCTTGCGTATGCCCACTACGATTACAGCAATTTTCTATTAAATATAAATTTCCGCCTTTCGGCGTTCTATTCTTTTATAGCACAGGAACCGCTTTTAGAAAAGCCCCCTTTTCTCCTGCCGGCCTTTGGAAAAAGGAACCAATCCAATGCGGCGCAATATAATAAAGTAACTATGTCAATGAAACATCTGTCTTACAGATACAGGAGGTATATGAAAAAGAAAAAACTATCCCTTTTCCTTGCGGCGCTGTGCGCCATTTCCCTGTTAAGCGGCTGCGGCGGCAAGGAAACGGAAAGCGCAAAAGGCACCGCTTCCGCCAAAGACACGACCCCCGTCGTCCTGAACGAAGTGGCGCATTCCATTTTCTACGCGCCGATGTATGTCGCCATCGAGGAAGGCTATTTTGCACAGGAGGGCATTGACCTTACGCTCGTCACAGGCTTCGGCGCCGACAAAACCATGACGGCGCTTCTTACGGACGAAGCCGACATCGGCTTTATGGGAAGCGAAAGCACCATCTATACTTACATCGGCGGTTCCTCGGATTATGCCGTCAACTTTGCGCAGCTGACACAGCGCGCCGGAAACTTCCTCGTGGCAAGAGAGCCGATTGACAATTTTGACTGGAGCATGCTGATTGGCAAAGAAGTCCTGGGCGGAAGGTCCGGCGGTATGCCCGAAATGGTATTTGAATATATCCTGAAAAAGAACGGCATCGACCCTGCTGGCGACCTTTCCATCGACCAGAGCATCGACTTCGGCTCGACGGCAGCCGCTTTTTCCGGCGGTCAGGGCGATTTTACGGTGGAATTTGAACCCCATGCCACCTCCCTTGAAGCCAAAGGCGACGGTTATGTGGTCGCTTCTCTCGGAGAAGACTCCGGCTTCGTTCCTTATACCGCTTTTTCCGCCAAAAAGAGTTATATAGAAGAAAACCCGGAAGTTATCCAGTCCTTTACCAATGCTTTGCAGAAAGGCATGAATTATGTACAGACCCACTCCGCGGAAGAAATCGCCAAAGTCATCCAGCCCCAGTTTGCGGAAACGGATTTGGAAACGATTACGACAATCGTTGAGCGTTATGCCGCACAGGAGACATGGAAATCCGACCTGATATTTGAAGAAGACAGCTTTACCCTTCTGCAGAACATTCTGGACGAAGCCGGAGAGCTGGAAAAACGTGTTCCTTACGAAGATTTGGTGAACACCGATTTTGCCTCGAAAGCCGCAGGCCAGTAAAACCGCGGGCCGGAAACACCAAAATTCCGGAAAGACCAGGCCGGAACCGGACATTAAAAATGCAGGCTGCCACCCCCGGCATCCTGCATTTTTTTCTGTTCTCCGCTCTTTGCTGTCTTTTGCCTTCATCCCTTTGATAACTTTCGCTTCTGCCTATTTCACCTCTTTGATATCTTTCGCTTTTGTCTCTTTCGACTCTCTGGCATCTTTCGCTTTCGCCTCTTTTCCCTTACCGCCGCGTCCTTCTTCATGAAAACTGTCTATCATCTTTTCAATCAGCAGCTTCTTCAGGTACACATCGAAGCCAAGCATACAAATAAAGGAAAAAATCTGCAGAAATTCCTGACTGTCCTCCGGCGCATCCTGAAAAGTTCCCTTCGCAGTCCGGAATTTCTCCGTGATATCTTTTTTCAGCGCGTCAATCTGTCCCCGTTCCAGACCAAAAGCCGTTTCATAAACCGTTTCCAGATTGAACGCCTCTTTCGTTCCGAAGAACTGCCTGGTAATCGGTTCCAGAAGTTCCTGTATGTCGTTAATGGACAAAATACCTTTGTAGTAATAAATAAAAACAAGCAGCATGACATGCTCTCTGGAATATTTTTTCTTATACGGAGGCGGCAAAAGGTCGTTTTTGGCATAATTATTTATCATCGTCTTGGTCAGAATCTTATCTTCGCCCGGATTTCTGGTCGTTCTCTTCAACCGTGACTCCATAAAAGTCGTTACCTGGTCCATATACAGGTCAATATTCGGAATATCTTCGGCTTTGATATAAGTAATTCTGTCCAGGCTGTCCATAATGCTGTTCAATAAATCTTCGGTCTTAATCGTCATTGTTCCTCCCATTTCAGCGCATTTTACTGCAATATCCGCTCCGCTGCCTTTTCCTGCCGCCATTACGCTTCTGATTTTTATCATAGCGTTTTTCACGGGCTCTTACTTCAAATCCTCTGCATACATTATTATATAGTTTTTATTACTACATGACAAGTCTTTTGCATTTCATTTTATTTCTAACAAGGCAACTGTTCCGGCATGGACTTCATAAGTCATCCGATTGTACATTATCATCTATCATCTTTACATTAAAATCAGGATATGGTATATTATGCTTACCAAAAAAGACATATTTTAATGCCTCGGCTGCAATGACATGGAGGATTCGGTTGAGAGAAAGGCATGGTTATTAATATGAATAAAAAAATTAAAAGCGATTCCGTAGACCATTTATTCGAGGCGGTTCTATGCCTGAAAACCAAAGAAGAATGTTACGATTTTTTTGAAGATTTGTGCACTGTCAACGAGCTGCTTTCCCTTTCTCAGAGATTTGAAGTCGCTTCCATGCTGAGGAATCACAGAACCTATCAGGATATTGCAGACAAAACAGGCGCATCCACCGCGACAATCAGCAGAGTCAACCGTTCCCTGAATTATGGAAATGACGGATATGAGCTCGTTATGGAGCGGTTACATAAAGATTGTGAAAAAAATGGCAAAATAGAAAAAAGAATTTAAAAGAAGTCTTTACATTTTCCATTACTTGTGTTATCCTAACAGTGTTGTCAGAACAATTGATTTTTTATTATTTTTGGAGGTATCTACGATGAACAAAGGTACAGTAAAATGGTTTAACAACCAAAAAGGTTACGGCTTCATCTCCGATGAGCAGGGTAACGACGTTTTCGTTCATTATTCAGGACTTAACATGGAGGGCTTCAAATCTCTCGAAGAAGGCGCTGCTGTTGAGTACGAAGTAGTGAATGGAGAAAAAGGACCTCAGGCAGTCAATGTAACCAAGTTATAATCTTGCCCGGTTCCACAACATACAGCAGTAAGAAACAAACAGCAGACATCGAAACGGTTTTTCTGGGTATGCCTTCTGCTGCGTGAACTTAATCAGTATACGATGTGCCTTTTTTAAATATAGATTTTACATTTTATTTAGAACTTGCATCATTGTCATAACGGATTAATTAAGAGCCTGTCACGGACAGGCTCTTTTGTTATCTAATTTTGTTTTATATAGGAAAGAACTTCTTCAAAGCGCATCGGTCCGCCGAACAAATCCAGCGCACTGCCTATCGTCACATGAACTTTATCATGTCCAAGCTCCTTCAGTTTTGCAAGGTCCCCAAAAGAATGGACGCCTCCCGCATAAGTAACCGGTATACGGTTCCATGAACCGAGCATTTCCACGAGTTTTTCTTCGATTCCGTCCGCTTTTCCTTCCACATCCACCGCATGAATCAGAAATTCATCGCAATAGGAAGAAAACTCATCCAGCGTCCCGTGATTCAAAATAACATCCGTATACTTCTGCCATCTGTCGGTCACAATATAATAGCTTTCGTTTTTCATCCGACAGCTTAAATCCAGAACCAGCTTTTCTTTTCCCGTCTCCTTTACCAGTCTGCGCAGATTTTCAAAATCAATGCGCCCGTCGCGAAAAACACAGGAAGTCACAATCACATGGGATGCGCCTGCATCGAGATACTGCGCCGCATTCTCCGGCGTAATGCCGCCGCCAATCTGTAATCCTCCCGGATAAGCCGCAAGCGCGCCAAGCGCCTGTTTTTTCGTTTCTTCGTAGTATTCGCTCTGTCTGTGGTTCAGCATAATGACATGGCCGTTTTTAATATTATTTTTTTGATAAAGACGGGCATAATATGCCGCATCAGAAGCCGCGACAAAATTTTCTTCTGCCGCATTTTCCGCATCTTTCAGACTGCCGCCAATAATTTGTTTCACGCGTCCGTTATGAATGTCAATACATGGCCGAAATTCCATACTAATAACCATACCTTTCTTTCTGTCCGCGATATTTGGGCCTGAAAGGCACAAATATTCGCCTGCCGAATAAATTCGGCTATGAAAAATCTCTGATTTTTCCAACCTAATCCTTTTTTCCTCCATCTCTCCCACGAATATTTTAGTTTCTAAATGACATAATAACATAGGAACAGAAAGCCTTATTTTCTGTTTGCTTTGAGTAGAAAACGAAATATAGTAAAGGAGTGAAATCATGAAAAAGATAAAAACATTGTTATTTGTTTCTCTCATGGTTCTTGCAATGTCCATGATGACTGCCTGTGGCAGAAGAGCTGATTCCGCGGACAATGCAGATACAAATAATACCACGGCGGACTCCGGAACGACAGGCGATACTGCCGGTACGGACAATGCCAATATGGACAGCGCCGGAAACGGTACAAATGCCGGAATGAACAACACTGGAAACGGTACAGGCAATACCACAGGAACCGGAAGTTCAAACGGAAACGGCACCTCTGTCGGAAACAATGACACAAACGGTACCGGAAATGACATGAACGATAACGTAAATTCCGTTACAAGCGGCGATACCAATGCGGACGGAAACGATTCCATTTTAGGTGATGCCGGAAATGCAGTCGGCGATGCCGTAGATGACACAGGAAATGCAATCGGCGATGCCGTAGATGATGTAGCGGACGGTGTCGGAAATGTCGTGGACGACCTGACCGGCAATGGCACAGACAATGATAATAACAATGGCACCAACAGCAATAACAACAGCACGGCCAATAACACGACACAGCGTGGCACGAGTCTGAACAGCACGAGCACAAGAACAAGAACAGGCTCCGGTTCTTCCAGAACAACGATGAACCGTTAGGTAACAAATGTAAATAACAAACAGTTTTATCGGACTTTCTGAATCTGCTTACCCGGCGGATTCAGAAAGTCTTTTTGTCCTGTCAGAGTTTCTCTATAATCGTACCGTTCCGATATGCTTTCAGCAGCTCTTCCAGCTGATGGATGCTTTCCCGCAGCTCCGCGCCGATATCCGTGTCCGCAATCTTCTGGCGCCTCGTGCTCGTTTCCAGAATAATCGTGTCGGAAATAATATCTGATTCATTGATAATGGCGGATTCCGTCGATTCAAAAAGCTCATGCGCCACAAGCAGCATGCCGTGTGAGTTGGCTACGAGCGTATAGCCCGCGATTCCCGTCTTGTCCTGATACGCTTTGGAAAAACCGCCGTCGATAATCAGCAGTCTGCCGCCGCATTTGACGGGTGATTCCCCTTTTTTCAGTTCCACCGGAACATGTCCGTTCACGATATGGGATTTTGTAACATCCAGACCGAATTCCGTCAAAATTTTGTTGATGATATCCTCTCTGTCCAGCAGCCTGTAATAACTGTTTTTCGTCTCCTTGTGCAGTTCCTTTTCTTCCACAAAATAACGCTCGAAGGTCGCCATCTTGTCCTTCCCGAACACCGGAGAATTGGGACCCGCCCATATGTACCAGAGCATATCCTGGCCTTTCAGTTTTTCCTGTAAATCGTCGTGGACATAATAGCCTTTGCGCGCGTAATATTCCAGCACATCATACAGCGCCTTGCCGCTGTATTCTTCTCCGTAAACATTGACCTTTTTAAAATTTCCTTCCTCATCCATCGGCATACAGCCATGATAGAGCAGATTGGAATTATATACTTTATACAGGCTTCCTTTTGAAAAAAGAAAGCGGACATGCTTCTGCAGCTTTTCACATTTGACAAAAGCCTGGCGCAGACGCTCCATAACCTGTTCTTCTTCCGGGGAAAGTTCAAAAGGCCGCTCTTTTCTGACGGTCGGGAAATCCACATCCCGCATATGATACTCTTTTCCGTCAATCGTCACGGTCTTTTTTTCAAAATCCACATGATTCAAAAGCAGCCTGTCGTCCATCTGGAACTCCGGCCGGCGCATAATCAGCTGGCCCTCCAGCTTGAACTGGAGAATGGCAATTGCCTTGTGCATTTTCATGTCGAGGCTCAAATCCTTCGTATCATACTGGGTATTATATTTGATGGCAAAAGCGCTGCAGTCTGTGTCTTTGTAAACTTCCATCGCAAAAGTGGCAAGCGGTATCAGATTGATGCCGTACCCTTCTTCCAACGTGTCCAGGTTTCCGTATCTTGCCGCCATCCGGATAACATTGGCGATACAGGCAAGATGCCCGCTCGCCGCGCCCATCCAGACGACGTCGTGATTGCCCCACTGTACATCGACGGAATGATAATGCAGCAGCGTGTCCATGATGACATAGGGCCCCGGCCCTCTGTCATAAATATCCCCGACAATATGCAGATGGTCGATGACAAGATTCTGAATCAGATTGCAGAGCGCCGTAATAAACTCCGGCGCCCGGCCGATGCGGATAATCGTATGGATGATTTCGTTATAATAGGCTTCCTTATCCTGAATCTCGGCCTTTTCCGTAATCAGTTCTTCGATAATATAGGCAAAATCCGGCGGCAGCGCCTTTCTGACCTTGGAACGGGTATATTTGGAAGAAACCCGTTTCGTAATCTGCACCAGGCGGTGCAGCGTTATTTTATACCAGTCTTCGATACTGCTCTCGTCTTCCTCGCGCAGCACGATTTCCAGCTTTTCCTCCGGGTAATAAATCAGCGTTGCAAGCCCTTTTTTGTCCTTATTGCTGAGCGTATTCCCAAATTCTTCGTCTATCTTCCGCCGCACCGAGCCGGAACCGTTCTTCAATACATGATTGAACTGCTCATATTCGCCGTGAATATCCGTGATAAAATGCTCCGTCCCCTTCGGAAGACTTAAAATTGCCTGTAAATTGATGATTTCCGTCGAAGCCGCCGCAATCGTCGGGTACTGCTTCGCCAGGCTTTTCAGGTATCTTTGTTCTAATGCATCCATTCGCCGCTTTCCTCTTTTTTCTTTTTCCCGCTCCACCTAGTGTACTGACCTGCTCATATTTCGCCAAATAACTTGCCTGAATTTCCATCTGCTTCGTTGGCTTCAATCGACGATGCCACCGCATCGCCTCATTCAGCCGCCTTGCAGACTGAAAATCCATTCTGCGTTATTTAGCTGAAAATGAACAAGTCAGTACACTAGTGAAAAAATGCCCGTTCTCCGGGCATTCTTCCTTTTTACGCATTTATGACGTCACTCATATCATACAGGCCCGCCGGCTTCCCCGCAAGAAATTTTGCCGCCTGCACCGCGCCTTTTCCGAATACCGCTTTGGAATATGCCCTGTGTGAAAAAGTGATAACTTCGTCCGCTCCGGCGAAAATCACATCGTGGTCGCCCACAATCGTCCCGCCTCTGACAGCGCTGATACCGATTTCCTTCCGGCTCCGCTTTTCCCGCTTCGTGCTCCTGTCATAGACATAATCATATCCTTCTGTCAGTTCATCCCGGATGACATCCGCCAATGCCAGCGCCGTACCGCTCGGCGCATCTATCTTCTGGTTATGATGTTTTTCCACAATTTCAATATCGAATCCCGCTCCGTCAAGAACCGGCGCCGCCTCTTTTAAAAGTTTCATCAGCATATTGATGCCGAGAGACATATTCGCGGATTTCAAAACAGCCGTTTTTTCAGAAGCCTCCTTCACATGGGCAAGCTGCGCCTCGGAAAGTCCCGTGGTGCACAGCACACAGGGCAGTTTTTTCTCCACGCAGTAGTCAAGCAGCCTATCCGCCGCCGCCGCTGTGCTGAAGTCGATGAGCGCATCCGCCGCGACATCGCATCTGCCGATATCCGTAAAAACCGGATATGCGTTATGCCCGTCGTCAAAAGCATCGATTCCGGCCACGATTTCTATTCCCTCATCCGCTGCAATCAGGCCGCTGATGGTCTGCCCCATCTTCCCGTTACAGCCGTGCATAATTACTTTAACCGTTTCCATTTTCCGTGTTTCCTTTCTGTTCCGGGCTCCGGTGTTCATGCCGGATGCCTTCGCTCTCCCGGGTCTGACAGCCAGACTCCGCAAATTACAGGATTCCGTAATTCTTCATGGCGTTGCGCAGTTTCTCCACATTCGCCTCTTCCATTTCACAAAGGGGCCGTCTCAAAGTGCCCCCGCATTTTCCCATCATCGAAAGCGCCGTCTTGACAGGAATCGGGTTGACCTCGCAGAAAAGCGCATCGCACAGCTCAATGGCACGCAGCTGCTCTTTGCAGCTTCCTTCCACATCGCCCGCAAAGAACTTCGCGCAGATATCGTGGGTCTGCTTCGGCGCCACGTTGGAAAGCACGGAGATAACGCCTTTTCCGCCGAGAGACAGAATCGGGACAATCTGGTCGTCGTTGCCGGAATAGATGTCGATTTTGCCCTGGGCCAATGCCGCCAGCTTCGTAATCTGCGAAATATTGCCGCTCGCTTCCTTAACTCCCACAATGTTATGTACCTCACTGCACAGCTTTACGACCGTCTGAGGCAGAATATTGCAGCCCGTTCTGCTCGGTACATTATATAAAATAATGGGCAGCTTCACGGAATCCGCAATCTTTTTATAATGCTCAAATAAGCCCTTCTGGGTCGCCTTATTATAGTAAGGAGACACCAGCAAAAGACCGTCCACACCGAACTTTTCGGCTTCCGTGGAAAGATAGACCGCTGTTTCCGTACAGTTTGAACCGGTTCCGGCAATTACGGGAACCCTTCCATTTACAGTTTTGGCACAGAATCTGATGACATCCAGATGCTCCTCATGCGTCAGCGTCGAAGATTCCCCGGTGGTGCCGCATACGATTATCGCATCCGTCCCGTTCTGAATCTGAAATTCCACAAGCTCCGCAAACTTCTCATAATCAACGCTGCCATCCTCATGAAACGGTGTTACGATTGCTACTCCTGCTCCTTGAAAAATTGCCATATTCTTTTCCTCCTAAAAACTAAAAGCTGACCCAAATGAGTCAGCTTTTCTTTTCTAAATATCTAAATATTTGCCTTCTAAATATTCGGATAGCGCCCCATCTGATTCGATGACAGTCATGCAGCTCTTAACTGCATGCCCAAGAAAAAACAAGCAAGGTCATTCTTTCTTTCGGCATTTTCTCCTTTCAAAATGTTTCCTCTGCGCCTGCCGCATCCACATATTACTCATAAAAAATGCAACCTCTATCAACTTCTTATATGATTGAAATCATCATACCATCAAAGCGGCTTTCTGTCAAGGCATCGCGCTATATTTCTCCGGGCTTTCCCATCGGCTTTGGGACGGTTTTTCTTATTCTTTCCGCAGTCCGTCTCCGTCAGTCGTCGTAATCTGCGTCACCTCATCCGCCAGCGCATACGCCGCTTCTTTTGAGGTCGCTCCCGTCATAATAATATCCATATCCTCCGGTTTACATAATAGCAGATTTTTCAGCTCTTCCACCGTTATGATATCAATATCCAGCAGTTCCAGCACTTCATCCAGAATCAGCAGACTGCATTCGTCCGTGTTCATGACTTTCTTGGCAAAATTCAGTCCGTTCTTAATATTATAGATTTCCTCTGCTTTTCTGTCATCGGAAAGACTGTGAAAATTCTCCTCCGATTTCTCGAAGCGGAAAATTTTTATTTCCGGTTCAAGACGCCTTATGTACTCCGAATCCGAAAATCCTCTTCCTTTTAAAAAGCGGATAATCACGACATCTTCTCCTCTGCACGCCGTCTGAAGAGCTCTGCCATACGCCGCAGGCGATTTTCCGTGCCCCTCGCCGCTGTAAATATATATCATTCCTTTTTTCATATTGCACCTCAAAATAACAGCATCGTAAAATCTTGATGCTTATCATAGCACAATTATGACGGAAACGCAACTTCTTATCGCTTTTTTAACACTTCTTTAGTAACGGTTCAGCCCTATGCCTGTTCTTCCTCCACAATTTCCAGCTTGCTGACGGACACTTCATAAGCGGTCCGGCGTTCCATCTGGTCTTCCGAAATTTTTTTCATGTATTCTCTGCTCTGGATTCTTCCCCAGACCGCACATCTGCTGCCTACCTCGAAGGTGCTCGCGAAGCGCGCGTTTCTTCCCCAGCAGATACAGGGTATGTAATCCGATTTTCCATAAGGCCTGTTGACCGCCAGAAGCAAATCCGCAATTTCCCTCCCAAGAGGTGTTTTCCGGTAAATAGGCGCCTTGCAGATATAACCGTCCAGAAAAATCTGATTGGTCTTCGCGCTCTCTTCTATATCATCTACAAATTCAATCTCTCTCGCAAATACGGAAAGCACTAATTTATTCTTCTTTTCTTCATGCCTGTTATAAGAGCGGAACTGTCCCGTAATGCTGATTTTCATGCCCTTATAATCATCGTTTACATCCAAAAGTCTTTCCGATACCATAACGGGAATGATATCCGTGGAATCGCTTAATCTGTCCACACTGATATCCACCATATAGAATCCTTCTCCGAAAATTTCGTGACTGAACTGGAAATCGCCCACGATTTCGCCCATGATTGTCACCTGGTTGTTTTCAATTACCTTATCTGTCATGTTTTGTTCTCCCTTCTTTGTAAAGAATCTTACTCTTTAAGAATTTTTCCAGTAATGTATTAACAGTATATGACTTTTTTCCCAAATTAGAACTGTCAGGGGTCGCGTGACAGGGGGCGGGAGCGTGGAGAACCGTGGGAGGGGGCGGGCACAGGGAGCGGGCGTCAGACCGGACAGGGCATGGTTCTATTTGGAGGCACGCTCCCGCTCCACTAAAGTCAGCAGCGGTACTAAGCTCAAATGCAGCAAAGCTGCCTTTTCGCTAAGGACCGGCTGACTTTACAGGGCCTCCGCCAGAGAAACCATGCCCCGTCCGGTCTGACGCCTGCTCCCTGTGCCCGCCCCTTTCCACGGCCTCTCGCTCCACATATAACGGTTTTTTCTTTACTTGCAAGAATACGGATGTAGTGATATACTGTGTCTTTGGTGTGAAACAGAATATGAGATTGACAGCCGGACTTTGAATAGCGGTTCTGCGCGGCAAGACCGCACGGCTTTGAAGAGCATCCGGCGCTTTTAAGAGAGGAGTTTTATCGTTTCCATGAATACAATACGAGAAGATGTCAGAAATATAGCAATTATCGCCCACGTAGACCACGGCAAGACGACGTTAGTCGATGAGCTTCTGAAACAGAGCGGCGTATTCCGGGAGAATCAGGAAGTGGCTGAACGCGTTATGGATTCCAACGATATCGAGCGGGAGCGCGGCATCACAATTCTTTCAAAAAATACAGCTGTTATGTATAAAGGCGTGAAAATTAACATCATCGACACCCCCGGCCATGCGGACTTCGGCGGAGAAGTGGAGCGTGTCCTGAAAATGGTGGACGGTGTTATCCTCGTCGTGGATGCCTTTGAAGGCCCGATGCCCCAGACCAAATTTGTCCTGAAAAAAGCTCTGGAGCTGGATTTGTCCGTCATCGTCTGCGTCAACAAATGCGACAGGCCGGAAGCGAGGCCGCTCCAGGTCGTCGATGAAGTACTGGAACTACTGATGGATTTGGACGCCAACGACAAACAGCTGGACTGTCCCTTTGTCTATGCTTCCGCCAAAGCGGGCACGGCCACCACGCAGATTACCGTCAAGGGTAAAGATATGACGCCTTTATTCGATACGATTTTAGAGCATATTCCCGCACCCTGCGGCGACCCGGAACTGGGCACTCAGGTTTTAATCAGCACCATCGACTACAACGAATATGTAGGCCGCATCGGTGTCGGCAAAGTCGATAACGGGACGATTAAAGTCAATCAGGAAGTGGTCATCGTCAACCACCACGAACCGGATAAAATGAAAAAGGTAAAAGTCAGCAAGCTGTATGAATACGACGGTCTGAATAAAATCGAAGTAAAAGAAGCCGGCGTCGGTTCCATCGTTGCCATTTCCGGCATTTCCGATATCCATATCGGCGACACGCTGTGCTCTCCGGACAGGCCGGAACCGATTCCTTTCCAGAAAATTTCGGAACCGACGATTGCCATGCACTTCATCGTCAACGATTCTCCGTTGGCCGGACAGGAAGGAAAATATGTGACAAGCCGCCATCTCCGCGACAGACTTTTCAGAGAGCTCAATACGGATGTCTCCCTCCGGGTGGAGGAGACCGACACGACCGAGGCTTTCAAAGTTTCCGGCAGAGGAGAACTGCACTTATCCGTCCTCATCGAAAATATGAGGAGAGAGGGATATGAATTTGCGGTCAGCAAGGCGGAAGTGCTCTACAAAACGGACGAAAACGGCAAAAAGACCGAACCGATGGAGCTGACCTACATCGACGTGCCGGAGGAATTTTCCGGTACCGTCATCGAAAAGCTGAGCAAGAGAAAAGGGGAGCTGAAAAATATGGGACAGGCTTCCGGCGGTTATACGAGACTGGAATTTTCCATTCCTTCCAGAGGACTGATTGGTTACCGTGGAGAATTTATGACCGATACGAAGGGCAACGGCATCATGAACAGCATTTTTGACGGATACGGCCCTTACAAGGGCGATATCCAGTACCGGAAACAGGGTTCCCTCATCGCGTTTGAAGCCGGAGAAGCCATCACCTACGGCCTCTTTAACGCCCAGGAACGCGGCACGCTCTTTATCGGTCCCGGGACGAAGGTATATTCCGGCATGATTGTCGGTCAGAACGGCCGTGGAGAAGATATTGAACTGAATGTCTGCAAAAAGAAGCAGCTCACGAATACCCGTTCCTCCAGTGCGGACGAAGCGCTGCGCCTGACGCCGCCCAAAGTGCTGAGTCTGGAACAGGCGCTGGAATTTATCGATACGGATGAACTGCTGGAAGTTACGCCCCAGAGCCTCCGTATCCGCAAGAAAATTCTCGACCCCACCCAGCGAAAACGCGCGGCCATCTCGGCAGCGGCAAAGGCGGAAGCTGCGAAAAACTGAGCCTGATAAAGCCACAGCGCATGGTTCTGCATCGGTTGGAACCGATTCACAGCCGGATATTCCGCCCTCAAATAACACCCGTTATATTCCAAGTGCAATCGTCGCAATCCTGAAATATATCAGGAGCGAAATCGCATCTACTATCGTTGTAATGAATGGACTCGCCATAACAGCCGGGTCCATTCCTATTTTTTTGGCTATCATAGGAAGGGTGGAACCGACAATTTTCGCCACAATAACGGCAAGAAACAACGTAATGCTGACGACGAGCGCCACCCGTATGCCGACCTGTTCCACCGCCAGCATTTTAACGACATTGCAGGCCGCCAGCGTCAGACCGCACAAAACGGCTGTACGGATTTCTTTCCAGACCACCTTAAGCCAGTCCCCGAACTGAATTTCATCCAGGGACAGACCGCGGATAATCACCGCGCTGGCCTGTCCTCCGGCGTTTCCGCCCGTGTCCATCAGCATCGGAATGAACGCGGTCAGCACCACATATCTGCTCAGCGCATCTTCAAAAGAAGAAATGATTTTTCCGGTAAATGTGGCGGATATCATCAGCAGAAGCAGCCAGGGAATCCGTTTCTTCCAGGATTCTATAACGCCCGTTCTCATATATGGCTTGTCCGACGGCACAATCGCCGCCATTTTCTCGATATCTTCCGTCGTCTCCTCTTCCAGAATATCGACAACGTCATCGACCGTGATAATGCCGACGAGCCGCTCTTCATTGTCCACGACGGGCATCGATGTGAAATCGTACTTTTTGAACTGTCTCGCAACCTCTTCCTGGTCCATCATGGTATGCAGCGAAATAACATTTTCGTTCATAATGTCGCCGATGACCGCATCCGGCGGACTCAGCAGCAGATACCGGAGCGCCACCGTACCGACTAACGTCCTTCTCTGGTCCAGCACATAACAGATATTAATGGTTTCGCTGTCCACACCGACTTTTCGGATGCGGGCGATGGCCTGTTCCACCGTCAGCGTTTCCTTTAAATCCACATACTCCACCGTCATAATGCTTCCGGCGGAATCCTCCGGGTAACGGAGCAAATGGTTGATATCCCTTCTCGTCTCCGCACTCGCGTGGGCCAGAAGCCTTTTTACCACATTCGCCGGCATCTCTTCCAGAAGGTCTGTGGCATCGTCCGCCATCAGATGGTCGATGATATTGGCCGCATCTTTTTCCGACATGGACGTGATGATATACTGCTCCGTCTCGATTTCCAGGTAGGAAAAAACATCCGCGGCCATGCTTTTCGGAAGTATGCGGAACAGTTTCAGCACCTCGTCCTGTTCCATTTTTTCCATATATGCCGCAATATCCGCCACATTTATGCTGGCAATCTGCTGTCGGAGCTTTAAATATTGTCCCGTATTCAGTAATTCCACGATTTCTTCCATAAACAATTACCTCCTTCCAGCTTAGCAGCATCATATCCGGTAGTACGCGCTTTCAATTTTCTCAATCTCCGCCTTTCCCGCGGTCGCTTCCGTAATCTCTTTTCTGACGGCTTCTTCCTCTTCATAAGGAACTTTAACCCTGAGCGCAACCACATCCGTATATGTCGGCTCTTCTATCACAATTTTTCTCATACCCAGTAAATATTGTATCCGTCCGATGCCGTTATAATCGGTCACGATATGAAGCAGAACGCCATACCGCACCTGACAGACAGCGCTCGCCGCCAGTCCCGCCTGTGCCGCCTGTGTATAGGCGCGCACGAGTCCGCCCGTGCCGAGCAGCGTTCCGCCAAAATACCGGGTCACGACAATCACCGCATTTCTCACTTCCGAACCGAGCAGAACTTCCAGAATCGGCTTTCCAGCAGTCCCGGAAGGCTCTCCGTCATCCGAAAAACGCATGAGCTGCGCCCGCTCCCCTATCACATACGCATAGCAGTTATGTCTGGCGTCCCAATATTTCTTTTTCATCTTTTCTATAAAGAAAAGCGCTTCTTCTTCCGTTTCCGCCGGACTGACATTGGCGATAAAGCGGGACTTTTTCTCTTCTATCTCCCCGCTTCCGCCCTGTTCAACGATTTTATAAGGCTCTTTTCTGTTTTCCGCTTCCATGTCCGGCACCTGCGCTTCCCCTTCATTTTCCCGCCTTTTATCTTATCACAGGCGGGAATAAAAGTGTATAAAATTGTGAACAATTCTTAATATATCATGAAGAAAACATAAAAATCTTCCTTTCAGTGTCTCTTTGGAGTATAATATAGGGAAATGTTTTCCTAAATACATAATGAATGAAAGGTATGGTTACTGATATGAACTATGGTAAACGGGGTGTCCGCAAAAAGCAGAAGGCACTCAATGCAAAGGGTGGAAAGTGGGGCAAAAAACTTGGTTTTACCTTTGTCCAGGTTTTCCTTCTTTTCCTCATTTCAGCCGCTGTACTCGGCGTCAGCGCCGGCATCGGCGTTTTCAAGGGGATTCTTGCAACAGCTCCCGATATTGGCAACATAGACGTTACTCCTTCCGGTTTTTCAACCTTTGTATACGATATTGAAGGCAATCAGACTGCCAAGCTGGTATCTACGGATTCCAACCGGATTCCGGTCAGCATGGATATGGTTCCGGAAGACCTGGCACACGCTTTCGTCGCCGTCGAAGACGCGCGTTTCTATGACCACAACGGCATCGATATCAAAGGTATTTTCCGTGCCGCCGCCATCGGCATTAAGAATAAGTTTCACTTTTCCGAAGGCGCCAGCACCATCACACAGCAGCTTTTGAAAAATAACGTTTTTACGGACTGGACAAGCGAGGATTCTTTTGCCGACCGGATGAAACGTAAGATTCAGGAACAGTATCTTGCGCTGGAACTGGAAAAGGTCATGGATAAGGATGATATCCTGATTAACTACATGAACACCATCAACTTAGGCCAGAACACGCTCGGCGTACAGGCAGCTTCCCTGCGGTATTTCAATAAATCCGTCAGCGACCTGAACCTGTCCGAATGCGCCGTTATCGCGAGCATTACGCAGAATCCTACCAAATATAATCCGATTACACATCCTGAAAAAAATGCGGAACGACGCGAAAAAGTTCTCCGGCACATGCTGGAACAGGGATATATTTCCCAAGAAGAATACGAAGAGGCAATGGCCGACGATGTTTACTCCCGCATTCAGGTCGTCGATTCGGAAAACGGCGAATCTACCGTAAATACATATTTCGTAGATGCGCTTACGGACGATGTATTGGAAGACCTGATTGCGGCGGGCTACAACGAAACACAGGCCTATACGCTTCTGTACAGCGGCGGCCTGAAAATATACTCCACACAGGACCCTGCGATTCAGGCCATTTGCGATGAAGTATTCGCCGATGAAAGCAACTTCCCGGAAAATACGAAATGGTATCTGAACTATGAACTGACCGTTGTAAACGAAAACGGTGACAGAACCAATTACAGCACGGAAATGTTCCGCAGTTTCTGGCGGGAAGCCAAAACCGGTTATAATCTCATCTATTCTTCACAGGATGAGGCTTATATGGATATTGAACTTTACAAAGAGGCGATTCTCGGAAAAGGCGACGAAGTCTTTACCGAAACGATTTCCTTAACGCCGCAGCCCCAGGTCTCTCTCGTCGTCGAAGACCAGAGCACAGGCTATGTGGTTGCGATGGAAGGCGGACGCGGCGCCAAATCGGCAAGCCGGACGCTCAATCGCGCGACCGACACGGTAAGACAGCCGGGCTCCACCTTTAAGGTCGTATCGACCTACGCACCCGCTCTGGACAGCGCGGGCTTAACGCTCGCCACAATCATCGACGATGCGCCTTTCAACTACGCTAACGGCCGTCCCGTCGGAAACTGGTACGGCGAGGCATACAGAGGGCTTTCCTCTCTGCGGGACGGTATCCGCGATTCCATGAACATCGTCACCGTCAAAACGCTGACATGGATTACGCCGCAGCTCGGTTTTGATTACCTGATGAACTTCGGCTTCACCACGCTGGAGGAACGGAAGGAAATCAACGGAGAGATTTTCTCCGATATCCAGCAATCGCTGGCGCTCGGCGGTATTACGAACGGCGTGACCAACGAAGAACTGAATGCCGCCTATGCCTGTATCGCAAACGGCGGAACTTATATCAAACCGAAATTGTACACCAAAGTGCTGGACCATGACGGCAACGTGATTCTCGATAACACCGCGCCGCAGTCCAAACAGGTTATCAAAGAAACGACCGCTTTTCTGCTCACGGACGCCATGGTGGACGTTGTTACCAGCGGCACGGGCGGTTCCGTCAATTTCGGCGGCGGCAGTATGGCAATTGCAGGCAAGACCGGAACCACCTCCGACTACAACGATGTCTGGTTCGCCGGCTACACGCCCTATTACACCGCGACAACCTGGGCTGGCTTTGATAACAACGTAAAACTTTCCGGCGATGAAAAGAATCTTGCCAAAAAATTATGGCGGACGGTCATGGCCCAGATTCACGAGGACCTTCCGAGCGCATCCTTCAGCGTCCCGTCCGGCATCGTTACCGCAACGGTATGCTCCCGCTCCGGGAAACTGCCAATTGAAGGACTCTGCAACGGTACGCTGCGGACGGAATATTTTGCGGAGGGAACGGTTCCCACAGAAACATGCAATATTCATTATTCCGGACCGATTTGTAACTACTGCCAGCTGCCCGCTACGGAATTTTGCCCGTTCAAGGTGGACGGCGTCCGGGAACTGCCCCTGATAGAAGACGCTTCGCTGTTAAGCGGCTCACCAAACGCCACACAGGAAGTCGTCAACGAAGACGGTTCCATTTCAACAGTTCCGGCAGAGCAGACCGATAATATATGTCCGCACAATATGGAATTTTTTGCCAACCCGGATTATGAACAGGTGATAGCCGCACAGCAGAACGAAATCAATATCAGAAATGCGGAAGCCGCCGCGGCTGCGGCCCAGGCCGCCCAGCAGGCGAACCCTGAGCAACAGGCTCCGCCGCCGGAACAGCCGGCCCAGTGATATGAGCAAGCTAAAGCCAGCGCTATAAGAATTTACTACGTAAATTCTTTTCTGAATCTCGCCACAATTATGGCATTCCTATCACGATAAAAGGGTATCTGTTTGTCAGATACCCTTTAATTCTTTGATTTTCTCCTCCAGTTCGGCAATGCCGTTCTGCGCGTTCCTGACGGCTCTGCACTGCTCTTCATAAGCCTCTTCCGGCTCGGAGCCATGCTGCTCGTAGTACCGCTTTCCAATCTCCATGTAGTTTTTCTTAACAACCTCTTCACAGGTATTGATTTGGCTGCGTAAATTTGCGATTTCGGCAATCTCCTTCGCCTTATCCGTTACCTCTTTCCCTTTTGCGGAAATCGTCTCTCCCACTCTGGTGACAAAACTCCTGTCCATACCCTTTTTACCTCCTTTTCTTTATTCCCGCGAGCAACGAGCCAAAGTCATGCTTGCATGAATTTGGCGACTGCCGCGAGGGTGTAATACCCCGCTGCTTGCTGCGGGGTATTTCACTGCTCTGATAATAAACGTTTCTGCAGAACTTTCAGATTCATTTTCATCATCGAATAATCCGCATCCACTTTTCCGTCCGTTTTCGGTGAAATGCCGGAATGAATATAAAACGTGTCCATTCCCGCTCTTCTGGCCCCTTTGACATCGCAGTCCGGGTCATTTCCAATCATCAACGCGTGTTCCGGTGCAATCCGATATTTCTCCAACAAAATATGAAAAAATTTTTCATCCGGCTTTTTCACGCCGCAATCGGAAGAAATCAGAATCCCGTCAAAACAATCTTTTATCTGCAAAAGCCGCAGCTCCCGTTCCGTAAAGACGCGCTGTGCATTGGATAACAAATATACGCCTCTGCCTCTTTCGCGGAGCCGCCGCAAAAGTTCCCCGGCTCCCGCATACAGCCTGATATGCCGGGTGGAAAGCACCCTGAAAAACTGTCCCGTATGAGTTACCAGTTCTTCCGACGGGACAATGCCCTCAGCCTCATATAACTCCCGGAATACATCTTCTATTGATATTTCGGGGTAAGACACGCTCTTCTCCTCTGCACGTTCTTCTTTTTCCGCGACAGTCTTCTTGTATAACGCATGTAATTCTTCCGGTGTATAAACCGCACCATAGCCGCCATACAGCTGGCTCATCTTATCCCACAACCCTTGCTGCTCTTCGTCCGTCCGGATATCCACAAGCGTTCCATATAAATCAAAAATATAATCCTGATATAATTTCATTCTTTTAATGGATTTCCCTCGATAATTTTCTCATATGGCATTAGCATACCTTCCGTTATCTTTGGCTGAACTTTTTCTTTTGTTAAAGGTGATTTTAATAAAGCGCCTATTCCTTTCATAAACAGGATAGTACCGAGCTTTTTCTGAGGAAAATCATATAATCCATGTGCCTTATAGAATCGGTGGTCCGCCTGCATCATCCCCTGCATCTCATAGACTAAATCCCGGAATATTTTTCCGCCGCCGACGCCATAAAAGTTCTTGTTTACCGTCATTCTGTGTTTTAAAGCATATGCCAGTTTATCCGCACAGGTTCCTGGAGAATCCGCACCGACGCCTTCGTTGGTTGCAATACCCGCCAGGAAATTCCCTCCCACCTGGCTTTTCGCCTCCAGAATCATACGCAGATTTTCTTCCTGTGAAAATTCACCGTCAATCAGATAAGCCGTCGGCTTTCCTGCCGTCACCGCACGATGCCCGTTGCAAAACTGTCTGTCGTCATAGGCTTTGAACAGATTTCCCATGGAATGGTCCTTAATGGAAAAAGCATATACGATACTGTCCGCTCTCTGAATTTTCCCAAGAAGTGCATCAAACCCGTCCTTCCAGATACAAGCTCCGTCCGCTGCACAGTGAAAACATCCGACACATCCGCCCTGGAAATCAAAATTCTGTAAATTTACAACATGGCTCTCAAATGGCAGTTCTTTTCGAAAGTCCACAATCATTCTGCGGAGCCTGTCATTTTCCCTGGCGCAGTCGGTCACGATAACCACCCGGTATTTCCGGTCCTTTTCCGTAAAAGGCGTCCTGTCATGCTCCTTTTCAAATGGAGAAGTCTCTTCCTGTATTATATGTCTGATATAATTCCAATATGTAATAACCTCAAGCTGCCCTTTTTTCGTTAAAAGGTCATTCATATCCGCAGAAAAGCCGCGCAACAGGCGCATCCCCATGTCCTTACAGTTTTCCTCCACATAACGGTGAGCCGTTACATCATAAAAATGTTTGGAAGTTGTTATCTGCATCATATACTTGCCGGCAACCTGAATCCTGTTTTCCTTCATCAACGTTATAAACCGATGAAGCTGGGAAGGCACGGTAAACGTATAAACCGGATAAGCGAAAAGAATCAGCTGCGCATTCCGCACGCCCTCTTTTACAAGCCACATATCCTGTTCCAGCGCATGAATCTGCGCCCCCGCATGAATCACTTCAAATTCATCTCTTGGAAACTTCCTCTGCAAAAACCGTATCGTCTGATAGGTAATGCTGTTCTTTCCTTTCGGACTTCCGTTGATAACCAATACCTTCATCGTTCCCTCCATTATCCTTCGTATGATATTTGCACTTGTGGGCTTTATCCTTCGCAGAATATTTTACACCTGTCTGCTGCCAATCTTTTACTGAATGGTCACGTCATGCGTAACCAGATAATAACCGCCTTTTAACTCTTCAATCGACCAGTCGATACGATATTCAGACGCTTCGAGCTCCGACATGGCTTTATCCATATAACCCTTTCTGTACTCATCTGTCTGATATGCGCTGTAAACACTGTTAAAAAGCACCTGGCCGCTGATGACATTATGAAAACTGCATCTGCCCTTTCCGCCCGCTTTTAATTTTTCATAACAATCGTTATAATATTCATCCAGCGTTTTCAGACTCGCGTCCGCACTCAGTCCCAGCTCTTCCAGACTCCTCCTTGCGTCGTTCGAACCGACGTTTTCTTCTTTATCGTCGGAAGCCGCCTCCAGATTCCGGTAGACCACGCCGTTACAGGGCGGCAGATTCACCGAAAGCTCCTGTCTCAGATGGTTTCCCGCATAATCTCCATCTGACTTGTTAAAATAATTATAGGTAGCGGAATCCGCATCATCCCATGTGACATCCACATTGTAATAGCCGTCCTCTAAGGCTACGATATTCCAGGCATGGCTTTCTCCCGCATAGCCCGTGCAATAATAACAGGGAATCCCAAGCTGCTGTAAAATGTACTGAAACGCTCTGGCATATCCCGCGCAGACCGTCTTGCCATTCACCAATGCACTGTAAGCGCTCTGGTTCATCGGCGCAGACGATACATAATCGACACTGGCAACGAGACTGTCATGCACATACTTTTCTTTTTCGTAATTACTGCCAAGCGCCTGGGCGCCGTCGGTAATTTCTTTTACCTTCGCTTCAAAGGTACTCTTGGACTGGGAAAGATTTCCCGATGTGGAATTAAACTGCAAATCAATCTCCACACATTCTCCGCTTCTTTTAAATTTACAGGCATATGCCGTATCCATCCAGAAAAGCTCCGGGTGGTCGTTATAAACTGCGGCAAATACGTTTCTGAGTCCGCTCGCCGGAATATCCTCTATTGGCGCGAAACTGTCGTTTAATGCCAGTGCGTTTGCATAAATCTGCCGGTAAAGATGCTGCCCCGTCTCATCCAGCATTGCATAATACGGATAAAACCAGAGGTCGAACGTAAGTCCGTCTCCCGTCTCCCCGACGCCAAGCTCTTTCTGAATCTCTTCGGCTTCTGCGTCGTCTATCTCGCTGCTTTCCTCCTGGATGGGCTGATATCCGCTTCTTCCCTCAACTCCCGGCGGTACAATAATGCCATAAGTTGCCGGGTCTATCTGCACATCCGCACTCCGCGGTTCGTCCGTACTCTGCCCGCTTATCACCGGCATTGCCGATGTTGTCCCATAATCCGGCTGTTCTCTTTCTTCCGGCTCCTCCGATATAATAACATCTGTAATCTGTTCGTTTTCCGTATTTCCACCGCTTTGTCCGGCTCCATTCCCCGGAATCGGGCTCAGCGCATATTCCTTTTCATTCAGCTTCAATGCGTCTGCAATCTGCGCTGACATCTCCGGTCTGACCGCGCACAAAACAACGACTCCGCAACATAAAATAAAGAAAACAAGTATTCCATACAAGATTGTTTTAATGATTTTCATTGCAGTAACCGCACCTTTCTTCTGTCTCTCAATATTCCCTGACGATTTCTTTTACATCATATAACTGCATAAAAGCCTCCAGCTCTTTTGCATTCCGAATCAGCATGACTTCCTCGAATTTTCCGCTGTGAATGTTTTTGAAACCGGCCACCTGTTCTCCCGTGCAAATACTGCATTTCAATACAGGCTTATAATTTTCTTTTTCAAACTGCCGAACGGCTTTCTCCGGCTTTTTCCCAAATCCGAATTTCATTTTCTCTTTCCATGCTTTCTCATTCTGACACTGCTTCCGATACTGCTTCTGATACTATTATATATCAGATATGATAAAATGCCCAGTAGAAAAATAAAAGAAGCCCGGGCTTTCCCGGACTTTCAAAACTGGTACTGTTATTATAAAATATACCTGATATTTATAATAAAGTCGTTTTGCTTTTACCAGTTTTTTGCGGATATGGTTTTTTTATATCTGTACGTCCGATAAGATAATCTGTACTGGTATAATGAAAATCCGCTAATAAAGATAATATTTCTATCGGAATGGCCCTTTCATCATTTTCATATCTTGAATATGTCCGTTGAGATATATGTAGATATTTTGCAATATCTGTCTGCGTCAAATCTTTATCTTCCCGAAGATTACGTATTCTTTCATATTTCATATTTACCTCCATGCCGGAGCCGCCAACTCGCGCCCGAACTTGTCCGGGAGTTAAAACAATCAGCACATCCGTGTGATTTTTCAGTCTTTCACCCCA
>CAJTRL010000041.1 GCA_910578715.1 uncultured Lachnospiraceae bacterium | reverse complement strand
CAAAAGGCGCAAAACGCCTTTTTCACTAAGGACCGACATTTTTACAGGGCCTCCGCCAGAGAATGATGCTCTTTCCTCGCGAAGACTGAACTGTTACGGCTTGCAAATCCTCTACCGTCCGGGGCGTTGCATATGTTCCTGACGGAGGCCCTGGAAAAGCGCCGGTACTTAGTGAAAAAGCGGCTTAAAGACGCTTTTGAACTTAGTACCGCTGCTGCTTTTCGTGGAGCGCAAGCGTGCCTCCAAAGGAACATATGCAACGCCCCGGACGACGAAAGCCTTCACAATCCAAAACACCTATTAGTAATACATTACCACCGGCGTTCCTACTTCTACCATATCGTATATCTGCTCCATTGCGTTATAAGGCGTATTGATACAGCCGTGGGAGCCGTTGGTCTGATAGATTGTGCCGCCGTATTTACTGCGCCAGGAAGCGTCGTGGATTCCGATATTTCCTTTGACGGGCATCCAGAAATTGACGTGGGAAGCGTAGCCCTCTCCCCGCAGAATGCGGTTGGTCTGTTTCTGATACACATAGTTGACGCCGGACGGCGTTCCCATACGCCTTGAAGTATTCCCCGTGACAACAGGCGTTTCTATCTGCAGTTCCCCGTTCTGGTAATAATACATCATCTGCTCTCCCATATCGATTTCCACATAGGTGTCGCCGATATCGTCTTTTCCCTGCTGCATCGCGCTCTGCAGATAAGCCGGCGTATGCACTTCATCTTTTTTATTCCAAAAGGCTTCCGTCAGATAAGCCGTTTCCGTCTCCTGGTCCAGCTTATTTCCGTAGATGCCGCCTTCTATCGTAATGATGCCCCGGTTTGTGGTCTGGAACTGTCTTGCACAGCCCACCGTATCATACTGCGCCGCCAGCCACGCGATAAATTCCGGTATCGCCTCTTCTCTTAGCTGTATTGCTCCGGTATCATCCAGGGCAAAGCTCCCGTCCTCGTTTAATAAAATCCAGTCGCATACCACCGAAGAGTCTATCGGTATCAGGTCCTCTCCCATCTGATAAACGATGTGACAGTCCTGTAAATCCCGCACCTGTTCCCATTGGCGTTCTATATTCCGCATTTCTCCGGTCAGTTCCATATCATAATAGCATCCGGCCTCCGACAAGGAAACTGCCGTCTCTCCGTTATACAGCGCGTCGGCCACCACCTGTTTTGCTTTTTCCACATCCAGCACACCATTGCACTCATTGAGCAGTTCATAGCCCTGTTCAGTCCTGATGATGGCAAATTCTCTGTCCATACTTTCTGCTTCCGCCAGAAAAGGCATCAGGGAAAACCGCTCTTCAAAAGCAGTTTCATCATAAAAAACCATCGGCTGAATTTCTTCTTTTCTGACTTTCCACAGACTGTCCACCCAGAGCCATGCGTCCTGTCTTTCCAGATATGCCTCTAAAGAATCCTGAAAATCACACTGGTAGCCGACATCCGCCGCCGCTATCCAGTAAGCGTTCTGGTCCTTATCGTAAATGGTCAGCCCCGCATAATCAAACTGGCTTACAAGCTCTCTGTTCACTTCCTCGATGTTCTTTCCGGTACAATAGATACGATTTATCCATGTACCGTACTCGAACGCATTCCGGTAATAAAATGCCAGACCGATATATGCGATAACGAACTGAACGGTGATAATCAGGAGTATTATAGAAATATTTCTAAATAAATGTTTTTTCATAAAAAGACTTCCCCGGAATGCCTTTCAATTTCCTTCTTTCTATTCCCGCGAGCAACGAGCCAAAGTCATGCTTGCATGAATCTGGCGACTGCCGCGAGGGTGAAATATCCCGCAGCTTGCTGCTGGTATTTCACTCTGATGCCAGGTCCTGTGCATCAAAAGCATCGCTGATTGGCGCTCCCGCAGGCACCATCGGGAATACTTTATCGTCTTCCGGAATGATGCAGTCTAACAAAACAGGCGCCTTTAACGCAAGCGCTTTTTCAATGGCAGGCGCCACTTCCTCTTTTGTCGTAACGCGGATTGCAGCGCAGCCAAGTCCCTCCGCCACTTTACAGAAATCAACTTTATCCTGTAATATGGTCTGGGAATAGCGTTTCTCATAGAACAGCGTCTGCCACTGCCTTACCATACCGAGCACATGGTTATTGATGACAATCTGGATAATCGGAATATTATATCTGCTGGCCGTCGCAAGCTCGTTCATATTCATTCTGAAGCATCCGTCTCCGGCAATGTTGACGCAGACTTTGTCAGGATTGCCGACTTTCGCGCCGATACATGCGCCGAGTCCGTACCCCATCGTTCCGAGGCCCCCGGAGGAAAGGAAGGTACGCGGTTTCGAGTATTGATAATACTGTGCCGCCCACATCTGGTGCTGTCCGACGTCGGTGGTGATAATCGCCTGTCCTCCCGTAATGCGGTCCAGTTCTTCCATAATATACGGACAGGACAGCCCGGAATCGTCGTAATTGAGCGGATATTTTTCCTTCAACTCCATAATATGCGCAATCCACTCGGTATGCTCCTGTTTTTCCAGCCTTTCGTTGATTTTTCGGAGCACTTCCTTCAAATCGCCCACAACCGAAACATCCGTGCGGATATTTTTGTCGATTTCAGCAGCGTCAATATCGATTTGCAGCACTTTGGCATGCTCTGCAAATTTCTTCGGATTTCCTACAACACGGTCGGAAAATCTGGCGCCCAGCGCGATTAACAGGTCACATTCGCTGACGCCGAAATTCGACGTTTTTGTGCCGTGCATACCAATCATCCCGGTATAGCGCGCATCGTGCCCGTCGTATACTCCCTTGCCCATTAACGTATCGCATACCGGTGCGTCCGCTTTCCTGGCAAATTCTCTTACCTCTTCCTGAGCTCCCGAAATAACCGCACCGCCGCCCACATAGATGAAGGGCTTCTTTGCTTCCCGGATGAGCGCGACTGCTCTATCGATATCCGCTTCGTTATCCGTCTCTTTCACTTGTTTTTCTGCGGGCGGCATTTTCGTATACTCGCACTGGTTCGCGGTCACATCTTTGGTAATATCCACAAGAACCGGACCCGGTCTGCCGCTTCCCGCAATCGCAAATGCCTTCCGAATCGTATCCGCCAGAATGTTGACATCTTTAACGATGTAACCGTGTTTGGTAATCGGCATGGTCACGCCCGCAATATCGACTTCCTGAAAAGAATCTTTTCCGAGCAGGGGAAGGTTTACATTACAGGTAATCGCTACCATCGGCACGGAATCCATATAGGCCGTTGCAATGCCGGTTACGAGATTGGTTGCACCCGGCCCGCTGGTTGCCATGCAGACGCCGACTTTTCCCGTAGCCCTTGCATAACCGTCCGCCGCATGAGCCGCCCCCTGTTCGTGGGAAGTCAGAATATGGGTTATCTCATTACTATGCTTATACAAAGCGTCATATACGTTCAAAATGGTTCCGCCGGGATAGCCGAATACGGTGTCAACTCCCTGTTCTTTCAGACATTCTACTACAATTTCCGCTCCTGTCAGTAACATTTTTTATCCTCCTAAATCGTTTTCTATCGAAGCGCTCCGTGCCGTCTTTCCATATCAGATGGCATCATCGACCTCCATACCTTTCAAATCTTCCTCCAACAAATTCATCTTATGAAGCATTTCCTTGATTTCTATCCGCGTCTGGGAGGAAGTGGACGCCGTACCGGTGGAACTCTTTTCCACATCCATCAGAATATCTTCCTGTTCTCTCGCATTCTTCTGTTGTTCGATGCGGGTTTCTTCCGTCTCCCTGTTCTGTGTCTGCTCCAGCTCGAACTGTTCCCGCATCAGTTCCTTTTCCGTTCTCTGCGCTTCCAGCTTCTCTTCTTCTTTTCCCTTTTCCTCCGCTTTTTCTTTGGCCTCTTCGCGCTTATCTTCCAACGTCTCGCTGATATGGTCTTTGGCCTCGCCGGCAAGCATGGTAACGATGTCTTTCCCCGCCGCCGCTTCTATTTTTTTCGCGCTGTTTTGCGCGTTCGTCATTTCATGAAACTTTAAACGTTCCTGATGAATTGCCGTAACTGCGGCGATTCCCGCTTTTTCATCCGACAGCATATCCCGTAATCCGGTTTTGGGGTCTGTCCAGATATCAAAGGTCGCCTGATTCATCTCCCGGACTCTCGCTTCGTATTCTTCAATATCCGCAAGGCGTTTCTCTTCTCCTTCTGTCCAGACAGTCTCCGGGTCCGTAAGAGAGCGCTCACGCTTTTCTAAAAGTACCTTCTTCTCTTCGCCGCTTTCGTCTATGTTGTATTCTTCTTTGAGCTCCGCCTTTTTTTCATGATAAGCCATTAAATAACCGGCTTTTCTCGAAATTTCACTCCGCAGTCCATCCAGCTTCTCTTTCCAGGCATCGACGTCCGAACTGATTTCCTTATCGCCCGCCCAGGCATCCTCTATGGCCTTCTTTGCTCTTCTTCTGGCAATTTCTTTGCGCATTAACACCGCATCCGAATCGCCCCTGATATTAAAAGAATGCCTATTCTTAGACGATTCGGAATTTTTTTTATCTTTAGAATGCAAATTGCTGTCAATGGCGTAATCGCTTTGCGTTATTACCGTTTTATGATGCTTTGCCCCCGATAATTGTACTGCCATATCATCCCCCCGTTTCCAGACTTCTGCTCTTTCATCAGCCTTTTCTCTCAGGCTTATGCTTTGCCGGGTATCTCCAGAATGGCACCTCTGTTGCCGCTCGTTACCAGTTCACGATACCTTGCCAGATACCCTGTCGTGACTTTGGGTTCTCTCGGCTGCCATTTTTCTTTTCTCGCCGTCATTTCTTCCTCCGATACTTTTACATCCAGCTTCATTTCCGGAATATTGATGCTGATGATATCCCCTTCTTCTATCAGGGCAATCGGGCCTCCTACCGCCGCTTCCGGGGAGACGTGTCCGATGGAAGCGCCGCGGGACGCGCCGGAAAACCGTCCGTCCGTAATCAGCGCTACGCTGGAACCGAGCCCCATGCCCGCAATCGCCGATGTGGGATTTAACATTTCCCGCATGCCCGGACCGCCTTTGGGCCCTTCATAACGGATAACCACCACATCGCCCGCTGCGATTTTACCGCCTTTAATGGCGTCAATTGCATCTTCTTCACAGTCAAAAACTCTTGCCGGCCCTTCGTGCACCATCATCTCCGGCACGACCGCGGAGCGCTTTACAACGCTTCCGTCCGGCGCCAGATTTCCTTTCAGCACCGCAAGGCCGCCCGTCGCAGAATAAGGATTGTCGAGTGTCCGGATAACTTCGGGATTTTTGTTCACCGCATCCGCGATATTTTCTCCGATTGTCCTACCCGTTACGGTCATGCAGTCCGTGTGCAGCAGACCCGCATCCGCCAGTTCTTTCATCACCGCATATACGCCGCCCGCTTCGTTCAAATCTTCCATATAAGTCGGGCCCGCCGGCGCAAGGTGGCACAGGTTTGGCGTTTTTGCGCTGATTTCATTGGCAAAAGCGATATCGAAATCGAATCCGATTTCATGGGCAATCGCCGGAAGATGCAGCATGGAATTGGTAGAACAGCCAAGCGCCATATCTACGGTCAGCGCGTTTAACACGGCGTCTTTTGTCATGATATCGCTCGGACGGATGTTTTTCCGGTACATTTCCATGACCGCCATGCCCGCATGTTTCGCCAGTTTAATTCTTTCGGAATAGACCGCCGGAATCGTACCGTTTCCGCGAAGGCCCATGCCGAGCGCTTCGGTCAGACAGTTCATGGAATTGGCCGTATACATGCCGGAACAGGAACCACAGGTCGGACATACTTTTTCTTCATATTCTCTGACTTCTTCTTCCGTCATCGTGCCGGCCGCATGGGAACCCACCGCCTCAAACATGGAAGAAAGACTTCTTTTCTGTCCTTTCACATGCCCGGCGAGCATGGGGCCGCCGGAAACAAATACTGTCGGCACATTGATTCTCGCCGCCGCCATCAGAAGCCCCGGCACGTTTTTATCGCAGTTCGGAACCATTACAAGAGCGTCAAACTGATGCGCTAACGCCATACATTCTGTGGAATCCGCTATCAAATCTCTCGTTACAAGAGAATATTTCATGCCGATATGTCCCATCGCGATTCCGTCACATACCGCGATTGCCGGGAAAACTACTGGCACGCCGCCCGCTTCCGCCACGCCCAGTTTGACCGCATTGACAATTTTATCAAGGTTCATATGGCCCGGCACAATTTCATTATAAGAACTGACGATGCCGACCATCGGCTTCTTCATTTCTTCTTCCGTAAATCCGAGTGCATTAAACAGACTTCTGTGCGGCGCCTGCTGGATGCCGCTTTTCACATTATCGCTTCTCATACTTATAACCATGCTCCTTTCTTAGTGCGCGAATTTGTGCAGCGCTGAAAGCGCATAAGCACCAAATTTGCAGTTGAAAGAATGCAATTCTTTCAACCTTTTCCTCCATTTTCGATTTTATTTTTTCCGGTAAAGGATAAATCTGTCGTTTTCATAACAGATATCCATTTGTTTCTCCAGATATTCCCAGGGAATGCTGTCGTGGGAAACATAAAACTTCCATGCGTCCGCTCCGGCCGCATCCCGTCTGTTCATTTCTTCCGTCGTTAAAAACAGTTCTCTGTCAAGCAGCACATAGTCCGCTTCTTCCATCGCGGGCCCGGCGTCTTCCTTTCCATAAAGATATTTTAACAGGTATTCCTGGTCGCAGTCGGTCGCGCAGACCGTTTCCCCGTTCTCCAGACTCATATGCTCATAAGCATCTTCAATCGCCGCTTCCCGCCCGCCGTACTGGGCCCTTCCGAAAGGTGAAAGCAGCAAAACCGCACAAATAATGCCAGCGACTGCCTCCGCCGCGTAAAGAAAACCATTCCGGCGGAGTCTTACCATGAGCTGCACGAGCAGCCAGGTAAGCAGCAATGCGACGGGAATCCCAAGAAAGGAAAAAACTCTATAATAGGGCAGCGCCGCCTGAATCACAAGCATCAGCGGCGTAAGCAGAAACGTCAGAAGCAGATACCACTCCAGAAAACCCTCTTCCGGCTTCCGCTTTACCATTCCCCAAATCGTCCGTATCAAAAGAATTACGATGCCGATTCCCGTCAGAAGCATCAGCGGCCACACCGCTTTGGCATAATAAGAGGCAAAAAGATTCTCTATCCATGCGCCGAACCGTCCCAGGTACCCTTCTCTTCCCACGCTCTGGATATACGGCGTCGCCAGCATGTAATCAATGCCCTCACTGAGCGCTTTGAACGGCGCGTTCAGAATAATTGAAATATGTCCCTGGCCGTAACAGCCGCTGTCCGGCGTTTTGGAAAGCAGATTGGAGCCGATTGCCAGCCAGATGACCGCATAAAGGCCGATTGTACATACCGCAGCGATGAGCGCCGTAACGAAAAGCGTCAGAAACTCCTTTTTACGCCGTTCCAGTAACAGCCAGGTCCCGCCAATCAGACACAGAGGCAGAACAAAGTAAACGCTGCTCGGCAGCGTATACAATGCCCAGACAAAAGCACAGCCCGTCACCGCATAGTTCCTGATTCGGAAATCTTTATTTTTCACAATGCACAACAGCTCATACACCGCCGTCAGATACAGACAGGATGCAAGCGCGTATCCTCTCCCCTGTACCGCCAGCTGATTCACCAGCCCCATCGATGCAAACAAAAAAACCGGAAATAGCGCCGCCCCTTTGGGAAAACATTTTCTGCCAATTGCAAATAGCAGGCACAGGCTTATCAGACTGCAAAGCCACGATATACCGCGCAGTCCTACCACCGGGCTTCCGAATAAATCCAAGATGGCAGAAAGCACGGAATACCCTACATGATTGTTGGGCAGCGGCCAGTGAATCGCCGCATAAACCGGCCCTCTGCTGATAAAATAATAATATGTATAAAGCTCGTCATACCAGGGAGTCAACGCAAAGAGTCTGTAACCATAATACAGTGCCATCCCGGACAGGAACAAAACAAAAACCTTCCATTCCGCATCCTTCTGCTTCCACTGACTCCGTAACCGTTTCATCATGTGAATAACCATGCCTTTTCCGCTTCCTGTGACAGCCGGGCCGGAACAGAAAGCATCCTGATGCCCAATCCGCCTCTGAAACATTTATTTTTCACGGTCTGCCGACGCCCTTTTCCGGCTGGCAGACTCATCCTATCCTCTGTGCCAGCAAATCACCCATCTGCTTACAGCCGACTTTTGTACAGCCTTCCGACATAATATCCGCCGTCCTGTACCCTTCTTTCAACACCTGTTTTACCGCATTGTCGATTGCATCCGCTTCTTTATCCAAATCAAAGCTGTACCGCAGCATCATGGAAGCGGAAAGAACTGTCGCAATCGGATTCGCAATATCTTTTCCCGCAATATCGGGCGCGGAGCCGTGGCTCGGTTCATATAAGCCGAATCTGGTATCATTTAAGGACGCGGAAGCCAGCATACCGATAGAGCCCGTTACCATACTCGCCTCGTCGGATAAAATATCGCCAAACATATTCTCCGTCAGGATGACATCGAACTGTGCCGGGTCTTTTACGAGCTGCATGGCGCAGTTGTCCACCAGCATATGCTCCAGCGCCACTTCCGGGTAATCTTTTGCCACCTCTTCCACCACTTTACGCCACAGCCTGGAGGAGTCCAGCACATTCGCCTTATCCACGCTCGTCACTTTTTTCTTTCTCTTCATCGCGATTTCAAACCCTTTGACGGCAATTCTGCGAATCTCATTTTCATCATACGTCAAAGTATCGACTGCTTTCAAGACGCCATTTTCTTCCACCGTCTTCCGCTCCCCGAAATAAAGCCCGCCGGTAAGCTCCCGCATAATCAGCATGTCGAATCCAGCCGCCGAAATTTCTTCCTTCAAAGGGCACGCTCCCGCCAGCTCCTCATAGAGCACCGCCGGCCTTAAATTGGCGAACAGATTGAGGGCCTTGCGGATTGCAAGCAGTCCGGCTTCCGGTCTTAAATTTGGCGGCAGTTTATACCAGGGCGAAGTCGTCGTATCGCCGCCGATGGAGCCCATCAGCACCGCATCCGCGCTCTTTGCCGTCTGAATTGCTTCTTCCGTCAGCGGCACGCCATATGCGTCAATCGACGCACCTCCCATCAAAATATCCGTATACTTCATTTGATGTCCGTATTTTACGGCCACGGCGTCCAGCACTTTTTTGGCTTCCGCCACGATTTCCGGTCCGATTCCGTCCCCCGGAATACAGGTAATTTTTAATTCCATCTTGCAGCTCTGCTCCTTTCTTATGAAAAAAGATGCACCGAAATGCATCTTATTCTGAGTTTCTTCTTATTCAGCATCCGGTTTTTCTACCTGTGCAATCGCCGATTTCTGCATCGGAATACGGCAGTTCTTGTTATTTCCGAACTCTATGATAACAGTATCATCCGTGATATCAATAACCGTTCCATAAAAACCGCTGTTCGTCAGAACCGCATCTCCGACTGAAAGCTCCGAAAGCATGGCCGCCATTCTTTTTTGTTCTTTCTTCTGCGGGCGAATCATAATAAAATAGAATACCACAATCAGAATCACGATATATCCAATCATGATAACACTGCTGCCCGCCGCCGTTGCGGCGTCCTCTGTCAACAAAATACCCATAATGAGATTGTTACTCCTTTCATTCTAATGATAATTTTCCCCTCAGAAAAACTTCACTTCTTATTACTATACACAAAACCGGATAAGAAAACAAGTCTTTTATAACCCTTCCAGTTTCTTTTTCTTATAAGCTGCAAACTCTCCGGCATCCAGCGCTTCCCTGATTTCCGCCATCATCATATTATAAAAATACAGGTTGTGAAGCACACAGAAGCGCATGCCTAACATTTCTTTTGCCTTTAACAGGTGCCTGATATAGGCTCTCGAATACCCTTTCCGGCAGACCGGACAGCCGCATCCTTCCTCGATGGGCCGCTCGTCCAGTTCATACTGCGCATTGAACAGATTTATCTTTCCGTGATTTGTATAAAGGTGCCCGTGCCTTCCATTTCTGGTAGGATATACGCAGTCGAAAAAATCCACGCCCCGCTCCACCGCCTCCAGAATGTTCGCCGGCGTTCCGACACCCATCAGATAAACAGGTTTTTCGACCGGCAGATAAGGTACGGTCTCTTCCAGCACATGATACATCTGCTCATGCGTTTCACCAACGGCCAGACCGCCGATTGCATAGCCGTCCAGCTCCAGCTCTGAAATCCGTTTCGCATGTTCGATTCTGATATCGTCAAAAATGGCGCCCTGATTGATTCCAAATAGCATTTGCTGCGGATTAATGGTGTCTTCCAGACCGTTCAGCCTTATCATTTCCTTTTTGCAGCGTTCCAGCCATCTCGCCGTACGGTCCACGGAAGCCTGTACATAACTTCTTTCCGCCGTGCTGGAAGGGCATTCGTCGAACGCCATCGCAATCGTTGAGCCCAGATTGGACTGTATCCGCATACTCTCCTCCGGCCCCATGAAAATCTTTCTTCCGTCTATGTGAGAATGAAAATAGACGCCTTCTTCCTTTATCTTTCGAAGGCTTGCCAGTGAAAAGACCTGAAAACCACCGGAATCGGTCAGGATTGGCCGATTCCACAACATAAACTTATGTAAACCTCCAAGCCGCTTTATCACTTCATCGCCCGGCCTGACATGCAGATGATAGGTATTCGATAATTCCACCTGTGTACCAATCTGCTCCAAATCTTCCGAAGAAACAGCGCCCTTAATAGCGGCCACGGTTCCGACATTCATAAAGACCGGCGTCTGTATGACGCCGTGCACGGTCGTAAGCTCTGCCCGCTTCGCTCTTCCTTCCCGTTTTAAAATTTTATACATAAACTTCCTGATGCTCCTATCGGTATCTGCTTCTATAAATATTTATCCCAGAATTCTTCCAGGCACAAATCTTCCCGGTGCATAACCGCCGCCGCTTCTCTTCCCACATATCGGAAATGCCAGGGCTCATATTCGATGCTTGTAATATATTCTTTTCCTTCCGGGTATCTTAACACAAATCCGTATTCATAACTGTGGGCTGCAAGCCACTTACCCGCTTCCGTATCTTCAAAGGCTTCGTCCAGCTGCTTATAAGTATCGGAATAAATATCAAAAGCGATTCCAATCTGATGCTCGCTGGAGCCGGGTATCGTTACGATTTGGGAAGCAGTCTTATAGGCTTCCAGATAAGAATATCCCTGGCCCATATAATTCTTAATTTTCTTTTCAAAAAGCCATTCCTGCCTGCCGTCGGTTCTGTACGGGGAGCATACTTCCAGATTGATGCCGTCGTCTTTGGCCGCCTGCATCATCGCGAGCAGTTCGGAAATAATCCGCTCATCGCACTGCATATTACCTTTAATAATGCCGAGGTTAAACGTATAATCATCCGGTATCGGATGCTGCTTGTTGACGAGCACCAGTTTCCAGTCACTGCTGTCAAACTTCATCTCATACACAGCCTTTGCCGCCGTTTCTTCCATAACAGGAGCTTCCTCTTCCACAGCAGTATAATCCGTTTCCTCCAGAATATCGTCCAACGTATAGAAATCGACATTATCCATGGCTTCCATATCATCGTATTCTTTTACGGCATCATTAGACGCAAGAAGCATATCAGCACTTGGCGTCGCTTCCTTCTCTACGGCAAGCTCAATATCGGAATTTTCAATAATCGCGCTATATGGTTCCTGTGTATTGATAAAACTCGTCTGTCTTGTAAAAACCGCAAAAGAAAAGCTGCAGCTGGACATAAAAAACATAAAAGCAAACGCAATGCCCACATACCGTCTGCCATTCGATGCAATATGCCTCCACAGATAATATAAACTTAATGCCGCTATCAAATCAATCAGAGCCGGATATTTCAGCCACTTGTTTTTTATGACCCTGGCCCGGTATCTGGATATGACCTTATCCCGAAAAGTTTTTTTCATTCCTATTCCCATCTGTCTGCTTTAGCAGATATTCAAATCAATAGTTGAAAATTTTAATTTTCAACCTTATTCCCATCTGTCTCATTTTATTATGTAAATCCAACTATCTCTATTTTGTATAATAACACATAATTTTAATTTGTACACCATTTTTATTATGTAAATCAAAAATTTTTTGCTTTTTTTAGAAGAAAAATTGTTTAAATTGTCTATTCTTTCCTTCCTCGTCAATATATGGTATACTCGTATTTGACAAACACAAGAAACTTGCAACGATTACAAGATAGAAAGGATTCTGTTATGGCTGGTTCTTCTTATGGCAAATTGTTTCAAATCACAACATGGGGCGAGTCCCATGGAAAAGCACTCGGCGTTGTTATCGACGGCTGTCCCGCCGGACTGCCTCTTTCGGAGGACGATATTCAGATTTTTTTGAATCGGCGCAAACCGGGGCAGACCAGAATATCCACCCCGAGAAAAGAGGACGACAATGTGGAGATTTTATCCGGCGTTTTCGAAGGAAAAACGACCGGAACCCCCATTTCCCTGATGGTACGCAACACTTCCCAGCGTTCTTCCGATTATGGCGAAATTGCGGAGTATTACCGTCCTGGTCATGCCGACTATACGTTTGATGCAAAATACGGTTTCCGGGATTACCGCGGCGGCGGCCGCTCTTCCGGCAGAGAAACCATCGGCCGGGTTGCCGCCGGCGCGGTCGCTTCCAAAATATTACAGCAGCTCGGCATCCGCCTGACGGCCTATACCCGTTCCATCGGCCCCGTTACAATAGAAGATTCCCGTTTCGACGCACAGGCCATTCTCGAAACGCCCACCTGCATGCCAGACCGCCAGGCTTCCGAAAAGGCGGAGGCCTATCTGGCCGAATGTATGAAAAACTATGACTCCGCCGGCGGCGTCATCGAATGTGTCGTCGAAGGCTGCCCCGCCGGCATCGGTGAACCTGTTTTCGACAAACTGGATGCTGCGCTATCCAAAGCCATCATGTCCATCGGCGCCGTAAAAGCCGTGGAAATCGGCGACGGTATTCTGGCGGCACAGCATAAGGGCTCCGAAAACAACGACGCTTTCCGCATGCAAAACAGCCAAGCCGTCAAATCCACAAACCATGCGGGCGGCATTTTGGGCGGCATCAGCGACGGCTCCACGATTGTTCTCCGGGCACATGTCAAGCCGACGCCCTCTATCTTCAGCAAGCAGCAGACCGTCAACAGACAAGGGGAAGAAATTGAAATCGCCATCAAGGGCCGCCATGACCCGGTCATTGTGCCAAGAGCCGTCGTCGTCGTGGAATCCATGACCGCCGTTACGCTTCTGGACGCCCTGTTAGTCAATATGGGAGCGAAAATGGAACATCTGCAGAAAATTTACCAGGAATAGCGCACCGCAAAGATTCCTATTACAGTACGTATTGAAATGATTTGCAAAAACTGCCCGCAGAAAACGGATGCCTGATACCAATGCAATCCGCCTCTCCGGGCAGTTATTTGTTTCCGTTATGCTGTTTTAGAAGTTATCCAGCAGCTCCAGATAGAAATCGTTATAATCCTTCCGTCCCTCTTTGGTAAAATGAATTGCCGTCTTCGGGTGCTGGTTCAGAATGCCTGTCAGGAAATACGGTACATCATATCCCCATACCACACCGGACTCCTTCATCGGAACGATATGCTTTTCGATAAATTTCAAAAGCGGGTTGATGCGGTATTTCGGATTTTTCAAAAAGCCTAACAACAGTTCGCTCGGACAGTTGCCGCAGCCCCGTCCGAGACTGCTGACCGTGGCGTCCAGATAGCTTACGCCCCGCCGGAGCGCTTCTATCGTATTGGCAAAAGCAAGCTGCTGGTTATTGTGCGCGTGGATTCCTACCTTTTTCCCAAATTTATCAGCAATTTCCAGATATTTATCCGAAAGCCTGCTGACCTGTTCCGGGTAAAGGGAGCCGTAACTGTCCACCAGATAAATGCAGCCTACGCTGCTCTGGCCAAGCAGTTCCAGCGCGGCGTCGATGTCCAGCTCGTTGGATTTAGAAATCGCCATGATATTGACCGTCGTTTCATACCCTTTTTTCGTACAATCTTCAATCATTTCCACGGCCGCCGGAATCGTATTAATATAGGTAGCGACTCTGATTAAATCTATCGGGCTTTCTTTTTTATTGATAATGTCTTTCTTAAAGTCACAGCGTCCCACATCCGCCATGACGGAAATCTTCATATCGGTCTTGTTATCCCCGACAACGGCGCGGATATCTTTATCGTCACAGAACTTCCATTTGCCGAACTTTTTTACATCGAACAGCTCTTTGGACGCTTTGTAGCCAAACTCCATATAATCCACGCCGGATTTGATATTCGCCTCATACAAATCTTTAACAAACTCATCCGGAAAAAAGAAATCGTTTACAAGACCGCCGTCTCTGAGCGTGCAGTCCAGAACTTTGATTTCCGGGGTATATGACATCAGTGTTCTTTCTTTTTTTCCCATCGCCTGTTTCTCCTTTCACAAACCGTCATCCGAATCGTTCCTTTATACGGTTCCCTCCCAGTGTACTGACCTGTTCACATTTCACTAAATGATTAGTTTACTTCAATTTTCTTAAAGCTCTTCTTTCCCTTTTTCACCATAAATTCTTCCGCGGCGATATCCTCTTTACCATATACGGTTTTGACATCGGTTACTTTTTCGCCTTTCACGGTCACGCCGCCCTGTTCCACGGCACGCCGTGCTTCGGAACGGGAAGCCGCCATGCCGGCCGCCACTAAAATTGCGAGAATATCAATGCTTCCGTCCGTAAACTGTCCGTCTTCCAGAACGACCGTCGGAATGTTTTCGGAGTTTCCGCCGCCCGCAAACAGCGCCTTCGCCGCTTCCTTCGCTTTTTTCGCCTCCTCTTCTCCATGTACCAGATTCGTCAGCTCATAAGCGAGAATTTCTTTGGCCTGGTTTAACTGGCTTCCTTCCCATTTATCCATTTCATCAATCTGCTCTAACGGGAGGAACGTCAGCATTCTTAAACATTTCAGAACATCCGCGTCCGCCACGTTACGCCAGTACTGATAAAACTCAAACGGAGTCGTTTTATTCGGGTCGAGCCATACAGCCCCTTTCTGGGTCTTGCCCATTTTATTTCCTTCCGAATTGAGCAGCAGCGTAATGGTCATCGCATAAGCGTCTTTGCCCAGTTTCCGGCGAATCAGCTCCGTGCCGCCGAGCATGTTGCTCCACTGGTCGTCGCCGCCGAACTGCATATTACAGCCGTACCGTTTGTACAGCTCCAGAAAATCGTAGCTCTGCATAATCATATAGTTAAATTCCAGAAAACTTAATCCTTTTTCCATCCTCTGTTTATAACATTCCGCCGTCAGCATACGATTCACGCTGAAATGAACGCCGATATCGCGGATAAATTCGATATAATTTAAATCCGTCAGCCAGTCCGCATTGTTGACCATCAGCGCCTTTCCCTCGGAAAAGTCGATAAAGCGGCTCATCTGCTTCTTAAAACATTCGCAGTTATGAGCTATCGTCTCTTTCGTCATCATCGTGCGCAGGTCGCTTCTCCCGGACGGGTCGCCAATCATTCCCGTGCCGCCGCCAATCAGGGCGATTGGCTTATTGCCCGCTTCCTGTAATCTTTTCATCAGGCACAGCGCCATAAAATGTCCCACATGGAGGCTGTCCGCCGTCGGGTCGAAACCGATATAAAACGTTGCCTTTCCCTCGTTAATCAAATCCCGGATTTCGTCGGCATCCGTCAGCTGCGCGAGCAGTCCTCTGGCCTGTAATTCTTCATAAATTTTCATTTTGTAAGCTCCTTTCTTCTGAAAAAATACAATCGAGTAGGGAAGATTTTCTCCCTGCTCGCTGAACGCAGCATTCGCCGGATGTGAGTGCAAGCACTCCCGACCGGCTCATTGCTCGCGCAAAAAAACCCCGTCCCTTGTTAGGACGAGGTTAAAACCCGTGTTACCACCTGACTTCATAAACGGCTCACACCGTTTACCTTGCTAAGTACGGCCGCCAGACTTCTCTGCGCGCATTCCATCCGGCATAATACTCTCCTGCTATAACGTGCATTCCTCCGTCATGACCTACTTCCCGGCCCGTCATCCAGATATAAAACCACATTCACAGCTTAATCCGATTTCCCGGAAGGGTTCTGTCATGAAGCTCCAAGATGTATTCATAAATGACTTCCCGCGCGCCTCTCATCCCCCGGCTGCTTTCTGTTCGTTTCATCATTTACTACTTGTTCTTATCAACGCCTGTTTTATTTAACTATTTTGTATCGTAGCGGAAAATGAGGGATTTGTCAAGCATGAAATTTTAGAGGTACTCATTTTGTGCGGGAATTACTTTATTTTCAGATATTCCAACATCATTGCCGGAGAATATATCAAAGGATATTCCAGGTTTGCTTCCAGAAAATCTTTATCGCCCGATAGAATCAAATCCATCTTGTGATATCTGGCATCGCTCAATACCGGAATATCTTTTTCATCCCGCAATTCTCCCAATATTTCTGTCGTGCTCTCACAAAAGTGAAATTTTAACTGTCGATACAGTGCATATACTTTCTCCGCTTTATCCGGCCATTTATTTTGAAGTTTTTCTTTAAATTCCCTGTCAACGTAGTCGGACACATATAAATCATACTCAGAATCAAAGAGCGCCTCCAATAACCGGCCTGTTTTACCGCCAAATATCATTGCGGATATCAGAACATTCGTATCCAGCATAATTTTCATAATCTCATTCGTTCCCTTCTGAATGCCGCCATATCTGCAATCATGCTTTCCTCGCTGTCCCATCCCTTATCGTCCTGAAACATTTTCTGAATTTCTGCAAGTATGTTTTTGCTTTCCTCCGCTTTTTTTTTCTTTCGCATAGCCGAAAGATATCCGATAAAACTAATCGCTGTGTTATAATCTTCCTCGTCAAGCTCTTTCAGCATATTATCCAACGCCGTCATAGATTCCAAAACAACGCCCCCTTTCTAAAAATAACTCCATCCTGTCTATCTATTATAATATCCTGTTTTTTATTTATTCGTCATCAGCTTCACCATCGCCTGATTCAGCCCGTTTACCGTCAGTTTATACATGGGAAACATGCCTTTGATGGCGGTCTCCGCTTCCCGCCAGGGCGCATGGCCGGGCGCCATCTTCGGGTTCAGCCAGACGATGCGTTTATAATGCCGTTTCATCAGCTGCAGCCATTCCATGCCGGAAAGTCCGCCGTTCGGCCCTCTGTAATTTCCGGTGGTGGAATAAAGTTCTTCCGGCGCCATTGCCGCGTCGCCGACGATGATAACCTTATAATCGCTGTCCAGATTCCGGAACATCCATTCCGTATCTATCCAGTCGCCGTTCTCACATTCCGGCGTTTTATAGAGTTTGGAATAGATGCAGTTATGAAAATAATAAGTTTTTACGTCTTTGTAATGGTTCGATTTATGGACCGACTGGAACAGCTCGTTTAACAGACTGCTGTATGGAATCATCGTTCCGCCGGAATCCATCAAAAGCAGCAGCTTCACCGCATTTTTCCGGGGCCGCTCCATGACAATCTGCAGACAGCCGCCGTTATTACAGGTCTTATCTATGGTTCCGTCAATATCCAGTTCCGTCTTCGGGATATCCAGCTTCGTCGAAAACTGGCGCAGTTTCCGCAAGGCCACCTGAAACTGCCTGTTATCCAGAATCCGGTCATCGCGGAAATCCCTGTATTTTCTGGCGCCGATAACCTGAAATGCCGACTGATACCCGGTGGAGCCGCCCACACGGATGCCGCCCATGTTGCCGCCCGTATTGCCAAACGACGTTTTACCCATCGTTCCAATCCAGAAACTGCCGCCGTTATGTTCGGAATCCTGGTCGCGCAGACGGTCTTTGAATTTCTGTTCCACGTCTTCCTTATCGACCTGAACCTGTTCTTCATTCATGACATGGCGCATCTCTTCGTGCTGCTCGTCTATCATATCGGATTTGTCCAGCCACCGCAGCATATTTTTACTGATTTCGTTTTCCGACTGAATCCCTTTGAATACCTCGTCAAACGCCATGTCGAACTTGTCAAATTCCGTTTCCGATTTTACCAGTATCATCCTTGCCACATAATAAAAATCCGTCAGGCTGCTATTGCAGAGTCCCTGTGACAGCGCTTCCTGTAATGTCAGCCACTCTGTCAGGGTAACGTGAAGTCCTTTTGCTTTCAGCGTATCAAAAAATTTACCAAACATCCGCTAACCACGCCTTTCCTATTTTAAATCCACGGCATTTATCAATCGTCCGTGCAGACACGGCCATCTGACTCATTTCCCGCCGGAAAAAACATCTTTGTTTTTAATCCACTCTGTGTTTCAGCGTTTCCAGGTCTTCGTCTTTTTTCACAACGACGCCGACAAACGGCAGTTCTTCCCGCAGCCTGTCCGTCGGGATTCCGCCAATCTGCAGCGCGTTAATCCAGTCGATAAGCTCAGAAGTGCTCGGTTTTTTACGGATATCCTTGATGGAACGAATCCAGTAAAAGACTTCCATCGCATCTTTTAACAGCTTATCCTCCACATCGGGATAGTGAGTCTTTACAATTTCTTCCATCAGTTCCGCGTTCGGGAACTCGATATAATGGAAAATACATCTTCTCAAAAATGCGTCCGGCAGTTCCTTTTCCGCATTGGAGGTAATAATCACAATCGGTCTGTGTTTCGCTTTGACCGTGCGCTTTGTCTCATGGATATAAAATTCCATCTGGTCCAGCTCCCACAGCAAATCGTTGGGAAACTCCAAATCCGCCTTATCTATCTCATCTATCAGCAGAACCACCTGTTCTTCCGAATCAAAAGCCTCTCCGAGTTTTCCCAGTTTAATGTATCTGGCAATATCGTCCACTCCCTCTTCTCCAAACTGTCCGTCATAAAGCCGCTGTATCGTATCGTACACATACAGGCCTTCCTGTGCTTTCGTGGTGGATTTAATGTTCCAGATAACCAGTTTTTTGCCAAGAGATTCCGCTACGGCCTGTGCAAGCATGGTCTTTCCCGTTCCGGGCTCGCCCTTTATCAGCAAGGGCTTTTGCAGCGCAACCGCCACGTTGACGCTCGCCAGCAGTTCTTTGGACGCCACATATTGGGAAGTGCTCGTAAAGGTTGTTTTATTGTCGCTCATACTTATCAGAATGCTCCTTTCAAAAGTAAAAATTGGGTAAAAATTTCCGTTCACCATCCGCATCTTCTTGCGGTGCCTATAAATTTATGTTACGATATTTTAGTTACAAAAGCAAGAAATAAAAAAACAGGAACATTTCACATCTTATACAGAAGGGAAGTCAGAACTATGATTGAAAATTTATTGAATAAGAGTAAAACCTCGCTTTCTTTCGAGGTCTCTCCGCCGAAAACCGAAGAAGAATTTCAGGCGGTCTTTGAAAAACTGAACGCGTTTGCGGCGCTGAACCCGGATTTTATCAGCTGTACATACGGGGCCGGCGGTTCCAGAGCCGGAAAAACCGCTGAAATCGTGTCCTATATCCAGAACCGGTTACATATTGACGCAATCGCCCATATGACCTGTGTTGGATTCAGACAGGCAGACCTTCAGGAAAACTGCGAACTGCTTCAGAAAGAAGGCATCCGCTATGTGATGGCGCTGCGCGGGGACAGGCCCCGGACGATGACCGATGAGCAATATGACAACCGGGAATTTTTCTATGCCTCCGATATGATTCGCTACCTGAAAGCGAATACATCTTTGCAGATTGCCGGCGCATGCTATCCGGAAAAACACTATGAAGCGGAAAGTTTTGAAAGCGACCTGGCTCATCTGAAGGAAAAAGTGGACGCGGGCGCATCTTTCCTAATTACACAGCTCTTTTTCACCAATGACTTATTCTACCGTTTCCGGGAACGCGCGGCGGCGGCGGGCATTACCGTTCCTATCTGCGCAGGCATTATGCCGGTTACAAACGCAAAGCAGATTGGCACCACCGTCACCCTGTCCGGTTCCTCCGTTCCGAAAGAGCTTTCCGACCTTATCGCGACTTACGGAGACAATAAAGACGATATGCGAAAGGCCGGCATCGACTACGCGGTCCGCCAGATACGCGACTTAAAGGAAAACGGCGTGGACGGCATTCATCTCTATACCATGAACGGCCCGAAAACGACAGCTAAAATTGTATCACAGATATAAAGGTATAAAGAATGCGCAGGCCCGACGGCCTGCGCATGTCTGTTCCGCTGTTTTCTTTCCCCGCTGCAACAGCCCCGGTTTCCTATACGGTTCCCTGTCCAACAGACTGTCTGAACAATATCCATGTACTGATAAAATAGCAGCCCAATAAGGCCAGCAGAATGCTTCCAGTCATTGCAATCTGCGCAAGTAATGTGCCAAAACCGATATAGGCCGTAATCTGGGCGGACACCATCTGAATAAAACAACTAACGAGCACGGCCGCGGCCGAAAGCGCAACGACGACCGGAAGTCCAAACCAGATACCAAGCTGTTTCAACATCAGACTTCCGATGTCTTTTTCTTCAACGCCCAATCTGCGCAGTACCCGGAAACGATACCGGTAATGTCCGGCATCCAGAAGCTGCTGCAAAGAAAGAATGGTCAGACAGATAACCATCAGGACAACCCCTCCATAAAGCATAACCGCCTGTAACACGAACATACTGGCCTTCGTTTCGTTTCTCTGCAGCGTGCTTAACCGGATGGAATAAACGGTTCCTTCCGTTGTCTCTTCTTCCGGGTATATCGAATCAAACAACGCTTCCAGCGCAAGAGCTTCTTCATAAGCAATCGTCCCCTTCGTCGTGATATACCGGTTGGTCATGACCGGAAGCAGTTGTTCGCAGACGCTGTCCGGCAGAACCAGTACAACATCCGTATAAGAATTATAAAGCGTTTCTCCGACCGCATCAGTATAATACCGGTCGGAAAGTTTCAGCTCTCCCACGTCGGTCGCAAGCACCGTATGCGTCCGTAGAAAATCGTCCCGTTCTTCTTCCCCGGCAATGGTCTGCCACTGGGTGGTAAATTCATTTTCTCCCAGAGAAATCGCTTCATATCCGAGCATTTTCCTGATGCTATTATAATCGGACAGAGAAATCGCTGCCTCCGGGAAATCCCATTTCACCCGGCGGTGAAAATCTTCCCGTTTTGGAAGATACAACTGAAAAGCACAGTCATATTCCGTTTCGATGCCATGTTCCGTAAGAAAATCTGCAATGAAAGCATAATCATCATCCGGAAGTTCCTCTTCTTCATAAACGAGGCGATAGTCTGAATAAATCTGCACGTCATATTTCGCGCGCACTTCCAGAAACCCCAGAGCCCATCCCACCAGAACCGGAACTGCCATGAACAGGAATACCGCCAGAACCAGCGTAATACAGATTAACGTCATCGTCTTGTTCGTCGTGGACAGCTTCGTCGTAATCTGCCCCCACAGGAAAAGATTCTGATTATGATACCGATGTTCGGGCGATTTCTCTTTCCATGCGGTCAGAAAATAATTTGCCAGCCAGATAACCGCGCTGATTGAAAAAAGCAAATCCGCTAACACAAACAGAATCAACTGGTCAAGCGCTCCGTTTCCAAGCACGAGATAATACCGGTTCTGCATGACCGTCGTGTAAATCGCCATAAAAGCGTTTAAAAGTGCACAAACAAGCAGTCCTGAAACCAGCGCCGGAAAATCATTTCCATCCGCCCTTCTATCCCCGTTTCTGCCCCTCCTTTTTCGAGCGAAACGCTTTCGTCCAATCCATACGACAGGCCATAACAGCGTGCCCGCCGGGAACAGGATATTTCCCCAGAACAGAAAGTGGACGGGAAGCGCAAAACGACTGTCAAAATAAAAATACATCTTCCGAATCCCTGTCAAAAGCATCCAGAACGCCATCATCACAAACAGAATAACGACTATTTGCATCTGAATGCTTTTCTTCAGGGAAATCTCATTTCTTCTATCGGCTGAAAGCATGTCGATAACTTTGGTTTTCTCAATCGCCCGGAACTGAAAGAAACCGGTCAGCACAAAGCTCATCATAAAAAATACCATCGTAAAAAATACGGTGTCCGGAAACAAAGTCCATGTTATCCGGTAAGTTTGCCCATAGGAAGTTAAAAGCATCGCCGTAATGAACTGGGAACCGAATACGCCGAGGAAAATTCCGGCCAGAATCGAAAACAAACCCATAACAAATGTCTCCGCAAAGAACAGCCAGCCAATGGTTCTTAACTCCATGCCCATAACGGCCTGCATGGCAAATTCCTTCTGTCTGCGTACCAGCATATATCGGTTGACATAACATATTAAAAACAAAAGCAGAAGCGTTACCGCACTAATAGCCAGTTTCATACCTTTTCCCAGGATTTGGAAATTATATTCGGCGCCGATATCCGGGTGATAATATCGGCTGGAAATGGACAGAAACGAATAAAACAGCATGACGCAGATTGTCATTGTCACAAGATAAATCAGATAGTCTTTTGCAGACCGCTTCGCGTTCCGAAAAATGAGTTTAGCATACATGACTTTGTCCTCCTCCGGTTATCGTCAGAACATTCAGTATTTTTTCAAAAAAGGCGCCCCTGACATCCTTCCCCCTGTATAATTCCGTAAAAATTTCACCATCCCGCAAAAATAAAATACGCTCCGCATAGCTGGCCGCAAAAGCATCGTGCGTCACCATGATTATCGTTGCGCCAAACTGTTCATGGATGCTTTGCATCGTCGAAAGCAGCATCTGAGAAGAATGACTGTCCAGCGCTCCGGTAGGCTCATCCGCAAGAAGCAGTTTCGGCCCGTGAATCAGAGCTCTCGCACAGGCGCAGCGCTGTTTCTGGCCGCCCGACACCTGATAGGGATATTTATCCAGGATATCTGTGATATTCAGCCTTTCCGCCATTTCCAGGACGCGCGGCTCTACCATTTCCGCGGGCGTTTTGTTAATGGCCAGCGCAAACGCGATATTTTCCGAAATTGTCAACGTGTCCAGCAAATTAAAGTCCTGAAAGATAAAGCCCAGATTCTCCCGCCGGAACCGCGCAAGCTCCTTCGGTTTCATCTCCGTAATATCGGTATCTTCCAGATAAATATGTCCCGCACTCACGGTATCAATCGTGGAAATACAGTTTAACAGGGTCGTCTTTCCGGAGCCGGACGCCCCCATAATGCCGAGAAACTCTCCCTCCCTGACCGAAAAGTCAATGTCGTTGACTGCCTTTGTAATATTTCCTTCGTTCCCATAGTATTTCTGGATATGCTCCAGCCTCAAAACGGTATTCCTTTCTTTCTCCATGTTTCCTCCCATTCCGGCGATGGGGCCGCCCTTCCGAACATCCGCCGGTTCTGTCATTCATCATAAAGCATGCGCTCCGGCTTTTGTATCAGGTTTTCTTACAAAGTTCTTACAAAAATGTAATTTTTCGTATCAATTCAGCCCGAAAAGAAGACGCGCCTGCATAAAAAACGCAGGGCTCATCGTCCCTGCATTTCGGCCGTAAAATAATTGATTTGAAAAATAAGCACGAAAATTGTTCCCGTTTTCCCTGAACGGACTTCCAGGCCGATTCCGAGCCTGTCGCATAATTTCTGGCAAAGATAGAGTCCGATGCCGGTAGCGCCCGGAACGAGCCTTCCGTTTTCTCCGGTAAAACCCTTTTCAAAAATACGGGGTAAATCGCCAGGTGGTATGCCGATTCCGTTATCCTCCACATACAGCAATACCTGGCCGCCCCTGTTGTCCGCATAAAAACGTATCGCCGGATGTCCGCTCCGGTATTTTACCGCGTTGGCGATGAACTGGTCCAAGATGAATCTGAGCCATTTCTCATCGGTATAAACAATCGTCTCCGTTTCTTCCAGGACAATTTTCACCTGGTTTAGCCGCAAAAGATACCGATTATCCGCAACCGCCCCGTGAATCACTTCTTCAAGCGCAATTTCCCTGACAGAATAGTCTTTTTCCGTATGCTCGCTGCGGGCATAATAAAGAGCCTGTTCCGTATAACGGTTTATCTTTTCCAGCTCTATGAACAGCTCCATGAACAGTTCCCTTGTAAATTCAGAGCGGTTGTTTTCACAAAGCAGCCGCATTGCCGTGACCGGGGTTTTGGCCTCATGCACCCACTGCTCTATATATTCTTTATATTCCTTCCGCTCCCGCTCTATTTTACCGATTTTTTCAAGCATGGATTTCTCCGCCGCCTTCATGAGCCGGTAAAAAACCTCATCATCGGCCCGCATGGGCTTTTCCATCACTTCCGCGAGCAGATATTTTTCCTCCAGACGCTCCGACATTTGCTGCAGTTTGTCCAGATACTTTTTTCTGGAAAAAAAGGTTACAGTCAGATAAATACCAAGAACGGACAGCCAGACAAACGCAATCAAAAGAACGCTCTGAAAACCCATTCCACAGGCGGGCAGAAACATCATAAGCAGAAGCAGGCCCGACATATTTACCAGCATAACAGGCAGCTGGTTTTTCAGATATTGTTTTCCGTTCATCTCTATTGTAATTCCCTTTCCACTTACACTTACTTTCTTTCTGTTTGTCTCCCGCTCACTCTTTTAGCAAATAACCCTGTCTGTGCTTTGTCGTAATAAAATCGGGCAGTCCGATATCCGCCAGTTTATTCCGAATCCGCGTAATGTTTACACTGAGCGCATTATCATCCACATAAAGTTCGCTTTCCCACAGAAAATCAATAATATCGTTTCTTGGACAGATTGTTCCGGCATGCTTAAAAAGATAATAAAGAATTTTTACCTCATTTTTGGTAAGCTCTGCCCGTCTGCCTTCATATTCGATAAAACTCCCCTCCAGATGCAGAGCGGCGTCCTTCCATGTAAGGGTTTCCGACTGTGCGGAACCATAAGCCCGTAACAGCAGCGCCGATATTCTGGCAAGCAGAATCGCCGTATGATAAGGCTTTGTGATAAACGCGTCGCCTCCCGACAAAATACTGTTCAGCTCATCCATATCGGTATTTTGGCCCGTCACAAAAATAACCGGAGTTGAGGAAACGGCACGAATCCGGGAACAGAGAGCAAAGCCGTCCATCTCCGGCAGTCCGATGTCCAGAAGAATCAGGTGCGGCATAAACGCCTTTATCTGTCCTGAAACATCCCGAAAATCCGTAACCGCCTCCGCCTCGTACCCGTTTCCTGCGAGCAGAATTTTTATCTGGTTCCGTATGACCGGTTCGTCTTCGATAATCAATATTCTGTATTTCATCATAAAGCTCCTTTTTGATGTTCCGCCGCAAGATGCCCGTGTATAGAACTTTCCTATCAAGTCAGAAAATCCCACAGCCGTTTAAGGCCGTGGGAACTGAAAGCCTTCATCTCATTTTTGAGGAATGCCCATCCGTAACTTCTTTCCACTGTCCATGGCGCGCAGACCATTCCGCCCGCAGTCGCATATGGATTTCAGTCTGTATATGGATTACAGTCCATAAATGGATTTTAAGAGTTTTTTCCCAGTATCGGTTTGAAACATCTGCTCCATTGTGTTTCGGATATTCGCTTCCGAAAAACCGGATTCGTCCGCATTGACCAGATAATCCGCTTCCAGCAGAATCTGGAAATCAATTCCGTCGGCCGCCTGCGGCGTGTGATGGTGACTGACAATATAAACAATGCGGTTCAACATCTCTTCCGACAGCCCGGCCCCCTTTAAAAATTCCTCTACTAACGGAGCACTTTCCTTCTCCTGAAGACCGCCGTCCGCATTTCCATATTTTTCCCGGCACAAGGGACATGCGATATCATGTACGATGGCGGCAATTTCAACCGTTTTCCGCTCTTTCTCCGTTACTTGTTCGCATTCTGCAATCGTTTTGGCATAGGTATATACTTTCATCAAATGATTGATATCATGAAAATTCCCGCCTGCACTTTCAAGCATCTTTACCATAATTTCCGAAACTGTCATTTCTACTCCCATCTGCTTGCTTTGGCAGGCACTCAAATTCAATAGTTGAATTTATTCAACACTTATAACCATGTTCCTTTCCTTTTTCAGCGCTTCTTACGCCTCCCACGGAAGAAGCGGATTTTCGATTTTTTTATCCCGCAGCATCAGGCTTCCGACCGCCTCCGCCGCCGATTTTCCATGAAACAGCACTTCGTTTACCTGTTCGATAATCGGAAGCTGCACATTGTATTTTTCCGCGAGCCCCATCGCCGCCTTCGCCGAATAAACGCCTTCCACCACCATTTTAACCTCCGCCATCGCCTCTTCCATCGTATGGCCCTGACCGATTAAAATGCCGGCGCGCCTGTTTCTGGAGTGCATGGACGCACAGGTAACAATCAAATCCCCGATTCCGGTCAGGCCGCAGAAGGTCTCCCATTTTCCTCCCATCGCGGTTCCCAGTCTTGCAATTTCCGCAATACCTCTCGTAATCAGCGCCGCTTTCGTGTTATCGCCATAACCGAGGCCGTCCGCAATGCCGGCCGCAAGGGCCACAACGTTTTTCAGCGCCGCACCCAGTTCAATGCCAAGCACATCGGGGCTGATATAGACGCGGAAAACTTCGTTCATAAAAATATTCTGCAAATATTCCGCCGTATTCTTTTTTCTGGCTCCCACGACGATTGTCGTCGGAATGCCTCTTCCCACTTCCTCCGCATGGGAAGGGCCGGAAAGCACCGCCACTTCTGCCTGTGGAATCTCATCCTCGATAATTTCCGACAGGGTAAACAACGTTTTTTCTTCGATTCCCTTTGCCACATTGACGATAACCTGTCCTTCCCTGACAAAGGGCGCCATGCTTTTAGATGTGGCTCTTGTGTAAGGAGACGGCACGGCGAGCACCAGCACGTCCTTTCCTTCCACCGCCATTTTTAAATCCGTCGTAAATACCATGTCTTCCGGCAGTTTTACGCCCGGCAGTTTTTCCTTGTGCTCGTGCTCCTTCTGCAGCATCGCGATTTCCGCTTCCATAATGGACCAGACCGTCACGCTGTGGCCGTTCTTGTAAAGCAATAATGCAAGGGCCGTCCCCCAGCTTCCCGCTCCGATAATACTGATATCCGCCATATTAAATTCCGCCTTTCTTCTATACACACTCACACTTTATCTTTCCGCTTTCGCGAAATTTCCCTTTATCTCTCCGATACAGGTTGTTTTCCGCTTCATTCCGCTTTTGCTTTTGCCGCTTCTTTTGTCTGTGCTCCTTCTGTTGCTTCCGCCTCTACTTTTGTCTCCGCTCCTTCTTTTGCTTCCGCCCCGTCGCTTTTGTGCGTCAGATAAGTTTTGCGCTCGTTGCCTTTCAACAGCCTTCCAATATTCTCTCTGTGTTTATAATAGGCCATTGCCGTCAGGAATGCGGCGATGATATACAGTTCTATTAAATGCGCCTGGCTCATGCCAAAAATTCCCATCTGCCCGAGCGCCACCATTTCAATCATAAATCCCGCATAAACGAGCAGAGAACCGAGCGATACATAATGGGTCAGGAAAAAAGCGCCGAAAAACAAAATCACGCCCATCGGCACAAAGTATGGATGAAAAGAAAGAATCAGTCCTGCCGTAGCCGCAATTCCCTTTCCTCCCTTAAAATGAAGATAAAAAGGAAAATTGTGTCCGAGAATCGCTCCCATCGCCGCATAGAGCTTTAGCAGATAAATCATGTCCGGATGACTTTTCCCAAACAGAAGCCCCGTTACGACAATTGCCAGAATACATTTCAAAATATCGACAAAAAGCACGATAAGCCCCGCCTTTGTACCGAACACGCGCAATGTATTGGTCGTTCCCGCGTTGCCGCTTCCATAATTTCTGATATCGATTCCATGCAGTTTCCCATAAATATAGGCGGTCTGAAAAAGACCGAACACATATCCGATAAGCAAGCAAATTATCCGTTCCACGCTATTTTTCCTTCCTTTCCCTGATAATAAACCGAAGCGGCGTGCCCCGGAAGCCGAAGGCTTCCCGAATCTGGTTTTCCAGATATCTCGTGTAAGAAAAGTGCATCAGCTCTTTATCGTTCACAAAAATAACGAAAGTCGGCGGTTTGACCGACGCCTGGGTAATATAATACAGCCTGAGCCGTTTTCCCTTATCCGCAGGCGGCTGCTGCAAGGCCACCGCTTCCGCCATGATTTCGTTTAAAACGCCCGTTGCGACCCGCATCGCATGATTCTCATAAACGATATCTATCATCTCATACAATTTGGGCAGCCGTTGTCCCGTTTCCGCAGAGATAAAAAGAATTTCCGCATAAGGCATGAAGGAAAGAATCTGTCTGATTTTCTGGGTAAACTGATTGACAGTCTTGTTATCCTTCTCGATTAAGTCCCATTTATTGACCGCAATAATCGTCGCTTTCCCTCTGTCATGGGCAATGCCCGCAATTTTGGCATCCTGTTCCGTCACGCCTTCCACTGCGTCGATAACGAGCACGACGATATCCGCCCGCTCCACCGCCGTTACGGTACGAATAATCATATACCGTTCCAGCTCCTCTTTGATTTTGTTTTTCCGCCGCAGTCCGGCCGTATCGATAAACACATACTCTTTTCCATGATAAACGACTTCCGTATCGACCGCGTCCCGCGTCGTTCCGGCAATATCCGAAACAATCAGCCGGTTTTCCCCAATCAGCTTATTGATGATGGAAGATTTGCCTACGTTAGGCTTTCCGACAATAGCAATCTTTGTCCGCTCGTCTTCTTCCTCATCCTGCTCCGCATCCTGTTCAAAATGGGATATGACCTCATCCAGCAGTTCTCCGAATCCCAGTTTGTTGACCGAAGAAATGGGAAAAGGCTCTCCGATTCCCAGGTTATAAAACTCATAAACATCCGCCTCATATTTCTGGAAGCTGTCCACCTTATTAACCGCCAGCACAATCGGCTTCCCGGAGCGGCGCAGCATGTCCGCCACTCTGGAATCCGTATCCACAAGCCCTTGTTTCACATCCACCATAAAAAGAATCACATCCGCGGTATCAATCGCAATCTGCGCCTGTTCCCGCATCTGGCTTAAAATAATATCTTTGCTCTCCGGCTCGATGCCGCCCGTATCAATCAGCGTAAAACTTTTGTCCAGCCATGTAACGTCAGCATAAATTCTGTCGCGGGTAATGCCCGGCGTATCTTTTACAATCGATATTTTTTCCCCCGCCAGCGCGTTAAACAGCGTGGATTTTCCCACATTGGGCCTCCCCACCACCGCCACGACCGGCCTGGATTTTTTCTTTCCCATATATACTCCCATTCCGCCGCGCAAGCGGCATTTTCAAACTCATTCCGTATCTTTTTCATTCGGGACAATATGCACCACAGGCAGCACCGCCGTTTTCGACTTCTACTCCCTGTCCAGTCCCAGAATCGTATTTACAAACTCATGTCCGCTTGATTTTACAATATCTGCCTTCACTTGTAAAGCCTTTTCCATCTCCCCGACGGTGATATCGTCCAAAAAATAGTCCTCTCCGCTGCGCAGCACATTCTGCGGCAGAAGAACGCATTCCCCAAGCGCCTTTCCTTTTAATTGCTTTATGATATCCTGTCCCGTCAGAAGCCCTGACACGGTAATCCGTTCGCCAAAAAATTCATTTGTAATCGCATAAACATGCAGCGTGAGTCCGGCAAACCGCCGCATCATACGCTCCGCCATATTCCGAATATAAGGATAGGCCAGTTTTCCCGTTATAAGAGATAATTCCCGCCCGCCTTCCGGCAGCACATATTCCGGCGGCAGATTTTGCATAGCTTCTTCAAACTCATTCAGAAGAAGGCGTAGCATTCCGACGCCGTTTTCCAGCTGCAGATACCCGTCATATCGTTCTTCTTCCGGCAGCTCCTCTTCCGCCAGAATATACCACTCATCGGAAGCATGAACAAAATGCAGCCCATATTCCAGGAAAAGTTTCTGCTGCCATTTGTGAATGCAGTCGAGCACTTTTACCGCGTCTTCTTTTTCAAAAGGCTCCAGCGGATAAAGGCCGTCCCGGAATCTGGAAAGACCGACTGGCACGACAGACACACTTTCCAGACAGGGCAGATAGGCCGTCAGGTCGCGGATGCTGCGCTCCAGCTCCTCGCCGTCGTTGATGTTTTTACACAGGACAATCTGCCCGTTCATGGTAATGCCCGCCTCATAGAGCTTTTTCACCTGTTCCAGCGCCCTCCCCGCAAACCGGTTATTCAGCATCTTACAGCGCAGTTCCGGGTTCGTCGTCTGGAAAGAAATATTTATCGGCGACAAATGATAGCGGATGATTCTCCCGATATCCGCATCGGACATATTGGTAAGCGTCACATAGTTTCCCTGTAAAAAAGAAAGCCTGGAATCGTCATCCTTAAAATAAAGCGTTTCCCGCATCCCCTCCGGCATCTGGTCAATAAAGCAGAAAATACATTTATTATGACAGGAGCGGTAATCGTCCATCAGCCCGTTCTCAAATTCCACACCCAAATCTTCGTCATACTCTTTATCGACTTCCAGCAGCCACTCTTCGCCGCCGCTCTTCCGAACCAGAACCTCAATATATTCATCCTGTATCAGATACTGGTAATCGAAGATATCCACAATCTCCTGTCCGTTAATCGCAATAAGCGCATCCCCCGCCTCAATTCCCATTTCTTCGGCTATGGATTCTTCATGAACCTTCTTAATGATATGTGCCGTCTGTTTCATTCCCATTCTCCAACTCTTCTTATCTTAATAATATAGGGCTAACTTCACCATCTCAGGAAGAATGTCCGTTTTGGGGACATTCTTTCAGGTAAGAAAGATTTGCGAAGCAAATCGTAGAACTTCTTGGCATCTTAACCTCTGGAAGAATGCCCGTTCTTTGGGCATTCTTTCCTGTGAAGAAGGTTTGCAAAGCAAACCGTAGAAGTTCTTGACGTTTCATCTTATGATGAAACGTCTTTAGAACTTCTCTTCACACTATACTAGAATTTCCTTGACGTGTCACTAGCATAATGATATAAAGAAAGTGAGATATTTTTTATACAGATTGGAGAATATTATGCCCAACATAGAACAACTAAAGACAGCAATGCCTGTTGCTCCGATTATGATTCTGACAACCCAGGCCGCACTTCCTCTGGCCGGAAAAATCAACAGCTATCTGGTAGAATTCAGGCAGAATCTGGATAACAGCTTTAAAAATGACCCTGCTTTTTACGGCTATATGGAGGACAACTATCTGTTTGAGGTGGACTGTCCCCGTTTTGGCAGCGGCGAAGGCAAGGCGCTCCTCAATCATTCCGTCAGAGGAAAGGATATTTTTATCCTGACGGATGTCTGCAATCACAGCATAACCTATTCCATGAACGGATTTACAAATCATATGTCTCCTGACGACCATTATCAGGATTTGAAAAGAATTATTAACGCGATAAACGGCAAGGCCCACCGCGTCAATGTCATCATGCCTTTTCTCTATGAAGGCAGACAGCACAAAAGGACCGGAAGGGAATCGCTGGACTGTGCTTATGCAATCGAAGAACTGATGGACATGGGTATCGCCAACTTCATTACCTTTGATGCACACGACCCGCGTGTTCAGAATTCCGTTCCGATTAAAGGGTTCGATAATTATACGCCCCACTATCAGTTTATGCGTGCTCTTCTTCATACGACAAACGATTTGCTGATAGATAAAGAACACACGACCGTTATCAGCCCGGATGAAGGCGCGCTCGACAGAGCCGTTTATTTTGCCAATGTACTCGGTGTAGATACGGGAATGTTCTATAAACGCCGGGACTACTCCACCATCGTCAATGGCAAAAACCCTATCGTTGCGCATGAATTTCTGGGGGATAATATTGACGGCAAAGACGTGATTATCATTGATGATATGATTTCCTCCGGCGGCAGTATGATTGATACTGCCAAACAGCTGAAAAAAATGAACGCAAAGCGCGTTTTCATCTGCTGTACTTTCGGACTTTTTACGGACGGGCTGGAAGCCTTTGATAAGGCCTATGAGCAATGCTATTTCGACCGGATTATCACCACAAACTTATGCTATCAGCCGCCGGAATTACGGGAAAAGCCCTATTATCAGGAAGCGGACATGAGTAAATTCATCGCTTCTATCATTAACTTCATGAACCATGACGCTTCCATGTCCAATATCTATACGCCGACGGAAAAAATACATACGATTCTGGCAAAATATAATAACCGGGAAGAAGACGCCCTTCTGGACGGTTAATCTGAAATCCGGCATTTTGCCTTCATCTGACCCGAAGCAAAAAGCAGACAATAAAAGCCCTGTACCGTTCGGTTTTCGTCCGGTTCAGGGCTTTTTCATCAATCAATTAACGGGGCAATCTCCGGCATAAGAACATTCTTAAACTCATCAATCATCTGTTTTCTGAATTTGAATTTGGGCAGGGCATCTTCCTTTTCTTCCCTATAAGCCGCATAATCTGCACTGTCCTTCAATTTATTCTCATTTGCAAGTTCACCGTCCCTGAAATGAAAAGTCTCATACTTGACATCTTCAAAATCCAGATACCATTTTTCAGCATACTTCCTGATTTCCGCATCAATGACAGCATAGCGCATCTGATGAATCATAACGGAAATATCCTGTCCCAGAAATCTTTCTTTGTCCTTTTCAATCTCGTCCACCACCTGTAAAAGCAATGCGCTTAACTTCGGATTATCGCCTGCAAATTCTGTTATAGTCTCTTTTATGGTTCTTATTCTGGTTTCAAATTCGGCCTCATTAAAATCATTTTGCGGCTGGCCTAAGGACTCCATAACTCCCCGCAGTAATTCTACTATATATTCAAAATCAATTTTCAATTTACTATAAGCCGCCAAGTCATAATCATCCCACACAGGTTCCTCATCCGGTCCGGAATTATCATTCTGTTTTTTCAGTTCCTCCATCACATTCTTATACATTGCCGCATAATTTTCATATTCTTCTTCAGAAAACCCGAACGCATCAAGCACATGCGGCTCATAAACCGAAAAAGATTTCAGGTGCGCAAAATCGTAATCCAATGTTCTGAAAAGATGAATGAATGACTTTTTTTGTTTTCGAGATAATCCTGCTATATCTCCGGGCGTCTGTGCCAGATTACGGATTGTTTTAAGAGATATGGAAAAGGACGTTTTCACATCGTCCCAGTCCTCTGCAATGGGATTGCCGTCACCTCCACGCGAATATAGCGTAAGTGCCTTATCAATTGCATTTTTATACTCTTTGGGAGCCTGAAAAGTCACAACCTGCCCATACTGTTTTGCATAATCAAAAAGTCTGTTGGTACGGGAAAACGCCTGAATAATATTTTGCGGAGCCATAGGCTGTCTGTCAATAAAAAGCGTAGACAGGCATGGCGCGTCAAACCCGGTTAAAAGCCTGTCAACCACAATTACCAAATCAAGCTGCTGGCTCCGCTCCAGATACTTCTTCTCTTTTCTGGCCAGCCGTTCGTTGAGATTGCTATTATAGGCATTTATGGCATCTATCCGATAACTGCTTCCAAACATCTCATTGTAATCTTTTAACGCATCCTTCATTTTATCCTGATTAATCGTGGAAGTTTCTTCATTTTCCGACAACGAATAAGTTATGGCAAACTTAGGGAAATCAGGCAGCGCCTTATGTACCATATCACAAATTTTCAGTTCATCCTTCCCTTCTTTTATCTTCTTTAGCAAATCATAATATTTCTGTGCCCTTTCAATCGAACCGGTTGTCAATATCGCTTCATAGGTTCTGCCTTTACCATTGCTCATGCCAAATTTTTCATAGGACTGATTCAAAATGACATTCAGAACTTTCCGCATGTGTTCTTCCGTTTCATATATCGTTTTTGCCTCATCATCACTTAAATCCTTTGCTCCAAGATTTTCAACCATAAACCCTAAAACCGCCTCATCATGGATGGCCTCTTTGATGGTATAACTATGCAGACACTCACCGTACATCTGCGCTGTGGTCTGCGGCAAATCGCCTTTCTTTTCGTAGCCGTTCTCTTCAAAAATAGGGGTTCCCGTAAAACCGTACCACAATGAATTGGTGAAAAATCTTTCAAGGTCTCTTTTGGTCTGGGGCGTTACAGCCCTGTGACATTCGTCAACAACAAAAGCAACCTTCAGGGACTTCATTTTTTCATACCGCTTAGTCCCCTCCTTTAGACGCCGATTTACCATAATCTGCATTTTCTGACGAGTGGTTACTATCATCTGGCGGTTATCATCCGCCATCTTTTCTATAAGCGAATCAACATAATCCGTATCATCCACATCAATCGTATCGTTATCCGCATAGGACTGAAAAGCCATTTTCGTCTGCATATCAAGGTCTTTCCTGTCAATGAGGAATACCGTTTTCTCAATTGCCGGAATGTCCATCAGCAGATTCCTTGTGGCTTTGTAGGAAGTCATTGTTTTTCCCGAACCTGTCGTATGCCAGATAAATCCCGATTTTCCCTGTTTTGATGCTGACCGCATTGCCTCAATCGCATGAATCTGATACGGCCGCAGCAGGATCAGCTTTTTTGCGTCTTCATCCAGAACCGTATATCTCGCAATCATCTCGTGCGCCGCCGGGATGCTA
>CAJTRL010000040.1 GCA_910578715.1 uncultured Lachnospiraceae bacterium | reverse complement strand
CCAAGCGTAAGAACGTCTTCCACATGGTTGATACGTTCGCGTGCAATCTTGGAAATATGAACCATCCCTTCTTTGCCCGGTGCAAACTCAATAAATGCGCCAAATTCTTTGATGCTGACTACTGTCCCTTTGAAAATCTGGCCTTCTTCAAAATCCGTCACGATAATCTTGACCATCTCCACAGCCTTGTCCATCATCTCTCTGTCGGTTCCGCATACAGATACCTGACCGTCGTCGGTAATATCAATTTTAACGCCTGTGCGGGCGATAATCTCGTTGATTGTCTTACCTCTCTGGCCTACCACGTCGCCAATCTTCTCCGGGTCAATCTGGATGGAAATAATCTTAGGCGCATACTGGCCGACTTCTTTTCTCGGCTCCGCAATCGCGGGAACCATGCAGTTCGCCATAATATACTCTCTCGCATCCTTGCATCTTGCAATCGCGCCTTCCACGATAGGTCTTGTCAGACCGTGAATCTTAATATCCATCTGGATTGCGGTAATTCCGTCATGCGTGCCCGTTACTTTGAAATCCATGTCGCCGAAGAAATCTTCCAGCCCCTGGATATCGGTAAGCAGTACAAAATCATCATCCGTATCGCCCGTTACAAGGCCGCAGGAAATACCCGCTACCATCTTTTTAATCGGTACGCCCGCCGCCATCAGGGACATACAGGACGCACAGGTGGAAGCCATCGACGTAGAACCGTTGGACTCAAAAGTTTCCGATACGGTACGAATTGCATAAGGAAATTCCTCCTCGGAAGGAAGTACCGGCAAAAGCGCACGCTCCGCAAGAGCGCCATGTCCGATTTCTCTTCTTCCCGGTCCACGGCTTACTTTCGTCTCGCCTACGGAGTAAGAGGGGAAATTATAATGGTGCATATATCTCTTTGCCGTAATATTTTCATCCAGTCCGTCCACACGCTGTACTTCGGATAACGGCGCCAGCGTACAGACGTTGCAAATCTGTGTCTGTCCACGGGTAAACATCGCGGAGCCGTGCACTCTCGGAATAATGTCAATTTCCGCGGAGAGCGGACGAATCTGTGTCAGCTCACGGCCGTCGGGACGTTTATGGTCTTTCAGAATCATCTTACGCACAGTTTTTTTCTGGTACTGATAAACGGCCTCGCCAAGAACTGCCAGGTAGTCTTCGTTTTCCGCAAAAGCCTCTTCCAGCTTTTCGGTGATGTTTCTGATATTTTCTTCACGAACCTGTTTTTCATCGGTAAATACAGCCGTTTCCATTTCTTCCGGCGTTACGATTTTCTTCATTTCTTCGAACATTTCTTCCGGAATCGCACAACTTTCATAAGCGTGCTTCGGTTTTCCGACTTCCGCAACAATCTGGTTGATAAAAGCGATAATCGTCTGATTAATCTCATGCGCTTTATAAATCGCTTCTATCATTCTCGCTTCGGGAATCTCATTTGCTCCGGCTTCAATCATAATGACTTTTTCCGCGGTAGACGCAACGGTCATTTTCAAATCGCCCTTGTCCCACTGTTCCTGGGAAGGATTCACGATAAATTCACCGTCCACCATGCCCATCTGCGTCATCGCACAGGGGCCGTCAAAAGGAATATCGGAAATGCTCGTCGCAATCGCCGTGCCAAGCATCGCCACCAGCTCCGGACGGCATGCCGGGTCAACGCTCATAACCATATTGTTTAATGTAACGTCGTTTCTGTAATCCTTCGGGAACAGCGGACGCATCGGTCTGTCGATAACACGGCTTGTCAGCACCGCATTCTCCGACGCCTTGCCCTCTCTCTTGTTAAAGCCGCCCGGAATCTTCCCAACTGCATACAGCTTCTCTTCGTACTCCACGCTGCACGGGAAGAAATCAATGCCCTCTCTCGGTTTCTCCGACGCCGTTGCGGTTGACAATACGGTCGTTTCACCATACTGCATGAATGCGCAGCCATTCGCCTGTTTGCCGACTCTTCCGATATCGACGCGAAGGGTACGGCCGGCAAGTTCCATTGTGTAACTCTTATACATAGCCATCTCTCCTTTATAAAATATATATTTCAGGCAGAAGAGGCCGAAACTACAGATATGCCCGCAATCGTTTTTCCATATGGCATATTTGATAACGCATGTTTTCATATAATGTACTGCAATTCAGCACAACCCACTGCAATATATTCATACGATTTGTGCGCATGTCTGTGGTCTCGGAAAATTCTTCCACCCGTTTTTGCATAAATTAGTAATTGAAGTAACCGAACAAAAAGGAAGGCGGAAAGCCGGCATTACTCCAGCCTGATTCCCCGCCTTCCCGTTTTTTACTTTCTAAGTCCCAGTCTCTCAATCAGAGAACGATATCTTTCGATATCCTTATCTTTCAGATACGCAAGCAGTCCTCTTCTCTGACCTACCATTTTCAGAAGCCCTCTTCTGGAATGATGGTCTTTCGGATTCGCTTTCAGGTGCTCTGTCAGTTCCTGAATCCTTGCGGTCAGAACCGCTACCTGAACTTCCGGTGAACCCGTATCGCCTTCGCTTCTCGCATACTCTTTAATAATTGCTGTTTTCTTTTCCTTAGAAATCATATTTTCTCCTTTCTTTCCGGGCAGTCTCTTTCGTTGTTCATAAACTGAATCTGCCGCCTGTAAACGCCTGATGCCGGGAGCGGGTTGGAGTTTTCCCGTCTCTGAGTATCGGCTGAAATCCATACTTGATTATTCTACCATATCATGGTTTGCTTGACAAGATGCAAATTGGATTTTTCACAACAGTGATTTTTCTATTTTATACCTGTAAGATTCTCACCACTTTGAGCGGCGTCCTGTATGTCGCGTTGGATATGCGGATGCCTGTTTTCGGACTGCTGGCGTGAATGACCTGTCCGCCGCCGATATAAATCGCCACATGGTTAATGGTCTGACCTTTTCCATAGAAAATCAAATCGCCCGGCTGTGCTTCCGCAAGCGTAATCTTCGTTCCGCAGTTCGCCTGGGCCCTTGAAGAGTGCGGCAGACTGACGCCGTATTTCTTAAAGACGCTCAACACGAAACCGGAACAGTCGGCGCCGTTAGTCAGGCTGGTTCCGCCCCATACATAAGGATTTCCCAAATATTCTTTGGCATACTGACACAAATCCACTCTGACATCGGACACACCCTGACCATATAATAATTCCGTCATTGTAATCGCCGTATTCAGTCTCGCGTCAACCTGTACATAATCCGCGTGAACAAAAACCTCCTCGTCATCCAGATAGACTCTGACCCAGTCGCCTTCCGAGGCCGCCACTTCCAGCTGCTCCCCGTTAGGAACCATCGTAATGACTTCCGAATCCGTATTCGCCTCTGCGCGGACCTTTAAGGAATCTGTCGTTACCGTCGCAATCGTTGTAACGAGTTCTTCCGCTCTCTGTTTTGCCTGTACGCCTGTCAGCAGATATTCACAGCTGACATAACCTTCTACTTTACCGGATTTAATGTGCGCCCATGTACCGTCGGAATCCAGCACTTCACAGGCCGCATCTTTGGGCAGCTTGCCCACCAGTCTGCCGTCTTCACCCGGTATTGCCCTGACGTTCAGATTATTATCCACGTTAGCGATTCCCAGATTGGTATAACCCCAGTTCGCATTCCTGGCGTCTTCATACGCCTGGGCATACTCTTCCCGCGTGCTTCTGGACTCCGTAACCGCCGCAACGCCAATCGGTTCTCCAAGCGCATCCCGGATGCTTGTCCCGTTATCCTCCTGACTGCCGCCAGATGCTTCTGTATTATTTAACAGACCGGCATTTTCCGCTCCTTTTGATTCTATATGCCCATATCCGCTGGCGTCGGCCATATCAATGCCGGTTCCGAGCAAATCAACACCCGCCGTCATTTCTCCAAGAACGGATTGTACTGTTTCCTGTTCTTCCGCGCCGGTTTCGTCCGCTTCCGTCTCTCCCCCGCTCGTATCGTTTCCGTCTCTGTCCGTTCCGGCTTCCGCCTCATCCAAAACCGCTCCTGATTCTTCTGCACCCGTCTTCCGGTTTTCTTCCTGTACTTCCGCCGTTACCGGATTCTCTTCCCGTACTTCCGTTGCGGAAGCATGAAGCGGCTGACACAGCATCATACAGATTAAAAGATAACATAATTCCTTACGTTTCACTTTTCTTCACAACCTCACTCACAGCTTTGTATTTGTTACACATTTGTTACAATTTCAATTTTATTATAACAATTTTGTTGCAGGCTGTCAACATCTGTGAAGTTGTGGGGAAATAAATATGTAATAATCAGGACTGGGCCTCTGTCAGAGAACGATGCCCAGTCCGGGGCGGAAACCTGATTTTTATTATGTATCTGCCATCGCCGTCGCAAAGGCAATGTTGGTAGCATGGTCTGCGACTCTTTCCAGACCGGAAATAATATCGGAGAAAAGCACTCCCGCTTCCGGTGTACACTCGCTATTGGTAAGCCGTTCCAGATGCTTCTGCTGTAATTCTTTCTCCTTTTCATCAATGGCCTCTTCCAGGTGGTTGATGTCTTCCTGATGTTCCTCAGAGCTCTTGACAAACATTTCCAGAGAAAACCGAAGGAGCGTATTGACCATATCCAGCATGACTCCCATTTCCGTCTGCGCTTCCCTGCTGAACGATACGCCTGTTTCATTCCGCCGCTTTGCCGCATCCGCTATATTTTCCGCATGGTCGCCGATTCTTTCGATATCGTTGACTACATGAAACAGCGCGCCGATACTCTTCAAGTCTTCGATTGGCAGCGTCGTCTGGTTGATTTTTACCAGATAATCCGTAATGGCATGGCTCAGGAAATCAATATTCTCCTCCACGTCATACACTTCCGCAATCTCTTCTTCATCCAGCGTAATCAGCGCATTCATGGCCCGGTTCAGATTTTCACTGGCAAGGGAGGCCATACGGTCCAGCTCCTTGATGACTTCCACAATTGCCGTCGCCGGATTGAATACCACCTTTTCACCGATATATTTTAACTGGTGGCTGTCCCGGTAGCCAATCTTTTTGTCGCTGCCCGGCACGAGCACATAAGTCAGCTTCACAATCGCGCCGATAAAAGGCGCCATAACAACTACCTGGAACAATTTAATGGCAATATGTGCATAAGCAACTACCCGGCCCGCATCCTGATGCGCGATACGAGACAGAACATCGACCACCTGGTGAACGCCCGCCGTAAAAATAAGAAAGACGATGACCGTTCCGATGACATTAAAAATCAAATGAATCGAAGCCGCCCGCTTGGCGTCTTTTTTACCCGTGAGGGAAGCTAACAATGCGGAAGTACAGGCGCCGATATTGCACCCAAGAATGATAAACATGCACATGTCCAGTCCCAGCAGTCCCTGATTTGCCATCAGAACCATAATACTGACCGTTACGGATGAACTTTGTATAATAGCCGTCAGCACCGCGCCGAGAAGCACCGCCAGCACCGGCTGTTGTAAAGAAGCGAACATATGAATGACTGTCGGTGAATCCTTCATGCCCGACATTGCGCCTGACATGGTGCTGAGTCCCATAAATAAAATACCGAAACCAATAATGATTTCGCCGAACTTCGTTATCTTCTGTTTTTTACAGAACATAACGACAATCACGCCGGCTAACAGAATAACAGGAGCTATTTTTTCCAGTTTGAAGGAAACAAGCAGAGAAGTAACCGTTGTACCGATGTTAGCCCCAAAAATGACACCCGCCGCCTGGTACAGGTTCATCAATCCTGAATTGACAAAACTCACTACCATGACCGTACAGGCTGATGATGACTGAATGATTGCCGTAAAAACGGCGCCTACCAGAATCCCCGTAAAACGATTTGTCGTCAGCTGCTCCAAAATCTGTCTCAGCTTGGCGCCGGCAACTTTCTCAATGCTTTCGCTCATGACCCGCATGCCAAAAAGAAACAGCCCAAGACCGCCCGCCATCGAAAGAATGATTTCCAGATTCATGTCACGCCCTTATCCTTCCTTTGTACTTTCCCCTGTTTACCCATACATTTTTATTTTATGATAAATCATATTTTCTGACAAGCCTTATTTTTCAGGCTGTTTTTTTCCGCTCAAACTGCCGCTTTGTCATGCACCCTGTTCCGGATTCTTTCCTATTCCATGATATACCGCACCTTCCGCGATGTCCTTCTGCATCTGCGCTTTTAAGGCAGCTACCCCGTCGAATTTCATTTCCGCCCTTTTATGTTCCAGCAGTTCCACGATAATCCCGCTGCCATAAATTTCTTCCGTAAAATCATACAGATAGGTTTCTACGCCGATAACCTTTTCATCGCTCACGGTCGGCTTATATCCTACATTTGAAATTGCCGGATAACACTTTCCGTCAAACCATACGTCGGAATAGTAAACGCCATTGGGCGGCAGTAGTTTTTCATGGCCGGGAAGCAGATTTACCGTGGGCATTCCGAGCTTCCGGCCGAGCTGTTTTCCGTGTGCAACCACGCCGCATACCGGATAGGGCGAACCGAGCAGCAAAGCCGTATTCTTCATATCGCCCTTCCGTACCGTTTCCCGAATCAGCGTCGAGCTGACTTCTTTATCTCCGACGCGGACTTTCTCGATAATTTCCACCCGATATCCACATTCTCCCGCCATTTCCCGCAAAAGGGCCGCATTTCCCGCCCCCTTATTTCCGAAAGAAATATCCGTTCCCGCAATAACAACCGCCGCTTTTAACTTGTTCGTCAGATATTCCCGCACGAAATACGCCGGTTCGGTCGCCGCCGTCTCTTTATTCAGCGGAAATTCAATCAGAACATCGATTCCCATCTTCTCAAAAGCCGCCAGTTTTTCCTCCCGGCTCATCAGTTCCTTTATCTCTTTTCCTGAAAAAAAGGCCTCCGGCGCCGGATTGAACGTAAAAATAACGGCTGACAGCCCCTTTTCCTTCTGTGCCAGCACCCGCTCAAACAGCTTCTGATGCCCTAAATGAATCCCGTCAAATTTTCCGATTGTTACCACGCTTTTATGGGACAGGCAAAAATCTGTCGTCCCTCGTATGATTTGCATACTAATTAACCACGCCTTTCCCAAAACCTGCGAACTTTAGGCCGCGCTGAAAGCGCAGCGCCTTCAGCGCAATGGCACCAAATATCCGCCGCACTTCTTACATGATGAACATTTTTACCGGATAAAATGTCCTCGTCCGCTCTTCATAGCGGTATATGCCAAAAAAAAGTCCCCGCTCATTATAAACGCGGACTTGTTCTCCGTCGCCGATACTCCTCATAGCGTCCGTCATATTCCAGACCAGGCAATTTCCGTTTTCCAGTTGTTTTGTATAATCCGGCCGCACTTTTATGCCATAAAGACCGGGAAACATCCCATCCGGCGGCACGATACGGGACTCCAGCTTTCCCTCCGCAAGCGCACTCTCCACCTCCGGCAAAGTCATGGCTTCTTCTATCCGGAACTTTCCTACCCGCGTTCTCTTCAGGGTTTCCATCGCCGCGCCACAGCCCGCTTTTTTTCCGATATCGTCGCACAATGTCCTGATATAGGTTCCTTTGGAACAAACAATCCGCATGCAAAGAACCGGCATTTCCACATGCAGAACCTCCAGTTCCTCTATCCGGACAGTCCGCGCTTTCCGTTCCACTTCTTTACCCGCCCTCGCCAGTTCATAAAGTTTCCGGCCATTGACTTTCAGCGCGGAATACATGGGCGGAATCTGTTCATATGCACCAAGAAAGCTGCATGCGGTTTCAGCGGCCTGTTCCCCGGTTATGCTTACTTCCCGGCTGGAAAGCACGGTTCCCGACATATCCTGTGTATCTGTCGTGATTCCGAAACGCATCGAAGCTACATATTCTTTGTTTTCATCCGTCAGCATATCACAGAGTTTCGTTCCCACGCCGAGACATACCGGAAGCACGCCTGTCGCATCCGGGTCGAGCGTCCCCGTATGGCCTATCTTTTTCTGTCTCAGAATCCCGCGCAGCTTCGCCACCACATCGTGGGAAGTATAACCGGCTTCCTTATAAATATTGATAATTCCGTGATACATGATATATTTCCTTCCGGAGTTCTTCTGACAGAATCGCTTTCCGGCGATTCTGCCGGACCTTAGAAATTCTCTTTGTCCTTTTCCATCGCTTTCAGCTGTTCTTCAATATGTACGGACAGGTTGTTAATGGTATCGTAATAAGTTCCTTTCATGTTACAGCCCGCCGCCCTTACATGACCGCCTCCGCCAAATTGCACGGCAATTTCGGCTACGTCCACATTTCCGTTAGAGCGCATACTTACCTTATATTCCATCGGCGCCACTTCATACATGAAAATTGCACATTCCACGCCTTTGACGATGCGCAGCTGATTCACGATGCCGTCCAGGTCTTTTGGTTCCGCCTGATAAAATTTCATTGTCTTTCTGTCCACCATGCTGACGATACATCTTCCGTCCAGAAAACGGATGCTTTCCAGCACAGCCCTTCCCATAATCTGATTCTGAACGTATGTCTTTTCATAAAATGTCTCGTCAATCAGCTTCGGGAAATCAAATCCGTAGGAAATCAGCTCCGCCGCCACCTGTAAAGTCCCAGGCGACGTGTTGGAGTACTTAAACACGCCCGTATCGTGGATAATGCCGATATAGAGCGTTTTGGCAATTTCCTCGTCAAGCCGTTCCCTGTCAAACAGTTCATACAAAAGCTCACAGGTAGAGCTTTTGTCCGGCTCTATGATATTCAGGTCCCCGCAGCCCGTATTGCTGATATGATGGTCGATATTGATTCTCCTGTCCGCCTTCTCATAGAGAGCTTCCACGGCGCCCAGACGTTCCGCATTGCAGTCCAGCGCCAGAAAAACATCATACTTTGTATCCGGCCTGATATCCTTTTCAAAATCCGATTTCAGGACATCTATCTCAGGAATACAGTCAAAAATTTCCGCCGGCCGTTCCAGATAGACGTCTATCTGCGCTTCTGGCAGTTCTTTTTTCAGATAAAGATATAATCCCATCACGGAACCGACACAATCCCCATCCGGCCTGACGTGTCCGCCGATTCCGATGGTTTTCGCGTTCTTCACTTCTTCTATAATCTTCATAAAACAACCACGCCTTTCTTTCAGCCTGCTATTCTCTCCTGTTTCCCTGTACGTCGTCAATCAGCTTTGACATATTCACGCCATATGCAATGGACTGGTCCATAATAAAGCGAATCTGCGGCGTATTGCGGAGATTTATCTTTCTTGCCAGCTGGTTTCTGATAAAGCCCTCGGCGCTGTTTAGTCCGGCAAGCGTATCCGCCTGCGCCTGTTCGTCGCCGAGCACACTAATCCATACCTTACAGGTTTTTAAATCCGGCGCGACTTCCACAGCCACAACGGAAGTCACTTCTCCGATTCGCGGGTCCTTTAAATCCCCCCGGATAATCTCCGCCAGCACCCGCTGTACCTCGCCATTGATACGGGTATTCTTAATACTGTTTTTCCGCATATAAATTCCTTTCCACGCTAGGCCCTCGGTACTTCCACCATAACATAAGCCTCTACGATATCAAGCTCCTGCATTTTGTCGAAGCCCTCAAACACAAGGCCGCACTCAAAGCCAGCCTTAACCTCTTTCACATCGTCTTTAAACCGCTTCAGGGAAGCCAGTTTTCCTTCGTAAATCTGCTCTCCCTCTCTGGTGATGCGAATCAGGCAGTTTCTCTGGAACTCTCCGTCCAGCACATAAGAACCGGCAATATTCCCGATTGCGGATGCCTTGAATATCTGACGCACTTCCGCATGGCCGATGATTTTTTCTTCGAAGACAGGGTCTAACATGCCCTTCATCGCCGCTTCAATGTCTTCAATTGCCTGATAAATAACTTTGTAAAGCCTTACGTCCACGCCCTCGCGTTCCGCAATGGCTTTTGCCGTCGCGTCGGGTCTTACATTAAAGCCGATAATGATTGCGGAGGAAGCGGATGCAAGCGTCACATCCGATTCGGTAATCGCGCCGACGCCGCCATGAATACATTTCACGACAACTTCCTCGTTGGTCAGCTTCATCAGGCTTTGTTTTACCGCTTCCACGCTGCCCTGTACATCGGCCTTGACAATCAGATTCAGCTCTTTCAGATTACCTTCCTGAATCTGGCTGAACAAATCGTCAAGAGACATTCTTGTTTTAGTATCTGCAAGCATCTCTTCTTTATGCTGCGCCATATAGGTATCTGCATAAGATTTTGCGGATTTATCATTTTCATGGACAATAAATACTTCGCCTGCGCTCGGCACATCGGAAAGGCCGAGAATTTCAACCGGCATGGAAGGCGCCGCTTCTTTCACGCGTCTTCCCTTATCATCTATCATCGCCCGGACTTTACCGTGGCTTGCTCCGGCGGAAATAAAGTCTCCGATGTGAAGCGTACCTTTCTGTACGAGCACCGTCGCCACGGGGCCGCGCCCTTTATCCAGTTCCGCTTCGATGACGAGTCCCCTTGCTCTCCTGTCCGGATTGGCTTTCAGTTCCAGAATTTCCGCCGTCAGCAGAATCGTCTCCAGCAGATTTTCAATGCCCTCGCCGGATTTGGCGGAAACGGGCACAAACTCCGTGGAGCCGCCCCAGTCTACCGGAATCAGCTCATATTCCGTCATTTCCTGTTTTACCCTGTCGATGTTCGCATTGGGCTTGTCGATTTTGTTCACCGCAACGATAATCTCGATTCCGGCCGCTTTCGCATGATTGATTGCCTCTACCGTCTGGGGCATAACGCCGTCATCCGCGGCAACAACCAGCACGGCAATATCCGTTGAATTGGCGCCGCGCATTCTCATGGCGGTAAACGCCTCATGGCCGGGCGTATCTAAGAACGTTATCTTCTGGTCTTTTACCCGCACCGTATAAGCGCCGATTGCCTGTGTAATGCCGCCCGCTTCTTTATCCGTTACATTTGTTTTCCGAATCGCATCGAGAAGAGATGTCTTACCGTGGTCAACATGCCCCATAACGCAGATAACGGGAGGCCTTGATACCATCTTGCTTTCGTCTTCCTCGTCCTCTTTCAGGAGTTCTTCGATGACATCCACCTTTACTTCTTTTTCACAGATAATTTCGTATTCAATCGCAATGTTCTCCGCATCCTCAAAAGTAATCTCGGAGTTCACCGTCACAATCTGTCCCTGCATAAAAAGTTTCTTAATAATCACGGACGGCTGAATTTTCATCTTATCCGCCAGTTCCTTGATGGTCAGGGAATCCGGCAGTGTGATAACTTTAATCTGTTCTTCCACAACCGTTTCCGCCTTCTTTTCAGGCTTGATAAAACGTCCCGCTTTATTGCGGTTCTTTACGTTTACTTCATCCTCTTCATAAATCAAATCTTTTTTGGAACGTTTATCTTTCTCCTGGCTGATTCTGCGCTTCTCTTCATCCCTGTGCTTTTCAGCGTCCTTGACGGGACTCTCGGGCACAAAGTCCTTGCCGCCCTGACCTTTCCGGAATCGATTGTCCGGCCCGCCATTGCCTCTCTGAGGGCGTTCGCTATTGTTAAAATTCCGGCCGCCGCCTGTACCAGGACCCGCATTCTGATTACCGCCCTGACTATTTTTATAGCCCGGACGGCCCTGGCCTTCATTCCTTCTGTTTTCGCCGTTGTAGTTATTATACGGCCTTTCCTGACCGTTCGGCCTCCCCTGGCCGCCCTGTCTGTTCTGGACATTTGCTCTTTCCCTGTTTTCCTGTCTGTCTCTGTTTTCCTGTCTTTCCTGACGTTCTCTGGATTCCTGTCTCTCCTGGCGCTCTCTGTTTTCCTGACGCTCCTGGCGTTCCAGTCTTTCCTGTTTTTCCTGCTGTCTGCGCTCCATCATGCGTTCCTGCTGCTGCTTCTGGCGCACTTCATAGGGCTCCGCCGTTACAGGAATCGGCTTCTGCGTCGGTCTGATAATCTTATGCGGCGCCGGCTGCTGTTGTACCGGGCGGTTATGATTTCCTGCGGGCCTCCGCTCTCCGCCGCCCTGTCCGTTCCGGTTTCCGGGCATCTTGGAATTATGCGGATTGCTTACAAAAATAATTTTTTTCTTTTTCCTTGGCTCTTCCGCGCCGGGCGCTTTGCCCGCGGCTCCCGCTTTCACGGTTTTAGCCGTACTTTCTGTTTTTGCCGTATCCTCTGCTTTTTCCATAGTTTCCTCTTTGTCCTTATTTTTTCCCCCGGCAGCAGTTTCCGCTTTTCCGGCGGTCTCTTTCTTCCCGGCGGATTCCGTTTTAACGGCCTTCTCCGTTTCCCCGGCAGTTCCCGCTTTTCCGGCCTTTTCTGTTTCTCTGACAGTTCCCGCTTTTCCGGCCTTTTCCGTCTCCACGGCGGTTTCCGCTTTTCCGGCCTTCTCCGTTTCCCCGGCAGTTCCCGCTTTTCCGGCCTTTTCCGTCTCCCCGGCGGGTCCCGTCTTTTCCGGCCCGCCTTTCGCAAACTGCTTTCGCGCTTCCCCGATGGCCTCATCTTCAATGGAGCTTCGGGACACTTTTACTTCATATCCTTTCCCCTGTAAAAAAGCAATAATTTCTTTACTTTGAACTCCGAGCTCATCCGCGAGCTCAGATACTTTCATTTTCGCCATACTGCTACCTCCGTCCAATGCCAAAATCTTTCAAATATTTCTGTATCGAATCTGCAAATCCCTCATTTAAGACCGCCAGGGAAGTCCTTTCCTGTTTTCCTATGGAATGGCCCAGCATTTCCATCTCCCCGAACTGATAAAAAGGCACTTCATAAAACTCACACATATTTCTAAATTTCTTTTTCGTGTTATCGGAAGCATCCTCCGATACAATAACCAGATATGCCTTCCCCGACTTGACTGCATTCTCCGTTGCAAATCCTCCACTGGCAACATTTCTGGAACGGGCCGCAAGACCGAGCATCGATAACACCTTCTTTTTCTCCGGATTCTTATCTTTGCACATCCTCATCAAACTCCCTTTCCAGACTTTCATATATTTCATCCGGAATAGCCATTTTGAAGGAGCGTTCCAGGCCCTTGTTTTTTCTTGCCCTGAGCAGACATTCCCTGCTCATGCACAAATACGCTCCTCTGCCGTTTTTCTTTCCGGTCGTATCTAATACGATAGGACCTTCCGCCGGCTTTAACACCCGCATCATTTCCCGTTTATTCTTCATTTCTCCACAACCCACACATTGTCTCATGGGAATTTTTTTTGCCATAGAAATTCTGACCCTCTCTATTCTTCCAGACCTTCTTCGGGTTCTTCCGCCTCTTCATCGCCGGAGCCCTCTAACATCTCACCCGTTCCTTCTCCGTCCTCATATTCTTTCCCGTCTTCATATCCTTCATCGTATGCCGAGGGCTCGTAATCTTCTTCTGTTTCATACGTTCCTTCTCCGTATTCCTCATCATAGCCCTCTTCGCCGTAGTCTTCCTCTTCGTATTCTTCATCGTCGTAATCGTAATCTTCATAACGGAAGCCCGGCGCGTCTTTCGCCTGTGTCTCGCTCTTAATATCGATTTTATATCCGGTCAGTCTTGCCGCAAGCCTTGCGTTCTGTCCTTCCTTGCCGATTGCGAGAGACAGCTGGTAATCCGGTACGACGACTTTCGCTGTTTTCTCATCAGGGTCCGCGAAAACGGCTACAATTTTGGCAGGGGACAAAGCGTTCTGAATCAGATTTCCCGGATTCTCATCCCAGTTAATAATATCAATCTTTTCGCCCCGCAGTTCTTCCACGATGGAATTGACTCTTGCGCCGTTTAAACCGACACAGGCTCCGACCGCATCCACATTCGGATTGTTGGAACGCACCGCGATTTTCGTTCTGCTGCCGGCTTCCCTCGCAATGCTCATGATTTCGACCGTACCATCCTTGATTTCCGTCACTTCCGTCTCGAAAAGTCTTTTCACCAGTTCGGGATGAGTACGGCTCACCAAAATTCTCGGTCCTTTCGGTGTATTCTTCACTTCCAGAATATATACCTTAATTCGCTCCGTCGGTCTGAAATCTTCACCGCGCACCTGTTCGCTTTCGTTTAAAACGGCATCCGTTTTACCGAGATTGATGGAAATATTTCTTCCCACATAACGCTGCACAATGCCGGTAACGACGTCTTTTTCCTTTTCATAATACTGATTATAGATTACGCTCCGCTCTTCCTCGCGGATTTTCTGCAAAATGACGTTCTTCGCATTCTGCGTTGCAATGCGGCCAAACTCTTTGGATTTGATTTCCACATGAAGAATGTCTCCGAGCTGTGCCTTATGGGAAATCTCCTGTGCATCTTCCAGCGAAATCTGCAGGCAGTCATCTTCCACCTCTTCCACCACTTCTTTTTCCGCATAGCATAAAAAGTCGCACGTCTCTCTGTCGATTTCCACTTTAATATTGTCCGCCTTGCCAAAATGGTTTTTGCATGCCGTCAGCAATGAATTTTCAATCGCATCGAACAGTGTTTCCTTGCTGATTTCCTTCTCCTTTTCCAGCAAATCCAATGCTTCCATTAATTCCTTATTCATTTTCCAGTATCCTCCTTTTATCTTTCTCTAAAAATGAAACGCCAGCCGGATGAGCGCGACCTCATTCCTGGCAAAAGTTTTTTCTTCGCTTTCCGTTTCGATTGTAATTGTTTCCGCATCAAAGGCCTTTAAAATGCCCTGAAATTCCTTCTGCTTCTCTATCGGTTTATAAGTTTTTATTTCCACCTCTTCCCCGATGCTTTTTGTAAGATGTTTATCTTTTTTCAGCGTTCTGCCGAGTCCCGGACTGCTCACTTCCAGAATATAGGCGTCCGCAATAAAGTCCTCTTTATCCAGCTCATCCGATAACGCGCGGCTCACGTTTTCGCAGTCATCGATATTGACGCCTTCCGGCTTGTCGATATAGACGCGCAGATACCAGTCGCTGCCTTCTTTCACATATTCGATATCATAGATTTCCACGCCGAAATGTTCTACAATCGGCGCCAGCAGCCGCTCCGTTTCCGACTCATAGGTCTCCCGTTTAGACATTTTAAAATGATGCTCCTTTCAGCTTTCTCTTAACGGAAAAGAGTGGACTCGCAAGCCCACTCTTATCATAATCATTCTTTATAACTATTTCAGTGTAACACCAAATGGGAATGGATGCAAGGAAAATTTTTCCCATCATAAATGGAGCATACGGGATTCGAACCCGTGACCTCAACAATGCGAATGTTGCGCGCTCCCAACTGCGCTAATGCCCCATGGAAAAATGCCAAAACCTTTTCACAATAAGTTTCCGGCACTTTTCAGGGTTGGGCTGTTATGCAAATCTGCTACAGTCAACAGCTCGTAGGGGAATCGAACCCCTGTTTCCGCCGTGAGAGGGCGGCGTCTTAACCGCTTGACCAACGAGCCGTATACATAATACTTTGTATGAACCACTTCGTATGGAACACTCCGTATTGAATACTTGCTTATTCTATTATAATTTTTTCAAAAAAGCAAGCGTTTTTTTCAAATTTTTCAATTCCAGTATTTTTCTTCATTCATATAGTATTATGTTTCTTCCCGGATGAATTTCCGAATCAGCTTAAAAAGCCGCGCCGTATCAAGCGGTTTCGCCAGATGGGCATTCATGCCGCTTTCCATCGCCATCTTTTTGTCTTCCTCAAAAGCATTGGCTGAAACCGCAATAATCGGAATGCCTGCAAGCGCCGGATTTTTCATTTCCCGGATTGCCCTCGTCGCACTGTACCCGTCCATAACAGGCATCTGAATATCCATCAGAATCAGGTCGTAATCTCCCGGCCGTGACTGTTTTATCTTATCCACCGCAACGCTGCCGTCTTCCGCCGTATCTACCAGAAAACCGGCATCTTTTAAGACTTCGTATTCTATCTCCAGATTGATTTCGTTATCATCCACGATAAGGATTCTTTTGGAAGAGGCAAAGTGTGGAAGGTCTTCTTCCTCCTCGGAATAGAAATATTCCAGATTCTTCCGTATGCGCAGCGGCAGCGTGACGATAAAACGGCTCCCTTCCCCTACGACGCTGGAAACTTCTATCGTTCCGCCAATCATATCCACCAGTTTTTTGGCAATCGTCAGTCCGAGTCCCGTGCCATGAATACCGCTCAGCGTCGTATTCTTTTCCCGTTCAAAAGGCTCAAAAAGACTGTCCATAAATTCTTCACCGATGCCGATACCGTTATCCTCTACGATAAACTGGTATGTTCTGTGGTTTTCCGGCGCATTCTGCGTTTCTTTCTCCATGACAATAAGAATCACCCTGCCGCCCACGCTCGTGTATTTCACCGCATTATCGGCCAGATATGTAAGAACCTGCATCAGTTTTCCCTTATCGGTATACACATGGTCGTGTTTTAAGTTGGAGATATCCAGCGAAAGGGTAATGTTCTTTTCCGCCGTTCTCGGCAGAATATCCAGCTGTATCTGGTGGGTGATTTCCATCAGACTGCATTCCTCTTCTTCAATATCCGTATTTCCCGCTTCCAGCCTTGAAATTTCCAGCACGTCATTTAACAGCTGCAGAAGCTGGTCGCTGGAAGCAGAAATCATATCCAGATAGCCCGAAACTTTCTCCTGGTTCTGTATATGCTTTTTAATCAGCGCCGTAAAACCGACGATGGCATTCATCGGCGTGCGGATGTCGTGAGACATATTGGCAAGAAACAGGTTTTTCGCATTATTCGCCATATTTGCCTCATTTAATGCGTCCTTTAAGAGCTTTTTCTGATTCATCTCATGAATCATTTCTTCGTCCATATTGCGATAGCCGAAAACAAGCTGCGATATGTGTTCCCTGCTTCCCACATTCACGACGCGGAGCTGAATGTATTTCACGGTATCTTCTTTATAAACCCGGAAATTTACATGAAAAGCTCTGTCTCCCGACTTTTCCAGCTCATTCCGTATATATGCCGAATCGCTTATGCCCGCCAGCAGCTCCCGGTCTTCCGGATAGACCCACTCTTCAATATAATCGACGTCGAATCCGGTAAACCTGTGCACGGCATAATCTTCGGAAAACAGGCTCCGGAACCGTTCACTCACACGATATGCCTTAATTTTGTCCATATCCAAATCCACATAAAAAATGGATTCATAGTCTATGCTCAGTCCTTCAATCATCTCAAGGCGAATCAGATGTTCCTGATGAATAACCTTCATTTCCTTATCGTATTTATCAAGCTGTTCCTGAAGCTCCTGTTCCTTCTTCAGTTTTTCATTAAACCAGGTCTCAATTTTCTCTATCTGGCGTTCTTTTTTCTCCGTCGCATCGCCCACAAATACATAAAAGACATCTCCTACCGATTCGCTGTGGACGAAATGGCCGTAATCATCCAGCCAGCGCACCGCGCCGTCCTTGCGGATAATCCGGTATTCCACATAATCCAAATCAAACTGGCTGTGCGCAATTTGTTCCTTAATGCTTTCCTCCACGGCATCCAAATCATCGGGATGAACGATTCCACGGAAGGAATTTCCGGTCAGCTCCCGCAATTCTTCCATCGTATCACACTGAAAAATGCGCAGCATCGCCTCATTGGCATAGATAAGCGTTTCCGCCTCATTCGCATGATAAATGAAAAATCCTCCCGGCATGATGTCCGCAAAATATTTCAAATGATTTGCCGCCTGTACTTCCTGTTCCCCCGGCAGGGATTCTCCCTGGGGACATTCCATTAAAGATACCAGCGATTCTATAATGTTATAACTCAATTTTCCCTGATTGTTCATTATAACCATCCATTCTTGCCCGGCCAGCGATATTGGGGGCGCCGGAAGCGCATTCCGAAACCATTCTGAGGTACCGGCGCGTTCAAAATAATAGAAGCCCCCTCGCGAAGAGCTTCTATTATTATACCAATTACATGAAAAAAATCAATATTTTGAGAAAAGATGATAATATCGTGCAATAGTTCAGCCATGCAAAATAAAATATACAAACTGTCGTTGGGAGCCTGCTCACATAAGGCAGTTTGTATGTTTTATTTTATAGGGCGGACGCCCGACATGAAATAAGTCACCAGCCAATCCATAATAACACAGATTGCAGCGTAAATCTGGTGACTTATGAATGGCATGGCTGAACCGATACATTCCTTCAGCATACGCTATCATGCTACTCCGGCCAGTCGAGAATTACTTTAAACAAATCGCCGTCGGCCCGGATTCTGAATTTTCCTCCCTGGAGTTCCGTAAGGCTCTTGGCAATCGCAAGTCCCAGGCCGCTTCCTTCGGAATTGCGGGATGCGTCTCCCCGCACAAACCTTTCGCTCAATTCCTGTGGATTGCCCATGATTTCCAGCTCCGAAATATTTTTCATCTCGATATGAACGCTGGAATACTCCCCGCCCTCTTCTCCGCGCCGTTCCACCGTTATAAACACTCTCGTATCGTGCAGCGCGTATTTGATGATATTGACATACAGGTTTTCAAAAATCCGGTAAGTTTTCTGGCTGTCGAGTCTCAGAATGACTTTCTCTTCCGGCACGCTGAAGCGTACCTGTAACCCGGCTTCTTTCATCTTGTCTTCATATTCCAGATAAACCTGGCGCATGAGATTGCAGATATCCACCGGAACGGGCTCTAACGTCACGCTGCCGCTGCTCGCCTTGCTCACCTCGAACAAATCCTCGATAAGCACTTTCAGGCGCAGTGATTTCCGCTCCAGTGTGTCCAGGTATTCTTTCCGCTGCTCTTCTGTGCTGTTTTCTTCTTTCAGCAAATCAATATAAGTGATGATGGCCGTCAGCGGCGTTTTCAAATCATGCGATACATTCGTAATCAGCTCGGTTTTCATCCGCTGGCTCCTGACTTCTTCTTCGACCGCTTTCTGAAAACCGTTCTGGATTTCATAAAGCTCCCGTTTATAGGATTCAAAAATACCGAAGTCCTCGTCAAACTCATTATTCAACTGCCCCTGTGCGATACAGTTTGTGGCTTTCAGCATACAGCCGTACTGTTCCTGTATTCGGTGGATATATTTTTTGAGAAGAAAGTACAGTACAAATGTATAAATAAGCACTATGAAAATTCCAGCCCCCCAGCACAGACATGCGGCGGACATCAGGCAGAAATTGATAAAAAGGATTCCCTTTAACAATTTGCCGACATCCTCTCCCAGGTCGATACAAAGCACCTGTTCTTTCAGCTTATGATAGCATTTCCTACAAAAAATCGTCAGCCTTTTCCAAATAGTCACGCACAAAATTCTCGTCCGGCAGTATTTTCTGACGCCGCGCAGCGCATCCGACAATTCCAGACAGCAGAAATACCAGAGACCGAACACGGCGGCCAGAACGCAAAGTCCTGTTATGTTCTTAACAATGTCGTACTCCGTTCCCTCCGACAGTCTGACTGGCAGATTCCAGTTCAGCCATTGCAAAAATGCGCCGGACTCCGCATACTGCACGAAAACAACCAGCATTTCCCCGCCAAAGGCGAATACCACGACTGCCACAAGAACAATCAGCTCAAAAGGCATTCTCCGCTCCCGCTTTCCGGTAAGAAGCGCCGGCCGGCACAGGGCGAGCAGCGCCGTTACTATCAGAATCGCACCCATCAGCAATGCAAAAACTGATGTCACGCCGGCATTATAATAACTGTAATCGACCAGATACGGCCCGGTCAGGAAGGAAACCGCTTCCGCCAGCATCGCTTCCTGCTGTTCCCTGGTCATGGCATAGACAAAGGTTGCGTTTGCCGCTTTTTTCTGGGATATGGTAAGCGTTTTTTTCACCCTTCCCGTATCAGCATCCCAGAGCGCATAGTGCTCCACCTCTTCCCTGTCCGGCAAAAGCCTCCCGTTGCTGCCGCTTTCCACCATCTGCACAGCCTTTAAAAGGCGGTTCGCATCGTTTCCCCGGACGCTGATATTCTGCAGATTCCCTGCCGCGTCATAATCCATCCGCACATAATATACATAATCCTGAAGAAGCGCCTGTTCCTCTCCGCTTTCCGGCATGTCCGCCAGCGTTTCGATGGGCAGCATCGTGTTTTTTAAAAAGGTGCCGCTCTCTTTATCCAGCACATAGTAATCCATCTGCGTTCCGATTTCATCCACACACTCATCTCGAATCCATGCCGCCCGGCTCTGTATCTGCGCCGCATATAATGATAAAATACTGCTTAACTGTCCCTCATCCGTATAGCTTAAGTTGGAATAGCCTTCCAGCCCATACTCATAATCATCGCTGTCATCATAAACGATATTACCGCTGTCATCCGGCGCCTCTGCCGGATACTGCCTTTCCAGAATTTCCACGCTGTCTTCCATATACAATTCTTCATAATCATAATTTTTGTTTCCCTTTTTGTCGAGCACGCTTTTATACAATACATAATTGCTCTGTATCAGACAGGCCAGAAAATCTTCGCTTTCAAACATTTCTTTTTTATAGTCTTCCTGATAAACCGCCGCTTTTCTTCCAAACTCCGGAAACAGCATGACGAATACCGCCGCTGCCAGTCCCACGAGCAGTGCTCCCGTCCAAAGCGCGTTATTCCTTTTCCCCGTGTTACCATTTTTCAATTTTATATCCAACACCCCACACCACCTTTAAATATTTCGGCTCTTTCGGGTTGATTTCTATTTTTTCCCGAATCCTTCTGATATGTACCATAATCGTATCCGTATTGATGGCCTGCTCGTTCCAGACGCGCTCATAAATCTCTTCCGCACTGAATACCCTTCCCGGACTTTTTATCAGTAACAGCAGTATTTTAAATTCCAGCGGCGTCAGCTTTACCGGATTGCCGTCCACACTTACTTCCACCGTCTCCTCGTTCACTTCCAGACCGCCGATGCAGTATATTTTATCGCTGCTTAACTTTCCGTCCATCGCTTCCAGATATTTCCGGTAACGGCGCAGATGGGAATTGACCCTTGCTAAAAGCTCCATCGTCGTAAACGGCTTCGTGACATAATCATCCGCCCCCATGTTCAGACCCATGATTTTATCCACTTCTTCCGACTTGGCCGAAAGCATGATGACCGGAAAATCGTAGCCCTGTTCCCTGACCTTCATCATCATGGTAATCCCATCCATGCGGGGCATCATCACATCCACGATGGCAAGGTGAATCTCCTGCGCCTGAATTTTTTCCAGTCCTTCCACGCCGTCCGCCGCCTGTGATACCTGATATCCCTGATTCTTCAAATAGATTTCGATTCCTTCCCGAATCTCCTTGTCATCCTCTACAATTAAAATATGAAATGCTTCCAAGCCGTTTTCCCTCTCTTTCGCAGTCGCTGTTTTGTTTGTGTATCAGTCCGGCCATGCAGAACCGATATCCACATTATAATAGACAACGGCACTTTTCGCAATTTCATGGAGGATGTATTTAGAATAAATGGGAAAACCAAAGACCTTGTGCATGAAAAATGAAAGATTTTCTTACAAAAAGCCACACAATTGCTTAACGCAGCTGTGTGGCCAAAAGATATTTTATGCTTTTCCTGACGCTGTTTCTTTTATCTGTCATACTCCAGATATGCGCCCTTCATCGGGCTTGCGGCAAGCTCGCTGAAAAGGCGGAGCACACCCTTCTGATACTTGGGCGTTCTGGGTTTCCAGTTCTTTTTCCGCTCGACCAGAATGGCGTCTATCTCTTCCGGCGTTTTTCTCTCTCCGGCGATTCCGACAATATTCAGCTTCCTTCCCATCACGTCTATCTCAATCAAATCGCCTTCCTCGACCAGCGCAATCGGTCCGCCGTCAACGGCTTCCGGGCTGCAGTGGCCGATAACCGGACCGGTGGATGCTCCCGAAAAACGACCGTCTGTAATCAGGGCAATGCTCCTGCCAAGCTCCGCATCGCTGCTGATTGCCTCCGAAGTATAAAACATTTCAGGCATACCGGAGCCTTTCGGGCCTTCGTAGCGGATGAATACCGCATCGCCTTTCTCCACCCGGTGTTTCAAAACCGCATCGAGGCATTCCTCTTCGCTGTCAAAAGGCCTTGCGCGCAGTACCGCCTGATACATTTCTTTCGGGCACGCGGTATGTTTGATGACTGCGCCCTCCGGCGCCAGATTGCCTTTCAGTATCGCAATGCTGCCATCGGTCCCGAGCGCTTTATCGTAAGGTCTGATAATATCTTCTCTTGTCAGCTGCACGTTATACCGGCTGTTGAAATCCTGTAACCATTTTTCGCAGCGTTCATAGTAACCGTTTTCTTTCAGTTCCTTCAGATTTTCACCCAGTGTCTTTCCGGTAACCGTCATCGCATCCAGATGCAGATGTTCTTTGATTTCCTCCATAATTGCCGGAACGCCGCCCGCGTAATAGAATACTTCCGCAGGCCACCTTCCCGCCGGACGTACATCCAGAAGATACCGCGCGCCTCTGTGCAGTCTGTCAAAAGTATCTCCTGTAATCTCAATGCCAAATTCATGCGCAATGGCCGGTATATGCAGAAGGCAGTTTGTACTGCCGGAAACGGCCGCATGAACCAGAATCGCGTTTTCAAAACTTTCCATTGTCACGATATCGCCCGGACGCATCCCTTCCATTGTGGCGAGCTTAACCGCCTGTTTTCCGGCCTGATACGCAAAAGTGCGTAAATCCGGGCTGGTTGCCGGCATCAACGCGCTTCCCGGAAGCGCGAGTCCGAGCGCTTCCGCCATAATCTGCATGGTGGACGCCGTGCCGATAAAAGAGCATGCCCCGCAGCTCGGACAGGCATTGCATTTTGCCCAGTTTAACTTCTCTTCGTCAATTTCGCCACGATTAAATTTTGCGCTGTACATACCGAGCTGTTCCAATGTCAGCATTTCCGGGCCGGCATTCATCGTACCGCCCGGTACGACAACCGAAGGAACATTGACTCTCGCAAGCCCCATCAGGTTCGCCGGCATTCCTTTATCACAGCTTGCCAGAAAAACACCGCCGTCAAAAGGCGTTGCGTTTCCGTGAATCTCAATCATATTCGCTATCATTTCCCGGCTGGCAAGGCTGAAATTAATGCCGTCCGTCCCCTGGCTTTCTCCGTCACAGATATCCGTCACAAAATATCTCGCGCCGAATCCGCCGGCATCCTCCACCCCTTTTCTGACTTCTTCCACCAGAATATCCAGATGACCGCTTCCCGGATGACTGTCTCCGAATGTACTTTCAATCATAATCTGTGGTTTGGATAAATCTTCCGGCTTCCAGCCGGTTCCGATGCGAAGAGGGTCCAGCTCCGGCGCCAGCTCTCTCATTTTCTGACTCATCAGTTCCATTTGTCTGTCTCCTTTCCTTATACAAAAAATGATATCACAAACGCTACCAGAAATCCTACGCCGCCGACCAGCGTTTCCATTATCGTCCATGTCTTCAGCGTCGTTTTTTCATCCAGTCCCACCAGAGACTTCACGAGCCAGAAACCGGAATCATTGAAATGAGAGCAGACCGTCGAACCGCCCGCTACCGCTGCCGTCACACAGGCCAGATACATAGGAGAAAGTTCCGCGATACCCGGCATCGCCGCAATAATGCCCGCCGCCATCGTCATAGCCACTGTCGCGCTTCCCACACAGATTCTGACCAGCGCCGCGACCAGAAAGGCAACCAGCACAAGCGGAAGATTTGCGGACGCCACCGCATTTCCAATCACGTCGCCAAGTCCCGAATACTGAAGCATATAGCGCAGTACGCCGCCGCATGCGGTTACGAGCAGAATCAGTCCTGTTGGTTCCAGCGATTTGGTCATAATTTTTTCAAGCTCCGGCAGAGTATATCCGTGTTTTGTTCCCAAAAGAAACATCGCAACAAGCGTCGCAAGCAGCAATGCCATGAACGGCTGTCCCAGGAAACTCAATACCGGCTCAATGCCGGACAGCGCCGGAATCACACCCGCCAGCGATTTGAAAACAATCAGCACGAGCGGAATCAGAATAATGCCGACCACCGTTCCGAAACCGGGCAGTTTGGATTCGTCAAAATCCTCCTGATTCGCCACATGTTCCGGAACCGGGACATCAAATTTTCTGCCGCATATAGAGCCCCAGACAGGCCCCGCCACAATCATCGCACAGGTACCGCAGAAAATACCGACTAAAATTACCCATCCGAGGTCCACATTCAGCATCGTCGCAACCAGTACCGGGCCGGGCGTGGGCGGAATAAACGCATGCCCTACCGCAAGCCCCGCCAGCAGCGGTATTACATAAAACAAAGAGGAACGTTTTGTTCTTTTTGCAAGTGAAAAAGCAAGCGGAATCAGAATAATCAGTCCGGCGTCAAAGAAGACCGGCATTGCGATGACCAGCCCCGTTATGCCGAGCGCCCATGCCGCCTTTTTATCGCCAAATTTTTTCACCATCGTAACCGCCAGCGTCTGCGCGCCTCCCGACGCCTCCAGAATTGCTCCGAACATGGAACCCAGGCCCACCAGAAGCGCAATGCCCTTTAAGGTATTTCCGATTCCGTCATCCACCGCCGTAACGATGTCCGAAAAAGGCATCCCCGCAATCAGACCGATTGCCACCGCCCCGATTAGAATCGAAAGCATTGCATGAATTTTGAACTTAATAATTAACAGTAACAGTAGTGCAAGCCCTATCAGCGCCGCTATGATAAGCCTTGTGGAATCGAGAGCTGCCGTTTCTCCCATAATGATATCCTCCTTCGACATGTTATAGTGTCACACATTCATTGTTGTTATATGTATGACGTCCGATGTTTTGTTGAATTTATTATATCATTTTGGTACTTTTACAGCAATACATCTGATGTATTTTCTTTCTTTTCTCCAATTTCCACAAAAACGAGCGAAAAAGGCAAACCTTCTCGCTGAAAATTTATACATTTTTACTATATAGAGGCTTGCAGACTTTTATTTTTCCGATTGCAATAATTCCTCTCTCATTCTGAGAAGCATCTGACGATTGTAAGTCAGGTGCATAATCATTGCGCATCTTGCCCCCACGGAATCGCCCTGAAGAATGGCATTCAGAATTGCCCGGTGCGTTTCGATTGTTTCTTCCATTAATTTGCGGTGCGTCAGATTCACAAAAGTAACAACCGCCGTCTGGATAATCGGCAGAAGCTGCTCTACCACGCGGTTTCTGCTGCAGCGGGCAATACAGGTATGAAATTCCACGTCCTTTTTTGTATGGTTTTTACCGGCCAGATACAGGTCTTCCGTTTCCTGACAGAGCGCTTTCAGCTCCTCTTTTTCTTCCGCCGTAGCATATTCGCTGGCCAGAGCCGCAATCTCAGGTTCGAGCATCAGGCGCACTTCAAAAAGCTCAAGGGCGAGCTTGTACTTATCCGTAAATTTTTCCAGTCCCAACGGGTCATTTTCCAGACTGCTTGTACTGACCACGTAGGTGCCGGAGCCTCTCCGCACCTCCAGAATCCCTTTGGTCACCAGGCTTTTCACCACTTCCCGTATGGTGCTTCTTCCCACGCCGAAACGGCTGGCAAGCTCATACTCATTGGGAATTTTCTCTCCGATATTTACAGGCTCGTGCAGAATATAGTTCATCAATTCTTCCTCCACCTGTGGGGCAAGCAGTTTCTGGTTCATTTTTTCTATCTGGTACATATGCGCTCCTCATCATTTCTATATTTTCATAAGACATCTTACCACTTTTTATGAAAAACCGCAATCCGTATCAGCGGACAGTTTTCAAATTTTGCGTGCAATTCATTGATAATTTTGACTTAATAATCACGAAAAGGCGGCAGAGTCATTTGCCTCTGCCGCCGATTTCCTATACAAAAATGATTTCTTTCTCAATTCCTGTTCACATTCCGTCCTTCAGCACCTGGTGCTCCCGTAACAGTTTCTCCACCACCGTACCTTTTACGACACGGATAAGCGGCTTCTTCAGAACATTCAACGGCCCAGGCAGCTCGATTTCAAGCGGCGATTTGCCGTCCATCAGCTTCACCGAACTGTCTAACAGCTCCCGGATATCATAGACGCTTCCCCATACTTCCGGCACGCCCCTGTCCACGCCGAGAAGTCCGTAAACCGCCTCCATCGCCGTCCTGACAGAATATTCCGTCGTGAAAACAGTATCTCTCGGTGTCTCCGCAAACTGCCCCAGGAACGCGAAGTTCACGCAGCCGTCGGGAATAACATCCGGCCGGTCGCCCTTTGTCCGCGGCATGAAAAACGCGGTGATATAGGGCATCATCGTGGGCACGCAGACCGCGCTGTTTTCCGCAAGTTCCGGTATCTGCTCCTCCGGAACGCCAAGATGGTACAGCCATTCTTCCGTAATTTCCTTTCCAGTGCAATCCCGCATCGGCTTTTTCACATAATCGCCCGGCACATCGGTGAAAAGACCGTATACCCAGACGCAGACTTTATCCGGGTCCTGTCCTTTAAACTGCCCCTGTCTGTTGATGGTCCAGCTCATCAGCCAGCTGGAATCCTGACAGCTTACGATGCCGCCCGTAACGACTTTCCCGCTCTTCGGGTCACGTTTGCAGATATTGGTGATGTACGGAATGATTTTGTCATCCAGCGTGGTAACGGTTGCGGATTCCCAGTTGGTCTTGGAAATATCCGAACAGAATTTTTCCGGACGGCCGAAAGCCGCATCCTGTTTCGCAATATTTTTCCAGAGGCTCCAGCAGCCGCTCGTGCGCACTTCCGCATCGCCGTTGGGCGCATGATTCTGGTCGCCGTAAATGGTTCCCTCCGTACAGCTTCCGTTGGTCACGAAAACCAGGTCGTTTTCGGTCAGGACGATTCCCTTTTCCACGCCGTTCACTTTGCATTCGATGGCCGTCGCCACCTTTTTATTTCCCTTGAAATCAAAAATAACATTGGTCACTTCCGTATTAAACTGGAAATCCACGCCCGCTTCTTCCAGATATTTCTGCATCGGCAGAATCAGCGATTCATACTGATTGTATTTCGTAAACTTTAAGGCGCTGAAATCCGGAAGTCCCGCAATATGATGGATAAACCGCTGGAAATACAGCTTCATTTCCAGGGCGCTGTGCCAGTTTTCAAAAGCGAACATCGTTCTCCAGTACAGCCAGAATGTGGAATCGAAAACCTCTTCGTCAAAAACATCTTCGATGGTCTTGTCGTACAAGTCCTCATCCTTTGTCATAAAGAGCTTCATAATCTCCATACAGCCCTTCTGGCTTAAATTGAACTTTCCGTCCGTGTGCGCGTCTTTTCCCCGCTCACAGGTCGCCCGGCAGAGGGAATAATTGGGGTCGCGCTTATTCAGCCAGTAATATTCATCCAGCACGGACGCCCCCGGAATTTCCAGGGAAGGAATGCTGCGGAACAAATCCCACAAACATTCAAAATGGTTCTCCATCTCTCTTCCGCCCCGCATGACATATCCTCTGGAAGGGTCGTAAATACCGTCACAAGCGCCCCCGGCAATATCCATCGCCTCCAGAATATGAATATGGGAACCGGGCATCTGTCCGTCTCTTACGAGAAAACATGCCGCTGCCAAAGACGCCAGTCCGCTGCCCACGATGTACGCGTTTTTCTCTTCCACGCATTCCGGTTTTTCCGGTCTGGCAAAGGCTTCATAATTTCCGTTGCTGTAATAAATGCCCTTGCTGTTCTTGCAGTTTTTGCCAAGCTCCGTATTCCGGTAATCACTGTCCACTTCCGTGTACTTTCTTTCCCGCCTTCCTTTGCCGGATTTTCCGCTCTTCTCTGCTGATTCTCCACGCTTCTCCGATTGTTTTGTGCTCTTTCTTTTCTTATTCACGACAAGCGCGGCAGCGCCCGCTCCCGCTACGACCGCAACGCCAAGTTTTGTACTTTTCTTCGCCATAGTAATCTCTCCAATCTGTATTTGATGGAGTTATCTTAACGCTCCGCACCCCGCTCTTCAATTTACAAAAAAAGTGCGGTGATAAAAAGTTTATCAACCGCGCCCTTTTGTTAAAAAATTATGTATGGAGTTTTTTACGCTCCCCTTGACGGTAATGCTCATTTTCTCCACAATATCCTGATAATCCGCTTTCATGCCCTGTTTCACCCAGTCAAGCATAATGCCGACAAAACTGTATTTGTAAAAGTTGGCAATGAATTTTTTCTCCTCTTCCGCAATCGGCGCCCCGGCCGTCTGCTCTTCCACCACATCCATTATCAGCCCGTAAGTAACCCTGTACAGGTAATTTTCAATCTGCTCTCTGCTGATGGAATGGTAAACATTGATAATAAAAGGCTTGTTCTCAAGCACCGCTTCAAAAATCTGCTGGAGTCCCTCCTGCCAGCTTTCATATGTCTTTTTCCCCTCTAACGCCCGCGTTGCCTCTTCCAGACAGACCCATTCGACCAGGTCGTATATGTCTTTGAAATGATAGTAAAACGCCATCCGGCTGATGCCGCAGTCGGACGTCAGGTCGTTGATTGTCACCTTATCTAACGGTTTCTGCAAAAGCAGTTTTTTTAAAGACGCTTCCAAAGCGCATTTGGTCATATTGGACATGAAACATTCACCGCCTGTCAATTGTCTGCGTATTCCGGATGCCTCCGGGCCATTGCGAATCCATGCTTTTATTGTACCACATTTTTCAACTTTTTCATCCTTTATTTTTCCGTCCCAATGTGCTATTCTAGGAAAACAGTTTCTTATTCACCGCTGCCATGCCAGCCGCAAAAAGGAGGAATCTCAATGGAAAGACTGGAAGCCTTTGAAAAAATGTTATTCGCCGTTCTTGAAAATTACCGGACGACTGTCGCCAAAATGGAACAATTAAAGGCCGCGGGAAAGATAAAATCCGCGACCTACCGCCAGCTTATGGGAACCAAAATGATGTATCAGAATATGCTGTCTCTTTACAAATTATATGAACTGCTGCCGCCGGAAACGGATTCGGCAGAAACGGATTTGCCCGATTAAAAAGGGCGCCGCGCGGCCTTTTTATATGCCCATTTTCCCCATGATTCCATCCGCGTCCACGCCCGGATGGGTCAGGTACAGGCGGCATATCTGCTCTGCCAGCGCTTCGCTGATGCCGTGCTTTGCCGCAATTTCTTTCACCGGTTTTCCTTTATTTGTATCTTTCATGACCGACACGATAATTTGTCTGATATTCTCCGGCATTTTTCCGGTTTCCGCATCCTGACTTCCGGACTGGCCGGGTATTTTCTGTGCAATCTCCATTTTTTTCACACGCCAGCATGCGTCCGGCATGACTTCCAGAACCGCCAGCGTAACAGGCTGTGTGAAACGCCTCGGCCCGCAGCTTCCCGGATTCAGAAAGAGCTTTCCGTCCGCATATTTTTCCTCATATTTATGGGAATGCCCGTAAACAACAATATCCGTTTCATCCAGATTTTCCGGAAGACGCTTCTTGTTATGCACCATAAAAAAACGGATTCCATACAGGGTAAAAGACAGCGTTTCCGGCAAACCTTCCGCCCATTCTTTGTCGTTATTTCCCCGGACGGCATAAACCGGGGCAATCCCGTTCAGCTCATCCAGTATTTTCTGTCGGTTGATGTCCCCGCCGTGCACGATAGCGTCACACCCCCGGAGTATTTCCAGCACTTCCGGGCGCAGCAGCCCGTGCGTATCGGAAAGAACCGCTATTTTGTTCATGATGTCCATCCTCTCTTCTTTCTGCCCGTATCAGACGATTCAGCCGCCTTTATCGTTTCCATTATCCCGGGCTTTCCGGTACTGTCTGCTATACCGGCCGTCCCGCCCATTCTGTCATTCCGGTTATTTTAAAGGTTCTTGAGCATATGATAAAAACTTTCCTTTTCTTCCTTCAAGGCTCTTCGCATCAGGTTCTTTCTCGCCGTTTCCGAAAGCTCCGAGACCGCAATCGAAAAATAAGTAATGTCCTCGTTTTCATAGCACCGCTCCACAAAAGCCGTCACATAGTCCGCTTCCGTTTCCGCTATGATAACGGAGAAAAAGCCCGCGTCGTCTTCCGCATAGCTTCTTTCACAATAGGTCTCTTTCTCCTCTTCCGAAAGCAATTCCACAACGGCGCTGAAATCCGCAATATTTCCATTTTCATATGCCCGTTTTGCAAAGTCAGCGACTTCTTCCGGGGGCAGATAAACAATTCTGACAATAAAGGGCTGCTCCATTTCCAGGCCGAATCTGCTTCTGGCGGTCTGCTTTGTTTCTCCGAGCAGTTTTGCCACGGCTTCCATCGCCGCCCCATCTTCCATCCATTTTTCCGCTTCTCTGTCAAAACTGACTCTTATCTGACTACCGTCGTCCATCATAATTTCCTTATGAAGATAAAACTTCTCATCTTCCTTGTCCAGATTCCAGCCATATTCGATGAGGTAAGGTTCTTCATAATTTGTCCGCTGATAATAAGCATACTGTTTTTCTTTCAGCTCCTCCACTTTCCGGCTGACATCGTCCGGCTCTTCCTCCGCTTCCTCGGCTTCTCCGATTTCTTTAACATCCATATACTGTCCGGCTTCTTCCTCTGTCAAAATTCCCTCCGTTACCGCAATGCTGACGGCGGCTTCCTGAATCAACTCCGATTCCGCCTCTGAAATCCCTCCGGTCTCCACCATATCCCGGCACTGGTTTTCCAGTTTCTCCGCGAAATCAAATCGTAGGGAAAAACGGCTGAACTGAAATGCCGCATACCCGGTCTTTCTTACCAGAACGATTCCGATACTTCCACTCGTTACGCCGCCCGTCGGCCTGTCAGCAATCGTCGCCCCATCGACGAGAATATAATAAGTATTTGCCTCTTCATCGTAAAGAAGACTGTAATCCATCTCATCTTTTTGTACCGGGATATCCTCATCCACATCGTTCTTCGGTTCCACCCCAGGCTGCCCCGCGTACGCCCCGATTCCGGCAAAAAAGAAACATAACAACATGGTCAGCGCCGTCGCCAGAATTACGACGGGCTTCGATTTTTTCCGATAATCCATAATTGCACCAAGCCTTTCTATTAATTGTTCCGCACCCTCCGTCAGCGTAATATAAGCTGGCGGATTTTTGTATGTCTCTTCCCTTTTCAGAAAAGAAAGCAAAATATCTCCATACGCTTTTCGTTCCCGCACATCCAGCGCTCCGATAACCTTCTCGTCACAGGCAAGCTCGCAGAGCCTGTTCACTTCCTTTCCGAGCAGCCAGACGAAAGGATTAAACCAGTGTATGCAAATCGTTATCTGGACGAGCCATTTATAGAACATATCAAAATATTTAAAATGTATCAGCTCATGCGTAAAAATGCAGTTCAACTCTTTTTCCGTCATGCTTCTGTCCGGTATGACGATAGCCGGCCGGATAAAACCTGTCATAATAGGCGATGTAATCATCGGATTCCGGTACAGCTCCACCGTTCTTCGGAGGTTAAGCGCTTCTTCCGCCTCCGCAAGAAGATTCAGCACGGTCAGTTCCGCCACTTCCCGGTTTCCGCTTTTCAAAAACCGCATATAACTCCGGTAAACCGTAACTTTGTGTATCAGAAGCCCGGAAGCGCCAGCCATCCATACGGCAAACACACCGAACAAAATGCCAAAAGGAACGCTTTGCTCTTCTTTTTCCGGCATCTTCCCTTCTGCGCTTTTTATCTCATTTCCCGCATCTTCCGCGCTCTCTTCTCCTCTTCCTATGTCTTCCGCTGCATCTTCCCGCTTTCCTTCGTCTTCTGCCGCAGCTTCCTGTTCTCCTATACCTTCCGCTTCCTCTTCTCTTTCTGCGCCTTCCGCCTCATCCACCGTGCTCCCGTCCGCCGGTTTATCCGCCGTACGTCCTTCCACGGCCAGTTCCAGGCTTCGGAACAACTGTCCCGCCAGCGCATTCGGAAATGTAACCGGAACAAGAAAACGCAGCGCCACCAAAATCCAGATATAATACTGCCAGCGTCTGCTCAGTCTGTTGCGGCACAGCCGCACGGCCCAGAAAACGGGCAGAAACAGACAGGCCCCGGAAAAAGAAAGTGATAAGAGTATTTTCATAAATTCTCCCATCATTCCTGACGTCTCCTTTCCCAGAATGCCTCTATCTCTTTCAGTTCTTCTTCCGATAAAATTTCCTGTTGTAACAGGGTTGAAACAAGGCCGCTGACGTTCCCCTGATAAATTTTATCCAGAAAATTTCTCGTCTGCTTCGCCCGGTACTCCTGTTCCCCGACAACAGCCCGGTATTCATTCCTTCTTCCGATTTTGTCTGTCTTTAAGTAATTTTTTTCCACAAGACGCGACAACAGCGTGAGCACCGTGTTCTTTTTCCATACATTACTGTCTTTTCCCAACTCTTCCATTATGTGAGAGTATAATGCAGTTCCGCCGTTTTTCCATATAATTCTCATCAGAACAAGCTCTGATTCTGAAATCTGCTGCATAGGATATCATCTCCTCCCAATCATTTTTCAGTCCTACACTTATTTATTATTTACCTGTTTCTTATTTTTTCCTCTTTTATATTAACATTTTGTAGGCCATATTTATATTAACATCTTGTAGGCTTGTTGTCAACAGCAGATTCCCAATTCAGATATCAAAAGTTTTTTGTTTCGGGACAAAAAACGCTTCGAAAATGCAAAACAGACAGCGCCGTCTTCGGTACTGTCTGTTAAAAGCTACTGTCTGTTAAAACAAATCATCCCTCGTAATATTTTTCAGCCACACGCCGCTCCGATAGCGTTTCAGCACCCAGGGCCACTTGACAAATTCATCGGTACAGAGCAGAAAATACACCCACATGACGGGCAGTTTCAGGACAAAAGCCGCAAAAAAACCGAGCGGCACGGCATAGCACCACATATCGATGGTATCGCAGATAAAACCAAACCGGCTGTCGCCGCCCGCCCGGAAAACGCCCGCAATCAGCGTCGTATTGACGGCTGCTCCCATTACATAATAGGTATTGATGAGCAGCATATATTTCAGATAGTGCATGGCCTGTTCCGACAGGGCCGCATATTTTAACACAAAAGGCATGATTGCCAGAATAATCAGACCGCCGATGGCTCCGGTAATAATGGTCAGTTTCATCAGTTTTTTTGCACCCGCCCTGGCCTCTTCCAGCTTGTTTTCACCGATGATGTTTCCAATCAGAATGCCGCCCGCGCTGGCCATGCCGAAGCAGAGAATCGTTCCGAAATTCCGGACGACGATAACGAAGGAATTGGCGGCCACCGCATCCGTTCCGAGATGTCCGATGATAACGGAATACATGGAAAAGGCCACGCTCCAGCTGATATCGTTTCCGAGCGCCGGAAGGGACAGTCTGACGAAATCGGAAAACAGCGCTTTGCTTCTGACAAACAAATACCGGAAATCCAGTTTGATATCTTTGCTCGTAAACGAAACGATAAAACAAAGCACAAGCTCTATCAGCCGGGACATGGACGTGGCAATCGCAACGCCCTTCGCTCCAAGCTGCGGCGCGCCGAAAAGGCCGAAAATAAAAACCGCATTCAGGAAAATATTCATGGAAAAGGCCACAACATTCAGAGCCGTACAGATGACCACCCTGCCGATGCTGCGAAGCACCGCAAGGTAGACTTCAATAATGCCCCAGCAAAGATAACTGACGCTCATATACCGCAAATAAGAAGCGCCAATCGCAATCAGCTCCGTATCTTTGGTAAAAATCCGCATCATGCCTTCCGGGACGGTCAGCGCCAGTCCGGCAAACAGGAACGATATCAGAAGGGAAAAGCGCATGGCAATGCCCTCCACCACCTGAATCGCCCGCATATCCCCTTTTCCGTAATACTGCGCGCACAGCATCGTTGCGCCTGTTCCCAGTCCGTAAAAGACCATAAAAAGAACACTGGCATACTGCGATGCCAGTGATACTGCCGAAATAGACGACTGTCCTACATAGTTGAGCATGACCACGTCGGCGGAACTGACCGCCGCGCTCAGCAGGTTCTGGATAATAATCGGCAACACCAGTTTAAAAATCTGTCGATAGAACAAATCGTTCTTTATCTGATTTATTTTATTTTTCATCATATAACCTTATCTTTCTCTCTGTCCGCAAATTTATGTCCGACGCCGAAAGCGTTCTGATTTAACTTTGCTGATATCCCGCAAGCGTCACCGTTTCGCCGGGTTCCACCGCATATACTTCTCCAACCGCTTCCAGCCATACCGTTCTGCACGACGGATTATACACTTTCGAGCCGTCCGCGGAAAAAACAAGGCTTCTGTAAGCCTCCACATAAGAAACAATTTCTCCGTTCGTCGCCATCCAGATTTCCTCCTGAAAACCGGAAACATAGGACAGGAAGTTTTCGATAACCTCCCAGTTATCCTGTCTGGCAAATTCGTACGAATGTCCCCACAAATAAAAGAGCTGCGGCCAGTTGATAATCTGCGGGTTTTCCTTTCCTTCGCAGAACTGTTTTGCCAGTTCCATCAGGCGTGGGTCCGCATGATGACAGGTGGGATGCCATTCCAGAAAATCCTCCGGCAGCCCAAAAGTTCCTGTTGAAACGACAGTGCGGGCATAACGGATGCCGGCCGCTTTTAGCATCGCAATTACCGTCTTATCATAAATGCCGAAAGGATAAGCATGTCCCTGTACCGGATAAGGAACAAGCGCTTCTAAAGCCTTACGGTCTTCCATTATTTCCCAAAGCGCCGCGCTTCCGCACTCGGTCAGGGAGATATGCCTTGCCGCGTGGGTCGCCACTTCGTGGTTCTGATACAGCTGCGAAATTTCCTCCGCATTTACGACGGAATCCTCCACGTCTTTTCCATCGATTTTAATCGTGCAGTTTCTTCCGAAAAGCGCCGTATTCAGATTAAAAGTGCCTTTTACGCCGTATTTGTCCATCAGCTCCACAAGATGCCTGTCATGCACGATGCCGTCATCATAGCTGAGCGTCAGCGCTTTTCTTTTTCCCTCGGGAAAACGCAGTTTATTGATTTTAAATTGAAATGCCATACTATTAACCATGCCTTTCTCTCTTCCCGCGATATTTGGGCCTGAAAGGCACAAATTCGCAGTTGAAAAATCTCTGAT